>CAZHHG010000001.1:0-133455 GCA_964532065.1 uncultured Melioribacter sp.
TACCGATCTTATAAAAGTATTCAGCGGCTTTGCCGGCTACAATCCTACAATTAAACCGCTGCTCGATAAACCGGTTGGAGTACATTCACGTTACTGCGATATCAGCTTTGTAAAAGAATTAATTGGATGGGAACCCAAAATTTCCCTAGAGGAAGGAATGAGAAGAGTTTACGATGTGGCTGTAGATAAATTAAAACGCGAAAATAAAATCCGATGATCCGTAAGACAATTAAAATTATTCCCTCATGCATTCTGCAACTTTCCGTTCAACCATGAAAAGAGTGGTGATATTCGGACCCGGTCCGCAGTTTAAAGGAGGGATTGCAAACTACACTACTTCGCTTGCAAAGGCTCTCGATAATCTGAAAGCCGAAGTGCACGTTGTCTCGTGGACACAAATGTATCCGTCAATATTTCCGAGAGACCTTATCGACCGGAGCAGCAAAAAGAGTTTGCTAGATGGATCGAATGTCGCGGTCCATTATGTAACAAATTATAATAATCCGGGTTCATGGAGAAGGACTGTAAAACTGATTGAAGAACTTGATCCCGATATCATCGTTGTACAGTGGTCGGTTTCAATTCAGGGACTGCCAATAGGCTATATTACGGGTCAACTTAAAAAATCGAGCCGGGCAGAGATAATATTCGATCTTCATGTAGTCGCGCAGAAAGAAGTGAGTTTAATAGACAACATGATGCTTCGATACGCTCTTTCAAGACCGCATTCATTTATTGTCCACTCATTAAAAACTTTTGATGAATTAAAATTTATCTTTCCTAAAAAATCATTCAAGCTGATTCAGAACGAACGACGTACAATAGATGATGGTCTCTGCAGCGTAATTAAGCTATACCACCCTGTATACGATATGTTTAAACCCGATCCTGTTTTCAACAAGGAACAAGTGAAAGCCGAATTAGGGCTAAAAAAATACGTCTTTCTGTTTTTCGGTTTTATAAGAAAGTATAAAGGCCTGCATAATGTAATAAAAGCATTTGCTCTTCTGGCAAGAGAAAGAGACGATGTTTCTTTATTAATTGTGGGTGAATCCTTCTGGGAAACACTGGATCCGAAAAAAATCTCTACAAAAATTAAAAAGAATTTATTCGGACTTCTGAAGAAGATCCTTGTTAGAAAAGGCGATGACGAAAAAGAATACCGCCCGCTCGAATTGATAGGCCAGCTCGGCCTCGGTGACAGTGCGGTTGTAATAAACCGTTACGTTGGCAACGAGGAGGTACACAGGTTCTTTCAGGTAGCCGACTGCAACGTGCTATTCTACCATGTAGCGACTCCTTCCGGAGTTGAATCGATCTCTTATAACTTCAGTCTTCCTTCAATTGCTACGCGTGTAGGTCATTTCCCCGAGACTATAAATGACGGCTACAATGGTTATCTTGCAGAGCCGGAAAATATTGAGTCAATGTTTAATACAATGAAGAAGTTTTTGGATAACCCTATTCCGCGCGAGAGAGTTGACGAAAAAGCAAAAGAAATGAGCTGGATAAATTATGCCAAGACAATATTATCGTAACAAATCCGATGTTTAGATAAACCCGTTAATTTTTTTACAGGAGCTTAAATGACAAAACAGCAAAAAAAATCGGAAACGAAGAAGAGTCCGGAGATCGGTTTTTCACTCAACAGGATCATTCCTGAAAAATTTCAGACGCCGTTCTTTCTAATTCTTCTACTGCTACTTATAATACTTTTCTTTGCTCCGGTAATTTTTAGCAGCAAGACTATTGCTTCGGGAGATTTTTTGCAGGGTAAGAGTCTTCGTGAATATGCTACGAAAGAGAGGGACGGATTTTCATTGTGGAATCCGCATATTTTTTGCGGAATGCCCGCTGTTGTTACAGCCGTCTCGCCAAGGTGGTTTGATCTTACTTCGGCTGCTTACTCAATTATTTCGCTCGGATTCTACTCCATTACGAATGACTACAGCATTACATACATAGTTAGTTTTATCATCCTTGCCTTTTCAACTTTTTTCCTGATGCGGGAATTCGGATTGAGCCGGGGAGTAAGTTTCCTTACAGCGGCTGCAGTAACATTTAGTACGGGAATAAGCGTTCTTTATTTCATCGGGCATATTACGAAATTAAAAAGTCTCGCCGTGTTTCCATTTATTATTATGATGCTTTTCAGGTTCCAGAAAAAGATCAAACCGGTTGATATACTTTTTTTCATAATCGGCATTCACCTGCTCGCGCTCGGAGCGCATGTTCAAATAGTATTCTATTTCCTTCTGACTATAATGATTTATTTTATCTTTTATTTCATCCGATCATTTATAATTAAAGACAAACCTCTTCAGAAACAGCTTTTTAAAACTCTCGGGGTTTCATTAATTGCCGGAATTGTTGCTTTAATGATGTCGTTCGATACTTATTCGCAACTATATGAATACAAACCTTACTCAACGAGAGGGACAAAAAGTGTAACCGAACTGCAAAATCCAGGAGCTCCCGCTCAATCAAATTCGTATGAATACAATACGAGCTGGTCCTTCTCCCCAGGCGAAGTAATGACGTTTATTATCCCTTCGTTTTACGGATTCGGCAAGTCTACATACAACGGTCCATTGTCCGGAAATCAGGACGCTGAAGTAAACACATATTTCGGGCAGATGCCGTTTGTTGATGCGGCAATGTATATGGGTGTGATTGTATTTGCGCTAGCAATTTTTGCTATGATAACAAGAAGAAAGGAGCCTGTCATACAATTCCTTGGAGGGGTTGTAATATTTTATATACTCATTTCTTTCGGTAAGAACTTCCCGGTAATTTATGATTTCATGTATTACTACTTCCCCTTCTTCGATAATTTCCGTGTTCCATCAATGATACTTCATGTTGTCCAGATAATTATTCCTGTTCTCGCCGGGTTCGGTGTAATGAAACTTATCAGTCTAAGAGAGGAAAAGAGCGAGAAAATTCAAAAGGGATTAAGAGTAACGGCAATTACATTTGCTGTGATTTTTATTATCACGTTATTATTCAGCAGCAGCTTTTCGTCCTGGTTTACATCACGGGTGTCGGAATTTGCATCGTCGCTAGGGAACAATCAGCAGTCGCAGATGTTTCTCGCCCTTCAGAAATATATGTCCGATATGTTTACAGGCGATCTTCAGATTGCATTCGGGCTGCTGGCATTATCGTTCGGATTAATGGTTGCATTTGTTTCATCGAAGATTAACAAAGAACTTCTAATAACAGGTATTACGATACTAATGCTTTTCGATCTTTTCAGGATAAGTAATCGAGGTGCTGTCTATGAGGATATTTCTAATATCAATCAGCTATTCAGGGAACCGGATTATATCTCAGTGATCAAGCAGCAGAATGAAAAAGAGCCGTACAGAATAATGAATATGAAACAAGACGGTACAATCGGTAGCATAGGACAGAATTCCAATTTCAATGTTTATTTCCTTATGGAAGATTTTTACGGTTATTCGGCCGCCAAACCGAGAAGTTATCAGGATTTAATGGACGTAATCGGTCCAACCAATTATACACTCTGGAAGATGCTCGGTGTAAAATATCTTGTTACCGACAGACCATTCCCGTTCGAGTTTTTCACAACAATTTACACGTCGCCGGATTCAACAACGTTTGTTCATCTGAATGATAATTCTTTGTCGAGAGTTTATTTCGTTGATAGTGTTGGCCAGATGGCACCGATGGATCTTCTTAACTCAATAAAAGAAAACCGGTTTGATCCGGAAGAAATTGCTTATGTAGAAAATCCTGATTTCAAAATAGATAAACCGGGTTCTGAAGTATATTCCAGAATTACAGAGTATAAAGATGAATATTTATCGGCGGATGTTAACGCTTCGGGAAACAACTTCCTATTCTTCGGGACAACTTATATGCCCGGCTGGAAAGCATATATCGATGGTACTGAAACAAAAATTTACAAAGCGAATCACGGATTTCAGGGTATTGTAGTTCCGGCCGGAAAACACAAAGTCGAATTTATTTATCAGCCGGCGGGGTTTACGATAGGAAAATATCTTTCCTTGATTCTGAATATTCTGGTAATCGGCGGAGTAATAATTCTTGTTCTTATCAATAAGAAAAAAGAAGGATGAAGGAAAAAGTACTAAGCACCTTTAAACACTCTGCAATTTACAGCATTGGTAACATTGCTCTCAAGGGAATGGGGATAATTACACTCCCCATCTACCTAAACTATCTTACCAAAGCGGAAGTAGGAATTTTCGGACTCCTTGATATTACAATAAACATAATATCCGAAGTATTAATCCTTGGACAGGCAAACTCGCTTATACTATTTGAGAACAAACCGGATTACCGTGAGAAAAAAAGTTCTGTCTTCTTTTCAATTACCTCACTCATTCTTCTTGTTAATTTATTCTTCATTTTAACCGCTGAGTTTTTCGGACTTTCATTATTAAATCTCTCGGGATCAACACGCGACCTGACCGCATATCTTCCTTTCATTATCTATATAAGTTTTATTCGAGTCCTCAACAATTTATTCCTTAATAAACTGAGGGCCGAAGAGAAATCTAAGTTTTATACGTTTCTTACGCTTCTGAAGATTATTTCTTTTGTAGGACTGGTTTTTTATACTGTTGTGTATCTGGATTTATCGGTCTACGGAATTTTTTATTCATATCTAATAAGCGAGGTTGTTGTTCTTGTTGTAATTCTTCCGGGAATGATTGTGAGGATGAAACCGGTTTTTGAATTTGAGGCTTTGAAAGAGGCTTTAAAATTCGGGCTGCCTCTCATTTTCAGTACAATCGGAATAATGATATTAAATCTGAGCGACCGTTACCTGATTAATTATTATCTGAATCTGGAAGAGGTCGGGACATATGATATCGCTTACAGGATTGCGGGGATTGTTAATATGTTTTTAATTCTCCCTTTCAATCAGGCAATGCTCCCTTCCGCGTTTAAAGAACAGAACAATCCTTCCAGTCAAAGATACCTGAGCAAATTGATGACTTATATGTGCTTTGTTACAGTATGGGGCGGGCTTGCTATTTCTATATTCAGCGAAGAGATAATTTTAATACTCGGCAACAAAAACTACGCTGCCGCAAATCAATACGTACCGTTAATAGTCTTTGCATATGTTTTAAGCGCAATGAGAAATGTTGCATCCAACGGCTTACTATTTTCCGGAAAAACCTACATAGTTGCTCTGATTACAATATTTGCCGGCTTATTGAATATCCTCCTTAACATAATCTTTTTACCCATTTACGGAACGATCGCCGCCGCTTATACTACTCTTATTTCGTTCGCGATATTCTATTTTGTTACCTATATCTTTGCCGACCGGCACCATAAGATCCGTTACGAAAATTTTAAGATCTTCCGGTTAATTTTTCTTGCCATACTTTTCTTTTCGGTACAGGAACTTGTAATTACAGGAAGTTCTTTTCCGGAGGTTCTCTTAAAACTCGCATTTGTTGCTTCCTTCCCCATTGCGCTTTTAGCAGTACATTTTTACGAGCAGATAGAACTAGAAACTATAAAGACCAGTATTAAATCCTTCAAAAGCCCCTCAAAGATTTTCAGGGAACTTCTAAACCGATGACAGGGACACCCAAAATATCTGTTATAATATGTACGCGTAACCGTGAAAAATTTCTGCCGGTTGCTCTTAACGCTCTCGTTAAACAATCGCTCATTCAATCCGATTACGAGATTATTATAATCGACAATAATTCAACGGACAACACCGAAACTATAAGCAGAAATTTTATTGAATCGCACCCGGAACTGAATGTAAGGTATTTCCTCGAAAAGGAGCCTGGATTATCTTCTGCCCGGAACCGGGGAATTAAAGAATCGGACGCTGATCTTATCGCATTCATCGATGACGACGCCGAGGTCTCTTACAACTATTTGAAAACCGCATTGGATTTTTTTAATTCCAATCCGGGTATAGATGCTATCGGCGGAAAAATCACTCCAGTTTACGAATCCGGAATCGAACCGGTCTGGCTTTCTAAGTATATGTGGGGACTTGTAACAAAAGCAGATTTCGGGAACAGTATCTGCGAATATCCCGGCGCAAAATTCCCGTACGGATGCAATATGGCATTCAGAAAAAAAGTTCTTCTCGAAGCCGGTCTATTTAACACAGGATTGCTTTTCCGGAGCGAGGATAAATATATCTTTGCCCAAATGATAAAAATGGGAAAAAAATTTATATATCATCCCGGTTTTTCGGTCAAACATCATATAGATAATAACCGTATTACTCATGATTCAATAATGAAAATTTCGCGGTCTGTTGGTGCCGGAGAACGTGACCGGCTGAAAAACGAGGGAATGAAGTCCAATGTTTTAAAAGTGACCGAATATATATTTAAATTAGCCGCCGCAATTGTTATTGCTCTCGGCTTTTTTATTAAGTTTGAATTCAAAAAAGGCGAATACCTTATCAAGAACAGATGGTTAACTTTAGCCGGTTTCTTTAAAAGGTAAATGAAAATGAACAGGGTCCAGAAATTATTATCGGAAATATTTCAATCATTATTTTCTTTCGTTAAGATCCTATTGCTTTCAAATTTTGTGGTTAAGATAAGAAAAGAGGATGTGATCGCGGATGATGCAGTCATACTTGCAAACGGACCGGGACTTAAAAACGATCTTGCACAATCAGGTTCTTTCATTAAAGAGAGAATAAAATTCTGCGTCAATTTTTTTGCCCTATCGAATGAGTATGAATCGATAAAACCCGAATATTATGTCCTGGCTGCGCCGGAATTCTGGCTGGAAAAAACGAGCGAATACTTCCGGACACAAAAAGAATCTCTTGTAAATGCCCTTGTAACAAAAACCGGCTGGAAGATGACTCTATTTATTCCATCCCAGGCAGTCGATTCTTCATTTCATTCAGAAGTAAAAAAAAATGGAAACATCAAATTCGCCTTTTACAATAATACACCGGTTGAAGGTATAAGATTTATTTCACATTTATTATTCAGAATGAACCTCGGGATGCCCCGCCCTCACAATGTCTTAATCCCTTCCATTTTTCTGGCACTTAACCTCGGTTTTAAAAAGATTACGCTATTCGGAGCCGATCATTCTTGGCATGAAGAAATTAAAGTCGATCCGCTCAACAAGGTAACGGTCAATCACGAACACTTTTACGACGGGGAGAAGATCCGGATGCCGATGTATAAGCTTGAAGGTGAAGAATATTTTATACACGATATTTTCCGCAAACTCCATTTTGCCTTTAAAGGCTATTTCGTCCTTAGGACTTATGCCGAATCGATCGGCGCTTTAATTCTTAACGGCAGTACTAAAAGCTATATCGACGCTTTCGAAAGGATCATTCCGGCAGGTATTCCGAAAAAGATTACTGACTGACCGGATTTCGTTTTAACTTCCGTTCAAAAATTATAATTTAGCACTACCCGATACAGACAAGGAGGTATTATTGAGTTCAACAAAATTTGCATCCCGCATTTTTAACAAATCACTTGATTACATTGAAATCATCGGCAACAAACTTCCACATCCGGCAACGCTTTTCGGAATTCTTGCCTTAATAGTAGTGGCTTTTTCTTGGCTTGGCGACCTGCTGGTTTGGCAGGCAGCTCATCCGGCCGACGGATCGATTATAAAAGTAAAAAGCCTGCTGGACGGAGAGGGACTACGCTGGATCTACACTAATGTAACGCATAACTTCGTAAACTTTCCTCCGCTTGGATATGTACTCGCTGTGATGATCGGAATCGGTGTTGCGGAGGGCTCCGGATTATTTACGTCGATGATCCGCTCGCTCGTTCTAAACGCACCCCGCAAACTTATCACAGGTACAATTGTGTTTGCCGGAATAGTATCACACCTGGCTTCGGAAGCCGGATATGTGATATTGATTCCATTAGGCGCGCTAATATTTCATGCGCTCGGCAGACACCCTATGGCCGGATTGGCTGCCGCTTTCTGCGGAGTTAGCGGTGGTTTCGGCGCAAACTTTTTGATCGGCTCTGTCGATCCGATTCTTGCCGGACTGTCACAATCGGCGGCTCAGATAATTGATCCAAACATTACAATTAATGCTGCAGTTAATTTTTATTTCATGTTCGCTTCAGCATTCCTCATAGTTGTAGTCGGTACCTGGGTAACAGAAAAAATAGTCGAGCCCAGATTAAAAAAATACGAGGGTAATGCCGAAAAGATAGCAATTGAGGAAATGACTCAGATCGAAAAGAAGGGATTGCGATGGGCAGGAATCAGTCTGCTGGTTGTAATTGCATTACTTGCATTTACTATTATTCCTGAGAACGGTCTCTTCAGAAATCCTGAAACAGGTGAAATTCTTCATTCACCTTTTTTTGACGGTATTATAACTGGAATACTCGTTTTCTTCCTGGTACCCGGACTTGTATACGGAATTGTAGTTAAGTCGATACGAAGTGATAAGGATATGATGAAGCATATTATTAAGTCGATGGGTACTATGGCTACATACATTGTTCTGGTTTTCTTTGCGGCACAGTTCGTCTATTTTTTCCGCTACAGCAACCTCGGACTAATATTAGCTATTGAGGGTGCGCAATTTCTAAAAAATATCGGTTTAACGGGAATCCCGTTGATAGTAATGTTTGTTCTTCTGGCGGCATTCATAAATATGTTCATGGGAAGCGCATCGGCCAAGTGGGCAATTATGGCGCCTGTTTTCATCCCGATGTTTATGCTTCTCGGATATCATCCGGCACTGACACAAGCAGCTTTCAGAATTGGCGATTCCGTTACCAATCTTATTACACCTATGATGAGTTATTTTGCGCTTATAGTTGCATTTGCCCAAAAATATAACGAGAAGTACGGTATAGGAACAATAATTTCTACAATGATTCCCTACACAATTCTCTTCACGATTTTCTGGACACTGTTATTGGTGATCTGGATGTGGCTCGGGCTACCTACCGGTCCCGACGGCCCCCTCTTCCTGAATTAATAAAATGATGAGGCGCTTTGACGAGCGCCTCTCTTCTAAATATTTATCCCATTTTAACGTCAATTAGACTGATAATTTTCCTAAATTTGCTCTTGTTCAAACAAGAGGATTTATGAACGGAAAGACAATTTTAATAACCGGAGGGACCGGTTCCTTCGGAAAAAAGTTTGTTGAAACGGTTCTTAAGAAATTCAATCCGAAAAAAATAATTATTTACAGCCGCGATGAACTGAAACAGTTTGAGATGCAGAATGATCCCCGGTTCAGAAAAGATGGGGTCTTAATGCGCTACTTCATCGGCGATGTTAGAGACGAAAAGAGACTTATCCGCGCAACTGAAGGAGTAGACATTGTTATTCACGCTGCGGCTCTGAAGCAGGTTCCAGCTGCTGAATACAATCCTTTCGAAGCAGTTAAGACAAATATTATCGGCGGACAGAATGTTATTAATGCATGCTTCGAATCCGGCGTAAAAAAAGTAATTGCTCTTAGTACTGATAAAGCTGCGGCGCCTATTAATCTCTACGGCGCCACAAAATTAACTTCCGATAAATTATTCATTGCCGCTAACAATTACAGGGGAACACACGATATCAAATTCTCGGTTGTCCGGTACGGTAATGTTATGGGAAGCCGCGGCTCGGTGGTCCCTTTCTTTTTGGAAAAGCAAAAGAGCGGAGTCCTTCCCGTTACAGACCAGCGGATGACCAGATTTAATATAACTCTTCAGGAGGGTGTTAATTTCGTTCTGGTATGTCTGGAAAAGATGTGGGGAGGCGAACTCTTCGTCCCGAAAATTCCCTCATTCAATATAACGGATCTCGCCGCAGCAATTGACTCGAAATGTAAAATAGAAATAGTTGGAATCCGCCCCGGCGAGAAAATCCATGAAGAGATGATAACTGAAGCGGACGCACTTAACACAATTGAGTTCGAAAATTATTTTGTGATTCTGCCTTCGGTTCAACTTGGCGATAACGACGCGCTGAAATTGTGGGATACCGAAAAATTCAGACTTTCAAGCAGCGGTACACCGGGCAGATTTTGTGATTTCGGATTTAAATACAACAGCGGCACAAATCCATGGTTTTTATCCATAGATGAATTGAAAGAACTGATCAAGAATAATGTCATTGGGTATTAGAAATCAACAAAAAACAATACTGATTAACAGATACCATAAAAACAGAAATCAAATGAAGAAAAGAGTTACTCATAAAAAATCACAAATCCTGAAAACATACTATTACGGTAAACAGACTATTGATTCTTCGGATTTAAAAAGTGTATTAGATGTTTTACCTTCTCAATTCATTACCCAGGGACCAGTTTCCAAACAATTCGAAACGGCCTTGTGTGATTATTTTGGTTCGGAATATGCCTCTGTTGTTGCCAATGGTACAGCCGGCCTGCATATGATTGCATTAGGACTCGGATGGAAAAAAGGTGATATAATAATTACTTCTCCAATTACATTTCTTGCCAGCGCAAACTGCGCGGTATTTGTAGGCGCAACAGTTGATTTTGCAGATATAAACGAAAAGACATACACAATCGATCCGGTTAAACTTGAAGCCCGGTTAAATTATTACGCTGAACGGAATACTCAAGTAAGAGCAGTTGTAGCAGTCGACTTTGCCGGTCATCCATGCGACTGGGAAGCCCTTCTAAAATTAAAAAAGAGATTCGGATTTGAACTGGTTAATGATTTCTGCCACGCACCCGGAGCTGAATATAAAAAAGATCTTCATTATGCGGTGAAGTATGCCGACGCGGTAAATTTAAGTTTTCACCCTGTTAAACATATTACTACGGGTGAAGGCGGTGCAATTCTAACTAATAATGAAGCTCTCGATAAACGGATTAAGATACTCCGAACTCACGGCATGACAAAAGATGAAACAACTCTGGAAAAGAACGACGGTCCATGGTATTACGAAATGCACGAGGTCGGATTTAATTATCGCATTACAGATTTTCAGTGTGCGCTCGGAATAAGTCAACTTAAAAAACTGGACAAATTTCTCAAGAAACGCCGTGAAATTGCGGAGTACTACGATAATTTTTTCAGAGGTGATAAAAGATTTATTATTCCTCGTACCGCGCATAACTCAAAGCATGCCTATCATCTCTATCCGCTTCAAATTAAATTTGACAAACTGAAAATTGACAAGAGAATTTACTACGAACGCTTGAAACAACTGGGTGTGGTTTTCCAGGTTCATTATATTCCGGTCCACCTTCAGCCTTATTACAGGAATAATTTCGGATTTAAGAAAGGTGACTTTCCTGTAGCCGAAAAATTTTACGAAAGAGAAATTTCTCTTCCCCTCTACCCGGAATTAAACAGGAACGACCTTAAGAGGATAACCAACGCGGTAGTAAAAGCTCTCGAGATCAGATGAAAGTATCAATTATTACCGAAGGATTCGAGAATACCGGTCACGGGCATATAACACGCTGCCTCTCTATTTATGAGGCATTTACGGAACACAATATTTTCCCTACAATTTATGTTAACGGCGATAAACACGCTCAATCCCTGCTATTAAACTGCCGGTATGAAATAATCGACTGGCTTACTCATCCCGCCAGACTGGTGGCCGAGGTGAATAACAGCGACCTGATAATTATCGACTCTTACCTCGCGGGTAAAGAATATTACGGCAACCTTAATAAATTAGGTGGCCATTCGCTTTTTATTGACGACAATCTGAGAATCGATTACCCTGAAGGAACAATACTTAACGGTACTATTAATGCCGAATCGTTTCCTTATAAGAAAAACGGGAATGAGTTTCTCCTCGGTGCAAAATATATTCCGATAAGAAAAGAATTCTGGAATGTGCCGGTACGAAAAATCAAAAAGGAGATTGAATCTATCCTAATTACTTTCGGAGGTCAGGATATCAGAAACTTGACTCCCGGAATTCTTAAGGACCTTATCGATAATTATCCGGCTGTTAAAAAAAATGTGGTGATAGGCAGCGGATTTAAGAATATAGAGAAAATTGAAAAACTTGGAAATGATTCCGTTGAATTCCATTATTCACCCGATGCCGGCCGGATGCTCGATTTAATGCTCGCATCCGATCTGGCAATTACTGCTGCAGGCCAGACGCTTTATGAGCTTACGGTTACCGGAACACCTTCTATTGCTGTTGCTGTTGCCGAAAACCAGATGAATAATATCCGCGAATGGAAGAAAAGTGGATTCCTCCTCGATACAATTCTGCACAGCGATCATTTTCACCTGCGTAAAATTCATGAACAGTTAAAGAAACTCGAAAGTATAACTTTAAGAAAAAAATTGAGCCGGATCGGAAAAGGAAATGTTGACGGACAGGGATCGAGGCGCGCGGTAAAATACCTGATAGAAAAAGTTTGCGGCACAGATGGATTCTATTTCAGGAAAGCCGTTGGTTCGGATTCTGAAATGGTATTCAATCTATCTAACGATCCTGATGTAAGACAGAATTCTATAAACGTAGAACAGATTTCCTGGGAAGACCACCGGAACTGGTTCGCAAAGAAAATTATTGAGGATAATTACAGGTTCTTTCTTCTATTTGACCGGAACGATGAGTTTATAGGCCAGATACGGTTTGAATTATCCGATGATCACGCAGTAACAAGCATAAGTATATCAGGAAACTACCGTGGAAAAGGACTCTCTAAAAAAATTATTAAGCAGGGTTGCGCCAGAATCTTCGCCGAGAAAAAATCATTGAAGAATATTATTGCTTTTATCCGTCCCGAGAATAATGTTTCGATCAACAGTTTTACTTCTTCCGGATTCACGCTGGTCGGAGATGAAATGATCAAAGGTCACATTTTTCTAAAATATATTTTAGAAAGGTCGGAGTGATGAAACTTAAAATCGGGGATTTCGAAATAGGCGAAAGCAGTAAAGTGTTTATAATTGCGGAGCTTTCAGCCAATCACAACCAGGATTTCAATATTGCCGTTGAATCAATAAAAGCAATTAAAGAATGCGGTGCCGATGCTGTTAAACTGCAGACTTATACCCCGGATACTCTCACGCTTAATAGCGATAAAGATTGTTTTAAAATAAATCAGGGTACAATCTGGGACGGCACAACCCTTTACAAACTATATGAAAAGGCATACACGCCCTGGGAATGGCAGCCGGAATTAAAAAAGATTGCCGACCAACTTGGACTCATTTGTTTCTCATCTCCTTTCGACAAATCCGCAGTCGATTTTCTTGAAAAGATGAATGTTCCCGCATACAAAATAGCATCATTTGAAATTGTTGATTTGCCATTAATTGAATACACTGCTTCCAAAGGGAAGCCGGTAATAATTTCAACCGGAATTGCGACTGAAAATGAGATTGAAGAAGCAATTGATGCCTGCCGACGTGCAGGTAATAACCAGGTTGCATTATTAAAATGCACTTCTGAGTATCCAGCAAGAATTGAGGATGCAAATCTCAATTCAATCCCATTTCTAAAAGAGAGATTTAAAACGGTTACAGGATTATCCGATCATTCACCCGGAATAACAGTTCCGATAGCCGCCGCGGCTATTGGCGCGCGGATAATAGAAAAACATTTTATAATTGATAAGAAAATAGGCGGACCGGATTCCGGTTTCTCACTTGAGCCCACCGACTTTAAATTGATGGTCGATTCAATCCGTACTGTTGAGAAGGCGCTTGGCAAAGATGAAATCGAATTATCCGAAAAAATTAAAAGAAGCAGAAAATTCGCGAGATCCCTTTTTGTTGTCGAGAATATTAAAAAGGGTGAATTGTTTACGGAAAATAATATCCGGTCAATTAGACCGTCCGACGGCCTCCCGCCGAAGCTGCTCAATGAGGTGATCGGAAAAAAAGCTAAGATGGATATAGAAAAAGGAACACCGCTCAGTACAGATTTGATAGAGTAAATGAATGAAAAAAGTTGCGATTGTACAGGCAAGGTCCGGTTCAACACGGCTGCCCGGGAAAATATTCAAGGAAATCTGCGGTAAGCCGATGTTGTGGCATGTAATCAACCGGCTCTCGTATTCCGTACAGATAGATAAGATTGTAATCGCAACCACTACGGCCTCCGAAGACGATAGTACTGAAAAATTCTGTATCGAAAACAGAATTGAATTCTTCCGCGGCAGCGTCGAAAATGTTTTGTCGAGGTATTACGAATCGGCTCTGCAATCGGGAGCGGATATTATTATTCGTGTTACATCCGACTGCCCTATGATCGATCCGGCAATTATCGATAAAATGCTCGAGCAATTTATTTCATCCGGTCAGGCCATCGATTATATGAGCAATGTGGTTGAACGTACTTTTCCGAGAGGGCTCGACACAGAAATAATGACATTTGATACACTCTCTGAAGCCGTAAACGGTGCCGTTAGTGCTTTCGACAGGGAACATGTTACACCATACATATATAATAATCCGGACAGATTTAAGATAGCTAATTTTAAAAATGAGAAAGATTATTCACGTTACAGATTGACGGTTGATACAATTGAAGATTTCAATTTGATCACCCGGATTTATAACGAGCTCTACATCCCTGCTAAACTATTTCTACTCGATGACATTATTGATCTGATGAACAGGAAACCGGAGCTGAATAAAATCAACGAGCATATAAAGCAAAAATCGAACTAATTTTTAATTATCTCCCGGAGAGAAAATGAAAATCGATCGCAGAAAATTTTTGAAAACCGGTGCTGTTGCCGGCGGCGGATTACTTCTTAGTCAATTTCCAACGTCCGCAGTTTTTTCGAATACGGAAAGCGGAAATGGGTTGCCGATTGTAGTTTCAACCTGGGAGCCGAATTTGAGATCCAATGCGCGGGCGATGGATTTGCTGATTGAGGGGAAATCCTCTCTGGACGCTATCGAACAGGGAATCCGGGTTACTGAAGCAGATCCAAACGATACTTCGGTAGGATACGGCGGACTCCCCGATGCTGACGGAATAGTCACTCTCGACGCATCAATAATGGACTGGAATGGTAACGCGGGTTCGGTAGCTTTTCTTCAGAATATTATGCACCCTATTTCAGTTGCCCGGCTTGTAATGGAAAAGACTAATCATGTTATGCTGGCAGGAGAAGGGGCCAGAAAGTTTGCTCTCGAAAACGGATTCAAAGAGGAAAATCTATTGACTGACGGGGCGAGAGAGGCCTGGCTAAAATGGAAAGAGAAAAGAGAGAAAACAGAAAATCATGATACGATCGGTATGATTGCAATCGATAAATCCAACAATATGAGCGGTGGTGTATCTACAAGCGGAATGGGATTCAAACTTCACGGCAGAGTAGGTGATTCACCCATTATCGGAGCTGCAATGTTTGTTGATAACCAGGTCGGCGGTGCTGTTTCTACAGGAACTGGTGAATATGTAATGAGAACCGTCGGAAGTTTTTTAATTGTAGAAAAGATGAGGGATGGATACTCACCGCAGAAAGCTTGCGAAATTGCCGTCGAAAGAATCTATAAATCTTACAAGAACCTTAAGGATGTAAATGTTTGCTACATCGGATTATCGAAGAATGGTGAAGTCGGGGCTTACTCGCTCCGCAAAGGATTTACTTATTGTGTTACAACTCCTGAATACAACAGGGCATTTATAAGCGACTATTTAATAAAGTAAAAACCGGCCCATAACTGATGCGTCTAAATTGGCGCAAACAAATCAGGAATAGTCATGAAAAAAATACTTTTGATACTTTCGTTTTTTTTATCCGCATCAGTATTAATCAACGCACAAACAAAAGAAGACTCTCTCGCAATCAGACAGACAGCGATGAATTACATTCAGGGCTTTTATGATGGAAATCCGGAAATGATGGAGAAAGCGCTTCATCCGGAACTCGCAAAGAGAGTTGTAAGAACCGACCCGCAATCGGGCAGACAGCGGCTCGATCAGATGAGCGCTTTAACGCTTATCAACATCACAAGAAGCGGCGGCGGAAAAATGATCCCGGCAGATCAGAGGATTTTCGAATTCAAAATACTCGACATTACTGGCAATAATGCGAGTGTTAGAACCGTTGCAAAAGGATTCTTCGATTATATTCATATGAGCAAATGGAACGGCGAGTGGAAAATTATTAATGTCCTGTGGGATTTTGTAAAGAATTAATCTTAAAAGAGGCCGGTAACTATACCGGCTTTTTTATTACTTCAAAAAAATTAAAAGCTGCTTTGAAGTTTTTCTGTCCTATCGGCAAGTTTAAGTTTTTCAACAAATTCGTCTATGTCCCCTTCCATCACTTCGGAAAGGTTGTAAAGTGTTAATCCGATTCTATGATCGGTAACCCTGTTCTGGGGATAATTGTAAGTTCTTATCTTGTCGCTTCTATCGCCGCTTTTAACCATCGATTTTCTCTGCTGAGCAATTTCATTATTCTGTTCCTGGGTTTTCATATCATACAATCTGGCTTTAAGAACCTTCATTGCTTTCTGACGGTTTTTTAATTGAGAGCGCTCATCCTGGCATTGAACTACAAGTCCGGTAGGCAAGTGCGTTATACGGATAGCGGTTTCAACTTTATTAACATTCTGCCCCCCGGCACCGCCGCTTCTGTAAACATCTATCCTTAGATCATTCGGATTAATTTCTACTTCAACATCCTCAACTTCGGGCAATACAGCAACAGAAGCTGCGGATGTATGAACCCTTCCGCTTGTTTCTGTAGCAGGAACCCTTTGAACCCTATGAACACCACTTTCAAATTTAAGATCACCGTAAACGCCGGCTCCGATCAAACTGAAAATGACTTCCTTTATTCCACCCAATCCTCCTGATTCGTTTATATCTATCAGTTCTTTCTTCCATCCGCGAGTTTCGGCATACCTCGAATACATCCGATAAAGATCCGCAGCAAATAATCCCGCTTCTTCACCGCCCGTACCCGCACGGATTTCCATGATTACATCTTTATCGTCGTCGGGATCTTTTGGAATAAGAAGCAATTTAATCTCCTCCTCCATTTGGATCCTGCTTTCTTTTAGCTCCTTAAGTTCGTTCTCTGCAATCTCGTTCAATTCCTTATCGTCCGAAGTTTCCAGAATTTCTTCATTTCCCTTAATATTCCTGATAAGAGTATCATACTTAATGAAAGCATCTACAATTTCAGTCAACTGTGTTCTTTCTTTGCTTAAAGAAATATACTTCGCCTGATCGGACATAATATTAGGATCGGAAAGCTGTCCGTTTATTCTATCGTACTTTTCCTTAATTGCCTTTAATTTTTGGTGAAGCTCCATACTTCCTCTATAAACATGATTTCTGTTAAAAAGCGGGCAAAATATACGAAAGTTTAGTCTAACAAAATTGATGGCCGTCTATCAGCGGTTGTTAATTATCCTTAATCCTTTTAGATATTCCAACTGAACTTCGATTGAAGGAATAGCATCGGTTCGTTTAAGGATGATTTCATAGTTCATACGGTTAAATAGAAGATCGAGGGCGTCGAACATATTTATCAATGGATAGACATTGTCTCTAATGTGATGGACAAGTTTCATAGTTCTGAATCCATCAAACCAGATCATTTTTTGTTTTTTGATCTGATCCGGATTACGGGAATTACTTATTATTGCATCCCACTGGTTTTCGAACATATTCTGTTTCAGGAATAAAGAAATCTCGGGATGAATCCCCTCCGCCTTTTGAATGTATCCGGCCGCCGACAAAAAATCAGGTCCGTAAAAAATCTCAAGCCATTCTTTAAGGAGATCGAACAGGCGCGGGTCAAAAAGGAGATACTCGTTATGAGTACCTGCTTTGAAACGGTTCATCCTCTGCCCCGTACCGAATGGAACCCGCCAGGATTCTCTGCTTGACGGGTGTACTGTTGTACTCTTAATTTTTTTAATCTCCGTAATCTTTGCCAGTTTCTCAAGAAAATAAAAATCCTCTGCCGCCTTTCTTTTATTCATCCCGCCAACTTTAATATAACTTTCGTAATCGCAGACCATTGTTGAACCGACCGAATGATATGCAAACGGAGAGCCCGCATAGAACAAACCGGCTATATAATAACGCAGAAATATCTCGTATGAAATTATTCCCCGTTTTTCGTCCTCGTTTTCAGGCAACAGGTGCCCGTATTCTACAACGGCTGCGGAGACCTCTTCATTATTAAAATAATCCACTATTTCAGTCAGATAATTTTTATTTACTATGCAGTCGGCATCAAGACAGATGATAAGTTTTTTACGTGGGGAGGAATAATTAAAAAGTGTAAGGGCAAGATCCATCCCGATCTTCCTGGCAAGCCCGACACCCCCCTCTTTATCCGGCATAGAAAATCCTTTTGTTGCAGCATCAATGAAACCGATTGAGAGTTTACCGACCGGTTTGAAATTATTTAAATAATCTATCGATTTAGAATTATCCGCCTTCACATCTTCCGGCGATTCATCTTTCGCGTTAATAACAAAAAGAACTAATGTCGATTCATAATACTTCTGGTCTGACTGCATCAGACAATCAAGCAGCGTTTTAATATTCTGATATTCGGAAATTGCCGGAACAACAATTATGTTGAGGAATTTTTTTATTGAGGGAAGTTTTACACACCATTTAGGGCTCGAATATTTACCGAGATATTTTATCACATCCGGCGGAAGGTTATCCGGATAAAACGGGATTTCTATCATACAAAGTAATTCCGTTCGATAATGTTTACCGCTGCATGATAACCCGCGCCTTCAATCCAGTTAATAGTAATACCCTCTTTTTCCATTTTCCTGAACCATGTCATCTGCCGTTTTGCAAAATTATGGATTCCGGAATTGAGCTGATTAAACATTTCATCATATGATAATTCCCCGGAGATATATTTAGCTATAAATTTATATTCCAGGCCGAAGAAGAGGAGTTTATTCATTGTAATACCGTCTTTTAATAGCCCTTCAACCTCTTCAATCATTCCGTTCTTTAATCTTTTTTTCAGTCTCTCGGTAATTCTCTCTTTAATAATATTTCTTTCATTTTTTAAACCGATTGTAAGAGATTTTATCTCAACTCTGTTATCAACGGGCGAAAAACTTTTTTTCTCAGCAATCATAATAGCTTTTACAATTCTTTCTTTTATCAGAAGATCCGTACTGTTGTGAAGTTTAGGATTCAGAGAAAGAAGGATTTCCTTAAGCTGTCCGGTTTCAAGCAAGGATAATTCATTAAACCGTTTCTGATTGAAATCAACACGGTTTAATTCATACCCGGAAAGGATTGAGTGTAAAAAGAGTCCGGTTCCTCCAACAAGAAAAGGAGTTTTATTACGGTCAACAATTGAATGGAAGGAATCAAAGAACATTTTGTTGAAGAGGAAGAGATTGAACTCGCCGCCCGGATCAATAACATCAATTAAATGATACCGGATATTTATCCCTTCAACGGAATAATCATCCAGATCTTTGCCGGTACCGATATTCATCTTCCTGTAAACCTGCCGGGAGTCCGCAGAGATAATTTCGCCGTTAAATTTATTGGCGAGCAGAGCAGCTAAACCTGTTTTTCCAGAAGCGGTAGGCCCCAGAATTGTAATCAGGTTATATGACATTTTTTTCAATTTAATTCAGGATTAGGAAATAATCTGTTGAAAAGGAAAACCACTATCATATTGATGAAGCAGTAGGAAGCGTAATAATAAATGTGGCGCCTTCGCCCAGCGAGCTCTGAACATCAATTTTACCGTTGTGGCTCTCGACAACTTTTTTAGTAATAGAGAGGCCGAGGCCGGCACCTTCTTTTTTACCCTGTGTAAAAAACGGTTCGAAGATTTTAGACTTCAGGCTGTCGGCAATTCCAAGACCGTTATCCCTTACAAATATTTTAATCTTTTTCTCTTTATCATCCCGTTTAGTAGAAACATAAATATTGCCGCCATCGGGCATAGCATCGCAGGCGTTTTTAACGAGATGCATATAACACTGATAAAATTCTTTCACGTCAAGTTTAACTGTAATATCCTTATCGTATTCGGCAATAATCTGGCAGTTTCTGGATTCAACGTAAGCTCCTATTCTCGAGGCATAGTCGGCTAGAGTATTGTTAATGCTTACAGTAAGAGTGCGCAGAATCGTTTTTCCCTCCGAATAGCTTGAAGTAGTTTGAACGAGATCCGCCACCTGACTCAGCTGTTCATGCAGCATATCTACAATCTGGGCGTTATCTGGAGAAAGGGATTTACTTTTAAGGTGTTCAACATATCGTTTGCTAACGAGAATCGGTTTTTTAATATCCTGTATAAGGAAGTTCGCCATTTTGCCAAGAGACTGAACTCTTTCCACCTGAAGAAGTTTTTCAAGCATTTCGGCATTTTGAAGAGCGAGAGCCGAATGGATCGACATAGCATTCAACAACTCTTCATCAAGTTTAGAGAACTCACCGTTTCTGCTGTTAAGCAATTGCAGAACGCCTATTATCTCGTCTTTATTATTATGAATCGGGAATGTAAGTGCTGTCTTTGTTACATATCCGCTTGTTTTATCGAAATCCGAACGCCATCTCGGATCGCTGCGAGCATCTTTTATGTTTAATATCTCTCCGGTCTTAGCAACAAATCCGGATAATCCTTCTCCTAATTTTACACGAATCTCTTTCCTTTCGCTTCCCATGGCAATTAGGGACCAGAGTTCACCCTTCTCCCTGTCAACCAGATAGAGAGTTCCCCTGTCGGCATTAGTAAGATTGCTTGCAACCTCGACAATATTTTTCAATACTTCATCGATCTTTATAGTTGAATTAACAAGTTCGGCAGCTTTTATAATCATCTGGAGCTGATCATTATTCATAGCATCTTCCTTATTAAATGATGGAAGTATTTTTTCCGGTTCATCGGGCTGACTAAGTTTAGCGAGGTTTTTATCCGCTTCTTCAAATATTTCCTCGGATTCAAAATCATTAAACGACGGAAAGGACTCAACCGGTTCAGTGGATTCAAGAATCGGTTCCGGCTCGGGAATAATTTCTTTAATTTCCTCCGGCTCAACAATTTTCTCCACCGGTTCTTCAGCCGGTATCTGGTTTACGCCGAAGAATTCCTCTGCAGGATTTTCGTCAGGCAATTTTCCTGTGACACCCGGTTCGGGAAGAGTCGCTTCACCGCTAAGCAGGCTGAAGAGAGCTTCGTCAAGTTCATTAAAAACCGGTTCGGGCGGAGGCTTTATACTTTCTGTATCGGGCAATTCAAATTCAGGTTTCGGAATCCCGTCTTCATTCAGCATAGAGTATGCGCTGAGCGGGATATCATCCTCTTTCTGTAATACCGAATCAGTTTCTGGGGTAGTGGCAGGTTCCTCCGGCTCAGTCAGGTCGACTTCCGACTTCGGAATCCCGTCTTCATTAAGAAACGCATTCAGTTCAAAATCAGGGTCTTTTTGACCAACCGGTTCCGGGGTTATTAAATCCGGTACGCTTGATTCTTCAATAGGTTGAATCAGGTTGGATGTATCGGGCCTTGTTGTATCAGCAATCGATTTAAAGAAATCGTCGTCACCGGTTGCCGGTTTAATCTCATCCGATAGCTGAAAATCTTCTTTAGTAGGGCTTCCAATTTTTAAATCATTTACAGAAGAAGCGGGTTTTAAATTTGCTATTTCGGTGTCGGCTTCAATGGCTGGCAAACGGAGGTTTTCATAAACCTGGTCATCCTGTTCTATCAGGTTTTCTATATCGTTTTTCGAAAGTGCGATGATGTAGGAATCTCTTAATGCAACGGCAGTGGAGAACCGGGATGTTTCCTCAAAGTATTCATCGTTGCCTACAAATTCATCCTCCGTAAAAATATAGGATTTGGGTTTGCCGAGCATTCGTTTTTTCAGGAGATTTATTTCGCCCGAAATTATTAGGTAGATGGTATCCGCAGAGTCACCTTCCCGGTAAAGGATGTGCCCTTCCGAAATTGACATCAGTTTTCCCTTAATACCGCTGAAGTCGATTTTATTAATATCGACATTTTTTAGTAATTTGTTTCTGCTCAACACTATAGATAACTGATTTTCCATCTAACCCGGTTTTGAAAGTTTATTAATGAATAAATCCGATATAAATATTTCCCTGAAACATCTCTCAAAAAACGACAAAGTTTTGTCTTCATTAATCAAAAAGTTCGGCAGGTGCAATTTACAACCTCACAGGCAATACTTCAATTCATTGTTGCGCTCAATCATAGGCCAGCAGTTATCTGTAAAAGCCGCAGCCTCAATTTATACAAGATTTAGAGAGCATTTTAAGGGAAATCC
Organism: uncultured Melioribacter sp.; assembly: GCA_964532065.1. Classification (GTDB taxonomy): domain Bacteria; phylum Bacteroidota; class Ignavibacteria; order Ignavibacteriales; family Melioribacteraceae; genus DSXH01. The sequence continues at coordinate 22,224 of CAZHHG010000001.1, forward strand.
TTCGACTGATAAAATTCTAAGGGAAGATGATCTTATCCTCCGTCGGCTTGGACTGTCGAATGCAAAAGTTAAATACGTAAAGGATCTTGCCTCTAAGGTAAAAGAGGAAATAATAGATCTAGATCGTTTAGCAAAAAAGAGTGATGAACAGATTATAGAAGAGCTTACAAAGGTAAAGGGAATCGGATTATGGACCGTACAGATGTTTCTAATATTCACATTAGGAAGAGCGGATGTACTTCCTGTAAACGATCATGGAATACGCCGGTCAATTATGCTAAATTACGGACTCAAAAAAATACCGGACGGTAAAAGAATAGAGCGGCTTGCTAAAAAGATGGGCTGGCATCCTTACTGTTCTATAGCAAGTCTTTATCTCTGGAAAAGTCTGGATAGTAAATTTGAAACTATAATGGAGTAAGAGCATCATATTGATGGAGGAATTAAAACTAATTGAACTTGCACAGGGCGGTGACAGGAAAGCTCTGACCGAACTTGTGAAAAATTACGAACAGACTATCTACAATTTCTCTTTTAAAATCTGCCGTAATAAGGACCGTGCCGAGCACACAATGCAGGAGACATTCTTAAGTATGGTTAAGAATATCGGCCAGTTCAGCGGACAATCGAAGCTTTCCACTTGGTTATACCGTGTTGTCGCGAACCATTGCCTTATGCTTGCGCGCAGTGAAACAAAATCGGGATTCACTTCATTCGATGACGATGAAGCTTTCATCGATGAAAGCAGCATAGCCGATTGGAAAGTTACTCCCGACCGAGTTACAGAGAATAACGAACTAAAGAAAATACTGGACGAATCGATTAACAAACTGGCGCCGGAATACCGGATTGTTTTTCTGCTGAGGGACGTTGAGGGATTATCGACCGAGGAGACTGCTAAAATTGTAGAGCTTTCGGTACCGGCTGTAAAATCCCGGCTTCACCGGGCGAGAGCTTTTTTAAGAGATGAATTAAACAAGAGATTTAAGTATGAGCGATTATAAAACAACAATAAAAACCGAATTGCCGACATGCAAAGATGTTATGGCTCACATCTGCGACAACCTCGGCGAAGAATTAAATTCACCAAAGTGCATCGAGATAAAAGCTCACCTTGAAAAATGCGACAATTGCCAGCACTATTTTAATTCGGTTGAGACGACAATTCAGTTTTACAAAAAATATAATGTTGAGCTTTCTGAAGATGCTCACAACAGGCTGCTCGATTTCCTTGGACTGAAAGAATAAAAAAAAGCCCGATAAAGTAATTTTATCGGGCAACATGAATTAAAAAATTATTGAGCAACTACCCTTTCTTCAAATAAACATTTCCGTTAATAGTATTGATTTTTATTTTATGTTTACCGCCATCAACAGAAGCTTTGCCGGTCAATAGTTTCCGCGCGGTTCCTTTCTTTTTAATCCACTCTTTCGACACTTCCTCATTCAGTTTAAAATCGCTGATAATTTTCACATCCCCTTCATAGTTTTTTGTAAAAGCTATTTCAACTTCTATATCCATCGAAAGTCCTGCGGGAACCGTCAAGGTAATATCCCCGCCCATTGAGGTAAGGGATACGCTTCTGTCGCCTTTATTGGGATCGCCGATCATGTGTGCTTCAATATCGCCTCCCATTGTCCGGGCTTTAATTGATCCGTCGACAGATTTTATTTCAACATCTCCGCCCATAGTTTCGGCTTCCACAAATTTTTCGGCATGGTTAATAGTAATTTCGCCACCCATAGTTTTAACCTTAGCACCGTTAAGGGCGCGGTCAACTTCTATCGGGCCTCCCATAGTAGAAATATTTACTTCGCTTCCGGTTGATCCGCTGCTGCTTTTTACATTAACCTGTTTAACTTTACCGCCCATTGTTTTAGCGTTCAAATCGCCCGTTACATTTTCAACCAGGACATCTCCACCCATTGTATGAACCTTTCCGTTCACTTCGCAATCTTTAACATTAACTTCACCACCCATAGTGGAAAGGTCGAGATTCCCTTTCAGGTTCTTGAGGTCTAGTTCGCCGCCCATAGTTTTACCGCTCATTTTTCCGTTCACATTATAAATCCTTACGTCGCCGCCCATGGTATTAAGTTCAACATTATAACTATTCGGTACTTTCACCACTACTTTTTCATTTGAGTTGTAGCTGTTGTCATCACCGTCATAATAAGAACTTATTTCAACGTCGTTACCGCTCTGTTCCATCTCGACAACAATTTCTTCGGCATTGCTGCCTTTAACAGTAACATCAGCGCTTACAACATCTTTATTCCATCCTTCTATTGAGATAGATCCGCCGGTTCTGAGGTCTATTGTAAGAACTCCTCCCGGTTTTACATTAAAATCCTTCTGATATTTTTTCTCGGCCATCAAATTACTTAAGCTGCTTTTCTTTGAAAGCTTCATCGGATTTTCAAATGAAAGTGATGCCGGCACAGCCGCAATAAAAATTATGCCTACTAATGTCAGTACAAATATTAGAATTAGCTTTTTCATGATTGGTCCCCCGTCCATTTTTACTTAGATAGTTTTTTGATTGTTATGTTTTCGTTGTTCGAACTTGCATAAATTTTGCCGCCGCCGCCGTTAATTTCATAAGTGGCTCTTATTCTCCGTTCCTTATCATCAGTTGTATAGGATTTCGCCTCGAACTCGGACTGGATTTTGAAATCGTCCTTCATATACTTCCAGTTTCCCCGAATTCTGATTTCAGCCTCTACTGTTGCTTTCGCGTTCGGAAGAAGATTGATTTCGATTCTGCCGTTATTAACCTGGATATTGCTTGAGCTGCCTGCCGACGGATTAATATTCACCGTAACATTCCCCGAAGTAGATCTTGCATTGGCATTACCTGTAAGATTATTCAGAATAATATCCCCTGCCTGTGTGGTAGCATCAACGAATCCGGATCCGCTTTTAACTAAAAGGTTGCCGCCGAAAGTCTGCATCGCGACTCTTCCGTTAAAATTCTCAATTTCAACGCTGCCGCCCATAGTCTTAAGCTGAGAATCGCTTCCAAGATTTTTAGCTTCGATATCCCCGCCGTATGTAACTGCTTCTATTCCGGAAAGTGCTTTCGATACTCTAATATCCCCGCCCATCGTATTTACTTTAGCAGTTTCGCCTATAACTTCGCCTATTGTAATATCGCCGCCCATTGTTGAGAGAAGGAGTCCCCCTTCAATATTTCCGACAGAGAGGTCACCGCCCTGGGTATTAATTTTTACTTTTCCCTTAATATTTTTAGTTGAAATATCGCCGCCCATAGTTAAGAATTCAACGTTTCCTACAATATTACTTCTTAGCAGTATATCTCCGCCCGTAGTTTTTGCATCAAGGCTAAACTGCGAAGGAATACTCGCTTCGAGCTCAATTTCCTCTCCCCATCCCCACTCGGAGCTGTATTTTACAACAACATTATTTCCTTCCAGGTATACTTCCACATTTTTTACTTCATCGCTCTCAACATTTTTTACTTTCACAAAGACTTCATTTTTATCCCAGGTTGATAAACTTATCGATCCGGGATTAATATCGATAATCATTTTGCCTCCCTTATTCACCTTAAAGGATTTGGTAAAATCCTGAAGGTTTATACCAATACCGCTTGTATAGACGGCGGTAAAAAGGAGCACAAAAAGCACAGTAAGAAAATTTCTCGTTTTCATATTAATTAACCTCCTTAATTAGCGATGCGGCTCTCAGTCTAATAAAATCACTCTGATCACTTTCCGCTTTTCTATTTAACACGTTGATTACTTTTTCATCCAGCGAATTGCCCTGTACTTTCAAATTAGCAAGAGCGTTAATCGCTGAAACACGAAGTCCCGAGTTCGTATCGTTCGAAAGGACAAAGAGGTACGCGTCGCGGACTTCCGGATCGAATGGAAATTTTTGAAGAACATTAAGAGCTTCTCTTCTGACTGCCGGGTTACCGTCGGTCTTGAGTGCGGTTATAAGAGCTTCTTTAACTTTTGGATCGGGAATAAACTCTTCCTGCTCTATCTGGGATGCTATTGTATTAACAGTTCTTAATTTTAATCCGGGATTCTCCTGTGTAACAAGGGCGGTCGCAAGAGCACGCTGTATAACCGGGTCGTCCGGTCTCCCTTTGTAGCTGATCGGTGAAGTCCCCCCGACTCCGCCGAACAAAACTTCAATCTCTCCTCCTTCGAAGAAGGGATTTGGAATTTTAATGTTGGATATTCTGGTTTCGTAGGATTCCACATTATCCAGGTCCACCGATTGGTTATTCGTGGCTACGGGAAGATTATTTGATGAATAAAAGAGGAAGTAACCAACAAAGACACCAATAAACAGTAGGGTTAAGGAACCGAAAGAGAGTTTGTAATTAACAATAAAAATATTTTTAAGCCATGCAAGAATTTTATTTCCCGCCGGTTCTTTAGCTGCCTCATTTCTGATCGACCTCATCAAATCATTCCTTGCAGATACCAGAAGCCGCTCATCCGTTTCAGACGGGCGGTTCAATCGGAATGCCTCGTGAATCTGTTTCATCGAATCGAACTCTCTTCTCAGCTCATCGTTTTCCAGGATAATATTCTCGATCTCGGTCCTTTTCTCATTATCGAGTTCGTCCATAATGTAAAGCTGAGCAAGTTCTAAAAATTTTTCTTTTTTCATTTTATTGTTTCATCCCCGGTTGTCATGCTGAACCTGATTCAGCTTCTCATTCAGGAGATTCCGATTCAAGTCCGGAATGACATAACCGTTTATTTTAACCTTTTTAATTTTTCTCTCATTTTATTTGTTGCAGTGAACAGGTAGCGTTTTATTGTTCCTTCGTTGCACTGCATTATTTCTGCAATCTCTTTAATCTTATAATCCTGATAATATTTCAGAGTGAACGCCATTTTCTGCTGGGGCGGCAAAGTTTCGAGAGCATTATTAATATGTTTAGATAGATCCGAACCCACAGCCGTATCATCTGTTCTCAATTCTCCCGGCAGCTGCTCTGCAAATGTTGTTGTCCCTTCGTCATCGTAGCCTATTTCCCTATCAATCGATTCATGCTGCTTTTTCCTGTTCTGATAAGTAATACAGACATTTGCAGTAATTCTGTAGAGCCAGGTTGAGAACTCGCTCTTGAACTGAAAATTTTTCAGTCCACGGTACACTCTGATAAAGACCTCCTGGTAGATATCCTTGGCGTCGTCATCGCTGTTTCTGAACGATCTTGCCATGTTTAGAACATGTTTATCGTACTTAAAAACCAGCTCTTCAAAAGCCGCCATATCCCCCTTCTGTGCATTTGTGATTAACTGAGTATCGTTCAAGCTCATCTTTTTGCTTTTTCTATTTTGTTTGACTTTATTGCCCGGAAAAAGGTTGTATCTAAAATGCAGAAATTTAGACGCAGAATGAAGGGGACTGATTTTAGAGTCCGGAATGTTGAATGCCGCGTTCTACCGGTTAAACGGTTAAAAGCTTAGAAATCGGCGTAAAAGTGGAGAATTGAGTGTTAGATGCTTATTTTCAATTAGAAATTTTATCTTTCTGATAATGAAAATTAGCTTTGATAAATATCTTCACTCCATTTCTCAAAAATTCGCCTATAAAGAAACCAGCGAGCTTGGCTACCGTACCGAATTTGAAATCCTGTTAAAAGAAATTTTTGAAACAATTAATGTAAAACGGATTGGGCACGACGACAAAGCATCCGGCGGTAATAAGCCCGACTTTGTAGTTCACAAGCACAGTATTCCTATTCTCTATATTGAAACGAAAGATATTGGTACCGACCTTGATAAAATTGAAAAGTCCGAACAGATGGCTCGTTATTACGGCTACTCCAACTTAATATTAACTGATTACGTTGAATTCAGATTCTTCAGAAACGGAATGCCTTATGAAGTTCCGATAAAAATTGCCGACTACAATCTAAAAAGCCGGACGATTAAACCGATACCTTCCGGTTTTGAGCACCTTCAAAGATCAATAATTGATTTTGCACAATCTCATAAAGAACCGATCCGTTCAGCTTTACACCTTGCAAAAATTATGGGCGGTAAGGCGCAGAGAATTAGGGATAACATAAAACAGTTTCTTTCTGATTCTTCTGAAAAAAATAAAGAGATATTAAAAATATATGACGCTATCAAGAAGCAGCTAGTACACGATCTTACTCCCGAATCATTCGCGGATATGTATGCCCAAACTTTAGTTTATGGATTATTTGTCGCACGTTACCACGATGATACGCCGGAAAATTTTACGCGCAGAGAAGCAATTGAATATGTGCCGCGCTCCAATCCGCTTCTGCGTCATTTCTTTGAACATATTGCCGGTTCAAACTTCGATAAACGCCTTGAACATATTGTAAACGAATTATGCTGGGTATTCGCACATGCAAATGTTCCTGAATTAATGAAGCAGTATTTTAAGGACGACCTGTGGGGAGAAACGCACGAAGGTCCCGATCCGGTTATTCATTTTTACGAGGACTTCCTGAAAGAATACGATCCCGAATTAAGAAAGAAACTCGGCGCGTTTTATACTCCCCTTCCTGTTGTAAGGTTTATTGTCCGAGCTGTTGATTATCTTCTGGAAAAAGAATTTGGACTTCCGGATGGGCTCGCCGATACTTCCAAATTACCTAATGGCGTTCATCGTGTTCAGGTACTTGATCCCGCGGTTGGAACGGGTACATTTATCAGTGCTGTTATAAGAAGTATTTACGAAAGACTTATTAAGGATGGACAGAAAGGCCGGTGGCCCGCTTATGTTCATCACGATCTTCTTCCCCGAATCCACGGTTTTGAATTGATGATGGCACCCTACACAATTGCCCACTTAAAATTAAGCATGGCCTTTAAGCAGACCGGATTCTGGAAATTTCATAACCGGCTCGGTATTTACTTAACAAATTCTCTTGAAGAGAGCGAGGCAAGGGATGATCTATTCGGCGGATTCGGTTTTGCCGAAAGCATTGCGGAAGAATCCAAAGAAGCTGCCATAATTAAAAACCGGACACCGATTATGGTTGTTATCGGTAATCCGCCTTACAGCGTTAGCTCTTCTAATAAAGGGAAATGGATTACTGACTTAATAAAAGATTACAAGAAAAATCTAAATGAAAAGAATATACAGCCGCTATCCGATGACTACATCAAGTTCGTTCGCTTTGCGGAATACTTTATTGAAAAGAATAAGACCGGTATTGTAGCGATGATTACTAATAATTCTTTTATTGATGGAATTACTCACCGGCAGATGAGAAAACATTTACTCGAAACATTTGATGAAATTTATATACTCGATCTACATGGAAACGCAAAGAAGAAAGAAACCGCACCCGATGGCAGTAAAGATGAAAACGTATTTGATATTATGCAAGGTGTTTCCATTTCTATAATGGTAAGAAAGAATACTGTAAAAAAATCTTCTTGCATTGTAAAATTCTACGAATTATACGGAGCGAGAGAAAATAAATTTACTGCCCTGAACAAGATGAATGTTAATTCAATTGATTGGCAATTACTGAACGTTCTAGAACCGAATTACTTTTTTACTAAGAAAGAATTTATGTCGATTGTTGAGTATGAATCTGGATTTCAAATAAACGATTTTTTTGTTATTTCAGGTACGGGAGTAAAAACAAATCGAGATAATCTTTTAGTAGATTTTACTTCAAAGGAATTGTTAAAGAAAATTAACGTTCTCAAGAGCTATGAAAACATCGTTGAAATAAATAGTTTGTTACAATTAAAAGAAAGTAAGTATTGGAATACAATTAGAGAAAAAGAAAAACTCTTAACTAACAAAGAAACAAACTACAGAGAACATCAATATCTTTATAGACCATTTGATAATAGATGGATTTATTACCAACCGAATTTAATCGAGATTGGTAGAGGTGGTGCAAGCAAAAAAATAATGAGTAATCTGTTTAATAGTAATTTATGTCTAATTGCTACAAGACAATTAAGCACATTTGATTTTCAACATATATTTATTACATGTTTAATAAGTGATATGTGTTCAATTTCACTTCAGACCAAAGAAACAAGTTATGCTTTTCCGCTTTATCTATATGATGAAAAAGGGAACAAGCATCCCAATCTTAAACAGAGTGTTGTTGATGAAATAGTAAAGGTAACTGGAGTAATTACCCCCGAAGAAATACTAGATTACATTTACGCGGTTTTACACTCGCCGGGTTACAGAGAGAAGTACAAAGAGTTTTTAAAGATCGATTTTCCGCGTGTGCCGTATCCTAAAGACAAAAACAGTTTCAAAGAGCTTGTAAAGCTTGGCACAGAGCTGCGTCTGCTCCATTTAATGGAATCCCCAAAACTGAATAAATTTATTACAACCTATGATATAGAAGGAAGCGACGAGGTTGAGAAACTAAGCTATAAGGACGGCAACGTATATATTAACAGTAAACAATACTTCGGTAATGTAACAGAGACCGCCTGGAATTTTTATATTGGCGGTTACCAGCCGGCTCAAAAATGGCTAAAAGACCGAAAAGGAAGAACTCTTACCAACGAGGATATTGAGCATTACCAGAAAATTATTGTCGCGCTAACAGAAACAGACCGGATAATGAAGGAGATAGATAAGTTAATGTTGGGCTAAAGCCCGGGCTTGTGTGGGTGCTTGTCCTCTACCTCATCCTGAAGGATGAGGTTAATAATCTGGTGTCGTAGGAGTCATTTTCCAGCTTAAAGGATAAGATTGATACCCCGGTATCTTTTCATCAACTTCGTCCTTCAGGACGAAGGGAGGAGAACATCAAGAACAATCCGGCTTCAGCCAAAATAAAAAATTAGGTAGCCGTATGCCTTTTGTAAAAATCTGGATCCACTTAGTCTTCGGAACAAAAAACAGAGCCCCCTTTCTTACAAAGGATATTAAAGAGAAAGTAATTGCACACATTAAAGAGAACTCTTTTATTAAAAATATTTTTATAGACTCTATCAATGGTTATCACGATCATCTGCATTGCCTTATTTCTCTCGGATCCGAACAAAACATCTCTAAAGTTGTTAATCTTATAAAAGGTGAGTCCTCATATTGGATAAATAAGAATAAAATTACGGCGACAAAGTTTGAATGGGCAGACGAATATTTTGCGGTATCTGTAAGCGAATCCCAAATCGACTCAATTAGACACTACATAAATAAACAGGAAGATCACCACAGAACAAAAAGTTTTTCAGAAGAATATAATGAGTTTATAAATAAATTCGGATTTGACTCACTACAAGATTCCGCACCTTATGAAAAATCATAATAGGAAATTAATGTTAGGCTAAAGCCCAGGCTTATGTGGGTGCTTGTCCTCTACCTCATCCTAAAGGATGAGGTTAATACTCTAAGAAATTAAGAATCATTATCTCACTCTATGAATGAAATTATAACTCTGATAACCATCCGTGTTAACTTCGTCCTTTAGGACGAAGATAATAGAAGTACAAGAGCAAAATGGCTTTAGCCAAAATCAGAACAACAAAAAAAAGAACTTATTCCTCTTACCTCGGTTGTCACACTTAGTTATATTTGTATCATTCAATTGGAAAGGCAATGATGAAAAAGAAATTAATCCTCCCTTTAATAATCCTGTTCATTATTTCTTCTGTTATTACAGGACAGACAGTAAAGCTAAAAATTATTGAAAGCACGGATGAACACGGGGCAATTTTTCCATACGACTTTACAGAGATGCGCGAGACAAACAGCTCGATTGCCCATATTTATTCCTATATAAAACAGGAAAGAGCAAAGACAGACCAGGAAGTAATTCTATTAAGCGGCGGTGATATTCTGCAGGGAACGCCGGCTGTTTATTATTATAATTTCGAAAAAACAGATGCACCACACCTGCTTGCCGACGTAATGAACTATATGAAGTATGATGCCGCTGCCGTGGGAAACCATGATATTGAAACGGGTCATCCGGTGTATGACAGATTTAACAAACAATTAAACTTTCCATGGATGGCGGCGAATGCAATAGACATTAAAACCGGCAAACCATATTTCACACCATATACTGTTATAAGTAAACAAGGTGTTAAAATTGCTATACTTGGTTTAATCACTCCGCATATTCCTTACTGGCTGCCGGAGAACCTCTGGGAGGGAATTGACTGGGAGGATATGATTAAGTCCGCACAAAAGTGGATTGAAATAATTAAGGAAAAAGAGAAGCCGGATTTAATGATTGGATTATTCCACAGCGGTATTGATTATTCTTACGGAAATCAAACGGCCGAGGACGATAAAAACGAAAACGCATCTAAATTAATTGCTCAACGCGTCCCCGGTTTTGATATTATTTTCGTCGGACATGATCACAGAGGATGGAATTTTAAGGAGAAAAATTCCCACGGCGAAGACGTTCAGATTTTAGGAGGATTAAATTCCGGCCGTGATGTTGCCGTCGCCAATTGTGTATTAACTTTTAATAAAGAAAAGAATAAATGGGAAAAAGTAATAACCGGTGAAATAGTTGAAGCAAAAAAATTTAAACCGGATCACGAATTCCTGGATAAATTCAATAGTCAGTTTGAAGAAATAAAAAAATACGTTTCCCGTCCGATCGGAACATTCGCCGGGGATTTAAGCTCGCGCCCGGCACTATTCGGAGACAATTCATTTGCCGATTTTGTTCACGACTTACAGCTGTCTATTACCGGCGCACAGGTTTCATTCACCGCCCCGCTTACTCTTAATGCTCTTGTTAAAAAAGGCGATGTAAACGTCGGCACTTTGTTCAAACTCTACAGGTACGAAAATCTGCTCTATACAATGAGATTAACCGGAAAGGAAATTAAAAATTATCTGGAGTTTTCTTACCAACTATGGTTTAAGGAAATGAAAAATGCCGACGATCATCTTTTATTATTCAGTACAGACGAAAACGGTAATATTAAATACGATACTCGTAATCAGTCGCCTCAATTAAAAGAACCGTTTTACAATTTCGATTGCGCCGCCGGAATTAATTACACGGTTGACGTTTCCAAACCGGTCGGCAGCAGAATTTCAATTTCCACGCTAAGCAGCGGCGAACCATTCGATTTGAATAAAACATATACGGTTGCGATAAACTCCTACAGAGGAAACGGCGGAGGAAACCATCTGATTTCAGGTGCGGGTATTGCTAAAGAAGATATTTCAAAGAGAATTATTACTTCGACAGATAAAGACCTGCGTTACTTTGCGATCAAATGGATTGAGAAAATGAAAATTTACAATCCTAAGACCACAGAAAACTGGAAAGTTATACCCGAAGAGTGGTGGCAAAAAGGAAAAGAAAAAGATTATAAAATTTTGTTTGGCAATTGAAAAAAAATAGGTTGAATTAGTATGAATCCCTTCATTCATTTCAATCGTTAAGTGCAGGATAAATATGTTTAAAAAAATAATCATACCACCGCTTTTTATTCTCTTCGTTCTGCACTCATTACTTATTGCTCAATATTCCGTTTCTACATTTGCCGGTTCAGATTCCGGATTTGTTAACGGAACTATAACCGGATCTAAGTTCAACGGTTCATTCGGAATTTGTATTGACAAGGAAGGAAATATCTACATAGCAGATTCAGGCAATAATAGTATCAGGAAAATCAGTATTGAGGGAATAGTATCCACATTCGCCGGAACCGGTGAAGCCGGAAATAATGACGGCGACTGCCTCTCTGCAAACTTCAATTCCCCGACAGGAATCTGCACTGATAATAACGGAAATTTTTATGTTGCCGACTTTCTTAATCATACAATCCGCAAGATAGACAGCGCGGGAATTGTAACGACTATAGCCGGTTCCGGTCAGCCCGGATTTGCTGATGGAATTGCAGGCAGTGCGCAATTCAACTTTCCGCGGGGAATCGCTATTGACGGTTACGGAAATTTATTTGTGGGAGACAGCTGGAATCACCGAATAAGAAAAATTACTCCTGATGGTAATGTAATCACGTATGCCGGCAGCAGTGACGAGATTGGTCCCGATAGCAAAGGAAGCTTTGTAGACGGTCCATCTGATAAAGCCCGGTTTTTTACGCCTTGCGGAGTTGCATGCGACCTTTACGGAAACGTTTATGTGGCCGATGCGTTGAATCATAGAATCAGGAAGATCGATAACTTCCGGAATGTTACTACTGTTGCCGGGTCAGGAAAATCCGGATGGAGTAACGGCGGATTCGCGGATGGTGATTATAAATCTTCAATTTTGAATACACCTACAGAGATTGCGGTATCGTTTGATGAAGAGATCTATTTCAGCGATACATTCGGCAATAGAGTTAGAAAAATAAGTCTTGATGGAAACATTACAACAGTTGCAGGAGACGGCACGCCGGGATTTGTTGAAGGGAACGGATTATCGGCTGAATTCAATTATCCGCGCGGAATAGTTCTGGATAATGCAGAGAATAAAATTTATGTAATCGATTCAAAGAATTTTAGAGTAAGAGTAATAACCTCTGATCAAAAAGATTAACACGCGGTGACCGCAGAGTAAAACGCAGAGTTCGCGATGTAATATAAATAGATGCTCTATTAGGTATAACGTAAACAGATTAATTGATTATTTATAAAGATGCATGTATTTATGTCCGCTTCCTGTATTAAAGAGAATTACTGTCTCGCCGTCTTTGATCCAGTTTTTTGATTTCAGTTTTTTTAATGCAGCCAGCGTTGCGCCTCCTTCGGGAGAGGCAAAGATCCCGGTAGTTCTACCAATCTGTTTTGCAGAGTCGACAAGTTCTTCATCGGTAACAGATACTGCAGTTCCGTTACTCTCTCTTATTGCTCTAAGAATCAGAAAGTCCCCGATAGCGGCTGGTACACGTAATCCGTCGGCAATTGTTTTCGCGCCGTTCCACATTTCGGCAAACTCCCTCCCTTCTTCAAAAGCTTTAACCATCGGCGCGCATCCGGTTGATTGAACAGAGACCATACGCGGCCTTTTAGAATCGATCCATCCAAGTTTTTCCATCTCGTCAAATGCTTTCCACATCCCTACTAGTCCCGTTCCTCCTCCTGTCGGGTAGATTATAACATCCGGAAGATTCCAGTTCAGCTGCTCGGCAATCTCATATCCCATTGTTTTCTTCCCTTCAATTCTGAAAGGTTCTTTTAGAGTAGATACATCGAATCGGCCGAATTCTTTAACGCCTTCGGCGGCAAGTTTACCGCAATCGGTAATCAAACCGTCGACAAGAGTTACTTCCGCACCAAGCGTTTTACATTCAGAAATAAACGGCTGGGGAACATCTTTTGGCATAAAGACATACGATTTCATTCCGGCAAGAGCCGCATATGCGCTCATCGCGCCCGCAGCATTTCCCGCCGACGGTATAGATACTTCCCCGATGCCAAGTTCATATGATTTAGAAATCGCGACACATAATCCTCTAGCTTTGAACGATGTAGTCGGATTTAATCCTTCATCTTTTATATAAAGATTTTTTATTCCTGTCTCTTTACCAAGTGTTGAGGATTTAATCAGAGGAGTGAATCCTTCGCCCAAAGAGAGTTTAAACCTGTTATCTTCAAGAGGCAGCATTTCGGAATATCGCCAGAGAGTTTTTTCTCTCTCTTTTAATATTTCTTTTCTAAATACTTTTCGTGCTGAATCAACATCGTATCTTGCAAGCAGAGGTTTGCCACAATCGGGGCATAAATTCCAGATTCTGTTTTTATCATAAGTTTTTTTGCAATATCCGCATTCAAGATGAGAATAGTAATTCATGATATTCCCCACATTATTCATTTGGAAAATACTCAAATCATTTGAAAATTCTAAGAATTCCACATTTATCATCCAGGCGGGAGTTTAATAAAAAGGTACCGGATTTTTCTCCTCTAACTACGAAACCTTTCGTATAACCGGGCGTCTGAATATTCAAAGATCCGGAGTTTATTATGACAAAGAAGCAGACGCCAAAGCCGACCGACTCTGAGCTTGAGATTCTTCAGATACTATGGAGAAACGGACCTTCTACTGTAAAGATGGTAAATGAAAATTTAAGTCAGAAAAAAGATGTAGGATACACAACAACACTCAAGCTGATGCAGATCATGTTCGACAAAGGTCTGGTTAGAAGGAATGAGGAGGAACGAAGTCATATCTATTCAGCTGCACTGGAGGAGAATCAGATTCAGACGGCATTGATAGAAAAACTTCTTGAAACGGCCTTCAGCGGATCGGCGGCCAAGCTTGTAATGCAGGCTCTCGGTAACAGCAAGCCTTCAAAAGATGAACTGGATAAAATAAGAGAACTGATTAATAACATTGATCGGGGGGATCAATGAACTTTATTTACAATCTAATGCCGGATAATTTTGTTGACGCCGTCGGATTAACAATTTTTCACTCGATCTGGCAGGGACTCATTATTTCTCTCGCGCTTGGAATTGCAATTTCCATTCTTCAAAAAAAGAACTCGAGGCTGCTCTACAAAATTTCTGTCGCGGCTCTTTTGTTCTTCGTTGTCTGTTCGGTGGCTACATTCTCAGAAGTGTATTCAACCGATAAGAATCCGGGTCCGGGTATTAAATCAGAAGAAACGAGAGTACAGCTCCTTGGCTTAATCGAATTAGAAACGGAAGAAGAAACAGGGGAATCTTTCTTCGCCTCGAATATCTATAATGACTTAAAATCTATCTTTGACTTTTACAAAACAGAAATATTTTTCATCTGGATAGCGGGGCTATTAATTTTTTCATTCCGGTTTGCCGGGGGCGTAATATATGTACAGAGATTACGCAGATCGGGGATTAGCCGTTTACCGGATTCCTGGGATCAGACAATCAAATCACTTGCCGGCCGCGCAAAAATAAACCGGCCCGTCCCGGTAATGGAATCGGTTCTGGTTAATGTTCCTGTTGCAATCGGGTATTTAAAACCATTGATACTGTTGCCCGTAGGAATTCTGACTGGTATCCCACAAAATCAGGTAGAAGCAATAATTGCTCACGAGTTAGCACATATAAAGCGTTACGACTTTCCGGTAAATCTTTTTCAGAGCATGGCAGAAGCAATATTCTTTTACCACCCTGCTGTCTGGTGGATCTCATCAATAATACGCCGGGAGCGGGAAAACTGCTGTGACGATATCGCATTACAATTATGCGGCGATCCGGTTATCTATTCAAATGCATTACTTAATATTCAGGAGTTTCGCGGCAGCAGGTCTACTCTCGTGCTTGCCGCTAATGGAAATCAACTTTACAGGAGGATAAAAAGAATGAACGGAAAAAATAACAACCGTCTCTCCTACGGGATTAAATTCGCCGCCTTCGCTGCTCTTATAATTCTTCTGGCGGTAGCTTCATTATACTCAGGCAGTTCACTTGCGAACATGAAAGGAAAAACCAACTACGCATCCTTCTTCAATAATCCGATAGAACTGAAAATTGGAAATGATTCGTATACCGGAACTGACTCTAATCTTTTTGCAACACCGGATACAAGCGGATTAAAAAAAGGAAAGCGGACTTTAAGCTTTACCGAAAAGGAAAATGGCGAGAGGATCCGTTACAAAGCCAGATTGAAGGATGGAAAACTGATCAGCCTTTCAATTAACGGCGACAAAGTACCGGATAACGAATTGAACAGGTACGAATCCAAAATTCAGAAAAAATTCGACGAATACGAGTCGGAATTGCAGGAATATAAAAAGCATAAAGAAGAATACATGAAGATTGCTCAGGATTATAAAGTAAAAATGAAAGAGCTGCGCGATAAAATGAAGAACCTGCACAGGGATAATCATGACTTTGATTTCGATTTCGATATACCGCAACCGGATTTATCCGAACTTCGCGAAGCGATGAAAGACCTAAGGAACGAATTGAAGGAAGGATTTACAGACCACTCCTTTGTTGTTCCACCGATACACATTCCCAAAATTGAAATCCCGCCGATTCATATTCCTCCGGTTCCTCCAATAGATTTTAACGATGAGGAATGGGATCAGTGGAAAGATGACCTAAAGAATAATATGGAAGAGTTAAACGAAAAAATGAAAGAACATAAGTGGAATATGGAGGAGTTTAATGAGAATATGAAAGGTTTCAATGAAAAGATGAAAGAGTTCGGTGTTGAAATGAAAAAATTCGGAGCTTTTATAAAAGAAATGAAAACAGAACTTGTTCAAGATGGAATTATCGGTATCGATGACGATATAGACGAGCTGGTTCTCTCAGAGGATAAGATGGAAGTGAACGGTAAGAGCATATCCAATGAGTTACACAGAAAATACAAAGATCTTTATGAAAAACACACCGGAAAGAAAATAGAAGGGAAAAATAAAATCAGAATTAATGACTGAGTAAAAAAAATTGAAGCGTCAGTCAGGGCATAACCGCCGTAGACTGACGCTTTCTCTAATTATTCAGAATTGCCAGCGATTCTTTAACGAGATCCTCAATTGATATATTTGGATTCCTATCAGTAACAGCACGCACCGCACGATCCGCGACTTTCTGATTGTAGCCGAGATTAACAAGTGCAGCAATCGCGTCTCCCCGAACACTTGAAACACCGCTCAACGAGTCACCTGAACTCTCGGCAAGAGATTCAACTTTATCCCGCAATTCGATCATCATCCTTTCGGCGGTTTTCCTTCCTATTCCCGGTACCGAAATTATCCGCGATATGTTGCCGGTCTTAAGAGCTTCCTTGAGATCTTCAATCTGAATTCCGGATAATATGCTCTGAGCAGTCTTAGGTCCAATTCCGTTAACAGCGATCAGGAGCTCGAACATCTCCTTTTCGGCAATAGAATAAAATCCGTACAGATCAAGTGCGTCCTCTTTTACGCTTAAGTAAGTGTAGAGAGAAACTTCTTCCCTGTCTGCAATTTTTTCGAAAGTATTGATCGAAATATTTACCAGATAACCGACCCCCGCGACATCAATTATCAACTTGGTAGGTTTTTTCAGAATTATTTTACCGCTCAGATATCCGATCATATCTTAATTCCTTTTCGTTAACCGATTACTCTATCCGGATTAGAGCTTACATACTCTTTCCAGTTTCTGCTTTTCCTGTTTGGAGAAGTAACTTTGAATGCGTGGCAAACTGCAACCGCGAGCGCATCGCTCTCATCAAATTTAACTTTTATCTTACGAATAACCAGCAGTTTTCTTATCATATACTGCACCTGTTCTTTGGAGGCAGCGCCATTGCCTACAACGGCTTTCTTAATTTCTCTCGGCGAATATTCTTTTATCTCAAGATTATTATTAATTGCGGCAAGAAGCGAGACGCCCCTCGCATATCCTATCTTTAGCGCCGATTGAACATTCTTACCGTAGAAGGAGGTTTCCAGAGAAAATTCCTGAGGATTAAATTTCTTGATTAGCTGGTCAAGTTCATTATAAATCAACTGAAGGCGGGGGGCAAATTCTTTAGTTGCCGGAATTTTAATTATTCCGGAAGCAACATGTGCGAGTTCGTTCCCTTGAAAATCAACAATACCATAGCCAGTAAAAAGTGTTCCGGGGTCAACACCTAGTATTCTCATAACGGTCAGTCGGTAAAATCCGCATTCGTAAAAACATTCTGAACATCGTCGCATTCTTCAAGGGAGTCCATCAATTTCATCATCTTTTCAGCCGTATCGCCTGAAAGAGGTAAGTGATTCTTAGCGACCCACTGCAGTGATGCGTTTTCAACGCCAAATTTTTTATCAATCAGCATTTTTCTAACCGGCTCAAAATATTCGAGCGAAGTTGTTACAACAAAGAATTCCTCTTCCATCTGAAGGTCCTCCGCGCCGGCTTCAAGAACAATCTCCATCATTTCATCTTCTGACTTTCCCTCTCTTCCCACAGTAATAACGCCCTTATGTTCAAACATCCAGGCAACAGATCCGGTTTCGCCCATATTTCCGTTTCCTTTACTGAAGATATGCCGTATCTCCGCGACGGTCCGGTTTTTATTGTCTGTAGCAACTTCAACAAGTAATGCTGCGCCGCCCGGTCCGTATCCTTCATAAGTAAGTTCGCTAATCTGGGATCCTTCAAGTTCGCCTGTAGCTTTTTTAATTGCACGATCAATATTATCGGCAGGCATATTAGCCGCTTTGGCATTATCAATAGCCAGACGCAGACGCGGGTTTCCATCGGGATCTCCCCCGCCCTGCCGGGCAGCGATTGTAATTTCTCTGATAAGCCGTGTAAAAATTTTACCGCGCTTAGCGTCGAGTGCTCCTTTTTTACGCCTTATGGTTGCCCACTTTGAATGTCCGGACATAAATTAACTCCCGGTTAATTTTCTATATTTCTTTTACCTGAAGATCCTTGAGTCGGATCTGAGGATATGATTTTCCATCCTTAGTGGTTGATTCAATAGTGTATACAATATCAACCAAATTTTTTTCTTTATCAATACGGCTTGCGAAACCGCCGAGATTGAATCCGATAGCATCAAAGACTTTATCATTACCATTCTGCTTGAAACATGTGACAAGATGGTTGGAGCCAACAATTCTCGGAGGATAAATAAGAGATACATTTTCGCTTACGAATACAGGCCTTAGATTACCCGGTCCGAATGGAGCAAACTGATCCAGAATGCGTAAAAATTTCGGGGATATTTCTGAGAATGCCAGCTTCGCATCTATCTGAATCTCGGGGAGAATATCGCTTTCCCTCATATTAGTTCTCAAAATGGAATTAAATCGTTTTCTAAACTCATCAATTTTCTCTATCTCAACCGCCAGGCCTGCAGCTGCCTCATGACCGCCGAATTGTAAGAGAAGATCCTCGCATCCCTGCAATGCTTCATAGATATTAAAACCGGGTATACTCCTTGCGGATCCCTTTGCAACTCCGTCGATAGTTGTCAGCATAACAGACGGTTTATGAAACTTTTCTACGAGTCGCGACGCAACAATTCCGATAACGCCCGGATGCCAGTCGTTATCGTGAAGAACAATTCCCAGGTCGGATTCCAGATTCACGGAAGTTTCAACAATGTCGATTGCGTGTGAAAATGTAGCCTCATCAATAGTACGTCGTTTTGTATTTTCATCTTCGAGAACCTGCGCAAGCTCAACGGCTTTTTTCGGATCGCCGGTTGTAAAAAGTTCTACCGCCCTGTTTGCATCGCCCAGTCTTCCCACAGCATTAACTCTTGGTGCTATTGTAAATACTATTTGCCCCGCGGTAAGATTACCCGGTTCCATTCTTGCGCTTTTAATTAAAGCGGCAATACCGGGTCGTGGATTTGCGTTTATTAAATCGAGCCCTTCTTTTACGAGCACTCTGTTCTCATCAACAAGAGGTACAATATCAGCTGCGCCAGCCAAAGCTACAAGGTCGAGGTATTTTAGAGCCATGTCCTTCTTGCCGATCCTGTCGCCTACGGCCGAAGCTAATTTAAATGCAACACCGGCACCCGAAAGATGTTTGAACGGGTAATTACATCCCGGTTTAATAGGATCAAGAATTGCATAAGCTCTAGGGAGTTCTTCTTTTGGCTGATGATGATCGCATACTATAACATCAATGCCGAGTGAATTTGCGTGGTCGATTTCTTCCACCGCCGTTATTCCGCAATCAACAGAAATTATTAGATCCGTCTTCTGCTCTTTGATATAATCGATGCTCTGAATCGACATTCCGTATCCTTCGGTAAGACGGTTCGGAATATATGTTTCAACATTAGCGCCGAGTTCTTTCAGGAAAAGATACATTAACGCGGCAGAACAGGTTCCGTCTACGTCATAGTCGCCGTAGACATAGATTTTTTCATTATTGGTTAGAGCATTGATAACTCGTATAGATGCTTCCTGCATTCCGTTCATAAGGAAGGGATCGTGAATTGTAGTAAGCGACGGGCGGAAAAAATTCTTTGCTTCAAAGAAATTTGTAATATTCCTTTGTATCAGGATTGAAGCAAGAGCATGGGAAATATTTAAGCTGTCGGATAATGCAAGAATCGATTTTTCATCCGGAGCTTCTTTCAACTTCCATCGGGTTTTTGCCATATTTCAATTTATAGAAGAACACCGATGATGATTCAGCGTCTGTAAGCCGAATTCTGTTCCCCGGTAAAACCGGGGCGGCAGTTATTTATCTAGCCACGGCATTACTGCCGTAATCCAGCGGTCCACCCGAAGGTAAATCTGTTTTGCAACAGAATTTCAAGGCGAACAACCCTGCCCCGATAGAATGATCATAAGACCCATCAGATCGGGGTACCTTCTGCTTGACCTTGCACCAGGTGGGGTTTGCCCTGCAACGATGTTGCCATCGAAGCGGTGAGCTCTTACCTCGCCTTTTCACCCTTACCCCTTGCTTTTAGCTCGGGGCGGTATGTTCTCTGTGGCACTTTCCGTGACTCAAGACTTGCGTACTTGAGCCCCCGGGAGTTACCCGGCACCTCGTTCTGCGGAGTTCGGACTTTCCTTCCTCCCGTCTAAAACGGGAGGGCAACTGCCCAACGCGAATCATCAACTGTTCTTCTACTTACTCTTTTATTTAACATATTTTTTACCAACTGGCTCAAATATAATAAATTTTAGTTCTGACTGCATTACAAATAATTTGCCATACTCGAACACCCCGATGTATCTTTGATAAACAAAATTTAATCGATTGGGAGTTTTATATGGATTCCGGACAAATAAGGACTTTTCTGAATAAAATCGAACTTTTTTTTGATCTGAACGATGACGAGAAAGAATTGCTTACTAAAAATTTTGAGGTAAAGGATTACCTGATCAACTCCCATCTTTTCGTTGAGAATACACAGAGAAAAAATCTCTATATCATTTTTGACGGCGAGGTGGAACTATATAAGAAAACCCCTTTCGGAGAAGAGAAACGGTTATCAATTTTTTCTAAGCACGATTTCCTGGGTGAAGGAGCTTTAATAGACGACTCGCCTCACTCAACCTCAGCACGCGCTACGTTGAACACAACTGCTCTGGTTTTACCAAGAGAAAAATTTAAGGAGGTTCTTAAAATTGAACCGGACATTCCTATAAAGATTTTTTCCAGGATGGCTAAAGTGATTTTCCGCAGAATGCAGTTTGCTAATTCGCGGGTTATTAATCACGGCGCGCAGTATCAGTCCGGCAGATCCAGAACCGAACACGATCTTCTCGGCGACAGAGAAGTACCCCAGGAGGTTTATTACGGAATTCAGACACTGCGCGGGATGGAAAATTTTAATATAAGCGGAGTTACAATTTCATTTTATCCTCTTCTGATCGAAGCGCTTGCAGCAGTTAAGATGGCCGCCGCAAAAGCAAATTACGATCTGGGACTACTATCTAAACCTATTACCGATTCAATAGTTCAGGCATGCCGTGAAATAATGAGCGGTAAATATCACGGCTATTTTGTAATCGATATGGTTCAGGGCGGCGCGGGTACTTCGACTAACATGAATGCAAACGAGGTAATCGCTAACCGTGCTCTCGAAATTTTAGGTTACGAAAAAGGGGACTACAAATATTGCCACCCCAACAATCATGTTAACCTGTCGCAATCTACAAACGACGCATATCCTACCGCGATAAAAATTGCAATTATAAACAGCAATAAAAAACTTGTTGAAGTCCTGGGTAATTTAATCGAATCATTTCATAAAAAGGCCAGAGAATTTTCAGGCGTTATTAAAATGGGGAGAACCCAGCTTCAGGACGCGGTGCCGATGACACTCGGACAGGAATTTGAAGCTTATGCCGTTACACTTGAAGAAGAGATCTCGCGCCTGGAAGAGAATGCCCGACTTTTCCTTGAAGTTAATATGGGTGCAACCGCAATAGGTACAGGAATTAACTCCGATCCGGATTACGGAAAAAAATGTGTTGAACATCTCCGCGAATCAACAGGGCTAAACGTTGTACTCGCAAGAAACCTTGTAGAAGCGACGCAGGATACTGGTGCATTCGTAATTTATTCTTCCGCGGTTAAACGTTTGGCGGTCAAGCTCTCGAAAATCTGCAATGATCTGCGACTGTTATCCTCCGGCCCCCGCACCGGATTACACGAAATTAATCTTCCCCCGATGCAACCGGGCTCCTCAATTATGCCCGGTAAAGTAAATCCCGTTATTCCCGAGGTGGTTAATCAAATAGCATTTAAAGTTATAGGGAACGACCTTACCGTTACTCTCGCTGCTGAAGCAGGACAGCTTGAACTGAACGTTATGGAACCTGTAATTGTCCAGAGTATTTTTGAATCGATTGAAATGCTTAAGAACGGAATGAATACCTTAAAGTATAAATGTATAGACGGAATTACGGCAAACGAAGAACATTGCCTCCAGCTTGTTCTAAACAGTATCGGACTCATTACTGCACTTAATCCTTACCTGGGATATGAGATGTCTACAAAAATTGCCAAGGAGGCAATGGAACAGAACCGCGGTGTTTACGAACTTGTACTCGAAAAGAATCTTTTAAGCAAGGATGAACTTGACCGGATTCTCTCTCCCGAGAATATGCTCAAACCTCAAAAGATGAAATAGTTTTTTTAATTACTCATCAGATTTGAAAAGAAGCGCATATTCTTAGAAGATGAATTGCTAATAATTATTTTAATTACGGCTGTAAGGGGCACCGAAAGGAACATACCGATTATGCCCCATATGTAACCCCAGAGCATCAGCGAAAAAAGTATAACAAGCGGATTTAAACCGAGTCGGTCCCCGAATATCTTCGGTTCAATAATGTTCCCTATTATATTCTGAATAAGTATAAGAGTCGCCATAACTAGAAGAGCATATCCGAAAGATTCATATTGTAGCAGCGTCATCAACGTGATAAACATTACAGCTATTACAGAACCGATGTTGGGAATAAAATTTAACAGGATCGTGAGAACCGCCCATATAATAAAGAATTCAACGCCGAACAACCATGTAACGGTTCCAACGATTACTCCGAGAAATAGACTTATCACGAATTTTGTGATTATATATTTCTGGACTTTCTCGGTTATATCTTTGAATGTTTTCTGGAGCTTCGATTCCCGTTGAATAGTCATCGTAGCAAGATCTTCATCATATGTAGAATACTGTTCCGACTCAGATTCTTTACTGTGTAATTCTTTCTTTAATTTCTTAAGCGAGGTTTTAACTCCCTTTTCAACATATCGAACCCTGATTGCCTCAACAATTCTGTCGTGCCCGCTGCTTATAAAGATAAAGAAGAAGAGTATTAAGAATATATATGTAACAACATCAAGTGTTGAGGAAAAAACACCTCCGGCCAACCCTGTAAGATCGGATGAACTGATAAAATTGAATAAATTAAAATCACTAAGAGTTTTTTCTTCAATTCCTATTGAACCGGCTGCCTGCACTATCAAATTGTTCAGTTTAACTTCAAACAGAGGAAGCTTTTTTCCAAACTCAATAAATGCATCTACTACAAGTTTCGATGCAATCCAGATAAATCCAATTGATATAAGAATGTTTATAAATATAGAAATGCCGTGCGGAATCCTGATTTTTAATAAAAGTTTGTTTAGAGGCTCGAATAGAAAAAAGAGGAAATAGGCAATAACAAGAGGGAGAAAAATATGCTGAAGCTCCCTAAGGACAAATAGAATAATAATAATTCCAAGGACCGAAATAAAAAATTTAATTACAGGATCTGTTCCGGTCTTTTTCATATCTATACCCTCTTTGGTAACTTAAAATAATCAAAAAATGAGATTTTTCTATAGATTAAATTTCTTAAATTAAAGTCCGGATAAGTCAGCTAACACTATAGCGGGGTATGTGCTTGAAAAAAAATGTTCGTTTAACACTATTTCTTCTCTTCTCATTTTCCTTATTTATTTCTCAGGGCTGTGAAAATCACGAAAGTCCCAACCTATTAGATGAACCGGTAACTTTCCAGCCGCCGGACTGGAGTTATAACGCGACAATATATGAAGTAAACGTGCGACAATACACTAAAGAAGGAACATTCAAAGCTTTTGCCGATCATCTTCCAAGATTAAAGGAGATGGGAGTTGATATACTCTGGTTTATGCCCGTTCATCCGATTGGAGTTAAGAACAGGAAAGGAAGTCTCGGCAGTTATTATTCAGTACAAAATTTTAAAGATGTTAATCCGGAATTCGGAACCCTTCAGGATTTCAAATCCTTAGTTGAAAGTGCTCATCAGCTCGGTATGTATGTTATTCTAGACTGGGTTGCAAACCATACTTCCTGGGACAATGTTTGGGTTGAATCTAATCCTGAATTTTACACACGAGATAATCAAGGCAACTTTGTTTCCCCATTTGACTGGACAGATGTAATAGACCTTAATTATGAAAATAAAGAACTCTGGAACAGCATGCGCGACGCGATGAAATTCTGGGTTGATGAATACGATATTGACGGCTTCAGGTGCGATGTAGCCGCGATGGTTCCTCTCGAATTCTGGAAGTGGCTTCGTCCCCAACTTGAAACTAATAAGCCGCTTTTTATGCTTGCAGAGGCTCATGAACCTGAACTTCACAATGCATTCGATATGACTTATAACTGGCAGCTGAAAGATCTATTCGTGGGAATTGCCGAGGGTAGGAAGAGCGGAGCCGATCTGCACCGGTATTTTTCAGAGGAAAAAACTACCTATCCTTCCGGTTCTTTCCGGATGACCTTCACAACAAACCACGATGAAAACTCATGGCATGGGACAGATAATGAGAGATTCGGCGATTTTGCAAAGCAATTTGCGGTAATTTCCTGCCTGGTAAATGGCATGCCTCTTGTATACTCGGGAATGGAGGGGGGCTTGAACAAGAGACTCGCTTTCTTTGAAAAAGATCCGATCGAATGGAAAACAAGCGAGTATAGTTCAATCTATTCCAAACTTTTCGAATTAAAAAAAGAAAATAAAGCTCTCTGGAACGGAATGAAGGGAGGTGAAATGCTGGCGGTCGATTCAGATGACCCTGACATTTTTGCGTTTATTAGAAATAAGGATGAGAACAAAGTATTTGCCCTCTTCAATTTATCCGGGAATCAAAAGAAAATTAATATAAGTAATGATCTAATTAAAGGTGAGTATAATAATCTGTTTACCGGTGAAAGCAAGACAATTGAACGGGAATTGATCTTAACAGTTGAACCGTATTCATATTTAGTCTTATACCGGTAATTTATCGAAATCGGAAAATTATTCTGAATGGGTCATCGAAGTAAAATCGGCAAAACATCAAAAGGATTATATTTTTTCATCCTTATTGCGGGAGTCCTGGTATCCGTTGCGGTTCTCTATATTATGCTTCTGGGATTCAGGATAAATTTTATTTTCAGCAACCTTATCGATTCGGCCACAAAAGTGAAGTTAAGCGTTGCCAATGCTAAGTTTGAATTCTTTAACAGTTCAATTGACACAACAAACACATCTCTGATAAACGCCTGGGAACACCTCAGTTTTGCCGAACTCTATGCCGGAAAGCTGCTTGAACAGAGGGATCAGATGGCAATAATTGCTCTACCGGTTTCCAACAAAGATATTCAGGTGAAAGTACAGAAACTTCAAACCAATCTGCTTGAGTACAGAGGGGTTTCAAGTTCGCTCTTAAAAAGTAAAATAAAATCCGATCCTAAAGCAGAACATCTTTTTAAAAATATAGTTGTCATCTCGGACGATATCGAGAATGATGTACGCAATCTTCTCAATTCCGAAATTCAGATTTTCAGAATTTCATTATTCGGGCTCATCGGTTTTTGCGTAGTGCTACCGTTTGTAACGGTATTTATTTTTTATCGTTCTGAGAAACAGCGCAATGCCTTTATTAAACAGATTGAAACAGCAAGTATTACGCTCGAAAAAGGTCTCCATAAAAAAACCCGGGTTGAAGAAGAACTTCAGGAAACGCAGCGCCAGCTGACGACACTAATCCAGAATCTTCCCGGTATGGTTTACAGATGCAAATATGATGCGGAATGGACAATGGAATTTGTTAGCGATAAATCCTATCAGATTACCGGATACAAACCTGCAGATCTAATCGACAACCGGACAGTCTCATATTATGAATTAATTCATCAGCAGGAGAGGGTCAAAATATGGGATCAGATCCAGAAAGCTGTTGAGCAGAGAAAGACATACCAGCTGGTATATAGAATTACAACCGCCTCAGGATACGAAAAATGGGTCTGGGAGGAAGGTGTGGGTATCTTTTCCGATGAGGATGAACTGGTAGCACTGGAAGGTTTTATAACCGATATTACAGAACAGAAAATTGTTGAGGATCAGCTTCAACTACAGAGTAATGCTCTGGAGGCTGCAGCAAACGGAATCGTAATTACAGATAAAAATACTAATCTCATTTGGGCTAACAGCGCCTTCTGGAATCTGACCGGTTATGCACTCAGCGATTTTTCCGACGGACGAATTAACGTCTTTAAATCCGACCAGCACGATCTCTCTTATTACGAACATATGTGGGATACAATTAAGAACGGGGATATCTGGCGCGGCGAGATGATAAATAAGAAGAAAGACGGTTCGGTCTATTTCGAGGAAATGACAATTACTCCGATCCGTAATTCTTTACATGAAATAATTTATTACGTTGCAATTAAACAGGATATTACCGAACGTAAAAAGTCTGAAGAAGCCCTGCGGGAAAATGAGTTCCGGTTCAGAGGTCTCTTCGAAAACGCTACGGTGGGAATTTACAGAACATCACTGGCAGGTAAGATTTTAATGGCAAATCCGACGCTGCTAAGAATTCTAGGTTACGATTCGCTAGATGAAATTTCTAAAATTGACGCCAGAGATTCATACGCCGATCCCAACACGAGATCTGTTTTTATAAAAGAACTGAACCTGAAAAACAAAGTTGTGGGCTTTGAATCAAAATGGAAGAAAAAGGACGGAACAATTATTTATGTAAGAGAGAGTGCGCGCCTGGTGAAGGATGAAGATGATAAACCTCTTTACTATGAGGGAACCGTTGAAGATATAACGGATAAGAAGATTGCCGAAGAACAGCTGATAAGCGCAAAGGAACGTGCCGAACAATCGGACCGGCTCAAATCCGAATTTCTTGCCCAGATGTCGCACGAAATAAGAACACCCTTAAATGTTATTCTCAGCTTTACGAGCATGATGAAGGATGAGCTGCAGGACCAGGTTGATGAGGATCTGAAAAAAGGATTCGATGTTATCGACGAAGAAGGAAAGAGAATTATGCGTACGATTGAATTGATTATTAATATGTCCGAACTTCAAACCGGCTCATACAATTTCAGAGCAAAGGAATTCGATATCCATAAGGATATTATAAACAAGCATTACGATGCTTATCTCCCGGTTGCAAAGCAGAAAAAAATTGCGTTCAATGTTGTCGCAAATACGGATAAGACTATGGTGACGGCTGACGAATACTCTACCAACCAGATCTTCTACCACCTGATTGATAATGCAATAAAATATACTCAGACCGGCAAGGTTGAAATCAGCCTTGAGCTTGATCCCAGAAATAACCTCTATGTTGATGTCTCCGATACAGGAATAGGAATTTCCGAAGAATATATGGGAATGTTATTTACTCCGTTTACCCGTGAAGAAAAAGGATATACAAGAAATTACGAAGGAAACGGTCTGGGTCTCGCACTCGTAAAAAAATACTGCGAATTGAATCATGCGGAAATTAAAGTTACAAGTCGCAAAGGAAAAGGATCTGTATTTAGAGTTACCTTCCAGAAAAAATAACCGTTAAGCAATGAAATTAAAAATTCTTCCGTTAACCGGAAGCAGATGGAATGATTTTGAAATTCTATTCGGACTCAATGGAGCCTGCGGAGGATGCTGGTGTATGTGGTGGCGTATTAAGAGATCCGAATTCAACAGATCCAAAGGCAGCGGCAATAAAAGAAAGATGAAAAAAATTGTGGAGGCCGGAACCGTTCCCGGACTTCTTGTTTACTGCGGTAATAAAATTATCGGATGGTGTTCTTTAGCCCCGCGTGAGGAATTCCCTGTTCTGGCTAATTCAAGAATTCTAAAACCTGTTGATGACTTAAAGGTCTGGTCGATTGTCTGTTTTTTTATCGATAAAGATTTCCGCGGTAAAGGAATTTTAACTGAAGTTATAAAAAAAGTAATTGAATATGCGCGGAAGAAAAAAGTCGGAATTCTTGAAAGCTACCCGGTCGAACCTAAAAAAGGGAATATCCCTTCAGTATTTGCATGGACCGGATTTGCATCGGCTTTCAGAAAAGCCGGATTTATAGAATGCGCCCGGAGATCTGAAACCCGGCCAATTATGAGATATTTTATTCAACAATAATGGATAAAAAATGAGAACTAAAATCGTCTTTTCTATTCTACTTTTATTCGCCTCAACATTCGTGACCGCCCAGGATGATATTGAGAAATCGACACTTCTTAAAAAAGGAGATCGGATGCCTGCCTTCACGGCAGAAGCTTTATCGGGTGAATCCGTCTCTTCCGGAAAACTTACCGGTAAGGTTATTCTAATCAACTTCTGGGCTACCTGGTGTGGGCCGTGCCGTGCTGAGTTTCCGCACCTTCAAAAAGATATTTACGATTCTATTAAGGATCCCGATTTTCTTGTTATGGCAATTTCCCGCGGTGAAGTAGCCGATACTGTCAGGAAATTTATCGACAGGAATAAATATACCTTCCCTATTTATGTTGATAAAGAAGCCAAAGTTTATAATCTCTTCGCGAATAAATACATACCACGTAATTTTGTTATAGGCAAAGACGGAAAGATCAAATGGGTTTCAACGGGATTTCAAAAAGAAGAATTCTATGAAATGGTTGGATTGATTAAGGAAGAATTAAAAAAATAAATCTGACAGAAGGATCTTCAGCCGGAAAGCAGGTTGAAGATCCGGATTTATTCTGTCTACTTCATTATTAAGTAGTGGAATATCTCATCATTGTTCACAACAGCGATCCCTTTGTTTATCAGGTTCCTGCCCGTCTTTTCAGCAATAATATTATAGATCCAGAAAACCCATTCCCGGAAATTGACTTCCTCTTTGTATTTTGATTGTAAATATTCTTTTACAAAAATCGGCCGCTGTTTATCTAGATAACCAACCAATGATTCGGAGATGATTCCGGCGATCTCAAAAAGTCTTATATTATCCTGACTCGAAATAAATTGCAGTTTCAGCTGACTATTCCTTAGGATTCCGTATTTATTCAATCCGGCCGAATAAGATGGATTTGCCGTGGATAGTTCGCCGTTATAAAACCGGACCAGGTCACCGAGCAGTTCTTTTTTGAAATCCAGCGGATCCGCAGATTGTTTCATACCGAAATCTCTGATCAATTGATCCGCACCCGCATCGAACAGATTATTTTCCTGACTCATCATTCCAAAGCTGCAAAAATAGTATCCATTCAATTCAATAGATCTGTTTACTGCCCATTTATTTATTCCAGTATTATCGGAATTAGCCTGGCGCAGGAATAAATAATACCTGTCCGTTATTCTCTGTGTTGGTTCCGCCCGTATAAATCTCTCTTCAATATTTTTAATCTGCCATTTCGCCAGCATAACGTTATAGAGTATGAAGAAAGAGGCCTCTTCGAAAGAAAGATTGGAAAACGAATCAATCCGGTCAAAAGATTTTTTAATTAACGGAAGTTGTTCAATTATTATTGAGGCAATATCCTCACTCATGCCGGTAGTAAACCTGTCAATAACAATTTCGTCTTCGTTTCCGGCTACCATGCATGCCGGTATAAAGTTACCGTCATCTTTCCGCTTAATTAATCCCTCCGCAAACAGAGAATTTATCAGCTGATCGAATTCTGTTTTTCCGATACGAAGATTTTCTAAAATTGATTCTTCATCAATCCTGTTGTGGAGAAGAATAAGCAGTTGGGCAGTTTTCTTATTTTCCATAAATACTGATGGAAGTTCCTTCTGAGGGTATACTTCAATTGCAGTTTTGCCTTTAAGCAGTTCTGAAAGATCCTTCTTCGAAGTACACGAGACAAGGATTAAAAGAAAAACTAAGGCGGCAGTAATTCTTTTCATTTTTTTCTTATTTATTTTTTCTACCTATTAGAAGATGCGAGCCGAAACTTGTTTCTTTTTTCACCACATCGGTAATTCCCGCATATTTAAACCACTCGGTCATTTCATGTTCCGTAAACGTATCGCCGCATTCGGTTGCAACAAGCATATTGAGTGCAAAGAATGCGCCCGTTATCGGTTCGATCCTGTTTTCCTTCATTATAAAATCCCGGATGATAATCTGTCCGCCCGGATTCAGTGCGGCGGCACATCTGTTAATCAGTTCCTTATTCTGATTGTTACTGTTGATATGAACTATGGCAGAAAGGAAAATCATGTCGTAGCCATTTCCGAAATCATCGGTCAGATAATTCCCTTCAAGATACTGAACTCTATCATTCGTACCGGATTCAGATCCGTATTTTCTGGTAATCGGAATAACCTCCGGTAAATCGAAAATCACTGCAGACATAAGAGGATTAGTAGAAAGGAATTGATATGAGAAGGCTCCTGAGCCGCCGCCGACATCGAGCATCCTGTTAACGCCATTAAAATCGATGATCATCGAAATAATTTTGGCCTCATGCTGCGCCCTGTAGTGCATTGCAGATATAAAATCCTCGCGCCAATTCTCTTTTTTAGATTCAATTCTTTTGTAAACGGACGTTCCCTGTCTAACCGATTCTGTAAGCGTACTCCATGAATCCCAGATGTGATTAGTATGATGAAGATTTCCCATGTAATCCGGTTTCCCTTTTACAAGATACTTTTTCGATAATTCCGAATTATAAAATTTACCGTGAAGTTTTTTTAACAGCCCTATTGAGGTTAGCGCATTCATTAAACGGTCGGTGGCCCTCGGGTCCGATCCGATTTTTTCAGCAACTTCCGCAGAAGGCAAAAGATGAGTATCGATTATAGTAAATATTCCCAGTTCAACCGCCGTAAGGAGAGCCCGGCTCTGCTGAAATGAATTTGCAATAATCCGGATGCTTTCCGGAGTAACAGCGTCATTATTCTGCATTCTTAATCCTTTAGTATACGGTACAACAAAAATAATATTTGAATCGCGAGGATGCTCTTTGTTAAACGGAAAAAAGAAGTAAATGGTAATTGAGTTAGAGTTTTCCCTGCTTGTAAAGGAACTGGGTTTTTAAACGGAGCATCTGGCGTTCAATTATCAGATCCGCTATTTTTTCGGTAACTGTCGTCTTATCCCGAGAATGTAAAATTTCCTGTACTTTAGATTCACTTACATCAATCCGGTAGAGGCTATTTAAAAAACGGTCGTAATCCCGGGACATCAGAATGGTAATACGTTTAATCAGAAAATCTCTTATTACACTCAGGTCGGCGGCAACCGGAAGTGATGATCCTTCAATTGAAAAATCTTTCGATAATTTTGCGATCAGTGCGGTGTAAAGCTCTTTCTCTTCCATAATATTTCCCGGGACGGGAATAATTCAATCCCCGTCCCGAAAATAACTCAATACTTATATTTAAGCCATTTAATTACCTCGGACCATTTAGGTTTTTTCCCGGTTCTCAAAACTCCGATTCTGTAGATTTTGCCCGCCAAGGGAAAAATAGCTATTAATGTTACTATGCTAATAAAAAGAGAGAGCAGCAGCTGAAAGATTGATACATCCGCAATCGTCATTCTTGCCGGCATTACAATGATATTAGCAAAAGGTACAAATGAAGAAATTCTTGCAATCGCGCTATTAGGATTCTCAATCATTGAGAAAGCGATGAAGAACGGAATTATAATCAGCAGCATTACAGGCCATAGACCCGATTGAGCATCCTGAGGGTTATCGAAAATAGCCCCGACAGTTGCAAATAGTCCGAGGAATATAACCAATCCTAAAAAGAAGTTGACAAGAAAATAAATTATCTGAAAAGTAGTAAGACTGATAGAAACTTCCGGTGGAAGCATAAACCACGTAGTTGAAGCAACCATTATTACGGGTGTAAGCCATATTGCCATTTGAAGGAGACCGGTAGCACCGGAACCTAGAATTTTGCCGATCATCAATTCCCTGGAACTGACTGAAGATAAAATTACTTCAACTATTCTACTCGATTTTTCTTCAATAACAGATTGCATAATCATCTGACCCATCATCAACAAACTGATGTAAAGTAAGAAAGTAAAAAGATATGTTAATATTAGACTTCCATAACCAGCTTCTTCAAATCCTTCCTCCTTAGAAACTTTAAATCCGGTAACATCCAAACCCTGTCGAGCAAAATTCAACTCTTCCATAGAAAGAGCCCGGTTACTGAAATAAGTATCGATTAAGACTTTGTTTATTGGTCTATTCAGCATTTCGGATAAACGGCGGTTTTGAGGGGTCTTTGAATAATATTCAAGTTTTTTATCCTTAAGCGCTGATGCCGGGACATACAGAATTCCGGTTATTTTTTCATCCAGAACATCCTGTTTCCTGCTTGTCAGAAAGTCATTAAAATCTTCCCGGTTCATTGTATTGAATTGTAATATCAGAGTTCCTTCTTTTAATGCTTCCGAAAGGAGTAATTCCTCCTGCAGTTTGTTTGTCAAGTCTAATGATTCAGAAATAACCGTTACATTAAATTTTGTTGAATCTTCCTTTATTAATAGAACCTGAATACCGATTAGACCGAACATAAATAGTGGCAACAGGATTGTCATGAGTATAAATCCTTTGGAGATAACTCTTTCTCTCACTTCTCTTTTAAAGACAGCGATAATTCTATTATTTAACATTTCGCACCTCCTTCGATTCAACACTTTCATGACCCGCAAGTTCAATAAAGATCTCCTGAAGAGAAATATCATTGGCGTCAAACTTTTTAATTACAACACCTCTTTCAACCAGCAATTTGAGGAGAGTCTGAGCCTGATCCGGTTCTTTTACTCTGACTCCGGTTGTATTGCCGAAGTTTTCTATCTTATCAATTATAGGGTGACCTTTAAGGAATGAAATGTCCCCTTCATAATTTAAGCTTACGTTTCTCTGTGAATACCTGGATTTAATTTCGCTTAACCTGCCTTTAAGAATAATTTTACCGTGATCGATCATAGCAAGGTGATCGCAAAGTTTTTCGGCGAAATCCATAAGGTGAGTTGAGAATATTATTACTTTACCGCGTTCCTTCATTTCAAGAATAATATCTTTTAACAGATTTGTATTAACAGGATCAAGTCCGGAGAAAGGCTCATCGAGAATTATGAAATCCGGATCGTGAAGAATGGTTGCAATAAACTGGAGCTTCTGCTGATTCCCTTTCGACAGGTCTTCAACTTTAGAAAGCCGGCGGTCGTAGAGATCAAATCTCTTTAAATACTCATTAGCTTTTTTATGAATGTCTCTTCCGCTCTTCCCTTTTATCTCAGCAAAATAATTGAGAGTATCCATTACTTTCATTTTTTTATAAAGACCGCGTTCTTCGGGAAGATATCCGACTTTATTTTTAAACTCCTGGCCTACTTTAACTCCTCTCAGATTAACTTCTCCTTCGTCAGGTAAATAAATACCCATCATCATCCTGATAGTAGTAGTTTTTCCGGCTCCGTTTCGTCCGATCAATCCGAATATCGATCCTTCGGGTACTTCAAACGAAGCCCGATCGACTGCGACAAGGGACCCGAACTGCTTGGTCAGGTTTTTTACTTCGAGTGCATGCATTGTTCCCTCTTTATACTGAATAATATTATTTGTTTGTTGGCTCAGTTAACAATTAGAGTGAGAAGCAAAATCAGGATACCAAAAAATAGAGCAAGAGTATGAACAAGGTCAAGTTTTAATTAAAAATTTAACATAAATATAAAACCAGTCCCGTTCATACTCCTGAATACTTTATCACCAGATCTTAACTATCTTTCCGTCGGGAAGCCTCATCGGATCCCCCGGTTTAATATCGAAAGCTTCGAAGAACTCCGGCATGTTTCTAAGCGGGCCATTTACACGGAATCTGCCCGGTGAATGAACGTCTGTCTTAAGCTGGAGTTTGAGATACTGATCGCGCGAGTTCTCAGCCCAGACCTGTGCCCAGCCGAGGAAGAATCTCTGCTGAGGTGTAAACCCGTCAATCTTTTCACCTGACTTATACTGATTGGTTTTCTTGAAGGCGTTATATGCAATTGTAAGTCCGCCAAGATCTCCAATATTTTCTCCAAGCGTCAATTTACCGTCGACCCTGAAAGTATCGATCGCAGAAAAACCGTTGAATTGTTCAACGAGGACATTGGCACGGGTTATAAACCGGTCGCTGTCTTCTTTAGTCCACCAGTCTTTCAGATTTCCATCTGCATCATATTTTCTACCCTGGTCGTCAAAACCATGAGTTATTTCATGACCGATAACGGCACCCATCGCACCGTAATTAATTGCGTCGTCGGTATCTTTATCGAAGAAGGGCCATTGAAGAATAGCGGCAGGAAAAACGATTTCGTTTATAGTAGGATTGTAATATGCATTAACTGTTTGCGGACTCATACCCCATTGAGTTTTATCGACCGGTTTTCCGATCTTCGCAAGGTTATCTTTCGAAGCCCAGTAGTTAGCACGCATAATATTTTTGAAGTAAGTATCGCGTTTAATTTCTAGCCCGGAATAATCCTTCCATTTATCCGGATAGCCGATCTTAACGCCGAATGTGCTCAACTTATGCAATGCTTTTTCTTTGGTCTCTGAACTCATCCATTCCAGGTTCTTTATGCTTTCGCCCATTGATGCAAGAATGTTTGAGACTGTAGAGCGGGCACGTTCCTTTGCTTCCGGAGGAAAATAATCTTTAACATAGATTTCACCAACAAGTTCACCCATTGCTCCGTTAACAGATTGAAGAATTCTCTTCCATCTCGGTTGAATGATTTTAGCACCTGTTAGAAATGTACCGAAGAAATTAAATTTTTCATTAACGAAATCCGAGCTGAGTGAGTAAGCCGCACCATTTATATAATGCCATCTCAGATATGTCTTCCAATGATCGAGATGGATTTCTCTGATCATCGCCGCAACTTCTTCAAGGAATCCGGGTTGTGATATAACTATGACCGGAGGATTGGAAATTTCCATTCCCGCGAAGTAGAGATCCCAGTCAAATCCGGGTGTAATGTTTTTTAACTGACCCAGTCCCATTTTATTATATGTTTTTTCGGGATCCCTGTTCTGAAGTCTCGTATTCGACGCTTTTGCAAGACGTGTTTCAATTTCAAGAACAGTGGCAGCATTTTTTGAAGATGCGGCCGGATCATCACCAAGTAAAACGAACATTTTAGCAACATGCTGAAGATATTTTTCGCGGATCTCTTTCGAACGTGCATCGTCCTTAGTGTAATATTCAACATCAGGGAGAGCCAGTCCACCCTGATAAATTCTTGAAACCATAAAATCGCTCTTCTTGGCATCGGTTCCTACAAAGAAATTGAAAGGAACCCGAACACCGTAGAGCGCCTGCTGACCGAAAAGTTTTACTAAATCTTTCGAATTTTTCAGCTTCTCTATTTTAGCCAGCTCCGGTAAAAGAGGTTTAACACCGAGCCGTTCTATTTGTGCGGAATCCATTCCGGTTGAATAAAAATCTCCGACTTTCTGTTCTGCGGAACCGGATTTCCATTCCTGACTTGCCGCAGCTTTTTCAACAATTGACTTAACGTTAACATTAGTTCTCTCGGCAAGCTGCTCGAACGCTCCCCAGCGGCTGTAGGCATCCGGTATCGGATTGCTCTTTCTCCAGCCCCCTATAGCGTACTGATAAAAATCGACTGCGGGATTAATACTCTTATCCAGATTACCCGGATCGAATCCTTTCCCTTTCTTACTTTGAGCTGATACTGCAATACTTAAAAGAAATAAAAAAATAATGGACATAAAGCGAATTAATGGGGATTGATACTGCATGACATGAACCTCGCGATTAGTGGAAAATATAGCACTAATTGGACGGTTTTAAGGTCGATGATGTTAGAAATATTTTAGAATAAATTAAATTATTTTTTAAAATCGATGTCCGCCGGTGTGAGGAAATAGGCTTCTATATCGGAGATTAATCTATATAAGAGAATATTCTAATTCCGCAGATTTTTCTTCCAGAATTTTATCTGATGGATTATTTCAGAGGGTGATGTACTTCCGGCCGTTTTTCTATTTCTAATACTCTTTTCTGCTTTTAAAAGCGGATAGAGATCCTTTTCAAACGCTTCAGAGATCTTCTTATAATCCGGCAAAGATATTTCATTGAGTTTTTTTGATCTTGATAAAGCAAGTCCTACCACTTTTCCGACGAGCCGGTGCGCTTCTCTGAACGGGATTTTTTTCCTCACCAGATAGTCTACCAATTCAGTAGAAAGCAGGATATCCCCGTCAAGTTCATTTACAAAACGGTCTTTATCAAATTTTGTGTGTTCTAATAAGTCCGTTGTAATTTCCAGACAATGCTTTGTAGTTTCAACTGCTTCAACAAGGTGGAATTTATCCTCCTGCATATCCCGATTGTATGCAAGCGGAAGTGATTTCATAACCGTAAGTATACCGACGAGCGCGCCGTATACTCTTCCGGTTTTTCCTCTTACAAGTTCTGCGATGTCGGGATTTTTTTTCTGGGGCATAAGACTGCTTCCCGTAGCGAATGAGTCGTCAAATAGAGCGAACGAGAACTCCCGGGAGCTCCAAAGCACAAACTCTTCAGATAAACGGCTCAGGTTCATCATTATAATCGAGCAGGCACTGAGAGTTTCTATTATTAAGTCCCTGCTACTAACCGCGTCGAGCGAATTAAGAACAATTCCATCCATACCGAGAACTTCAGCTGTGAAATAACGGTCAACGGGTAATGTCGATCCCGAAAGGGCTGCTGCACCAAGCGGGGACTTATCTGAGCGTTTAAAGCAGTCCTTAATTCTCTCAACATCTCTTTCAAGCATTGAAATATATGCCAGGAGGTGATGGGCAAAGAGCACCGGCTGGGCACGCTGAAGGTGAGTGTAGCCGGGAATTATTGTTTCCTTATGCTCTTCTGAAGTTCTCAGCAATTGCCTTTGAAGATTCCTTATCAGGCGGATAAGCGCATTTAATTCCTTTTTAAGATAGAGACGTTCATCGAGCGCGACCTGATCATTCCGGCTTCTAGCAGTGTGAAGTTTCTTTCCTGTTTCACCGATTCTTTTTGTCAATTCCTCTTCAATGAATGAATGAATATCCTCACTGCGCCAATCGTATTTCAATTTGCCTGAAGCAATTTCTTTTCTGATTTTCTCAAGTGCGGATATAATTTTTCTTCCTTCGGAAGATGAAATGATTTTCTGCTTAACCAGCATTGTTGTATGAGCAATACTTCCCTCGATATCCTCGTTGTAGAGTTTTCCGTCTATTTCAATTGAAGATGAAAAACGAAGAGCTTTTTCATCAAGTTTTTTTTTGAATCTGCTGTTCCATGTCGGCATTTAAATCTCCGGTTATCTTCAAGAAGTAACGATCGATGCATAATAGCATGCGACCAGCTGGAAACAGTTTAGTTATTATTTCCCGATCGCTTTAAGACCAATTACTCTCAAGCAACTGCGCTTTTACTTTCGTTTTTTACTTTCTGTGTTACACGGTTATATGTTTTTAACGGTAATCCGTAGATCTTAATAAATCCTTCGGATGCCTTATGGTCAAACTGGTCTTCGGCCGTATAAGTTGCCAGAGCCGGATCATAAAGGGAGTAAGGTGATGTTCTTCCCATTACTCTCAATGTTCCCTTATAGAGTTTTACTTTAACCAGTCCGGTAACCCGTTCCTGGGTCTTATCAACAAACGCTGAAAGGGCTTCGCGCAATGGTGAGAACCAGAGACCGTTATAAATCAGATTTGAGAATTCATGCGCAATAATTGATTTATAATGCATTACCGATTTTTCGAGTGTAAGCCTTTCAAGCTCCCGGTGTGCAAAATGGAGTATTGATGCGGCAGGCGCTTCATAAATTTCTCTCGATTTAATTCCGACAAGTCTATTCTCAACAAGATCAATCCTTCCGATACCATTCTTTGCGCCGACAGCATTCAAAAATTTTACTAGCGAAATAGATTCCATGGATTGACTGTTGACGGCGACGGGAATGCCTTCAGCAAACTCGATGGAAATATCATCTCCGGTGTCATAAGCATTCTCGGGTGAAGTTGTAGACTGGAAAGCATCTTCCGGCGGGGCCGTCATGGGATCTTCAAGTACGCCGCATTCAATGCTGGTTCCCCACAAATTTTCATCAATTGAATAGGGATTTTCCTTTGTTGCCGCCACCGGGATATTATGTTTCCTTGCATACTCAATTTCCTCTTCACGGGATTTGAATTCCCATTCGCGCAGAGGCGCAATAATTTTGAGATCCGGAGCGAGCGCTCCGACAGAGACTTCAAACCTTACCTGGTCATTTCCTTTTCCGGTGCATCCGTGCGAAACCATATTAGCACCTTCTTTTAGCGCAACATCAACTAATGCTTTAGCAAGAAGGGGTCTTCCAATTGAAGTAGCCATCGGGTAAGCATCCTCGTACATAGCTCCGGCTTTCAAGGAAGGATAAACATAATCCTCCAAAAATTCTTTACGTAAATCTTCAATGTAAACTTTTGACGCGCCGGATTTTAATGCTTTCTCTTTTAATCCTGTCAGTTCCTTTGTCTGACCGAGGTCACCGGTAAAGGTTATAATTTCTGCATCATAATTGCTTTTCAACCAGTGAACCATTACTGATGTATCTAATCCGCCCGAATACGCTACAACAATTTTGTTCTTGCTCATTTTATGTTATTCCTAATGTTGTTTTTAATTCTTCTATTATCGGTTTAATTTTTTTTACCGATCGCGGGATTATGAGTATTGTATCATCCCCGGCAATAGTACCAAGGATATCATTATTCTTCTGACTGTCAATAAAAACCGCAACCCCCTGCGCTCTCCCGGTGAATGTTCTTATTACAATCAGCTGTCCGTTGTTATCAATAGATATTACCTCTTCCGCAATCCGGTTTTTTATTGAAGTCTGAGTACCGGAATCCCCTACACGGTAAACGGTTCCATCCGGAGTTGGAATTCTTACAATTCCAAGTTCGTTCAAATCTCTTGATAAAGTTGCCTGCGTCACTCTTATACCGTTCTGTTTTAAAAGTTTTACAAGCTGCGTCTGATTATAAACTTCCTGATTAGTTATGATCGATTTAATAAGAGAATGACGTTTGTTAATATCTTCTAATTTTCTGCTCATACCTTTTCCCGTTTATTGTTTATTCGAACCTAATCACAAGGAGCCTTCATTTCAAGTACAGCCATTTCTATTCGCTTACAATCTCGGTACCGACACCTTCTTCGGTAAATATTTCGAGAAGGAGGGCGTGTTCAATTCTGCCGTCAATAATATGGACTTTGCTTACGCCTTCGTTAAGAGCATTGAGAGCCGATTCAACCTTGGGAATCATTCCGCCGTTTATAACTCCGCTGTTAATAAAATCCAGAATCTGTTTTTCTGTTAGATGGGGAACCAAATCATTATTGATTTTTACTCCTTCGGTATCGCTCAGGTAGACAAGTTTGGCCGCATCAATAGCTCCTGCAATTGATCCGGCTGCTATATCGGCATTTACATTAAAAACCGATCCGTTAACATCCACGCCCATCGGTGCAATTACAGGTAAATACCCGTCCTTAAGTAAATTCTTAATAAGCGCTTCATTAACATCAATCACTTCGCCGACAAGCCCCAAATCCTCTTTAATATATTTTTTCACCTTTATCATATCCCCATCAATTCCGCTGATCCCCACTGCTCTTCCGCCGTGAATATTTATTCTCCTCACAATATCTTTATTTATTGATCCGGCAAGAACCATCCGAACCACATCAAGAGTCTCTTCATCTGTATATCTTTGGCCATTCACAAATTTTGTTTGAATGTTGAGTTTATTCGAAAGTGAAGTAATCTCTTTTCCGCCTCCGTGTATCACGACAATATTAATTCCGATTTTTCTGAGCAGCGTAACATCCTTTGCTATCATCGTTTTTAACTTCTCGTCTTCCATAACGGCGCCGCCGTATTTTACAACGAACGTCTTTCCCTCAAATTGCTGAATGTAAGGAAGCGCTTCGATCAGAACATCTTCTTTTTTGAAGGTCGCGGTCGTCAAGATCTGTAGCTCCCGTTAATTTTTACATAGTCTTCGGAGAAGTCGCATGTCCAGCAATTCGCAGATTCGCTTCCTGAATTGAGATTAACTTTAAGCCGGACATTTTTCCCCTTTAAAGTCTGGTTTGCTACCGCATTAGGAAGCGTAACAATGTAGTTCTGCCTCAATATCTGAGTGTCGTTTATGAAGATCTCAAATTTTTCGGGATCAAACTCAATCCCGGAATAACCGACCGCAGCAATAATCCTGCCCCAGTTAGCATCCTCACCATGGATAGCCGTTTTTACTAGAGGTGAAAGGGCAATTGTTTTAGCGGCTTTTAGAGCATCCTGTTCCGAATTTGCCCCTTCTACAATCACCTCGATCAATTTAGTTGCACCCTCGCCGTCGCGGATTATATCAATTGCCAGTTTTTTTAGAATCTGAAATAGTTCTGATTCGAAAGCTTCGCACGAATTACTCTCTTCTGTAATTGAGACACCAGAAGCTCCGTTTGCAAGCATTAAAACCATGTCGTTTGTACTTGTATCTCCATCTACAACAATCCTGTTGAATGTTTTATCGACTGTTTTTTTCAGCATCTGCTGTAAAAGAGTCTTCTCAATTGCCGCATCAGTAGTAATAAAACCGAGCATTGTGGCCATATTGGGATGAATCATTCCAGAACCTTTGGCAATTCCGCTTACGGTTACTTCTTTGCCGTCAATATTAAATGTGGAAGATTCCGTTTTATAGAATGTATCGGTGGTCATTATTGCTTCTGCAGCATCTTTTTCATCACCAACAACAAGGCAATCTTTAATTACTGCAATTCCATTTAATATTTTTTCAATTGGCAACGGTTCGCCGATTACACCGGTGGATGCTACAAGCACCTCCTCTTTTTTAATACCGAGAATAGCTGCCGTATGTTCAGTCATAAGTTCGGAATCAATATATCCTCTTTCGCCGGTGCACGCATTAGCATTACCACTGTTGACAATTATCGCGTAAGTATTTTCACTTTCTTTCAAATGTTTTTTACTGAGTAAAACAGGTGCTGCCTGAACTTTATTAAGTGTAAAAACTCCTGCGGCTGTTGCCGGGTAATCTGAGACAATTACGGCAAGGTCCTTTCTCGATTTTTTTATCCCACAATGAATTCCGGCGGATTTAAATCCCGATGGTAATTTTGTATTCATGCTGATTGCGCTTTTAAGTATTTCTTCTTTGAACATTTTAGAATCCCTTCGGTATGATCAATTCCGAAAATAATATTCATGTTTTGAACCGCCTGGCCGGCAGCTCCTTTAATTAAATTATCAATTGTTGAAAGAACTGTTATGATTCCATTGTTAACTGAAAAACCGATATCACAATAATTGGTTCCGGTTACATTCTTAATTTCCGGCATTGCGGGATGAACAACTCTGATAAACGGAGAATCGGAATAATATTTTTTAAATACGTCTATACATAATTTTTCATCAACATTTATATTAGTTTTCATTTGAATTGTTGTGTATATACCTCTTGTTATTGGAAGTAAGTGCGGGACAAAAGAGAATGCCGGATCTGAACCGCTAAACAAAGCTATATATTTTTTAATTTCCGGAATATGCTGGTGATTCCCCACTTTATATGCTCTTATGTTTTCATTTATTTCGGAGAATATCATATTTTCGGATACTGTCTTACCGGCTCCGGATGTGCCGCTGTATGATACTATACTAATAAAATCTTCTATTATTATATTCTCTTTTAATAAGGGAATAAGTGGAAGTAGAACACTTGTTGGATAACAGCCTGGATTTGCTACGATTGATGCTTTTTTAATTTCCTTTTCGTTCCATTCACTAAGTCCGTAAACTGCAATATTTACAAGCTCCGGAGCGGTATGCCC
The DNA here is from genome assembly GCA_964532065.1 of uncultured Melioribacter sp. GTDB lineage: Bacteria > Bacteroidota > Ignavibacteria > Ignavibacteriales > Melioribacteraceae > DSXH01. The sequence continues at coordinate 64,216 of CAZHHG010000001.1, forward strand.
GTGTTTATAGTATTTACTGTAATCATTCAAGTCAGTTAACCTGAAGTCCCCGCCAAGATCAATTACCTTTACTCCTTTTGCATAAGCACCTTTTACATATGGACTTGCCTGTCCGGACGGTAGTGCAATAAAAAGCAGATCCAGATCTTCTAAAAGCTTCTCGTCATACGTCTGAATTTCATCCGCAATTAATCCTTTTAGTGAAGGGTGTACTGCATCTATTCTATTTCCAGCCGAGTTATATCCAAAGAGACGGGTAATTTCTACTCTTGGATGATCGAGCAGCAATTTTAGTAGTTCTAAACCCGAATATCCCGCAGCTCCAACTATGCCAGTTCTAATCATTTACATGTTCTTATAAATTAGGGGTATAATTATACATTATTATGTATAATTATGCAAATGCAAAATATGAATAAAAAAACCCGGCGGGTGCCGGGTCTATCTGTCTACTAATATCAGGATCAAGATTAAAGTTCAGTTAAAAACCCCTGTTGGCAGCGTCTCTGCCGTCATCAATATTCCTATCCCGTCTTTCTTTATAGTCATTAAACATATAGGAAATACCGATTCCGATGCTTCTGCTGTTCCGCATTTCATAATAACTTCTTGTATAGTAGTTCCCGCCAATCGATTCGTTATTACCTTTTTGTCCATTGAGAATATCATTAATCATTATATACACACGCAATTTTCTATCCATGAACATTTTGTTGAAAAACAGGGAGAGATTTTTCATTTCGCTTCTTACTGTCCGGCGATTTTCAATTTTAGGCATGTAGTACAACGAAACGTAAGCCTCAATATCATACCAGAGTTTAAGACCAAGATTTGCATTTAGCGTATATGTTTTATTCGTTAATGATAAGTCCTCGGCAAGATACTGTCCCGATTGTTTAGCATACCTGTAATTAAAAGAGACATAAAACGAGGTAATAAAATCAGGAAGATGGATCGGCATCATCGGCGAATTGTAATAAGGAAGTGTAAGATTTACACCGTAGGCTTTTTCGCTGTTAAGATTTAGGAAAGTTGAAACGATTGTTGAATCGTTCTCCGTTGCCATCGCAGAAGTAAAACTTCCGGTTGTATAGTTATAGAACAGACTAATGTATTGAGAAAGATTTATGGCATACGAATTAAGGTATGTCGGTTTTAGTTTAGGATTACCGGAGAAGAATGAATTCGGCCCGGTGTATTGTCTGAACGGATTGATGTAAAATATCTGCGGATAAGTTACCCTTCTGAATGCATTAAACGAAAGCTGGAATAGATCGCTTATCTTGTAACTTACATTCAAATTAGGGAAGAAGCTTAAAAAGTTTTCGGAGAATTCAATCTTCTGAGTTACCTGATTACCCTTAGTATTGAGGTTCTCGGATCTCAGTCCAAGTTTAAGATCAAAGTCGCCTAATTTGTGAGCATATGCTGCATAAACAGCATTGATTAATTCGTTATAACGGAATTCGTTGCTTAGGTTAAGACTATCTCTCCAGCCGGAGAATTGATAAATATAATCCTCAACCATGTAATCATTGGATCTGGTTCTGTATGTCATGTTATATCCCGCTTCCAATCTATTCAGGCCAACGGGCAGAACATAATCGGCCTTAAGAATTAATGTTTTTGCATTAACGTCCGTATTACTTTTCTGAAGCTGGGGAGTATTGATTCTGTTACTGTATTTTAGATTCATATCCGCGTTTGTAGGATTGCCAAATAATGTCAGCATGGCATCAAATGTAAGTTCGTTTCCTTTTGTTGCAAATTTCTTTTTATAAAATCCGTAAAAGGATAGACTGTTATTAACACCATCGTTATTACCGATCCTGTCGTAGCTGTATTGAAAAATATTGTTCTGATTATTAACGAGTGAGTTTCCATCGTTGCGGGAACTGTATTTATAACCATTATAGGTAGTAAAAAACGTCATAGAATTATTCTCATCAAAATCGTAATCGAAACCGAATTTGAAGTAGCCGGAATAGAAAGTGTTTTTGCCATCACCAATTGTTTTTTGATAATACATATTAGGACTTGTATACACATACCGTTCGGACTCATTAAAATTATCCATTGCAAAGTAGCTTCCGTAAGCCTGACCGAAGAAATTGAATTTATCCACCTTATAATTGAGGTAAGCGCCGCCGAAGCTGTTTTTATTAGACGATGAACTTATGCTAAGCATTCCGCTTGTATTACTGAATGTTTCCCTTTTTGTAATCAGGTTAAGAATATAGGTTCCGCCTTCTGCGCTTTCTTTTGCGCCGGGCGCAAGTACAACTTCAACCTGATCAATCATTGTAGCCGGTAACTGCGAAAGCATTTCTGCCGGCATGTTATACTCGTGTCCGTCCATTTTTATTTTTATCGCCTGGCCGCGGACAGTAATTTTATTTGTAGAAGGCTCAACTTCCACCAGTCCGGAATTTTTAAGCGCGTCAGTCACAGAGCCGGAATTCCCGGGTAGACGGTCCATGTTGATTACCTGTCGGTCGGCATAAAATTCTACAACAGGTTTAATTGCTTTAACAACAACCTCCGGTAGATCGATAGTTGTACCCATTAATTTAATCAATCCGATGCGCGACGACTTCGATACATCGACGGAATCAATTAATTGAGATTGATAACCGACCATTGAGAACCTTACTTTAACATTACTCTCGGGAATATTTTCGACGGTAAAATTCCCCTTATTATCCGATGCGGCTCCCGCAATCTGTTCACCGGTGGAGCGTGACAATACAAGAACTGAGACCCCAACGAGAGGTTCGTTTGACTTAAAATCTACAACTGCACCTATTAAACTGAATTTTTCTGATTTGTTTTGAGCAAAGCTAAGTGAAGTAAATAGAAGTATAGTGATAAAAAAGATAAAGCGGGATTTCATTTTCCCCCCGGAATTTTTATTATGGATTAGTAAGGAGTATTTAATATCCTTTCTTCAACAGTTTGTTTTTTTCTCTGTCAACCTAAATTATTATAGATAAAATTTCAATTTATTTTTTCTCTTCATCCGGCAAATACTCTAATATATCTCCCGGCTGACAATCGAGAGTTTTACAAATAGATTCAAGCGTAGAAAACCGGATTGCCTTTGCTTTCTCCGTTTTTAATACCGAAAGGTTCGCCATCGTTATATTTACCTTCTCGGCTAATTCAGTCAGACTCATTTTCCGTTTTGCCATCATTACATCTAAGTTTACTCTTATCATATAATCGCCTCATACAGTTAAATCGTTTTCTTGTTTTAGTTTTGCAGCGTGAATTATTATCTCACCAATTACATATACAAACATACCGATGATTAAAAAGGGACTGAAAACAATTTCTATAAGATTTGCTAACTTAGCCAGGAAATTTGTAATAAAAGAAACCGGTACTGAAAAACCCGGCATGCTTAATACTTCAGCAAGTTGATAGATAAGTGCAAGTAACATCGTAATAATCCCGACGAACTTGAGATGCTTTCCGTTTTCTTCAATGAAGGGATTTTCTTCAAATACATTCTTGATAAAAGCTGTTAATTTTCTCAAAGAGAAGTAGAGACTTAAAAATATTACTATATCTAATAAAAGAATCAGAGACACAAGAAAGATATTGCTCGAATTCAAAAGCGCTGGATTATTACTGAGTAGATTGAAATAATCAATTTCGTCAAGTGTAATCCTTCCAATTGGAACACCATTCAAAATAATCTCAAAAAGAAATACCAAAACCAGAATTGGAAGTAACTTAAGAAACAGATCCAGATAAGCATATACAAATTTTACACTCAAATTTTCTTTAAACGATTCCATTTTAACCTCTCTTTTAAATTTACAATCGGATTGCTACTATCAAGCTATAAAATTATTTTCCTTTTGTCAAGTAATTTTTACTGTTTATCAATAAATATTTCGCTATACTCGATAATTGTCTATTCGGGTGCTTTTTTGATTATCCTACGTAGGTGTCTTTATCAGTTTGAGGTTGAAATGAAAAAATCGATTCCTTTAATCCGAATCTGCAACAGAAAAGATTCTGTGCTTCCGGGTGTCTCTTCAAAACTGGTTCAGTTGGAAGTTGCAGGTTAAATCATTCACATAGATGGAATGCGGATGATCCTTCGATAAACCCAGGATCATAAACTGATTATGCGGTTAACCCCGGATTTTCAGATAATTACATTTACGACTTCGCACCGGCTTCTTTAATTACTCTGTACAATTCATTCGCTCTTTCGGAGCTAATCAATAAATTTTTTCCGTTCTTCAGATGTATGTGAACTCCGACTTTCCCTTTCATAATATACCCCGTTGTTCTCCACCGTATCGAATATCGCAAACCCCATCCGCCGAAATCAATGATCGGGTTAAACTCTTTTATCTCGAATGAGTTGATATTACTAATAAGCACTTCTCTTCTATTTATCGGGTAAAAACGAATGTAGATTTTTTCGTTATCAACTTTTACTGTAAGCGTCATAACATAAAAGAGCCAGATAAGAAAGATCATTAACGGAATTACAAGGAATGACATTACAATCAACCATGCATCCGATAGCGGATCAGAACCCACGGGTTGTTTTAATACCAATTGACTGTAAAGTGAATAGATTTGAAATATAATAAATCCGACACAGACCGGAGTCATTAAGAATAGATTCCACTTCTGGTTTAATCTTTCCTCTTCGAAGAAGAGCGGTTTCTCAGTTTTCATTTTATTCACATATTTTTTCGTATATATGTTTTGGGGTTTGTTAACTCGCGCAATGCATCGTTTGCAATCCACCGTGCGGATTTGGAATCAATTGATTTAATCTCTTCCGCAAGTTTAATAGCATGTTCTCTAAGGAATAAACTCCGTTTTCCGATTTGTCTAAGAGACCAGTTAACAGCTTTTTTTACAAAGTTTCGCTCGTCAGTAGAATATTTTTTAATCAATGGGAAAAACTGAAGAAACTCTTCGTCGCTTCTCTTCTTGTCGTGTACAGTAAGATAGGCAATCATCGAAAATCCTGTACGCCTTACAAACTCCTTATTACTCTTTACCCATCCGGGAATCATATCATAAGCATGATCTGTTTTACGGAATAAGTTTGAACACGATCCATCAACAATATCCCAGGAGTTAAAATCCTTAATCCAGTTGTTCATTAAGGATTTTGTTGTAAGCTTAGGATCCGCAATCATTGTTGCAACATGCCGTGCTTCGTGATAACCGCTCTCCCACAGCTTAACTGCCAGTTCGTGATTCTTACCAATTTTCTTAGCAAGCTTCCGCATAACCGGAACGTTTACACCGAACGCTTTTTCAACATTAATCCCGAACCGCTTCATCCCTTCCCTATTATATTCGCTCCCGCTTTTTTTTAGTTCGGCAATAACTTCTTTAACATTCATAATAATCGCTCCGGTAAAAAAATATTCGTAATAAAACTTTCGTTTAGTTAGATTTGATCATAACATAATGTTTATGAAACTTCTTTTCAATCCTAATTTAATCAAACTATACGGCGGGGTATTTATGAAGAAAACAATAATCACACTGTTATTGCTTCTTTTTAACTCCGGCTTTTTAATTTCACAACAGACTTATAATAATCCCCGCGCACGCGACATAGGATTATTTGTCGGCACCATGCAAACCGGAATCCTTAATTCAATTACGGATGTTCCCGGAGTCCTGGTAGGACATAAAACTTTATTAAAAGATGAAGAGATAAGGACGGGTGTTACCGCCGTACTTCCGCATGGTGGAAATATTTTTAAGGAAAAAGCACCCGGCGCGATTTCTGCTTTCAACGGATTCGGAAAGCTTGCGGGATATACTCAGGTTGAAGAACTCGGCAATATCGAGACGCCGATAATTCTTACAAACACGTTAAGTGTAGGAACCGCCGTTAAAGCGACAGTAAAATATATTTTGAATCAACCGGGTAATGAAGATGTCCGTTCGGTTAATGCGGTAGTCGGTGAAACTAATGATGGATACCTGAACGATATTAGGGGCATGCATGTTAAGGAAGAGGATGTAATTGACGCTATTGAATCCGCCAGTTCAGGAATAATTGAGGAAGGGAGCGTAGGGGCAGGAACGGGAACGGTTGCATTCGGAATTAAAGGCGGAATTGGAACCGCATCTCGTATTGCGCCTATCGGCAGTTCGAATTATACTGTTGGTGTTATAGTTCAGACGAATTTCGGGCGCGAGCTGATAATAAGCGGAATTAATTATACTCAAAAATCGAAGGAGAATGGGATTCAGCGTAAAGAGGATGGTTCATGTATGATAATAATTGCAACCGACGCTCCGCTGTCTGTATTGAATCTCAAGCGTCTGGCAAACCGTTCGTTTATCGGAATGGGAAGAACAACTACAGTTATGACGAACGGTTCGGGAGATTATTCCATCGCGTTCTCCACCGCTTACAGAATACCGCATGAACCCGTTGACGGTAAATATAGAGTACCCGACCTAATTGACAACAACGCAATGACTATATTATTTCAAGCGGTTGAGGAAGCAACTCAGGAAGCTATATACAATTCGCTTCTTGCAGCAGATGAAGTAAATGGAATTAAAGGAAGAACGGTTGAAACAATCTCAATTAACAAATTGAAAGAGCTGTTGAAAAAATAAAACAGACTATCTTCGGTAAATGCGTTAATACTAACGAAGGTATTATCCTTCCGGGTTCATAATCCGATTAATCACCGAAGCGGGGATTTATCGCATTATTATAGATTGAACCGAAAGAATATGAAACTCCGATTCCGAATTCATAAGAATACTGAGTTGCAATTTCCTTCCTTTGAAGAAGTATCTCATCAAGTGAGGCCTGTCCGCGAGGCAGCGCCAGCTGATTATTTATTTTAGAATACCGCGCCCTTAGGTCGAGTGAAAAACCTTTTAGAACTTTTAACGAGAGAAATCCGTCTGTACTGAAAGAATAAAGACCGAAATCGTGCAGGTAATTCGAGCCGGTTAAACGGAATCCTGAATTGCCCCACGGTTCAATTACCTCAAAAGAAAATCTTAATAACTGACTAAAGAGATTTTCTTTGGTTTTTAGATAGATCGTCTCCATAAAATATTGGTTATGATTTATATGGATTCTGTATTCAACCCGGAATTGCCTTTGATTGGCTTCTGAATAAGGGAAAAAATTATATTCCAGCCCGGGGGCAAAACTAAGGCCCAGCTTCATGTTGTTATATGTCGATTGATTAAAAGACGACCAGATTCCCCATGACCATTTGCCGTCAATCGCTTTAATGAAAGTCGCCGAAGCATTATAACGCCTTGAAATACTCACGATTTTCTCGTCGTCATAATCATAATTGCTTTCATTATAATTCGCAGATCCCCACAAATAAATTTTTGAATCCTCTGTAATCCTGTTTACCGATACCGAGGTTCCAAGGCTGCTGTGTTTTGTAGTCTGCTGTCCGCTAAGCGAGGTATTCAGGCTTGTTCTGAAAACCCAGTGATCCCATTCGTCAGAAACTGATTGAAGATTCTGACTGTTCCCTGATCCGTTTGTAAAACTGATTTTCATCTTATCCGCGATCGGAGACTTGAAGATGAATTTTACAAGCCCCGCTTTAAGCGCGGCAACCATTTTAATTCTTTTCTCGTCCTCCGTATCGATCTGATTTGTTACATATTTAACAGTATCACTTATTCCTCTAAAGTCAGAACGCCCGATAAAGAGAAGTATGTTTTCTCTTCCGCCCGAGCCGGTTCTCTGATCGGTAAAGAGCACGTAAATATCGGCCTCTGTCCTGTCTGTAACGTAATTCAGAACAGGAATCTGTTCTTTTATATAGCTCATATCGCAGCGGCAATCAAGAAATATTTTGGGTGCGCCCTCCTTGACAAGCAATTGTGAAATGATTGGAGCAGGAGATGTAATTAGAAAAACGAATAAAAGTGAGGTGAATAATATTTTGCTTTTCATATGGAAGTGGAAGTATAATCGCGAAATTTTTAATGCGTAAAATAACCTATAAATAATCTTCAATGCAAAGGGAAGTCGGATAGAAAACGACTTCCCTTCTTGAAAAAAGGATTAAAAGTCCGGATGGCTAATTGGAAATGATAATGGTAGAACCGCCCCCGCCGCCGCCGAATCTTGGATTTACAATATTATTATAGATCGAACCGAATGAATATGAGATTCCGAAACCTCCCCAGTATGAATACCCGGTTTCAAGTTGTCTTCGCTGCAATAATACTTCTTCCAGAGAAGCACTGCCTCGCGGAAGCGAAATCTGATTCCTGATCTTTGTATATCCTCCGTATACACTGAAAGACAATCCTTTTACAATTTTCCAGGAAACCGTTCCAAAGATATCGAGCTCATACTTATTGAAATCGTGTAAGTAGTTTGCGCCGGTAAGAGTAAGGCTTGTACTTCCCCACGGTTCAATTATCGATAAGGTTGCCGAGAGCTCCTGGCTAATTAGTGATTCTTTGTTTTTAAAAAAGATTGTTTCTTCAAAATAGCGGTTATAAGTAGGTGAAATTCTGTAATTTATTCTTAACTGTCTCTGATTCGATTCTGAATACGGAAAAACATTATACTCAACCGTCGGGGCAAAATAAGCGCTTAATGAAATATTGGAATATGTTGATCTGAATGCATACGAAGTAAAGCCCCACGACCAGTGATCATCGATCGAGAAATAAACCGAGCCGTTAAAGCTTTGATTACGGGATACGCTTTTTATATTGACGTCCTGTATCCCGTCAAAAAAATTGAAATTGTTTTCGGTATATGAATTGGAGAGACGCAAATTTACTTTCAGATCCTCTGTTACCCTGTTTGCGCTGAACGATCCGTTCAGCCAGTTGTAATTACTTCTTTCTTCTCCGTTGATACTGCTGTTAATGCTTGCCTGGAAATACCAGAAATCCCAATCGTCTTCGGATTTTTCTGTCTGCTCTTTCGGTTTTGCGAATGAAATGGTCATCTGATCGGCTACTTCCGTTTTACCGATATATCTTACAAGTCCTATCTTAAGATTATTAACTGTTTTTTCTCTTACTTTATCGTCCGTGTCTGTCTGATCAGTGGCAAATTTAACCGTATCATTAATTCCATTAAAACTGTTGTTGCCGATAAAGAAAAGTGAGTATTGAGTTCCGTTAGCGCCGGTGCTCTGAGTAACAAATAGAATATGAACATCGGCGTCGTTACGGTCATTAACATAATTAACAATTTGTATCTGTTCTTTAATATAGTTTATGTCGCACAATCCGCAGTCGATATAAACTTTTGGAGCACCTTCCTTTATAAGACTTTGATCTGTCTGTGAAATAAGATTAGATGTTATTAATAGAAAAGTAATTGAAAACAAACGAAGTGTTCTGCTCTGCATATTCCCCCCTGTCCTGCCGGTTTAGAATGTAATAAAAGAATTTATAAGTGTTAACGTTTTTGGATCAAAAATTATTGTGTCAAAATTCACTTATTTCTTTATCACTTTCAATCAGCCGAACTAATTTATTTGATTTTTTTTAGAATAGAGATTTGCGCCGAATGATATGCGTTATGCTGTATCACTCCATAATCATTGATTTATAAGTAAATCCGGTTCCGAGTGACGCATTCCGTTCGCTTCCCGCTAATTCATCCAGTGCGGAATCCGGAAAATTTCTGATTGAACTGATAAGCCTTTCCGACTCCCGGAAAAAAGAGTTTTTAATGTCATCCCAGTCGTTTTTTATGAATCCGGAGGCATCGGGCCAGTCGCCCATTTCCGGTTCACCCGGTTCACCTCCTGTTAATCGGCGTTCAACTTCTACTGTCCATGCGGTCATATGAAGCAGAATTTCGGCAATCGAATGAATTGATTCAATAGGTTTATAAAATGCGGCCGTGCCGGTCATTCCGTTTAATATCATGCTTACAGACGATCCATGCCAGGGATCGTCGAACACATTCCTGAATAACTCGTCCGCAAGTTCTTTAGAGTTCATAAGAATATTAAATTAACTCCAGCTTTCTGTTGCAGTAATCTTTTCATCGGCTCCGAACAAAATTAAAATGTCATCCTCCTGAATAACATAAACAGGATTCGGCAATATATAATTTGAGGATTCGGATTGGTCGTCGTACGGAGAGCTGTGTTTCCGGATCATCAGGATTTCGAGCCCGTACTTATTACGAAGAGCAATCTCAGAAATTCTTCTGCCTACAAATTCCCCCGGGGCTTGTTTCTCAATTATCGAGTATCCGTCCAGCACCTTTGTCTGCTTGGTACTGCTTATAGATTTCAATTCGCGGGCAAATCCTTCAACAACGTTATACTTAAAACTCTCCCTGTTATAAGCAGCAATTACATCCTGTCTTCTTACCGTACCGGTAACCCTGTTCTTATCTTCGGGATGAACAACAGGAAATTCATCTGCATCCCTGCTCTCGAACAGTTTCATAATATAATCCAGGTCGTCGGTTTCCAATACCGGGTTAACATCTCTGGAGGCAATATCGCGCGCTACGAGTACCTCACGTATATGCTCATACTCGGTTATTATAGGCCTGATTTCAGCATCGGTAATTTTACCAACGATTATCCCATCTTTGTTAACCGTATAAAAAGTATTTCTGTCGCTCTCCATCAGAAAGCTCAGAACTTTCGGGAGAGGAGTTTCTTCAGGCATAATAGTTACATCTTTCTTCATAACCTGTTCAACCTTTATCGATCTAAGCAGCAAAACATCTTTAGCCTGGGAAAGCTTATAACCCTGTTTCTCAAGATGTCTTTCATGAACCGACTTCTTCATGCTTATCTGCACGATCATGGTACTTGCGACTACCGCCAGCATCAGCGGAAGTATAAAGGAATAGTCTTTTGTCATTTCAAAAATTATCAGTATTGCAGAGATCGGAATTGAATTAATTCCTCCAAGAACCGCACCCATAGATACCAGAACAAATGCAGTTACATCAAATTGAAATCCAAAAAAATAATTCAACCCGGTTGCGAAAAGGAATCCGAGCGATGCTCCTATAAAGAGGGATGGCGCAAAAACTCCGCCGAATCCGCCCGAATTAAGGATTAACGGTACCAGAAAAATCTTTAGCAGAAGAAGTACCCCGACCACTTTCCATGAAAGCGAGTTAGAAAGAATACTGTTGATTCCCGAATAACCGATTCCGAAAATATCCTTATAAAAAAATCCGCAAACTCCCACTATTAATCCAACCAGTGTCATAACCAGCCACTGCGGATATTTTTTGAGTATCTTTTTTCTGAAAAGAGTATCAAGTGTATTCGAGTATTTTATAAATAATATTGAAATGAGTCCGGCAATTACTCCAAGAGCCGCGTATAAATAGAGATGGGAATAATCTCCAACTTCCGGACTGCTGAAAAGAAAAACAGATTGATTACCCAGAAATATTCTTGAGATTGCGCTCGAAGTAACAGAAGCAAGAATAAGTGCCGAAAATGTGGCCGCCTGAAATTCATTAAGCAGAATTATTTCCAGTGCGAAAAAGATTCCACCCATCGGTGTGTTAAAGATTGCGGCTATTGCAGCACCGGAACCTGCTGCAGTGAAAACCCTTTTACGGGAATCTGAAAGCTTGAATGTGTGAGCCAGTTTATTTGCCACACCGCCGCCGAGTTGTGCTGCGGGGGCTTCGGGCCCGACAGTATTACCTGAGCCGATACTAATAACAGGCGCAAAGAAATGAAATATTGTCGTCCGGAGAGGTATTCGGGCACCGCGCGATGCAACCGATTTAATTACTTCGGATACTCCTCTTTTAGATGCAATATCGGGTGCGGAAATGATCATCAGACTTTGGATAAGCATACCGATTGCCGGAAGCGCGATTACTGCGGCAGCGCCTAAAAAATATAATCCGCTAGCCGTCTGTTCAAAAAAAACTTCGTTGAAGAATTCGATCGAGTGGTGGAAAAGGACCGTAGCAAATCCAACTACGGCACCGGTAATAATTGAGAGAAATGTAAAAGCAGTATAATCCGTTCTGAAAAATAAATGATACAGTCGGTTCATCAAACCGGTGATTTTTTTAAGGACTAGAAATTTATTTTGATCCTTGAGGATTTCTGCCATTATCGACTAATAATTTTATGAACGTTGAAAATTAAGTAAAAATGAATAAACAAAATAACTTTGTGGATATAATCATTTTATAAACAAGTCCGCCATGAATCAACGTGGCGGACTTATGGGGGAGGGGGGAAGAAATGATTTTTTCTGCAGTTTGAATAATTGACAAAATGAATGAACCTCCGGTTTAAAAATTATTTACCGGAAAAATTTTATCTGAGCAGGCTCTCTGAAAAATTATTTTACCGGCGTAGAAAGGGCTACGTAAATTCCGTAGTGAACACCCACAAGCTTTCCTTCCGAATAAAGATAAGACTGCATTTTAATTTTGGATCTTCCTTCAAGGGATAGATTTTTTTTAAAATTTATCCAGTCTGTTTCCGTAAGGGAATTGTTAACGGCTTCAAACTCCTTAAGAGCCGGACGAAGAAACTTCATCTTGCCTTCTTTAATAACGATTGTTCCCTCAATTTTTTCACATATCATATTGTAATGGAGAAGTCCCCACCCGGCCAGGATGCCGAGGATTGCCAGGCTTCCGCCAAAGACGGTTCCGTAATGATTATCGTTCGGTTTAAGCGGGGCGGTCAACTTAATAGATAATCTGGAAAGTTCAGTTATACTAAAATTCATAAAACCGGTTAAAGGAATATTCTGTTTTATATAATTTTCAAGCTGAAGGATTTTCTCTTTTTCTATAACAGGATCCGGCCTGTTTTCTTTTTCTATAAACATGATCTCTCAATTTAGTTTTGGCAAATATATGTATTTATAAAGTGATGTCGGCAATTTGAACGTGTTTTTATTGACTCTTTACAAATTTGTGTTTAATAGCAGAGAAGGATTATTAACCGGACTTAATTAATAATTAGTTGCAATAATCCGATAGGTTCAATCATCCGGTAATCTAACTATAATTTTTTGATTGCCATTATAGTCAGATCATCTTTTCTTGGATCGCCGTCGAGAAAACCGTAAAGCTCGCTCACTAATCTTTTTACAAATTCAGCCGGAGGGAGATTCCTGTTAACGGCAGAAAATTCTTCAAGCCGCTCCATACCATAGAGATTATCTCCCTTCATCGCTTCTGTTAAACCGTCCGAGTAGAGAAGTATCATTTCACCGGATTTAAGATTGAAATTTGTCATCGTATATTCTGACTCACAAAAAATTCCGATCGGCATACCATTAGAATCGAGCCTGGAGATCCTGTCGCTGCCGATAAGCAGAGGCGGACAATGACCTGCATTACAGATTTCAGTTTTTCCATCCTTATTGGCTTTAACACACAACAGAGTCGCGTAGTGATAGGAAGTAGTGCTCTCGCAGAGGAGCCGGCTGGCTCTCGACATCAGATTAGCAATTCCGATACCGAGCGGAACCAAACTCTGAAACATAGCCCGGAGATGAGTCATCAGCATTGATGCGGCAATTCCTTTACCAGACACATCCCCCAGAATAAAATATAATGAATTGCTGTCCGATCCCGGATCAATCACATCGCAGTAATCGCCGCTTACGGCTCCTGCGGCGTCATAGTGATAATAGACTTCGAAACCTTTAAGACGGCGGTTGTTCTTAGGCAGCATTGCTTTCTGAATATGAGTTGCGACGGTGAGATCCTCCTCAAGTTCCTTTTGCTGATTAGTGCTCAGATGATCCAGGCAGACTCTTGTAAGAGGATCAACAATCAGGCGCTCCGGTTCTATCGGATCGCTGCACACTACACAGAGTCCGAAAGTGCCGCTGTCAATTCTCTCCAGTGCGGAGTCGACTTCTTTAAGAAGGTTTACGAGGTGCATCGGGACAATCTGACCGGAAATTGCCTTCTGAATTTTTTCTTTCCGCCAGATGAGCTGCGATTTCAAGTGGTTTAATTCCTGCCCTTCCACTTTATATCCCTTTCATAAAAATTATAATCAGTATTTCAATTTAATTTCTTTATTAGAGTACTTTCCTGAACCAGATTCAAAACGGACAAGAATTTTCTCCTTTACGTTCTTATTAATAACTTCCAGTTCCCCAGTACTTCCGCCCAATCCCTGAACGGTTACAATATAATTATCTCCCTCGATTCTTTCATTAAGAATTCTGAATCCTTCGGAGACCGACCCCGGCTTAGGAATTATGATCTTGGGTAAAACGGAAATACCTCCTTCGTGAAGAAGTTCGAGTGTTGCCTGGTTACTTAAATTGAACGAGACATTTATATTTCCTCCGTCAACCAGGTTAATTTTCTCCAGTTCGTCATTCAGAAGCGCTGAAATTAATTTTGTTCCTTGAGGGAATGAGGGACTGAAACTGATTCTTAGTGGTTCTGATGAATCCGTACTAAATTTATACGTTGTTTTCCCACTCTCTTTTTTCATTGAGAAACTGAGCAGACTTTTTCCGATCCTTATCCTGTCAACTTTCAAAGAATCCCAGTCAGCAGGTATTCCGGGAGCTAAATGAATACTATTATTAATCGCATCAACTTTAAGACCCAGCATTCCTTCGATAGCCGGCTGGAGAACCATAGTCTGACTCCAGCACTGATGAGAACAGACCCCCGAGGGTCTATATTCCGAACCATGTAGTACTTCCTCCACAGAACCGAGCTGCCAGTTTTTATAGACTAGCAGGTTGTTCATCATATGAGTGAAACCCTGGAGATGATTTCCGTATTTGAATTCTGCCAGGGAAGTCCAGCCGGTAAAGAGAGGCCAGACCGAACCGGTATGATATCCGCGCGGATTATAAATAGGTGAATCGTCTCTCAGTATTCTTACTCCCCAATCCGATGAAAAATAATTCTCTGCAAAATCATCAATTACATTTACTGCCTTCGGTTTATCAAGCATTTCAAAATATACAGGTACTGCAGCCAGTACCGTTTTCTCATGATTGAAAGAGCCGTCTTTTAATTTGGAGAAGTTTAAAAAACTAATTTCATCATTCCAGAACTTTTCACTTATTATTTTCTTTACATTATCATATTCACGATTATACATTTCAGATTCTTGATTTAACATTAACTTCTCGGCCATAACCGATGCCATCTTTAAAGCTTCTGCCCAGCATGCGGCAAGGTAGACTTCTGTATGAGCTTTATATAGTCCGCCCCCTTCCACCCATCCGTGCCCTACATTTGTATTCTCGATAAGATGATCCTTATCGGTATCGGTCGAAAAACAATAGTCGAGCGCCATTTTAATATTAGGCCAAGTTTCACTTATGAAATCAATATCTCCGCTATGAAGAAGATATCTTCCGGCAAGAATAATATAGAGAGGCGTAGCATCCGACGCGTCGTAGTGCACAGCGCCCGATGTGGTAAGCTCGTGAAAAATCTTACCGTTAAGGTCCTGATACTTATTGAAAAAACTCAATTGAGATTTAACTGTTTCAAAATCGCCGTAATCAAGGAGTGCGAATGAGCTCCAGACCGCGTCCCTTCCGAAATACCATGCGTAACCGGGCCGCCCGTTTACTTTGTGTCCTCCGTTCCAACCTTTAGCCGTAGTTGAATAACCGGCAACCAGGGCTTTGCCAAGACCGGGAGTGTTTACCCTGAACCTGTCGGTTCCGATAAGCGCCCATTTATAACCTTCGTTAAAATCCTTATCAGGAGTTGTAATAGAGAGCGATCTTTCAAAAAACTCTTTTGTGTAAAGAGCCGCATCACTAAGAACTTTTACCGGATCAGTAAGTGCAGAGGTGAAATAATCTCTTGTTGTCTCCTCGCCTTCATTAGATGCCGCAATAACAAATTGAAGATTGTCATTCATTTTGAGTTCGTATTCGGTTAATGCCCCAACTGAAAAATCTGAGGAAACAATCCCGGTAAAGATCGAATCCTTCTTTTCGAAATTCTGATACTGTCCGATAATACTTTGAACCGGTTTGCGATCAGAGCCGGTTATTATTATATGCTCGCCGCTCCCGTCTTTTAATACGAAAGAGTTAAGTCCTTTGTCCGTTGAATAATTTATTGAGTTGAAAACCTTTTCCGAATAGGGCCACATATAACGGATATTACTCTTGAATTTAATTACAAGATTAGCCGGATAGACTCCCCTGTATTCGTAATTAATAATTGAAACAGGTTTATCGTGCGAAGCAGAAATTGTTTCGGTTAAATATGCTCTCCGGAATTTATAAATGCGGGTAAAGGACTCGGGGCGGACTTCAATTTCCGGTCTTTCATTATTAAGCCAGTAGACAGAGTCATTATAAGAGAATCTTATTCCAACCTGATAGTCCCTCAACGCCATAAACGGGTGCGCCCAGATCTCATCAATTCCGCCCTTCTCTTTTCCCATAACAAGAATTCTTTCGCCCGCAACATTCCAGAAATTTTCTGTTGCAAAACGGCTTGTAAGAAGAAGCTCGTCAGATTTTTTAAATGAAGAAACCGGATTTGAAATAAGCTTAAATTCATTTTGTTCTGCATCGGAGAACTCTTTTACGCTGCCGGGCAGATAATTCCAGTAATATTTTTTTTGATCCTGAAATTCACCGGAGAGATATTTCAGACAGTTTTGAACAAACATTTCGAGATGCTGCCTGCTGTTATTCGGAATTGAAAAATAGGTATATGCCCCGAGCGCCAGAATTTTTCCTTTTCCTGCCTCATATTCAATTACAAGTCGGGAATCCTCTTTTAAAGTAATATATGACCAGTCGACGGCAACTACTTTCCCCTTTTCAGGAATTGAATCCCCGAAGAATCCAACCTGGCGGATCTTCATGTCTGAAGTCGGGTTGAACATATATGCCCCGCCATTCAATCCGGTAAAGACTGGATGATTCCGGAACGAATGGAGTCCAAGTTTCCTTCCGTAACCGCCATCCACCGCTTCAACATATTTTGACGACGGGAGAACATTTTCGAATCCCATAAGATTCAGATAATTGAGCGCATCGACAGTTAAGAATAATTTCCCTCCATTCAAGACGTAATCCCGGAGTTTCGAAATCAAGAGCGGATTTTTTTCATTCTTGTTAAACTGTGTTGAATCGGTGCGGTGAATCCAGACAATCTGAAAATCACTTAAGGACTTTTCCGCGCCGGAAATCATAACCGAACTAATAAGAGAGGTTTTAAATTCCTCCCGGTTTTCAAGAAACTCAAGCGCGGATTTAAGTTCTTTATCGGAATTGATAGAATTGTTCAGATCCAGAAGAGCAATTTTTGTCTGTGAAAAAAGAATGGTTGTAAAAAGTAAAAAGAATGAAAAGAGAAATTTCATTGGAATCTCCGCTGAATAATCCGTTCTTTGCGCCTGCCTTCGGAGAGACCCGGAGGTGACTTCCGGGTATTAACTCCGAAGCAAACGCAAAGAACTCAAAGAAATTATTTTCCTCCGGCAGGAGTATTATCTTTCAAATACTTTGTCAGCAAAGTATATAAGTGAATAGTTGTCCCATCACCCTCAAAAATTCCGTGCGAACGGTTCGGGTAAGCCATCATTGTGAAATGTTTGTTGTGTTTAACCAGCTCGTTTATAAGTAATTCCATATTCTGGTAATGAACGTTATCGTCGCCGGTGCCATGAACCATCAGAAGATTTCCTTTTAACTGATGCGCAAAGGTAATCGGGGCACTCTGTTTATATCCTTCTTCGTTATCGGTAATAAGTCCCATGTACCTTTCCGAATAGATTGTATCGTAAAGTCTTTCATCGCTGACGGCTGCAACGGCTAATCCCGTCTGGAAGAGATCCGGGAACCTGAAAAGAAGATTAAGAGTTGACACACCGCCGCCGCTCCATCCCCAGACAGCAATTCTGAGAGGATCGACAAACCCGTATTTCTTAATTATGGCTTTCATCGCCTCGCCCTGATCAGTAGCCGATACTGTACCGTAATTTTTGTATATAGATTTTCTAAACTCCTTCCCTTTAGGTGCGGGAGTTCCTCTGTTATCAACGCTCATAACAATATAACCCTGCTGAGCAAGCATCAGATACCAAAGGTGTTGAGTGCCGAACCACTGATCCAGTACCGTCTGAGCTGCCGGTCCGCCGTAAAGATAGTACAGAACCGGATATTTTTTCGACGGGTCGAAGTCGGGCGGCTTTATCATCCAGCCGTCAAGCTGAACATTATTCCCGATATCGACACTGAAAAATTCTGACGGCACTTTTTTCAACACATCAATTTTTTCTTTATAGGATTTATTTTCAACAAGAGTTCTTACAATTTTATGCGAGGGTAGTTGAACAAGATTTATTGTTGGCGGCGTATCGAAATTTGAATACGTATGAATTGCATAATTAGCGCCGTCTGATAGCTGATACGTATTTACACCTTTATATTCCTCCGACGTAAGACGTTCCATTTTTCCTTTCCCGTCCAGCGAAACTCTATAGAGGTAGCGTTGAGTTGCGTTTGAAGGAGATGAGCGGTAATAGATCCATCCATGCTTATCATCAATATTCTGAATATCAATTACATCGAACTCACCCGGTGTAATATCTTTAACCTGTTTACCGTCTTTAGATACAAGATAGATATGGCGCCATCCGTTTCTGTCGCTTATCCAGGTAAATTCCTTTCCGTTGTTCAGCCATCGCATATCGTCAACCACATCAATCC
The DNA here is from genome assembly GCA_964532065.1 of uncultured Melioribacter sp. Taxonomy (GTDB): domain Bacteria; phylum Bacteroidota; class Ignavibacteria; order Ignavibacteriales; family Melioribacteraceae; genus DSXH01. The sequence goes on from CAZHHG010000001.1 coordinate 82,876, forward strand.
AAAATTTATCCTCCTCTTTCAATATCTGTTTTATCACTCCGCTTTCAGCATCACCGAGGTAAACCTCAAGCCGCGTCTGAGCGCGGTTGAAATACTGGAACCAGATCTCCTGCGATGAATCGTGCCATCCCATACGCGGAATATAATTATTGCGCGGATCGCCGGGAATGTTCATCCAGACGGTTTTACCGCCTGCAGCATCTATTACGCCGATTCTGCATGCGGAGTTCTGCGTACCTACCTTTGGATATTGTACCGGAATAATCCGCGAATAGAGAGAGTCCGTAGTATTGATCATATAAAAAACTCCGATACCGGAAGCATCGAGCTGCCAGTAGGAGATCTTTTTGCTGTCGGGGCTCCAGCGGAATCCGTCGCGGCAGTCGAATTCCTCCTCGTAAACCCAATCGAATGTACCGTTAATCGTAGTTTCGGATCCGTCGAACGTAAGCTGAGTTATTTTAGAGTCGGAAAGATTTTCTACATAGATGTTATGTTCTCTTACGTAAGCCACTTTTTTGTTATCGGGTGAAAATTTCGCGAACATTAAAGTAGATGGTTTTGCTTCGCCACCCAGCTTTTTGAATTCTTCTGTTTCGAGATTAAGAACCCAGTAATCCCCCTTTGTATTGTAACGCCAGACACGTACAGTGTTGGTAAAGATCATAAGAAGTTTTTTATCGGAAGACCAGATGTAATCGTTAATCGGTACAGGCTTCTCTTTACCTGCCGGGATTAATAGTTTAGCGGGAACCATCACTTCGCGGTTGCCGGAGAGAGTTTCATACTTAACAATATCTCTTCCGCCCGGAGTATCTTTGGAGGGCTCAATTGTCGTGTAATATTTTCCGTCATCAATCCATCGGGCGGGTCCGAACCGTTCGCCGAAAAATTCAAAATTTTTAAATATCCGGTCGAGATTAAGTATTGATTTATCTTCAACCTGTGCCGGAATTGAAATAGTTAGAATGAAAAAGAGAATTGATAAAAATCTGAGTGGTCTCATCGTTCCCCCAAATTATTGAATGAAAGGTTGATCAAGGAAAGTAAAACAATCCGAATTAAATTTGTACCCCCGACAGGAGTCGAACCTGTGCGCATGGCTCCGGAGGCCACTGCTCTATCCACTGAGCTACGGGGGCAATAACAATTACCCGACCGAAAATAAGAATAATTATTTTTTATTTCCTGTTTATCCTGATCAATTCGATTCAACTTTTTTTTATATATATTGACTTTCGAAAGAATTTACTAATTTATTTACGAGAATATTCCATATCAGGAGACAATCATGCAATACACAATGAAAAAGACTGTTTCGGAAATCATAACTACTCTTAAAAAACTTCCCCATCCGGGAAAGAAGACGGGTTCATTCTGGGATTTCATGAAAAGTCAGCTCGCCGATGAAGGCGAATGGGATCAAAAACACCTTAAGATAATTGAAAAAGAGATCGATACATTCCTGACCAAAGTCGATAAAAAATCTCTTACCGAAATGTGGAAAGAAACTCCCGCAGGAGACGAAAAATTCGATGAGGAGAAGAAGGTCGATTTAAAAGAGATGAAAAGCGACCTCAGCGAAGAAATACTCGGAAGAGTTATGGATCAGATGGACGAGAATTACGTGGCCAGAGATCCATTCTTTACTCCCGAAGAACCGGTCTATTCATCCGGAAACGAATCCGAAAAAGAGAGCGACGACCTCGATCTCGATAAAGAACCCGATGAGATTACCGACGAGGAAATAGATTTTGACGACGACGACCTGCTTGAAGAGGATGATGAGGATGAAGATTTCAAATATTAGAGTGATTATTTGTTTTCTGATTTTTTTTACATCAATTTCATCAGCTCAATCGGAAAGACTGAAAGGCTTCCGTCTCGATATACCGGTTGAGATAATTGAATTCGGGTTTAATGATCTTTATTTATCCGGCAATCCGGACCGTTTCTTTCTCCTCTCATCATTGAAAGATGATTCAACCACAATCTGGATAAGAACACGGTTTCAGCTAACCGGTTTTTCAAATCAGACTTCCGATAACTCAAACTTACAATCGAACATTTTAAATCCCCTCTACACCAGGTATACCGAATCGCAAAACATGCGCTTTATTAAATCGATTCTCGGCTCGGTTTCCGTAGGGGCTACCGCTTACCTCGCCTATAAACATCTTAAGAAGTACGGTTTCCTGAAAAAGAAATAGAATACAGTATTATTAATTACTTTATAGAATGTAACTTTATTCTGTAAAAGCAAGTCTAAATCTCCGGTTAAAATAAATTTCAGGATTTACTATGAAAAAAAAGATACTGATTATCTGGCTTTTATTTTTTACTCCCTCATTCTTTGCACAGGTCGATATTTTTGATGAAGAGGACACAACCGCAGCCGAATGTTCGCATAACAGCTTTGATTTAGGAATAAAAAACAGCGGAATCAGTTTTGGAAATTCCCCTGTATGGAACGGATTAAGAATCAACTTTTCCGATTGCGGTGTAGAGCAGATCAACGGAATTAATATTACCTTCTGGAAACCGGGTAAGAACCACGGTTCAAAAATTAACGGTATTTCAATCGGCCTTGCACCCTTCGCCTATGAATTAAAAGGGATCTCAATCGGTATTGCGGCAGTAATGGGATTGGATAAACTGCAGGGAATCAATATCGGAGGACTCGCAGCAATTTCGGAAGGGAATCTGGACGGTATTAACATCGGCGGACTGGGTGTAGTGGCGCAGAAAAATCTGAGAGGAATAAACATTGGAGGATTGGCGAGTGTATCCGAGGGAGACCAGTATGGATTCAACTTCGGTGGTCTTGCCGTTGTTGCCCAGGGAAATTTGCTGGGAATTAATATCGGCGGACTCGCGGCTGTTTCGGAAGGAAGAATGGCTGGAATCAATTTCGGTGGATTGGCTGTAGTGGGTAAAGAGGATTTAAAAGGAATCAATATGGCCGGACTAGCAGTTGTAAGCGAAGGCGAAATAATCGGTTTGAATCAGGCTCTGCTTGCAATTGTAAGTGAAAGCGAAATAAAAGGCGTTACTGTAGCCGGATATAAAATAGAAGCACCTAAATTTACCGGTTTAAATGTGAGCGGTTGGGTTGATGTTGAAGATTTTACAGGATTATCGGCCGCGGTGTATCACAGAATTACAGACCAACAACGAGGGATAGTAATCGGTTTATTCAATGTCGCCGAGGAGCTGCACGGCATTCAGATAGGGCTTATAAACATCGCGAAGAATAACAATGGTATTGCAAAAATTCTTCCGTTCATTAATGCACACTTCGATTAGAAAGAAATTATAAATCAGTTTCCCCCTTTAAAAAGGGGGAAACTTCAATTATCTACGCAGCTTCAATTTCTTTAATAGACTTCTCAATAATTTTTACAGCTTCTTTAATCTGCTCTTCATTTATTACGAGCGGGGGTGCGAAACGGATGATATGCTGGTGAGTCGGTTTTGCAAGTAAACCGTTTTCTTTCATCTGAAGGCAGACGTCCCATGCTTCTTTACCGTTTTTCGGTTTAATTACTATCGCATTCAGTAATCCTTTTCCGCGGACGAGTTCAATCATATCGGAATTGATCTTAGAAATTTCCTCTCTGAAAACCTTCCCAAGTTTTTCAGCATTCTGATCAAGTTTTTCCTCTTTAAGTACTTCGAGAGCGGAAATTGCAACTTTAGAAGCAAGCGGATTGCCGCCGAATGTAGACCCGTGTTCACCCGGTTTTATTACGAGCATAATATCATCGTCTGCGAGCACCGCGCTTATCGGCATAGTTCCGCCGCTCAACGCCTTCCCAAGAATTACAATATCGGGTCTTACTTTTTCATGTTCGCAGGCAAGAAGTTTTCCTGTGCGGCATAATCCGGTTTGAACTTCATCGGCAATAAAGAGAACGTTCTTCTCTTTACACATCTGATAAGCCTTCGAAAGATAACCTTCGTCGGGTACAACGACTCCGGCTTCACCCTGGATCGGTTCAACAAGAAATCCCGCAACATTAGGATCCTGAAGAGCTTTCTCAAGCTCCGCCAGATCGTTGTACGGTATTTTTATGAATCCGGGTGTGTAAGGTCCAAAACCGCGGTAGGAATCGGGATCGTTCGACATTGAAATAACTGTGATAGTTCTGCCGTGGAAATTACCGAGGCAAACAACAATTTTTGCTTCGTTTTCAGGAATTCCTTTCTTATCGTAAGCCCAGCGTCGGCAGAGTTTAAGAGCGGTTTCGTCTGCTTCGGCACCGGAGTTCATCGGCAGTACTTTATCGTATCCGAAATATTCCGTGATATACTTTTCGTATGGACCGAGACAGTTATTGTAGAATGCGCGCGATGTTAATGTTAAAGTCTTTGCCTGTTCAATCATAGTGTCGATAATTTTGGGATGGCAGTGACCCTGGTTAACCGCCGAATAAGCCGAAAGAAAATCGTAGTATTTTTTCCCTTCAACATCCCAGAGGAATACACCTTCCCCTTTTGCAAGAACGACCGGAAGCGGATGATAATTGTGCGCTCCATACTTATCTTCCAGTTCAATGTAGTCTTTAGTAATCATATTTTCTCCGAATGATTTTTAAGTATCGATTTTATCAGTTATTTAACAAATGAATTCACAAATTCTAAAAAGGACTTTTCGAATTGTTTTAACTAAAGGTGATAAATTTTACTGGTGAAATATATCGAACCTTGTTCGGGCTTCCAAAATTTAGGAATCGATTTTAAGAAGTGGTTTTAAAATGCTTTGAAAAACAAACTTAAACGCGATTATTGAAAAATAAAAGAGCCCGGAGCCGATTAATTTCCGGGCCCATAATTAAAATTACTTCCTGATATACTCCATGGTGAACATCTTAACTTCCTGTCCACCCATTTCACCGAACATATCGAAGACAGTTTTGTTATCGTTAATCCATTTAGAAACAGAACGGTATTTCATCGGTTTCCCGGCCGCAGGATCATAACCTTCGCCGGTAAATTCAAGAGAGTTGGTTTTATCATCGTACTTTCCTTTCATCATCATAATTCCGGTTCCCATATTATCGATCCAGATACTTACGAATCCTTTGGTGCCGTTATCGTAAGCATCGATACCGAGTCCTTCAAAGGGCATTCCGCCCATCTCCCCTTTATGAACCGACTTCATATATCTTCCTTCGAGTATCAATTCGAAAGTTGCTTCACCTTCGGATTTCGTTTCAGCGCCGGTTGAAGGATCTACAAATGTTGTTACTGTTTTCCAGTTCCCGGCCATTTTTGCCATCATCTGGTGCATTGGACCGGGAGTCATATATTCAACCCAGGCTTTCATTGCTTCCGCCTGATCCTGGGCATAAATACCGGTTGAAAGAAAAAGAAAACAGGATGCTAAAAGGATCTTTTTCATTTTAATTCCTTTCTGTAAAATAATTGATATATAGTTATTGGAGTTTTGGAGCGGAGGTTAAAATAAGACTTTTGAAGAACTAAAAAATATTTTTTTTGGATTAAGAGGACATCCGCATTTTATTTAGATTAATCATCGTTCGCATAAACGCCCTTATCTTTAAAAAACAGGAACATCAGAGCGGTTATAGAACCGAACAGAAATGAACCGATCCACAATACATCCGATCCGAACAGATCCAGTACTTCTGTTCCGAGCCAGGGACCGATCATAAGCGCGAGACTGAAAGTCATCTGGAAATATCCCATATACTCTCCCCGCTTGTGCGATGGTGAAATAGCAGACGTATAAGAAGTGCTTGCAGGAAAAAAGATCATCTCCCCGAAAGTCCAGATAACGATCGTGAACGAAATGAAATAAATATTATCTGAAAGCACCATAAGGCCAAAACCAATTCCGCATAAAAGAGCGCCGAGAGCGAGAGCCTTTCTATCATCCCACGCCGCCATAGCGTTATTAAGAGGCACTTCTATAAAAATTATAATTACGGTATTGATTGCAGTTAATATTCCGAAAACGGCGCCGGAATAACCGAGATCCCGTACAATGTAAAGAGGAAATCCGCCGATATGCTGAAAGAAAACAATATTAACCGGAATAAGTGAAAACAGAAAAAGCAGAAAAACTTTATCATTCAAAATACCCGATCTATTTAGAGATGCTTCGCCATTACTGGAAATCCCCGTTTCTGTTTTAGCAGCACTGGCTTCGGCATATGATTCATGCTCATCAAACCGTGCTATCATCAGAAAGATACCCGCTACAATCGACGTAATACCGTCTACATAGAAAAGTAATTTAAAATCGATAGTGGTTAGAATTCCGCCGATGACAGGACCTATACTCATACCTAGATTTATAGCGAGCCGGTTTAATGCAAATGAGATTTTCCTTTTGGCCGGTTCCGATTCGGTTGAAATAAGAGAGAGATTAGCGGGACGGAATGCCTCGCTTATTACTGACCAGATTACCGTGTAGCCAAGTATTAGATAGTAATCCGTTATGAACGGATAGACAAAAAGCATCAGACCGGTTAAGACAAGAGAGAGTTTCATTACCCGCAGCGCACCGAGTTTATCCGATAACTTCCCGACAATCGGCGCGGTTAAGAGAGCGCCAAATCCGTAGAACGCGAGAACCAGTCCTGCGCTGCCAGCGCTCACCCCAAAATCCTTCGCCATATAAATCGCAAGGAACGGAAGAACCATTGTTCCTGAGCGGTTTATCAGCGTGGCGAACGCCAGTATCCAGATGTTATGCGGGATCTCTTTCAGTCCGCGATACGGATTCATTTAATAGTGACCAATCTTTTTTATTAATCGAATTAAACCGGATCTAAATCCAGGTGTTGATACCCGGCAAGCATCTATGCAAAAATAGCAAAAGCTATCTACTAAATAATCAACTAATTCATTAAGTTAATCCGTGTAAATTATTTAAAGGAGATTAAAAAATGACGATACGCCGCATAGTAATTTCCGTGGTTGTATTGATCGGTATTGCAGGCTGTTCATCCCTGGTATTAACACCGTCCGATTTTTCATGGCCTGTAGAAAATGTTCTGAAAGTTGACGATAAAGGTTTTGTTGCCGAGGACCGGTATACGTTTTCAATCAATTTGAAAAAGCTTTTTTATGAGGAGTTTAAAGATTCAACTTCTTTTTCCGGTAAAGAGATAAGGATAATCCGTGATAAAACAGGTTATTACTACATGACCGGAAAAGATTATAAGAATGTATATGTATTTATTCCTGTTGAAAACGGAATGAAAATGGAAAATAAAATTGTTATCTCGGAAACCGAGAAATTATCCTCCCCAGTATTTAATCAGAAGTCACCGAATATTGAGTTGATTGACGGATCAAAAAAATATCTGCTGAATCATAAAGGAATAGTGAGGTAACAGATGAAGAAGAATATTTTATTGCTGACAATATTATCTCTAATGATTTCCTCTGTTTCATTTTCACAATCGGATTTTGAAAAGACACAGAATTTTAAAACGAAATACAAACAAATTGAAGAAGCAATTAAAAACGCTTCTACACTCGATGAATGCAACACTATCTCATCAGATATAGCAAAAATGAAAGAGGAATTTTTAGCGGATAAACCTCTTCTAGATAAGAGCCTCTACCCAGATAATTTTGAAACATCTTTTGCAAAAATTGAGAAGGCGCTTGAGATAAGGAAGGGGGATTTTACCCAGATAGTTGAACTTACAAGCGAAGTCGGAACACTTAAGACACAGGTTACAGAGCTGAGCGAGAAGAACCAGAATCTGATCGGTCAGATCCGCCAGCTGAATCTGCGCGTGGAAAAGGACGCCGCTACAATTGCATCGCTTCAGAAACTTGTTGCGCAGTTGAAGAGTAATATTCAGCAGAGAGATTTGCTGGTGAGGGATATTGTTGATAGTCTCCTGGCGGAATTTGTGAACGCTCCTTCATCGCTAAATGAGGCCGAGAAACAATCGATTATTTCTAAAGTCGACAGCCGTAATCTCTTTTACAATATAGAGAGGACTATCAGCGACAACATTCAATTCATGCGTGTAACCCAGCTTAATCCGGAAGATCTTGCCGGAATGAAGAATCAGTACCGCGATTTCAACAAAGTCTGGAAACAGATCGGTCCGCGGCTTGCCGATGTTTATCTCGATAAAAGAGAGAAAGCCGTTGAGATCGGAAACATCGACGGAATGTTCAACGACTGGAATCAGAAAATTAACGAGGAGATGTGGGGCCGCTTGAATAAACTATTCCGTGAAAAACAGATCCCGATGCTTCCTTTCAGCAGCGGCGATCAATTTACAAACAGTGCCGTCTCGTTTATTGATGATGAAATTAAAAATCTCGGCGTTAAGAGTTCCGACGAGTCCGAGCGTAATTTTTACACATTCACAGACAGCGTCTACTTTCCGCAGATTGAGCCGGTATGGATACCGATACTTATCGAAAACAATATGATGACTGAAGCCAATAAAGATACGATTGACGCGCGGATTGCGGTCTGGAAAGAAAAAGTAGCGCCGGCATCAGCATTCAACTGGATTTATGTCGCACTGATTGCGGTAATTGTATTTCTCACAATCGCCTATTTTCTCAAAGGAAGAAAAAGAAGTATTCCACCGCAGAACGAATAAAAATATTTAATAAAATCATTGAGAATGCCGGCCTGTCCGGCATTTTTTTTACTATATCTTCTGTCACAAGCACTGAATAATAGGTTGACTTTGGCCGCGTCATACTTTAAGTTGCTCTCGGATGTTGTATTAGCTAACGAAACTTCATACTGTTCCCTTGAACCGTAATGAAAGAAAACAAATGCAGCTTAATTGAATTCCAAGAACAACCCTATCATAATCTTAAAGACTTATTTCAAACCAATAAGCCCTTATTAAATTATCTTAATAGATCAGGTCAGACTATTCTTTCCATATATAATTCCAAGACATGATTATGTCTTAAGGAGGGCGCATGAAAATCAAATTTACATCAGTCTTATTAATTCTATTATTCTTCACTCAGATTCGTCTTGTTGCACAATCCGACAAAAGAGAGATGAAGGAGAATAAAGCAGTTTCAGAAATTGAGATGAATTTTCCCCTGCCCGGTCCTTTTCAGGCAGCAAAGGAAACCAACGCTAATTTCGCTACAACGGTTTATACTTTCGGTGATATCACAGTCTTCTCCTATTTCGACAACACATCAATAACAGTTTATGACGCAAACGGAACGCAGAAAGGGACACAGACACTAAACACCGATAAGTATCACACATTTAATTACGGAATCGGCGTTTTCAGAATTGTGGGAAATAAAACTTATACCGTTCTGGTCGGTGACGCAATTTCTTCAACAGTAAATGGTTTCTTTGCGGTTGATGAAGCCGGCAGAGCCGTTTCAACAAAACTGAATACCTGGATGTCGCGACAATCTAGTTTAAGCGGAGATGATTTTATTGTCTTTGCTTATGAAAACGGGACCGGGTTTACCGTAAGAAATCTAACAACCGGTAATATAATTGCGGCAGGGTCATTAAATGCCGGGGAACATTATTCTTTTAAAAACGGAGTTGGCGTTCCCTGGAACACACCTCTTCAGGTAACAGGTACAAAACCCGTTTCCGCACTCTCGTATGAGGATCAGGATTATTATGTTCCATCAAGCAACGGCTCTTTTGTTGGAACCACCTTCTATGGTTATTCGGCTTATAACGGAAGCTGGACAAACAGTATTACCGTGACATCGTATTCAGATAATAATACGATTACTGTTAGAAACTCAGGCACCGGACAGGTAATTGGGACAACAACATTACAAACCGGACAGGTCTATTCATCCGGAGTTACAACTCCCACATACTGGTCTGTTACTTCAACCGGTCCTGTCTCCGCCGCAAATATTCCTTTCTTTGGCTGGACGGGTAGTTATAGTTATATGACAAGAGCAATTGACCAGACGGGTAGAGGATTTGGTACATTATTTTATGTCCCCACAATTGCAAGTAATATCCATGTCTTTTCTTTTGAAAACGGAAACAATATATCTATCACGAGATTGGGTCAGTACAATCAATTCCCGTACACCAGCACAATGCCGGTCTATACAGGAACTTTAAACGAAGGCCAGCATTATAATTTCACTTCGACTTCGGGTAATTATGTTTATAAGATTGAAGGCTCAAAAAATATTTCTGTTCTGCAAAGTAATAGCTCCGCAGGAGCGGATTTTATGCCCCTCGCATATTCTCTTGATTACCCTGATCTTGCAATTTCAACAAGCGACATTGCCTACAGCAAAGCGGATTCCGATATTCAGGTGGGCGATCTTATAACGGTAACAGTAACGGTTCATAATTACGGAAACGTTGCGGCTTCCAATGTACTATGTTACGCATACGAAGGTGATCCTGACGCCGGCGGTAACGCACCGCTTATAGGAAGCGGAACGATTTCAAGCATTCCAGTCGGAGGCACAGGAACATTTACATTCCAGTACAGGGTTCCTACAAGTCCCGAGTACCGGTTCCTGGTGGTTAAAGTCGATCCGACAAATCAAATTACTGAATCAAACGAATCGAACAATAAAGCAACCCGAAGCATCAAGCCGAACGGAGATCTTCTGCCTCCTCTCGCCGTAACTGTTACTGCACCGTCGAGCTTATCACTAACCGGAGGAGTTCTTACACCAAATCCATTCACTGTTAAATTCGATATCTTCAACACAGGAACAGTAAACGCGGCCAACTGTACAGTAACGCTTGAACTATTCAACGGACTTACACTCGCTTCGGGCACACTTGTTAGAAACCTGGGAGACATCGCTGGTAACGCAACAAAATCTGTTGAGTATTCTATTAATGCAAATCCGGCCACATCCGGATTTAATCTCTACAGAGCAACTATAAGAGCAACCTCGCTTACAGATAAAGTTGTAAGCAGGAGCGTAAATATTCCGGACGGAACTCCGCCTGCAGCGCCGACAAATCTGGCCGGTCAGGTTACAGGCAACGGAGCCGGATCGTTCACATGGAACGCAAACGGTGAGGCAGATCTCGCCGGTTACTATCTCTATTACGGAACAAACGGCACAAACTGGAACGGCACAGGCGCCGCTCAGGGTAATTCGCCGATACTGGTTATCGGTCAGACAAACTTAAATATTAGCGGTCTTCCGTCAGGACTCCATTATTTCATGCTGAAAGCTTTTGATACATCCAATAATCTAAGTGCGGGAAGTAATATCGTACAACTAACATTTTCCGGTCAGACTACTGTCCAGCAGATCTTTTACGGAAATACTCCATATACCGTAACCGTATCAACCGATCAGGGCGGATGGGGTTTTGTAGCCGGGACAAACAGCTACGGAGACCTTGGCAAATATCAGCGTTTCGATATTTCTCAAAACGCTAAATTGACCGGTACGTATATTTACTTTGCAGGCAAAACAATCACGGGCAGTGCGGACAACTTTAATGTAGTTGTAAAACAGCGCGACGCTGCAACGGGAGCTCCCGGATCTACACTTTACACCCAATCCTACAGTACCAATATAATTGACATTACAACACCCGGTACATCACGGAATTACTTCCCGATTACTCCGAATCAGAATCTCACATCCCCGTTCTTTATTGGGATTGAGTGGGCTTCCGGAATTGACGACCGTTTTGGAATAATTATGGATGCCAGTACAGAAGGTGAAGGCGCAAAACGTGCATGGGAGAAATGGGATACCGGCGCTTACCATGCTATGGCTGACGCATGGAATACAATGGATCGGGACTTATGGATCGCTGCGGAAGTTGAAGTCTCAAGCGGAATTGAAGACGGCAACAATGCAATCCCGACAGGATTTGCTCTCAACCAGAACTATCCCAATCCGTTCAACCCGACTACCGTTATCAGCTATCAACTACCGACTTCCGCGTTTGTAAGGTTGACGGTCTATGACATTCTCGGTAATGAAGTCGCTGCGCTGGTAGGTAAAGAACAGCATGCGGGATATTACAGCGTGACATTCAACGCTAAAAATCTAACAAGCGGAATCTATTTCTACAGGCTGGAAGCAGGATCATTCAGCGAAGCAAAGAAACTGCTGCTGGTTAAATAAATTTAATCTGATTACTTATAATAAGCCCCGGATATACCGGGGCTTTTTTATACACTGTTTTAATTAGCCATTTTCACTTCAACTCGATAATTTTACCGGTAACTTTTCCAATAACTATGGAATGAAAAAATGAAACTCGCCGGACTGTTTAAATTAAGTTTTATAGTGACGATCACCGCTCTCATATTTTTTGATTACACAATTGCAGCAGGTCAGACTCAAACGCCATCTAAACCGAAAACCAATATTGAAGATGCTCTTAAGTATCCGCGCACCGCCGCTTCTATGCCGGGTCTCTATCCGGGCAAAGTGGCGCAGGTTGATCACGCTGCCTGCACGGCAGACGGGAAAATAATTTATCAGGCGGCATACGATATGGTTGCCAGGGGAATGCTCTCTTTAACAGGTGAAAATAATTTAAAAAGCGCGTGGCTTAAATTTATTTCGCCCAGAGACAGAATTGGTTTGAAAGTTAATCCTGTTGCCGGGCCTCAGCTATCAACAAGTGTTGAAGTAACACAGGCTGTCGTAAAACAGCTTGAAGATGCCGGGGTGCCAAGAAGCAACATTATTATTTGGGACCGGAGGGAAGAGCAGTTATTCGAAGCCGGATTCAATAATGAAAATTTTCCGGGGATTAAAATCATCGGAACCGAGCGGCCTGAAAACGGCTCGATGTACGATGAGAACGGAAAACTCCACAGTCTGAAAATGATTGATACTACGTGGTACTACTGGGCTGATTATGAAGAGAAATATGATTCCGCTACAATTCCATACATGGTAAACGAAGGAAAATTTTCCTACTTCACAAAAATCGTTACCGAAATGGTGGATAAGATCATCAACATCCCTATTCTAAAGAACGCGGGCGCCTCTGTTACTCTCTGTCTTAAGAACCTCGCTTACGGATCTGTTACAAATACGGGCCGTCTCCATAAATATCTCTGGGCTGAGACTACTGCAGAAGTAAATGCATTCCCTCCTCTCCGGGATAAAGTGGTTCTGAATATAGCCGACGGAATTAAGGGCTGCTTCAACGGCGGGCCCGGCGCTAATCCGCAATTTTTCTGTGAATACAAAACTGTACTTATCGGAACCGATCCGGTCGCTGTTGACCGGGTTGGATATGATATTGTTATAAAAGAGAGAATTAAAAGGGGCGTTCAGAAAGAGGATAATCCGCGCGGAAGAATTTTTTTGGAGCTTTCTCAGAATCTGAATCTTGGAATTGCGGATCTTGAAAAAATTACATGGTCTAAAATAGAATTGAAATAATCCGTTATCAGTATTGAATCTTAACATTAGCGATGACCGGTGACGATATGCGTCGCCGGTATTCTATAATAAACGGAAGTATCATATATGAAAAAAATAGTTGTTGCTTACTTTATTCTTACTTTAAGCATGTTTGGGCAATCAAACGATAATTTTCCGAAACTTACCGGCCCGGAAATTCCGGGTTCAAAAATTACAAGGGAACAGAATTTTGACGGTAGCGGACTCTGGGGATATATTAACGGCGGAGCCGATATATTTCTTGAGTACGGATTTGAAAATTTACTTCTGCAGGAAATTGATATTTCCAATCATAGATTTAAAATTGAATTCTACCGGATGAATAGTCCCGAATCGGCTTTCGGAATCTATTCTGCATCTCATTACAGGTGCGACCGGCGATCGAACAAACTACAATTCAATTGCATCACAGATTACCAGATTCAGTTTGCAACGGGGAATTATTATATATCAATAATTAATATGAACGGAAGCGCTGAAGAACAAAAAATTTCCGGGAATATTTTCGAAATAATAATTTCAAAAATTGACGCGCCCGAATTTGTTTTTCCGCAATTTTTTGAAAACTCTAATCTTCTCCCGGTCATGGAATTTTTAAAACATTTTAAAGGGATACTCGGAATTCAAAACGGTGTTCCCGAGTGGTACGATTACTTTGAGAAATATGACGGATACGGAATTTATCTCTTACCGGTAGAAGCAGGGGCGGTTATTGTGAATATAGCGCTGGTAAAATTTAAAAGAGAGAATGATGCGGATGATTTTATAAAAGGATTAAAGGGAAATGTTGAAACTGCCGGCGGATATAAGAAAATATCGGACGGGAAAAATTCAAGAATTGTAAAACGTGTAAACGAAACCGAACTGATCTTTATGGAAGGGAATCTCGGTATGGAGGAAATGGAAAAACTCGCTTTAAAAATTCTTTAATTATATTTTCAAAATTAAGAACCGATACTGAAGACACCCATTTTTTTAAAATAGCCGACGTAGAATTTTTTTCCTTTCTGTAAATCGACATACTCGGATTTTAATTCGGTAAATCCTGTCTGTGCGGCAATATCAACAAATCTGTTAACTTCAACAAGCTTAAGCAGGTTACTAAGCAGCTTTAGTGATTCAAAGGGGGTGTCCGAAACAGGAGCAGAATGCTCGCTCGGAAGCTGAAGCACTACACTCATAATACCGCCCCAATTAAGCCAACGGTAAATATCCGCTACAAGTTTATCGACATCCACATACTCAAAAACAAGCGCCGCATGAACCAGATCAAAAGAACTTTTTCTGAAATCAATTGAATTGAGGTTGGCACACAATAGATTAAGATTCGGCAGATCCTCTGCGAACCACGCACGGCACTCGGATAGATACCTGTAATTAATATCGATACCTAGAATGAGTTCGAGTTCTCTCCCGATCAGATGTTCAAAACCGTTTCCGGTAGTTGAACCCGGGATACAGACAGAGCGGGGATTAAATTGATCAACTGCTCTCCTGAATATCTCGTTAAGAACCGGAAGCTGTTGAACATCGGGCGCGGACATGTGAGCTTCATAATCGGACGACGGTATTTGGAGCCAGGGATTCATAAAGGCATAGTGACCTTATTTAATTATTGATATAGAGTCCAAGCGAAAACCATCCGCACCAGTGCCGATAGGAGAAAGGCGCGGTTAATCCCATTCCCGAATCGCGGAACGGCAGAACTTTTTCTGTAAATGTATCCGAATATTTGAACAGCTCTCCTTCGATCTCCTCTCCGGTTAAAGCAGTAACAATTTTTTTTACGGTCATCAGCCCAAAAACAACCGGATACCTTCCGCACCAGAGAGGAATAGTGTTCTCCCCTGTCTGATCCGGCCATAATTCTTTTGTGAGATTTAAAATTCCTTCACTTGTTATTTGAAAGGATAAATTTTCACTGATAATTCTTTTGTCGTTATCTGTTGCGGTTTTATGAGCAGATGCATCCATTCCGTATGGCGAATTATTGAAATCCTCTCCGTAATGATTCGCGTCGTTTGAGATAAGGAAGAAAATATCCTTTCCGATTTCCAGACGGTTATCCTTAATATATCTGAGAATTATGCCGGATAATTTTTCACTTATAATCTCCATCCTATCATAAGGGATGCGGGGAATCATAACCGGTGTGATTTTTACGCTGCGGTTGTAGTATTGTAAAAAAGGAATCAGAGCTTCGATCGAATGCTCTAAATGATGAGCTTTGTTACTGACCATCACAAATTCTTTATCAAGCTCTGATTTAATGGCTTCTCGCAATGGTGATATTTTAACGCTGCCATAAGGACCGGTCCATTCATCGTACTCGTCTAAAATCAGAACATCCGACGGATTGTTCAGCTCGTTCCGGACGGTTCCGTGCGTTACTCCGAAAACGACGACTTCTTTTGTTCTTATACGGCTGAAGAGAGGATAATAGACCTTGCCGGCGTAAAGATAATCATCATGTACCGAGATTCCGCCGATCAATTTTTTATCCGTGCTGTTATTAATTTTCAATTCACCGGACAGATAATTCATGAATGAGTTCATCTCCTCCGCGCTCCAGCAGAAACCTACATCATCCCTGACCGGACGGATCGACTGAGAATAGAGATAACCAAGTGAATTAAAGAATAAAATAAATAATGCAGCGGACAGTTTAATTCTCATAACTTTTTAAGATCCTCAAAAAATCAGACTCCGATCCTTGAATAGATTGCGTAAAAAATATAACGGCCGATTAATTCCTGTAACAACAGGATTCCGAAATAGAATGCATAATATCTTTTGCGGATCAATAGATTACCATCAATTCTATTCTTCCTTAGAATTAAAAGAAGCCAGATAAATGCCGTAATTATTAATAGAACCCGCAGTAGCAACAGAAAAAGATTTTCATTAATCAGCAAATCAAAACTATCGCTGAATATTCCGTTTGAAAGATAGAACGGCTGATAAATAATAATTATCAACTGAATAAAAAGCGTTGTGAGAATAAATTTAGAAATCATACTGAAAGTGTTTGCGAGATTTCCCGGCTGAAACTCTTTAAGGCGGGAAAAATATTTTTCCTTATTCATCACAATGTTTATTGCATGAAGTATAGCGCCGCTTCCCAGAATCAATGACGTCATTACAAATGAGAGCGGTGTAAAAAAATTATTCCACACAGGTACAGTCCCGAGCATATAGACGAGGGACATGGAAGCAATTGTAATATATCCGAGGAGTACTGTAATAAGCGCAAGGATAAAAATTATTTTTCTTTCGTTTCCTTTTTTAATAAAGAAGAGAAGAAAGACACCTCCGCTGAATAAAAAGAGGATTAACGAAAGAATTTCCCTGCTGAGCCAGGAGGATTCCAGGTTATTGAGAGCATTGATTGCGTTGAGAGGCGATCCGAGATGAAATGCAGCTACAATTACAGAAAGTACAAGAATAAATCCGGTAACATTTAAAATCGGTCGTCCTGCTGCTGAGAAGACTCCCGCTTCGAGCTTAATGAATTTAACTTCGTTAACAATACCCAGAAAGAGGAAAGCACCTACGGACATCTGTATCATTACTGTAAATAATATGAGGGGCCATTCTGCAAGATGCATTCTATACCTCCTCCTTATTATTTACCTTTAGATTACCCTCTGTTATCCGGAAGGAATCCTTATGCGGTTTAATTACAACAGCCGGCCTGGTTAAATTCATATCGGGAAGCGGATGAATCTCGCGGATTTCTCCGTATTTCTTCCGGAGGGCTTTCATCTCCCCGAATTCAAGAACTCTCATCGGGCAGGCATCTACGCAGGACGGGTTTCTGCCTTCATCTATATAATCATAACAGAGAGTACACTTGGACATAACGCCTTTATCCGGATCGTATTGCGGTGACCCGTAGGGGCATGCCCATTCACAATATCTGCATCCGATACATTTTTCTTCATCTATCAGCACTATCCCGTCTTTGCGTTTATAGATTGCTTTAGCCGGACAGACTTTTGCGCAGACAGGATCCTCGCAATGATTGCATGCCATCGAGATATTGTAAGTAAGGATGTTATGTTTCCAGGAATTCCCTTCTTGTATCCAGTTGCCTCCGCTAACTTCGTAAACTCTGCGCCATAAAACTCCTGCAACTGAATCATGTTTATCATTGCATGCGGCCTGGCACGCTTTGCAGCCGGAACATCTGCTTGTATCGATATAGAATCCGTATTGTCTGCTCATAAAAATTTAGGCTCTCTCCACCTGAACCATTATTGTATGCTGTGCATTTCCGAATGCAAGGGGCGTCCATTTTTCGGAAGTCAGAACGTTTATACATCCGCGCCGGTCGATTCCGTTTTCATCCGGAGTCCACCATCCGCCCTGCGGAATATCGATTACTCCCGGAAGGATCCTATTGGTTACACGGCATTTAATTATGATCGTACCTCTATCATTAAATACTTTTACTTCATCGCCGTCTTCAATGTTACGCTCGGCCGCATCAATCGGATTAATAAAAACTCTCTGCGGAAAAGCCCCGTCGGTCCATTCATTATTATCGTGGGTCGAGTGAACCCGCGGCATATAATGATGGCCGAGCGCCTGGAGCGGATATCTTCCGGACTCCCGGCCGAACGGACTTTCCCACTCCTGAATATATTTGGGAACAGGAGGAATAGTACCGGGCGAATTCATTTCAAATAATGTCCTGGAAAAAATTTCGATCTTACCTGAAGGAGTTTTGAGAGGATTTTTTAGGGGATCTTTCCGGAAATCCCTGAAAGCAATTTTGGGATCGGTAACCGGAAGCGAATAAACTCCGGCGTTGCTCTTTTCAAATTCTTTGAGGCCCGGAACATCCGGGAAACGGGTTTTGCGGTATTCTTCCAGCGACCATTCAATCCACCCTTTTTCATCCCGGCCTTCGGTGTAGAGGTCTTTAACACCGAACCTTTCAGCAATTTCAGAACAGATCCTGTAATCGCTTTTAGTCTCGAAAGGAGGATCAACAATTTTCGGCATTAAAATCACTTCATCGCCGTACTTCCATCCGTCTTCAAGTCCCCACACTTCAAATTGAGTACAAACCGGAAGAACTATATCGGCAAACTTTGCCGTAGGCGTCATAAACTGTTCATGCACAACCATGAACTCAACTAATTTTTCATCTTCCAAAATTTTTGCGGTTCTGTTTACATTAGCATGCTGATTGATCAGAGCGTTTGTTGCAACCGCATAGATCAGTTTAATATTGTTATCAAGTTTATCTGCGCCCGTAACACCCTCGGAACCTGTCATTTCCTTCCCGCGGAGTACAGCTTCGGTCCAGAGGAATGTAGGGATTCTTGTTTTAACCGGATTAGGTCCGGTTGGAAAGACATTCCAGAATGGTCCGCCGTCATCGGCCTGAAGAGCGATACCGCTAGCACAGCCACCCGGTATTCCGATATTTCCTGTCAGCGATGCAAGGACGCATCCGGCTATTACTGAAGTTTCGCCGAAAGCGCGCCTCTGCATTCCGTAACCCTGATAGAGCATTCCGGGTTTTGCGGTTGCATACTCCCGTGCAATACTTATTATAGTTTCTTTGGGTACAGTCGTAATCTCTTCGGCCCACAGAGGGGTTTTTGGTATTCCGTCGCGGGTGCCTAAAATGTAATCTTTATAACTCTCTTCCTCTTCAAGTCCCTCCGGCATTTGAGAAGAATCAAAACCGACGCAGTATTTATCCACAAAATTTTTATCATAGAGATTTTCCGTAATTATCACATAGGCCATTGCGCTCATCATTGCGACATCGGTACCGGGCCGAATCGGGATCCACTCGTCAGCAAGAGCAACGGCACTCATGGTCATTCTCGGATCGATGCAGATAATTTTAGCGCCGCTCTCTTTAGCTTTCTTCAGAAAAAATTCGCTGTTGGTTCCGTCACGCATTTCGCACGGATTCCAGCTCCACATAATAATGTATTTGGAGTTGACCCAGTCCTGTCTTTGATTGCCTGTAACGTTTGTTCCGAATACATAAGGAGTTGCTTTCGAAATCGCAGCCCAGCTGTAGCTGTTATAAAATCCAAGCGAACCGCCGATCAGGTTGAATAAACGAACCGCTGTTTGCCGTCCGTTAACCTGATTATAACTTCCGGTACCGTAAGGGACATAAATAGAACTGTTGCCGTAAGTATTTTTGATTCTATTAATCTCGCTTACAATTTTATCGTAGGCCTCGTCCCAAGTAATCCTCTCAAATTTCCCTTCACCTCTTTTACCAGTTCGTTTTAAAGGATATTTCAGCCTGTCGGGATGATACTGTCGCTTTCTGTAAGCTCTTCCTCTAATGCAGGCCCGGAGCTGGGGATCTTCGATTGAGTCGTTTGGGCGGTCGTCCGTTTCAATGCGGATAATTTTTTCATCTTTAACATAGACTTTCAGGAGGCATCGTCCGCCGCAGTTATGAGCCGGGCAGCCGGTACGCACTATCCTGTCGGCAAAAACAAATGGGCGTGTTTTAGATTCGAAAGAGGTAACAACACCGGAGATCCCGCCGGCTGTAAGCGCGGTGGCGCCGAGAGCCGAGGACCATTTTAAGAATTCGCGTCTCGATAAACCGAACGGATTACTTCTGCTTTCTTCCCTTTCTTTCATCTGATTTGAAAATACCGGTATTAAATTCCTATGCAACTTAGCTGATTGAAATTAAAGATGAAAGTTATTGATACTGATTTCTATTATTACAGATGATAAAATAAAACCGGCTCCATCATGGAGCCGGATTATTCACTATTATAATTTTATTTCAAATTGATCTACCGGGTAATAACCTCTCTTAACAATTCTGGCTCCTTTAAATAATGCCCACGCCGGCATTGTCTGATGCGCTTTGGTCATCTGATATAACTGCTGCGCGCTATTCCCGATGAATATGTAGAGTGTTTTCGCGGGATTATAAGGATTAGGATATGTAAGGTAGAGTCCGTCGTCATTATTATTGTAAAGTTGACCGTTCCATTTAAAGAAATATTTGCCGGATTCTAAACCTAATTTTTTGAATATCTCTGCTGCAAAAGAATTTTCCGAAGGTCCTCCGAGAATTATCAGATCGTTATTTGCCAGGTCATCACCGGAGATTTCGCTATCCTTAACCAGGGGCTGAAATACTTCAGTGAATCTATCGGCAACCATTTTCTGATAGCGGAGACCGATAGTATGATTGGCTTCAATCTGTTGGGTAGTTCCGTAGATTATCCGGACGTTCGCGTAATCATCGAAGAAATTCTGGTAAGTAAAATAATTACTCCGCTGCACCGGGATATCATTGCCATAATTGAAAAGTACTGATGATGGTTTTTCCCTTACAAGAAACTCAAAACTCTGTTCTGCGCCAGTAACTTCTATCTGTTTAAGAGATCTCTCTTTACCGTTTTCAATTGCGACGGTTGTAAAAAAGCGGTACGGTTTTTTATCCTGTTTTACATTTACTTTTACTTTCCAGAGATCGTCAACCTGCCAGGTCTCCGCGGACAGAGTTAAAGCCGGCAGATCCTCCCTCTCAAGCCACTGCATAATAAAATCATTAAGCTTTTTCCCGGTTGATTTTTCCGCAATTTTAATAATCTGATCGTTGGAAATATTTTTTTCTTTGAACTCGTTGTGAATATCATTCATCATGCCGGAAAATGAATTATTACCGAGTAATAATCTCAACTGATGAAGAAGATACGTTCCTTTAATTCTCGGTATTTGATAATTATTATATTTATCATAAACCGTCTGAGCATTTAGCGGAGCGAGATTTCCCTCTTTATTAATATTATAGAGAAGTCGGTAGTTAAGTTCCGTTAGTTCATCCTTCGAATAATTAAAAGCCGGATCCGGAGACGAAGGCATCTGTCTTAAATAATTATAATATGAAGATGTTGCGCTGACAAACCAGTTTTCCTTATTACCGGCCGGATACACAGTTCCTTTCCATAATCCCTCTTTGCTGAAGGAATAGGCTTCTTTAACATCGCTATATTGATTTGATAAATTTTTAACGGCCGGCTGCACCGGCATTTTATCTTTCAATTCTTTCAGGCGGTTTGCAACATAGACCGGATTTGCAATTGTATATCCCAAAGTAAACCGGGGAACAGAATTCGGCAGATCAGGCATCCTTCCGTTTTCGCCGACGAACTGTTCGCGCAGAGTTACTTTTCCGCTATGAGCAAAGAACATCAGGTTCTCGGCCATTTCGGATGTGGTTACTTTTCCGTCGCACGCGTGCGGTCTGTTAATCGGCGAGGAGTTCCAGAGATCGAATGCCGCATGCTGGTCAATCTTCCCATTCTTTTCCTGATAGAAATTCCAGAATGCAATATCGCGGTTGGCCGGACGCCAGATGATATCCGCGGGCGATTCATCTGAATTCTGTATATACTCTTTTCTAACCTCAAGATCTTTGTTGTTGTTGTTGCTCCAGTAGAAATCTTTCGCGCCGCCGTACCAGTCCTGCTTCGAACTTCTCCACAATTTCCATTTGTATGTACCTAAAAGCAGAATTCCGATTTCATTTCTCTTAACGTCCCCTATAAGCCAATCGTTGGTATACATTCCGTTATTCTTTTCGGTCATAATTTTTACAACATCGTCGATGCTGTTAGCATACTGTGCCGCTTTACGAATCCTGTTCGACTGGGGAATACCATCGGGATTAAAAGGGGTCTGCTGCACAGTTGTTTCTCCGAGCATAATTCCGGCGCTGTTCATATAAAAATCGGCTCCCGAATGAATTCCGCCGGGATAAGTCTGATAAACGAGCCGGTTTCCTTCCGAAGGTTGAACATCGGTTATAACATTCCAGTGATACCCTGTATAACCGCCCCACATAAAGATCTGACCGTAAACAATTCTTCCGTCTTTTGTAGCGGAGTTGTTGGCAAGAAAAGCAGAGCATTTATGAAGGCGTTCCTGGATTGAAAGTTCTTCCTCGTTTGATAAAAAACTCTTTCCGGTAAGAGGATTGGGCGTAACACGAAGAGCGCTCTGCATATAATCGAGATCGATCGATGAATTGATTGCGACTATATCGAGGAGGTCTACCGGCCGATCAAAAACTTTAGCACCGTTCTTTGCCGCGCCGTCGGCAATTCCTTTCATCTCCGTCAGATATTCATCATCGTACTTTCGGAGCAGCATAGCATCCACCTGGAATTTCGTACGGTTCCATCCTCCCTGAGGATCGGAACTACTATAATTGACAGCAAGTTTTTCTATAAACATTTTTATTTCATCGGCGAGAAGATAACCGTACTGATAGCCCCTCTGATACGGTTTACCCTCGATGTGGACAAAGATCCATCCTTTATCCTCATACCTGAATGCAGGCCCATACCACTTAACGGTTTCCAGAGGGATATACTCGGAGATGTCCGTAACTTCTGTTAATTCAATATCATCGAACCAGACATTCCCTTTTGCTTTACCGTTGTAACCGAAATTGAGACGAACGTTATCCTTTGCTTTTGTGGCAACAAACATTACTTCAATTTTCTGCCAGTCCTTTGTTGACCCTGCAGAGGGAGAACTGTTTGTAAATGGGAAAGATTCCATGGTTAAACAGGCCGCAACAGGAGTTGGATACTGATCGATAGGATTTGTAAAAGCATTTTCTGTTTTAATCCATCCGCTCAGTTTATATACATGTCCTACTTTTAAATTTATCTCTTCCGAAAGAACGGTGCTCTGGGTCCATTCAACATGACTCATTTGAAGACTTTTTGAGCCCGAATAAAAAACACTACTGTTCAGATTTACATTAGAGCCGGTAACTACCGACCAGTTTTCCGCAAATCCGGAACCGCCTGATTTTTCGAAACCGGGATTTTTCAGAGTGATAAGATTTTTTTGTGCAGGTATAATTCCGCAGTTAATAAAAAAGAATGCTAACAATGAATAGATAATATGTTTTCTCATTTGGCATCCAAAATATTTTTAGAAGTTGGGGGTAAAAATAGGGATAATGATATGTGATTTGAAAGTGAAAACGGAAATCTAATACTGCTTGTTGTTCCGTAGTTCAGATTAATTGAAAAGCAGAACAGAGATCAAAAATAAACTTTTTTCTGTGCGAGCGGGCTCTGGCTCAGAAGATCTACAATAAAAGTTTCCAGGATTGCCAGATAGGATTCTTTATTCGGTAGAGATAACAATTTCTGTTTTGCCTGCAGTTTTCCGAATGCTGCGACCTTTCCTTTAAGATTATCCCAGAGAAGGTATTCAATGCCGGCAACCATAACAAAAAAGGATGCGGAACCGCGTCCCATCGTCACTCCTTTTTCGTCGCCGCTTTTATTAAAGTAAGCATCTTCTATAAAGAAGAGATAATTAGGAATGTTGTCTTCGTATGAGAATCCCTTTACATCCGGAATATAAACCAATTGAGTCGAATCAAATTCGCTGCCTGGGGATTTGTAGACAAATTTTAGTGGCGATTTAATTGATTCCTTATTTGCCTTTACAATTTTTGCAAAAGTGTTTTCTGATAAAAGAACGGGGATATAATTATCGATCAATTCAATCTCTTTCGATGTAAGCATCTGCTTGGAGGCGTTTTTTCTGCTGATAAATTCATTGAGCTGGTCGTTTTCCAGCAGAGAGGAGATAAATGGCATTATAAGAATCTGAACACCGGACTGGTTCAAATTTTTATACTCGGGAGCTACATATGTGAATCTGTCCGAAACAGAACACGAGTTATTAACGAACATTATTACTACAAGAAGAGTAAAAAGCGTTATTTTTTTCATATGAATCATTCTGGTTTTTCTTTTAACTATACCGGCTCAAAAAATAATTTTGTTATAATTCAATATCAACACATAAATATAGACGGAAAATAATTAGGAAAGTTTCCTATAAACTCTATTTTTGTATTTATTTTTTTAAGAGGAGATTGAATGAATCCTTTATTATCAAGAGCAGCACTCGGATTGTGGCGGGCGAAAATCTGGAATTATTCCAGATCCGGTTTAGAGAAACTGATAACCGGCTCAATCGATCTCGGGATTAATACGTTCGATCATGCCGACATATACGGTGATTACGAATGCGAAGGTTTGTTCGGAGATATTCTAAAATCTAATCCATCCCTCCGTAAAAAGATGGTTCTCGTTACCAAGTGCGGTATTAAACTTACATCATCAAAATATCCCGAACGGAAGATAAAGTATTACGATACAGGGAAAGACCATATAATTAAATCTGCAGAAAACTCACTCATGAATCTTGGAACTGATTTTATTGATCTGCTTCTTATTCACCGCCCGGATCCTTTAATGAATGCCGACGAAGTAGCCGGAGCTTTTACCGACTTAAAAGCTTCGGGTAAGGTATTACATTTCGGGGTGTCGAATTTTCTGCCTCATCAGTTTGAGCTGCTTCAATCGCGGCTTCCGTTTCCACTGTCAACAAACCAGATAGAAGTATCCGCACTCCATCACGAGCATTTTGATAACGGAAACATTGATTTCCTTCAGCATAAAAAAGTTGTCCCCATGGTCTGGTCCCCTTTTGCAGGCGGAAGAATTTTTTATGAGGAGAGTGAAAGCGCTATCAGAACACGATCGGTTCTGAACGAACTTGCATATAAATACGGAACGAACGGAATTGAACCGATTGCCGCCGCATGGCTCTTTGTTCACCCGGTTAACTTTGTTGTAGTTTTAGGAAGCGGCAGGATTGACAGAATTAAAAACGCGATCGAAGGAATTAAAATTAAGCTGACGCGGGAGGAGTGGTTCCGGATCTGGACAGCGGCGAGGGGACAGGATATTCCATAATTAAAATCATTTTGTAAAATAAAAAACCCCGGCATTACCGGGGTTTTCTGATTTGCAGATATCAATTAAAACTCAGTATTAAGCCGTCCGAGAACATTCATCAATTCAAATTGCTTTGTGAAATAACTGTACTGAGCCTGAATATCATTATTCTGCGCCTGGAGATAATCCCTGTACGACTGCTGCATTTCAATAAATGTAGCTGATCCAAGTTCATAATTCTCGCGCTTCATATTCCAGTTTAGTCGCGCGGATATAAGGCTTTTATTTGTTACTTCAACCTGTGTCTTCGCAGTTTCCAGATCCAGCAATGTATTCTTAACCTGCGCCCGGATCTCTTTTTCAAGAGCATTCAGATCCTCTGTTGCATTTTTTATCTGAACTTCGGCTGACTGAATAGCAAACTCGGTATTCCATCCGGAAAAAATTGAAAAGTTAAGAGAAAGACCCATACTAAAAATTCTGCGGTTAAAAAGATCCCCCGGACGAATAGCGCTGGTGGAATACCGGTAGTTTCCGCTCAATGTCGGAAATAATCCGGCGCGGGAAATAGTGAGCTGATACTGCGCGCTTTCAAGTTTCAGTTTCTGGCTCTGGTAATCTTTTCTGCTTTTTAAAGCCGCTTCAAATAATTTTGCCTGATCATCCCGCGAATCGAAATAATTAAAATTAACCGATTGCGGCGCTTCAAATGTATACTCTCCGGTTATATCGAGTGTAAGATATTTGAGAAGATTTATTTTAGCTTTTTCAAAGTTGTTCTTAGCCTGAAGGAATGCAAGTTCCGAATTCGCCGTTTGAACGTCCTGAGCATAAACATCCGAGACGGTAATCATATTCAGATCGAGCATCTCTCCGATTTTTTCGGTCAGATTTTTATTATAAGTATAATTTTCCTCCTGAAATTTGAGAAGCCGCTCGTAACTTATAATTGAGAAATATAAGCTGGCCGTCTGAAGTATAATATCCTGTTTCAGTTTGTCGAGATCAAAAAGAGCTGAATTAAGATTTGTTTCTTTCTGTTTGATATTGGCGTAGTTCGATAATCCGTTGAAGAGGGTAACATTGCCGCTTGCCGATAGTGAATAACTCCTGGAATCGATTTGCGATGCCGGAATGATCTGTTCCCTGCCGAAGAAATCGAGCTGCGTGCCTCCATCGTCATTTGTTCTCGACCATCCCCACGAACCGCCTACTCCAAGAGACGGTAAAAGATCCCCGTAAGCACTTTTAACACTTGCTTCAGTGGTAATAAGAGAGTTCTGTGATTTGACGAGAGTTGTATTGCTGTTAAGAGCAATTGAAATAGCTTCGTTAAGTGTTAATTTTTTCTGTCCGTAGGAAGTTGCAAACAGAAGAAAGGATGTAATAAAAAGAAGATAGTGTTTGTAATTTTTCATTCTAGGTCTCTAATATTTTCTGTAATAACGGGACCGGCATAAGCCGATCCATTTGAATTCTTATTCATATCTTAATGCATCAATCGGATTAAGTCTGGACGCTTTTCTTGCCGGATAGAAACCGAAAAAGATTCCGATTGCGCCAGCAAATCCGAAAGCCAGAAGAATAATTTCGGGCTGAATATTAGCCACCTGGCTTGTATAATTGTTCAATATATAGGCAACACCGAAGGAGAGGGCCACTCCCAGAATCCCTCCTGCAAGACTTAATACTATAGCTTCGGTAAGAAATTGAATCAGTATATCCGATGCGCGCGCGCCAATCGAAAGTCTTATACCGATTTCCCTGGTCCGTTCTGTTACGGAAACAAGCATAATATTCATAATGCCGATTCCGCCAACAATAAGCGAAACGCCTGCTACAGAGCCGAGCAGAATCGTAAGGATTTTAGAGGTTTCAGTTGCGGCTGTTGCTAAATCCGCCTGGTCCTGAATAGTAAAATCGTCGTCCTCACCCTGAGTTAATTTATGTGCATCCCTCATAATTCTTCTCAGTTCCTCTTTGGCTTTCGGAATCTGCTCCGGTGTGAGAGCGCTTACCTGAATGGAGCTTATAAATCTTCCGCCCGATAATCTCTCGTGAACAGTTCTTGAAGGTGCGAGAATAATATCATCGTTACTCGTGCCGACAGAAGTCTGCCCTTTTTCTGTAAGAACGCCAATAATTCTGAACGGGACATTACGGATTCTAACCTGTTGACCGATCGGGTCATCATCCGGGAAAAGATTATTAGCGACTTCCGAGCCGAGTATGCAAACCTTAGATCTTGCAAGTACGTCACGCTCGGTAAAAAACTCGCCCGACTTAAGTTTCCACGATCTGATTTCGAGGTAATCGGGTGATACACCCTGAACCTGAGTAAACCAGTTACCGACACCGCCGATTATCTGACCGCCGGATCTTACAATCGGAGTAACTCCGCTGATAAGTGATGCTTCTTCTTTAATCCGGTCAACATCGTCGAAGGTGAAGCGGTTGAATGTTCCCATACCGCGGTTAACTCCGCCGCTAAGTGAAGCACCGGGGGTAATAACAATCAGGTTTGAACCGAGAGAAGCTATTTGATCTTCAACCTGTTTCTGCGCGCCGTCTCCAATAGCAACCATCACAACAACTGCGGCAACACCTATAATGATACCAAGAGCAGTAAGCAGACTTCTCATTCTCGATTTCATTATGCTTCTAATAGCAACCTTTAAAATATTTTTCACCTGCATAATTAATCCTCCTGAACCTGAAGAACAGAATCTTCTTTCAACTTTTTCAATTCCTCTTTAGCGAAGAGCCGGTTTTTAATCGCTATATCCTGAATAATTTTTCCATCTCTGAGTTCAATTATTCTTTTAGCAAAAAGAGCGAAATCCCTCTCATGTGTAACAAGAACGATAGTAATACCTTCGTCATTAAGTTCCTGAAAGACCGAGAAAACTTCTATGGAAGTCCTGCTGTCAAGGTTTCCCGTTGGTTCGTCTGCGAGTATAAGAGAAGGCTCATTTACAAGAGCGCGTGCAATCGCGACTCTCTGCTGCTGTCCGCCGGAAAGCTGACTCGGCACATGGTGCATTCTGTCGCCCAGCCCAACTCTTTCAAGAGCTTTAACGGCTTTTTCAACAGGATCTTTAAAGCGATGGGACCTGTCGTATAAAAGCGGCAGTTCAACATTTTCAAGAGCTGTTGTTCTTGAAAGAAGATTGAAACCTTGGAAGACAAAACCGATCTTATGATTTCTGATTGCGGCATATTCGTTAGGAGAAAAATTGCTCGTATTACTTCCATCAATATAGTATTCCCCTGACGTCGGCTGATCCAGGCAGCCGAGGAGATTCATCAGCGTAGACTTACCGGAGCCCGATGCACCCATAATAGCAACGAACTCCCCTTCCTTTATTTCAATATCAACTTTGCGCAGCGCATGAACTTCAACCTCGCCAATAGTATACGTTTTGGATAAGCCGGAAGTTCTGATAATATTTCTAGTCAAGATAAACCTCCTTAGAATCCTCTACCGAAACCCGGAGGCCTGTTCTGCTGTGTCGGATTTAATGGATTAGAATTGCTTGTCTTTGTATCTGCTTCAACAACTCCGGTAATGAGCTGCATTCCTTCCTTAATATTTCTGCTTCTAACCATTTCTGTGTTTTTACCGTCAGTAATACCGAGAGACATCATACCCATAGCAAGTTTTCCGTCTTCATCGAGATACCAGACTCTTCCGAAGTTTCTGTTTCTGCCTCCCGTTTGTCCGGGTCTCTGGAAGTTCATTCCGGATGCGGCACCCTGTCCGCCCATCTGACCCATGCCCATGCCCATACCCATTCCTCTATTCTTCAAACTATCGGGCAGATTCTTTAAACGTTCTTCCATTCTCTTAGTATACTCGGCCATCATTTCATCGGGTGGTGTAAACCGGAGCGCAACATTGGGAACGATAAGTACATCCTCCTTTTCGGCCACGTAAAAATCGACCGTCGCAGTCATTCCCGGAAGCAGCAGCTTCTCTTTATTATCAGCGGTTACAACAACAGTATAATTGACGACATTCGAAATTGTTTGAGGACTTAATCTGATCTGAGACACTTCACCTTCAAATTTTTTATCCTGAAATGCCTGAACGGTAAAAGAAACTTTCTGGCCTACTTTAATCTGGCCGATATCACCTTCATCAACATTCGCCAGAATCCTCATAGATGAAAGATCTTCCACCATTGTAAAAAGTGTAGGAGCGGAAAGACTCGCCGCGACCGTCTGACCCTGTTCAACGTTCCGGTTTATAATCTTTCCAGAGATCGGGGCGGTTATAAAAGCATATTCAAGATTGGTCTTGGCTTTTTCGATAGCAAACTCGGCTGATTTAAGAGAGGCCAGCGCGGATTCTATCGCCGTTTTGGAAGCAATAAAATCGAGTTCGGAAATAAATTTCTTTTCGAACAGTTTTTTATTCCGCTCGTGTTTAGCAAGCGCTTCGTTGTACTGAGCTTTGGTTCTCTCAAGAATTGCAAGCTGATCTCTAACCTGGGCGGCAAGCAGTGTTGTGTCGATAAGCGCAAGAAGCTGTCCTCGTCTCACTTCGTCGTTAAAATCGACAAACAAACTTGCAATTCTTCCGGAGACCTGAGTTCCGACTTCCACAGTTGAGAGTGCTTCGAGAGTACCCGTGCTGGTAATCGCATTTGTTATTTTCCCTTTTTTAACCTCAACAAACGAAAATTTGCTTTCCTCCGATTCACCGTTGCTGAAAAGAAGAAAAGCCGTAACAATAACTGCGATACCGATTATCCCGTAAATAAAATATTTCTTTTTCATTACAATGCCTTAATAGAATTAATTTATCAAATTGACCGCTAACTATTAATTTCCCATCGGACGCATCTGCTGTCGTCTTGCCTGCATCTCTTCCTGGTATTTTTTGTATTCGGCCTTCTGTTTATCGTTCAAAACTTTTTCAACTTTTTTATTTGATTCATCGCGGAGCTTCATCATTTTATCTCTCATCGCTTCACGGTCTCCGCCGCCGCTGCTGAATATTGCCTGCATCTCTTCGGATTGTTTAATAAGAATATCTTCAATCTGTTTGGTCTGCTTATCATTCAGATTTAATCTTTCTTTTAGTTCTTTAACTCTTTCTTTCGGATCCATTCTCGGCTGTCCGATAACGGCGGATATGGAAACCAGGAAAAGAAGTACAAGCATAAAATATCTGCGCGACATGTTTACTCCTTAAGTGTTTTTTAAATAATTTTTAATTATCGAGAGGTAAAATTAATAGTCGTCTTTCAATTAAACTACACTTTTTACCGCAAACTATTAATAAAGACAAAAAAAGAGACAGGCGGGTTTAATGAATATTTTAGAATTTTTAATATTTATACCAGAAAGTAATAGTAGGAAACTGTATGGCAAAGTATGTTGTTCCGGATTTCAAACTAAAGAGTCAATTAATTAAAGTGTTTTTGAGTTGAATTATTGATACCAATTAATTTGAATAATATCTATTAGAAATTAATTTACACAACCGTTTGACTTTAACAATCGGATATAAATCGTTATGTTTGTCTCATTATTTTTGAATTATCTGGGATAATTATGGGTATAATCAAATTAAAAAAGGGATTGGACCTGCCGATAAAGGGAAAACCCGTTCAGGAGATTTCCAATTCTAATAAAGTAAAACGTGTCGCGCTCCTGGGTAACGACTATCCGGGTATGAAGCCGACAATGCTTGTAAAAGAAGGTGATTCCGTTAAACTCGGAGATCCACTCTTTACCGACAAGAAAAACCCAAAAATCAAATTCACATCCCCGGGAAGCGGAAAAGTAGTTGAAATAAACCGCGGAGAGATGAGAATATTCCTTTCTCTTGTTATCGAGCTGAATGGTAATGAGGAAATTAAATTCCCCGTAACAAATCAAGGCGACCTGAAAAATCTTAAACGCGAGGATGTTGTTCATCGCTTAATCGAATCAGGCGAATGGACATCTATAAGAGTCCGGCCATTCAGCAAAGTAGCTGATCCGGATACAACCCCGCACGCAATTTTTGTTACTGCTATGGATACTAATCCTCTGGCACCTTCCGTTGAAAAAATAATCTCTTTGAACGAAGGATATTTCAGGAACGGATTGGAAATAATCTCCAGGCTTACCGACGGCAAAGTATTCGTTTGTAAGTCCCCGGGAGCCAAAATTCCGGTAATCGATTCAGCACAGATTTCCGTTGAAGAGTTCCAGGGTCCGCACCCTGCGGGAAATGCCGGAACACATATTCATTTCCTTTCTCCGGTCGGCAAAAAACGTTTTGTGTGGTATTTAAATGCGCAGGACGTGATTTCAATAGGACATTTATTTGTAACCGGCAGCATCATGACGGATAGAATAGTATCGCTTGCAGGCTCCTCGGTAAAAAATCCGAGATTGATTAAAACACGCCGCGGCGCATCTATTTCCGATCTGATCGAAAATGAATTGAACAATTCCAACTTCAGAGCTATTTCGGGTTCGGTTCTTTCAGGCCATGCCGCCGTAGACTCAGAAGCATATATCGGAAGATTTCACCAGCAGATTTCGGTAATCCCGAATCCCGTTAAGCGCAATTTCCTCGGCTGGCTGAATCCTTTCATAAATAATTACACTATGAAGAATGTTGTCTTTTCTAAACTGTCACCCTCAAAGGAATATGAGTTCACTACCGAACTTTACGGAGGCAAAAGAGCGATTGTTCCGAGCGGCAGCTTCGAAGAAGTTATGCCGATGGACATTCTGCCTACTTATCTTCTCAGAGCTCTTGCCGTAAAAGATGTTGAAGAGGCCGAACAGCTTGGCGCCCTTGAACTTGACGAAGAGGATCTGGCTCTTTGTACTTTTGCCTGCCCTTCTAAATTGGACTATGGACCTATTCTAAGAGAAAATTTAACAATTATTGAAAAGGAAGGTTAATCCGTGAAGCTTTTAAGAAAACTATTAGACAAACAGGAAAAACATTTCCATAAAGGGGGAAAGCTTGAAAAACTTTTCCCCGTCTTTGAGGCAGTGGATACTTTTCTATATACGACCGCTGCTCCTACTAAAACAGCTTCGCATGTAAGAGATCTGATTGATCTTAAGAGAATGATGATGACCGTTGTTATTGCACTGATACCGGCAGTTCTAATGGCCTGTTATAATACAGGTTTACAGGCAAATCTTGGACTAAAAGAACTTGGACTCGCAGGTTCATCCCACTGGCAGGCACAGGTAATTCAGTGGCTTGGAATCGGATTCGATCCTTCGAACATTTTGGGCAATTTTATTTTCGGAGCTCTCTATTTTCTTCCGGTTTATATAGTTACTATAGCCGTTGGCGGAATATGGGAGGTAATCTTTGCTGTAGTCCGGAAACACGAAATCAACGAAGGATTTCTTGTAACATCGCTTTTATTCCCTCTTATACTTCCTCCAAACATTCCGTACTGGCAGGTTGCCGCCGGAGTCACATTCGGTGTAGTGATCGCAAAGGAGGTTTTCGGAGGAGTTGGAATGAATATTCTCAATCCTGCTCTTGCAGGCCGTGCATTCCTTTTCTTTGCATATCCGGCCGAGATCTCGGGTGATAAGGTCTGGGTAGCCGTTGACGGATTAAGCCGCGCGACAGCTTTAGCACAATTTGCAGACCCGACCATGACACCAAGTTATTCCTGGATCGACTCGTTCTTTGGATTCATACCCGGTTCTATGGGTGAAACATCGGCACTTGCATGTCTCATCGGTGCGGTAATTCTGATTGTAAGTAAAGTCGGCTCCTGGAAAATAATGTTCTCAATTGTCGTTGGCGCAACATTAACAACGCTTGGGCTTAACGCAATCGGAAGCACCTCTAATCCGATGTTCGAACTGCCGATCTACTGGCATCTTGTAATAGGGGGATTCGCTTTCGGTACTGTATTCATGGCAACCGATCCGGTCAGCGCAGCTATGACCGAGCAGGGTAAATACATCTACGGTTTCCTGATCGGATTTTTGACAATTATGGTTAGGGTTATTAATCCGGCATTCCCAGAAGGAATGATGCTTGCAATATTATTAATGAATGTTATGGCTCCAATAATAGATAGATACTTTATTAATCAAAACATTAAAAGGAGGCTAGCGAGAAATGTCGTCTGACAGCACTAAAAAAACTATTCAGGTAGCGCTGGGAGTCTGTCTCGTTTGTTCAATACTGGTTTCATCGGCCGCAGTCTCCCTAAGCACAAGACAGGCTGAAAATAAACAGCTCGATAAAATTAAAAACATACTTAATGCCGGCGGAATAGATTATGAAAATAAGAATCCGAAAGAACTCTATGACAAGCTGATAAAAGCCGTTACCGTAGAACTCGAATCAGGAAACATTATAGATCCGGCGTCGAAATCCGATCTTCTTAAACCGGAAAATTTCGATATAAAAAAGTTAAGCAATATGAATGAGTATAGTACGAGCATTCCGTCCGGGGAGGATATTGCCGGAATAAAGCGGAAACCTACTCATATGATTGTCTACGAGGTTGTTGATAATAACGGTGAAATCGAAAAATATATTTTTCCGGTTCATGGTAAAGGCCTCTGGTCTACTCTCTACGGTTTCATTTCTTTTGATAAAGAATTGAAAAAGGTTGAAGGGATTACATTCTACGAACACGGCGAAACCCCCGGATTAGGCGGGGAGGTTGATAATCCTCTCTGGAAAAATACCTGGAAAGACAAAAAAGCTTTCGATGAAAACGGGAACTACATTATTGAAGTCCTCAAAGGAAAAGTTGATAAAAGCAATCCCGCTTCGGAACACCAGATCGACGGATTATCGGGTTCAACCCTTACCACGCGCGGAGTCGACAACTTATTAAAATACTGGCTCGGTGAAAACGGATACAGTGCTTTCCTCAAAAAAGTTAGAGAAGGGGGTTCCCATGAAGAAATATAAAGAGATATTATTAGATCCTATTTTTAATAACAACCCGATCACATTGCAAATTCTCGGGATCTGTTCTGCGCTTGCGGTTACATCAAAACTGGAAACCTCAATAGTTATGTCTCTTGCCGTAATTTTTGTAACAGCTATTTCAAATCTTTCGGTAAGCCTTATTAGAAAGCATACTCCCGGAAGCATAAGGATAATTGTTGAGATGACGATTATTGCTTCCCTGGTTATAATAGCCGACCAGATTATCAAAGCATTTCTTTACGATATAAGCAAACAGCTTTCGGTCTATGTCGGATTGATAATTACAAACTGTATTCTATTGGGAAGAGTCGAAGCATTCGCTCTTCAAAACCCTCCGGGAATAAGTTTTCTGGACGGAATAGGAAACGGTCTTGGTTATTCATTTGTACTTTTATTCGTCGGTTTTTTCCGTGAACTGATCGGTTCAGGCAAACTGCTCGGATATACAATCTTTCAGCTTAACACGGAAGGCGGCTGGTATAATCCGAACGGATTATTCCTCCTCTCTCCAAGCGCATTTATAATTATCGGTCTGCTCATCTGGGCGATAAGAACGTGGAAACCTTCACAAGTTGAGGAGGCATAGCAATGTTTGAACATTATTTAAGTCTGTTTATTAAATCGGTCTTTATAGAAAATATGGCTCTCTCTTTTTTCCTTGGCATGTGTTCATTTGTTGCTATATCTAAAAGAGTTGAAAGTTCCATCGGACTCGGAATTGCCGTTGTTGTTGTTCAGACAATTACATTGCCGGTCAACAATCTTCTATATAATTATGTTATAAGAGAAGGGGCCCTTGAAGCGCTCGGTTTAGGCGGTATGGATTTAACATTTCTCGGCTTGATTACATACATCGGCGTAATTGCTGCAATGGTTCAGATACTTGAGATGGTTCTTGATAAATTTTTCCCTAAGCTTTATCACGCGCTCGGTATATTCCTCCCTCTTATTACAGTAAACTGCGCTATACTCGGCGGAACACTCTTTATGGTTGAACGGGATTATACTTTCCCGGAAAGTGTGGTTTATGGATTAGGATCCGGTACCGGTTTCGCAATTGCTATGATTGCACTTGCAGGTATTCGCGAAAAAATGAAATACAGCAATGTTCCCGAAGGCTTGAGAGGTCTCGGAATTACGTTTATTACAGTAGGATTAATGGCTATTGCATTCATGCTTTTTTCTGGTATTCAATTATAAGGATTACTTACTATGGACGGAATCAACATAATATTTATCGGCGTTGTAATGTTCACATTGATTGTGTTGGCCCTTGTTGGACTAATTTTATTTGCAAAATCGAAACTGGTTGCATCGGGTAATGTAACGATTAATATTAACGACGATCCGGAAAAATCAATTACAGTTCCTATCGGCGGCAAACTTCTGAATGTGCTTGCCGACAGCAGAATTTACCTTCCATCGGCTTGCGGAGGCGGCGGCACTTGCGGCGAATGCAAGTGTGTTGTTACTGAAGGAGCCGGCGACGTTCTACCGACAGAAAAATCGAAACTGAACAGAAAACAGATACGCGAACATTACCGGTTAAGCTGCCAGGTTCCGGTAAAAAATAATCTTAGAATAGAAGTCCCGGCAGAAGTTTTCGACATTAAGAAATGGGAATGCACCGTAGTATCGAACCGCAACGTAGCTACTTTTATAAAAGAACTTGTATTGAAATTACCAGAGGGAGAGCATGTGGATTTCCGCGCGGGCGGATATATTCAGATAGAAGCGCCGCCTCACGAACTCGACTTCAGCAAAGACTTTATTATAGAAGAGGAATACAGGGACGCGTGGGATAAGTATAATGTTTGGCAATACAAATCGAAAGTCACAGAACCGATCGTCCGGGCTTATTCGATGGCCAACTTCCCTCTCGAAGTCGGAATGATTATGCTCAACGTAAGAGTTGCAACTCCTCCCGCCAATCCTCCCGGTTTACCTCCGGGGAAAATGTCATCATACATTTTTGCACTCAAGCCGGGCGATAAGGTAACAATCTCCGGACCATACGGAGAATTCTTTGCAAGGAAAACAAATAACGAGATGGTGTTTATAGGAGGCGGCGCCGGAATGGCTCCGATGCGCTCTCATATTTTTGATCAGCTGTTAAGATTGAATTCGACGCGCAAAATGACTTTCTGGTACGGCGCAAGAAGCGTGAGAGAAATTTTCTATAAAGAGGATTTTGACAAGCTGGCAGCGGAACATAAAAACTTTACATGGAATGTTGCATTGTCTGAACCTCTTCCTGAAGATAACTGGACAGGTTACGTCGGATTTATTCATCAGGTTCTGTACGATAATTACCTTAAGAATCATCCGGCTCCGGAGGATTGTGAATATTATATCTGCGGTCCGCCGATGATGAACTCGGCTGTTCTGAATCTCCTGCATAATCTTGGTATAGAGCCCGAGAATATTCTGCTCGATGATTTCGGCGGTTAATCTATATTAATCAGGAGTTTTAAAAATTATCACGGTCATTAGAAATATCAATCACAGGGAGATGATTAAGTTTTTCATGGTTATCTCCCTTCTTCTTTTTTCTTCCTGCGGTGACGCCGGGACGGATAATCTTATCTCTATAACCGGATCTACTATGGGTACAACTTATTCTGTTAAAATAGTACCCTCTGATAATTCCCGTAATTTAAGCAGTGATTTTCTAAAGAAAAAAATCGATTCGGTCCTTGTTGAAGTAAATAATCAGATGTCTACTTACATACCCGAATCTGAAATTTCACGATTCAACAAATACAATGGCAATGAGTGGTTTAACATTTCAAAAGATTTTGCCTTTGTGCTGGATGAATCTATCCGCCTCGGAAAACTAACCGGCAGAAGTCTCGATATTACTGTTGGTCCGATAGTAAACATCTGGGGATTCGGCCCCGATCAAAGACCGAGAAAAATTCCGTCCGATGAAGAGATTTTCTCCAACATGAAACTGGTTGGACTTGATAAAGTTGAGGTCGACTTAAATTCTCCCTCTGTCAGAAAAAAAATTGAGGGATTAAAAGTTGATCTTTCAGCAACAGCGAAAGGTTTCGGTGTGGATAAAGTTTTTGATCTCATAAAAAATCTCGGGTATAATAATATTATGGTGGAGATAGGAGGAGAGGTTCGTTCCTCCGGATTAAACAACAAACAAGAGGCATGGAGAATCGGGATCTCTTCACCAAATCAATCGGGGGACTTGAACCGTGTCATTCACTTAAACAATATGGCAATGGCTACTTCGGGTGATTACTGGAATTATTTTGAGGAGAACGGAATTCGTTATTCCCATACTATCGATCCCGAAACCGGCCGGCCGATTACACATAAACTCGCATCCGTTACAGTATTCGATTCAACTTGCTTGAGAGCCGATGGACTTGCAACCGGAATTTTCGTTATGGGTCCGGACAAAGGATATAAATTTGCCGTTGAAATGGAACTCCCGATCTATATGATTGTTAAGAAGGGTAACGGATTTGAAGAAATTAAATCACCCCGTTTCATCGAACTATTTGAAAAGTAAGAAAGGAAAATATGCCACAGTTAATAATTGTAACCATCATTTTTATTATTGCATTCTCCGGTATGGGTTTAGCACTTCACTTTTCCAAATATAAAAAAGGTAACTCGGGATGCTGCGGAGGCGGGAACTGCGATAGAAATCCCGGAGAAAGTCACCGCTGTAAAAATTAGAGAAGAAATCGGCGGATTCTATTCCGCCCTTTCTTCACTAAATACCTTCTTGTGTTTTTAATCATTTCTTATACTAAATTCATATTATCAAAAAAAACTTTAACGGAATTTCAAATGAAATCTTCATTCTTATACGCGGTGATCTTCTTATTATTTTTTTTCACTATCACAACAGAATTGAAAGCTCAGAATAAATTAAACGACTCGAACAGCGGCAAGCTCCGCATAGCGTCATGTCAGTTTCCCGTTTCACCCAATATTTCAGAAAATCTTCAATGGATTGAAAAGCAGATGATCGAGGCAAAATTAAAGAAAGCGGATATTATTCACTTTCCCGAGTGCGCTCTCTCCGGTTATGCCGGTGTTGATCTTGAATCTTATGAGAATTTCAACTGGGATGAGCTGTACCTCGCAACCGATTCGGTTATGACTCTGGCAAAGAAATTCAAGCTGACGGTTCTTCTCGGTTCAATTCACAGACTAAGCGGAAACAATAAACCCCATAACAGCCTTTACCTAATCAGTTCAACAGGTGAATTGGTTGACCGTTACGATAAACGGTTTTGTACCGACGGAGATTTGAAATTTTTTACACCGGGAGATCATTTCGTAACATTCGAGATTAACGGTGTTAAATGCGGAATTCTCATCTGCTTCGACCTGCGCTTCCCCGAACTTTACAGAGAGTATAAGAAACTTGGAGTTGATCTCATTTTTCAATCGTTTCATAATGCCCGGCAGGGTAAGGGAAGTATTCACCCAGTTATAATGCCTGTAACGGCGCAGGCATACGCAGGAGTAAACTTTTTCTATATGTCTCTTACAAATTCCTCTTCACCTCAAAGCTGGCCGTGTCATTTTATAACACCTGACGGATTAATAAAGAACAGATCAACTCTTAATGTCCCCGAAGTGCTTATCTCGGATATCGATTTAACCGATAAGTATTACGATGCAAGTAAAAGCTTCAGAATGGATGCGATAAACGGAAAACTTAACAGCGGAGAAACCGTGAAGGATCCTTTATCGGCTGACAGAAAATCATTACGCCGTTAAAGCTGTTTTAAATACATCTAATAGCTTTCCGGGACTTAACTATTCGGATGCCTCGTAAACAACTTTTCCGTTTACAATCGTTTTCAGAATTTTCATCCGGTAATCTTCGATGGTAAAAAGAATAATGTCGGCACGCTTTCCAGTTTCAATTTTACCGCGATCATTAAGTCCATAGAGCTGTGCGGGATTTGTGCTTGCCATTCTAATGGCATCGGAAAGCGAACATCCGGTAACTTTCATAATATGTCCTACACCCTTATCAATAGTAGAGGCCGAGCCTGCCAGATTATTCTGAGCCGGATAAAAAATCCTGCCGTCATTGCTTAACTCTATATCCTCCCCGTCGATATTCTTATAGACACCGGGAGTCAGGTTGGCGTACATCGTTACATCGGATGTTATAATTGTTTTTTCCGCACCCTTCACTTTGTAGAAGACGCGGATCTGTTCAGGAAGAAGATGGAATCCGTCGCATATTATGCTGATCATAAGCCCGTCATTCGATAACTGGGGCCAGAGCGGATTAACGTGCCTGTTGATTGTATTACTCATCGCATTTCCCAGATGCGTGGAAATTTTTGCTCCATATTCAACCGCACGGTTTACTATTTCTGTCGCCGCGTTATGATGGCCCAGTGCAACTACAATCCCGAGTTCGCTGCACCTCTTTATAAATTCAAGCGCGCCTTCAACCTCGGGCGCAACAGTGACCGTAAGAATTTTCTTACCGGACGCCTCATAATATTCCACAAATTCATTCCAGTCGGGCTTCCGCACAAAATTAATCGAATGCGCGCCTCTATAACCATCGGCCGGCGAGATATAAGGCCCTTCAAGATGATACCCCGCAATTGATCCGAGAGATAATTCATCCTTTCTTGCGATCTCAAGTATCGAAAGGTTTTTAAGAAACAGTTCATGACTGTTAGTTGTAAGAGTCGGGAGATATGTTGTTACGCCTCTTTGCCAGAGTACTTTTGTAGCTTCAAGTACACCTTTAACGTTAAGCTCCGATTGACCGAATGAGAACGAAACTCCGTTTATACCGTTAACCTGATTATCTATCAGTCCGGGCGCTATGAATATTTTTCTGCTATCTCCCTTTAATTCAACATTTCTATCTATACGATCTATTTTCCCGTCTTTAATTGTAATCGAAACCGGTTTTTCGTCGAGGTAGAATATCCCTTCTATCTTCTGCTGCGCGTATGATGAAAATGAAATTAAGATCATAATGATTGGCAGGGCGATTTTTTGAAAATGAGTACCGAAAGAAAATAATTTCATAACATTCATCCCGGATAGTTAATAATTAGTCGCAATCAATATAAAAATTTATACGCGAATAATCCGGCATACAAAGGAGCCAACAGGGTGAAAATATTCTGAATATGTGTAGAACATAATTACGGGTTCATGATTTTCACTTTTTCAAACAATATTTGAACAGATTTTATTTAACGATTCATTTTATTCCATATTCATGTAAGGTAACTCAGATTATTATCTGCGTTTTTAACTCCTTATTGACTTAGTTTTTTACACAGGTAAAATCATCAGTTGTTTGTATGGCCGGAAGTGAATAACTGCAGGGTCATATTAGAACAGGTAAAAGATTGATAAATATATTTCCATGTTCGAGAACAATAAATTGAAATTCAATTGAACGCGAACAGCGGGTCACTCAAATCTAAACCAGTCAAAATCGGCATAACCATTTGAATTATTATTTGAGGTGGAGAATAATCCCACTTTGGCGCCAACCCAGCGCCCTTCTTTTGCTTCAAATTCTTTACCCATTGAAAAGTATTTGCTGCCATCTAAACTATAACTGAAATTGCACATTATTCTTGGGATTATCTCTGAGTCTTTTTCAAGCTTAACATCCACGCGAAAATAGACTTGCGAATTTCGGACTGTAAAACTTTCCAATATATTTTGCTGATTATTTTTATTAGCTCCATTGCAAGTAATTTGACAAATATTATAACCATGCTTGTTTTTCTCAATACCAATAAAAGAATAATCATAACCAAAAATTATTAATCCGGTCCTATCCCCGATTTCCATATTTTGAACATCAATCTTTGTTGTTACAGTAAATCTTTTTGCAGGGAATTTTTGCATCAATAAAAATGGAGAATTATATAAATTAATTTCATCGCCGTATATTTTTTGCGGGAATAATCTTAAATATCCTTCTCTTTTCTTTAATGAATACCAGCTCTCATCATAATTAGCTTGCCATTGCCATTGCAAACCAAGCTCACATGAAATGAATTCATCAGATGTTTGGGGTACTTCAACAGAATAGTTTTTACCAATATTGGGTTTTTTAGAAGTTAGAACCGGTTCTCCAATTCCATTGCCATCAAAGTCATGTCCCATTACGGGCCAATCATTTTCCCAACTCATCGGCTGAAGGTGTACAATTCTTCCATAAGCATATCTATCCTGAAAATGAACAAACCAATCTTCGCCGGTTGGTGTTGTTACCCAGCCCCCTTGATGTGGACCATTTATATTTGTTGTTCCCTGCTCAAGAACAATTTTATCTTCGTATGGGCCATAAATATTTTTAGACCGGAGAATAGTCTGCCAACCCGGTTTCACTCCTCCAGCCGGTGCAAAAATGTAATAGTATCCATTTCGCTTATAAAGTTTTGGCCCTTCAATTGTTGGGTGGTTCAGTGAATCAGAAAATACATTCTTGCCTTCATCAAGCAATGTTGTTCCGTCACTGCTCATTTTATGAATTGTGAGAATATGTTTAATACCTGAGCGGCTTCGAGCCCATGCTCGAACAAGATATGCTTTACCATCATCATCCCAAAATGGGGAGGGATCAATCCATCCTTTTGCTTCTTTGATTAAATAGAGGGGTTCCCAAGGTCCTTCTGCTTTTTTACTTTTTGTCATGAATATTCCGTTATCGGGATCACCGAAATAAATATAAAATTCATTATTATGATAGCGGATACTCGGAGCCCATATTCCCCCGCCATGCTGCGGTTTACTGAATTCTTTTACCGGATAATTTATTACCGCATGAGAAATTATTCTCCAATTAACCAAATCTTTTGAATGAAGAATCGGAAGTCCCGGAAAATGTGAAAAACTCGAGGAGGTCATATAATAATCATCACCTACCCTGCAAATATCAGGATCAGAATAATCAGCATGCATTATTGGATTAATATAAGTGGTGTCATCAATATTAGGATTCCAAACTGTGTAATTGTCTTGAGCAAATATATTTGAGGTGTTTATATAAATTGTAAAACAAAGGATAAATACTAATCTGTTCATAATTCATCCGATTTTAATTAGAAAACTAAATTAATATGCACATTTAATCTGTATTGTTTTCAAATTTTATTTTTGAACAGCACAAGTTTGTTGATTGCTCTATGTTTAGAAATTCTCAATCGTAGAAATCAAATTCGCTTGAATACTTATCACTCCCTACTTTAAACTCAACACTATACTCTCCCGGTTGGTAATTATCCGCAAAAATTTCATTCAAATTATCCTGCCCACAAAATTAATTTTACTCAATTCAACCGTCCAATAGTTTTGTAAAGGTAGATACTTAAAACATGAGTTAAAAGCAGCAAATTATAGTTGTTACATAAAAAAAGACCCCGAAAAGAATTTGATTTCGGGGTCGTTTGTGCACTCAGCCGGATTCGAACCGGCGACCTGCTGATTAAGAGTCAAGGAAAAGCGCTTCTTAAAGTATTTAAATAAAACAACTTACAATTCGTGCAATAGTTTTTGCAATAGTAAAATTCACGTTTGATTAAATTACTCGCACAATTTTATAGAAAGAAAACGCATCATGCATATTAAATAAGGATATAGATTCTAAAAATTAAATAAAATAATTGAATCAAATTCTTTCTTAAATAATCTTTGAACAATTTGCACATAGCGCAGGAGTTTGATTAGCCTTCCACATTTTACGTATTTCAATAATCCCTTCTGAATTAAGACAGTTCATCAATCCATCCTCAAAGACATTGCCAAAATTCAGTAGTTTGGGAAATGGCTGACCGCAACATAACGGTACATATCCATCCCATGTAATGGTAAAATAATTCCAGGGATATTTACATGTACGGAAACCTCTTTCTTTTCCGAGTCCTGAAAATGTAAGTTCTAAACCAAGGATCTTCTTGGCTTCAAACAGAGCCATATCAAGTTGACTTCGAAAATCTTCTGTGAAAAATACGTTTCCATAATTTGTATCCACATCTTTTTCTGCTGCTAAACTTATTGGCCGCATATTTACGTACGGGACACCCACTTCCCCGGCAAATTTTACGATATCAGCCATCTGATGATAATTTTCTTTAACTAGCACAACATTTAACAGCAAATGTGTATCTGTGTTTTTTGTCATTTTTGCAATCTTGGAAAGGTTTTCAGCAAAGATATTAAAGTCCCCGCCGACACGGATTTTATTATAAACCTCGTCTAAACCATCCATCGAAACTTGAATAGTATCTATTATGCCTACCAGTTTCTCTGTAATCTCAACAGAATTTTTTAAATGTGCATTAATTGAGCAAGAGACTATAATTCCTTTGCTTTTTTTCTTTATGTAACTTACTGCTTCAATAATGTCTTTATATAAATAGGTTTCTCCAAGTCCTGTTAAACCGATTGAATCAATATACGGGAAAGCCTCATCGACAATCTTTTTTAATTTCTCAATATCCATGTAACCTTTATCCATAATTTGACCAGACTCTGTTTCGCGTGGGCAAATTGTACAATGTAAATTACAGTGGTTTGTCACTTCAATCATGATGGTTGATGGATGAGCAACCCGTAAACTCCCTCTCCTGGATAAAATAACCGCATGTATTTTATTGGCAACATACTTTATAAGATTAACTCCCGAAGGAACATTGCTTAATCGTTTAATCGCTTTTTTGAGTCTTCGATTCGTCATAGCTAAATCGTCTTATTATAACATTTCAAAATACAAAATTCTTTATTTGTGTATAAATAATTTGTAGGAAAGAAATAATAATGTTTAGATAATTTGGAAATTAAAGTTGTTGTTAAATCAACCTCTTCCGAAGTGTTTAGGATTCCCTCAGAGATTATTTCAAATCCCGCGAAGACGTTGGCACTGTTTAGCCAGAATACTACGAACCTCTCCTTTACCTCTCCGTCAAACAAAAACTGAAGTTCTCAAATATGTCCTGTGGACAGGTAACTTTGATTTTTTTGTCTTTAAGCTGAGGATAGGTAATTGAGCTGTCTTTATATTTCCAGGTGATGTTACGGATATAGTGTTTCATATAATTACTCCTTCATTAGTTCTGTGCTTAACTTAATAATTTTATTATTATCTGATTGAGCCGAATGTTATTTTGCATATAATAATAGCGGGGCTAAAATGAAATCCTTCATCTTACTCTTTCTATTTTGCTTTTCTACGATCATGACCTGCCAAACCGATTCACTTTTATTACACAAAATTGAATTTAGTTTCAGTATTGGGACAACTACATCGGGACCGACTAAAGATTTTGAAAAAGCTCTCGTTACTGCTGGGCTGGATCAAACAATGACGGGATTTTTTGGTCCTCCAGTAAAACATCCTTATTCGCATTTCGGTTGGTGGACATCGTTATCGTGGGCTTTCACCGGGTATTATAATATGAATAATATTTTATCGGTCGGTATTATTATCGGTAATTCTCATATAGGTTATGCGGGGGGTTATAGAATTGAGAATTCCAAGATGACATTTGAAAATATTGATTATTCCCTTTTTCAAGTCGTACCGATAATTCATGTAAAATATAAATCTCTTTATTTTGATTGTGGTCCGGCTATTTACATAACGAAGACTACTGTA
Organism: uncultured Melioribacter sp.; assembly: GCA_964532065.1. Taxonomy (GTDB): domain Bacteria; phylum Bacteroidota; class Ignavibacteria; order Ignavibacteriales; family Melioribacteraceae; genus DSXH01. The sequence continues at coordinate 127,616 of CAZHHG010000001.1, forward strand.
GATGATCGGACAGAGAACTATTATGAAGACAACAACTTCCACTTGGGAATAATGCTGGGCGGAGGTATAGTCTACCCAACAGATACATTATTCTTCGGTTTTGTAAATGTTCAGGCTAAAATCTTGACTTCCGACGAGCTTGGTCCTTATGATACGAAAGGAATTGGCGCAACTAAAGTAAATACTATCAACAAGTTTGAGGCTAATTACTCAAACACGTATTTAGGGGTTGGAATAGGAATGCGGTTATAATTATACACTAGGCTCGGTCGACATTTCAACTTTTCTAAGCGTAAGCTTAAATTCTTCTCTCCCTTCAATAAGATTAACACCTTCCGGAATCTTCGTGGTCATCTTAATAAAGGATTTGATCTTATTAAGGTCGGGCTTAACCTGTTCGGGGATAACCGTGAGCATTCCAGAATTAGCCTTAGTAAGGAATAAATTAGGGTCAGTGATCTCCACCTTATCGGGCATCTTACGGATTTTAAGAGTGCCGTGCGGAAGGTCGATTGTTTTAGTATCCGGCTCCTGTTCGCTCATGAATGATTCGAACTTCCTGCTGAGCCAGTCGATTCTTTCCTGTAGCTTTGAATTGCGCTGAATAGCCCTGTCTGCAATTATCTGATGTTCTTCACGCGCCTGCTGAAAGTTGTGTTCGATCTCGGACTGGACTTTGCCGATCTCGATCAGCACAGTATCCACGTGAGAAAGTTCAAGGCTTTTTTCTTTCGCTTCTATCTCAAGAAGCATTTCATCAATGAAATTGAGTTGGTCCATAATCATCCTTTTATTTATGATTTAATCCGGGTTGGAAAAGATTGAAGTGTTATTTTCTTATACCAGAAGAATGGATCTCTTTCAATTATTAAGTAAAATAAATTACGAATTGGATTTTGGTCGGAGGAACAAGTTTATAACCGTGCAATAGCAAAAATTTAAAACATAGGCTAAAATTGGTAAATTTTAGTAGTTACATAAAAAAAAGACCCCGAAAAGAATGCGAATTCGGGGTCGTTTGTGCACTCAGCCGGATTCGAACCGGCGACCTGCTGATTAAGAGTCAGATGCTCTACCAGCTGAGCTATGAGTGCGGTGCAAAAATACGGAAAAATCGCGATGCTGCAAAACCGCTTCTTTGGCCGGTAAAAAAATAAAATTACTTGTTTTTATTTGTGATTTTTTTTCCTAAGAATTACTAACTTTCTACTGCATTTGTTCAAATGTGATCCCCTTACAATTACAGGTAAATAACTAATGATAGAAAACCTAAGAGACCCGGCAATAATATTCTTTATAATCGGTCTTCTTGCCGGAATAGTAAAGTCGGATCTTAAACTCCCCGAAGCAATCTATGAGATAATTAGTATCTATCTTCTACTGTCGATCGGCTTAAAAGGAGGAGTCCAGCTTGCGGAAACAGACCTGATCAAAATGCTGGTTCCCGCAGCGGGAGCAATATCAATAGGGCTGATCATTCCGGTACTTGCATATGTAATACTCCGGCGTATCGGCAAATTTAACCGCGCAGATTCAGCTGCCATTGCCGCTCATTACGGATCCGTAAGCGCCGTTACATTCGCAGTCGTTATGATCTATCTCGACCGCCTCGGTGTAAATTATGAGGAGTATACGACTGTCCTTCTTGTATTGCTCGAAATACCGGCAATCGCGGTTGGAATTTTCATCGCGCGTTTAAGAGCCGGCAAATCTCAAATCGCTTACGGCAAACTGGTTCACGAGGTTATTTTCGGAAAGAGTATTTACCTTTTACTTACGGGACTCATTGCCGGATATATTCTCGGCCCATCAGGAATTCAGCCGGTTAAAATAGTTTTCTTCGATCCGTTTAAAGGAGCTTTAACATTCTTCCTGCTGGAGATGGGACTTGTTGCCTCAAGAAGATTATCGGATCTTAAGCGTGCCGGTTCGTTTCTTATCGGTTTCGGAATTATTATGCCTCTGATTTCAGGAATGATTGGAACATTAATCGGTTATTATTCGGGTCTTTCGGTAGGCGGGACAACCGTTCTAGCAACGCTTGCCGCGAGCGCTTCTTATATTGCCGCTCCTGCAGCAATGAGAATTGCGGTTCCGGAAGCCAATCCTACATTCTATCTTACGTCATCACTCGTGATTACATTCCCGTTCAATCTGATTTTCGGAATTCCGGTTTATCACTGGATGTCTGTTATGATTCATTAAAGGAAAAAGATATGCAGAAAAAATTAATTACAATTATAACCGAATCTATACTTGAATCGATGCTCGTAAAAGACCTGCAATCTCTGGGGGCAAAGGGTTATACAATTGTTGAAGCGCGCGGAAGCGGCGCACACGGCACAAGAAGCGCCGATTGGGGCCAGAACCAGAATATCCAGATAGAAGTGATTTGCGGCGAAGAGACTGCTAAGTCCATTCTGGATCACTGTCAGAAAAATTACTACTCAAACTATGCGATGGTTATTTTCACTACTGATATAAATGTTCTGCGATCAGAAAAGTTTTAAGGAGATCAAATGAAAGGACTTAAGACAAATCAGAAATTGTTGCTGGTTTCCGCGATTATAACAATTACGGGCATTATACTTTCGGGTCCCGTGGGAATACTGCTTGCACAGATCAGGCCTCAACCGGAATGGAGAGGAGGGATTACATTTGTTGCCAATTATCATTTTGTTCAGAACCTTCCTTACATATTTGGATTTATTCTGCTACTCGGGTTTACATTATTCGTTTCAGCTTCATTTAGAATGGCATCCACAGACCTTCAAAAAATTCTACGGTCTGCGGCAATTATTTTTACAACGGTTTATGCGGCAATGGTTGGACTTAATTATGCTTTTCAGATTGCTTTAGTCCCCGCGTTGGTATATAAATCCCCAACTTTCGCAACACTGTTTACCATGGCTAATCCCAAATCGGTCGGATGGATTCTGGAAATGTTCGGATACGGATTTTTAGGAGCGGCCACAATTCTTATTGCTCCCGTATTCAGAAAAGGAATTAGAATGAAAGTGGTAAGATACCTCCTGATTGCTAACGGGGTTATAAGTATCCTTGGAGCTGCAGCTACAACATTAGGAACTGAATGGCTGATGGAGTGGCCCGGAATTACTAGCGTTATAATCTGGAATATATTAATCCTTGTTATAATGACATTAGTAATAACAGATATTTATAAAACCAAATTTGCTGAATAAAAAAAGAATTGAGAGTTTTATTAGTAGCTCTCAATTGTAATTTAATACCCCGCAGCCTGACCGTCTTTCCGCGATTCCGATGCGCCGTAATAAACTTTATTAACCGGATCGAACATAATCGCCTGATAGCCGCCGTAGTTGCCAACGTCATAACGAATTTTATGACCCATTTTTATCAGCTCACGGATTACTTCATAATCAAATGCTGATTCGAGGCATACCTCCCCGCCGGTAGTCATCTTTTCGCCAGTCGGTTCAGAAGAACCTTCATGGAGAATCCTGGGCGCGTCTCCGGCTTCCTGAATATTCATTCCGAAATCAATTATGTTCATGATGATCTGAACGTGACCCTGAGGCTGAGTAGCTCCACCCATTACACCGAAGCTGAGAAAGGGCTTTCCGTCTTTTGTAACAAACGCAGGAATGATTGTATGAAATGGTCTCTTATGCGGTTCATAGGTGTTGAAATGTCCTTCTTCCAGCATAAACATCTCGCCTCTGTCCTGCAGCACGAATCCGAGTTTATACGGTGTCATTCCGCTCCCCATCCCGCGGTAATTGCTCTGAATGAGTGAGATCATGTTCCCTTCTTCATCGGCTACGGTGAGGTATATTGTATCGCCATCATTTAAAGCTGGATTGCCGGCATCGTAAGTTCTTGCGGCGCGGTTATCATCAATAAGTTTTCTTCTCTGCTCTGCATACTCTTTCGATATTAATTCTTCCGTCGGAATTTTATTGAACGCTGGATCGGCGTAAAATTTTGCACGGTCTTCGAATGCAAGCTTCTTTGCCTCAACAAAATAATGGATATGCTCTTTTGAACCGAAGCCGAAATCTTTAAGCGGATATTTTTCCAGAATGTTCAGCATTTGAAGTGCGACTATCCCCTGTCCATTCGGCGGTAATTCCCAGACATCATAACCGCGGTAATTTGTTGATACCGGATCGACCCATTCCGATGTATGATCCGCCATATCTTTGTAAGACAAAAAGCCGCCAACTTCTTTCATATAAGCGTCGATTACTTTTGCAACCTCTCCTTTGTAAAAATAATCTCTCCCTTCTTTCGCAATTTTCTCGTATGTGTTGGCGAGATAGGGATTTGTCCAGACTTCCCCTTTCGCGGGTCCGCGACCGTTCTTCATAAAAATTTCTTCGAAGCCGGGAAATCGCTTAAGCGACTGAGCATTCCTCTGCCAGTAATAAGAGATTAATTCCGAAACCGGAAATCCCTCCCGCGCATATTTGATTGCGGGCGCGAGAATTTCAATCATAGAAAGCTTTCCGAATTTTTTATGCAGTTCGAACCAGGCATCAACTGCACCGGGTACACTAACCGGCAGAGGCCCAAGCGGAGGTATCCGTTTTATATTGTTCTTTTTAAAGTAATCCAGGGTTAGTGAATAAGGTGAACGCCCGCTTCCGTTCAATCCGAATAGTTTCTGATCCTTTGCGCTCCAGACAATTGCGAACAGGTCGCCTCCGATTCCGGATCCTGTCGGCTCCATCAATCCGAGGCATGCGTTAGCGGCAATAGCGGCATCAATTGCGCTTCCCCCTTTCTTTAATATATCCAGAGCTGCCTGGGTGGCAAGCGGCTGACTGGTTGCGGCCATTCCGTGTCCGGCAATTACTTCGGATCTGGTAGCAAATTTTTTTCCGGTAATCCGGTCCTGCGCAAAATTAAATGACGCTGCGAGAATAAATAAAAAGAGAAATATTTTTTTCATTTCAATACTCTGTTAAAATTTAATAGTAAATTAATTTATTGATAGGAAAAGCTAAAGTATTTTTGTAAATAATTACTGCTGGAAATCAGATTGGTTACTAACAAATAATCAGGAGGAGAAATGTTATTCATTATTGCAATAATTATCGCGGTTGCATCTTTTTTTGTCTACAAAAGTATGAGGAAATACGGCAGGTATCAGGAGGCCAGAATATCAATAGCTGGAATTGTAATTGGAGCAGTTGTTGCCTTTTTACAACTCTTTACGGTTGTTCCGGCAGGGACAGTGGGCGTGGTTGATTTTCTGGGAATGGTAAGCGACAACACACTGAAAGCCGGGGTGAATTTTGTAAATCCGATGGCCCGTGTAGTCAATTTCAGTATTAAGACACAGGAATTAAAAGAAGTAATGAATGTGCCCTCTCAGGAAGGTCAGAATGTTCAGCTTGAAATAAGCCTCCTTTTTGCACTTGACCCTGATAATGCTTCCAAGATTTACAAGACTGTTGGTGAAAATTATTCTGAGATTATTTTAATACCGCAGTTTCGTTCTGTGGTGCGTGGTACAACAGCAAAGTATGAAGCAAAAGCGCTTTATACTTCTTCACGGGAAGTGCTCGCATACGAAATAAAAGCCGAACTTGAAAAACTGGTAGGGCCTAGAGGAATTCTAATAGAAGCCGCTCCCCTCCGTCAGATTGCTCTGCCGGCCGGATTAACCGCGTCTATAGAAGAAAAGCTTAAAGCCGAACAGGAGAGCCAGAGAATGCAATTCGTCCTTGAGCGTGAGAAGCAGGAAGCCGACCGTAAAAGGATCGAAGCAAAGGGTATTGCCGACTTCCAGGATATTGTAGCACGGGGAATCAGCCAGCAGCTGCTGCAATGGAAAGGAATTGAAGCAACTG
>CAZHHG010000001.1:133465-149502 GCA_964532065.1 uncultured Melioribacter sp.
AAAAACTTGCTAACTCACCTAATTCAAAAGTTGTAATAATCGGCGCCGGTAAAGACGGATTACCGGTAATACTGGGAAATCAATAACCGGGAAAATTGCGAAAAAGTCCGCTTTATCCGGGGGCGGACTTTTTCACTTTAAATAAAACCGGGGGTTTTATTATATTAGCCCCGTGAAAAAGATAATACAAATATCATTCGCGGTAATTTATTTTTTTCTTACAACCGGATTTACCATTACACTTCATTTCTGCGGCGGTGAAGTAAGTGATGTTAGCATTGTAAGAACTCAAAGCGACGAGGATCCATGCGGCTGCGAGCCTTCATTCTGCGGCGATTCCTGCTGTTCAGATGATGTTACAACAATAAAATTATCCGATTCTCACAAATCCGAAGCGAAGTTCGAACCGAACGCGTTTCAACTTGTTATTGCTTTAATCCAGTCAGAAGATTTATCTGATTACAAAACATTCACCGACTTTTCATCAGATCAAATTATTCGCGATTCCGGGCCACCCGATTTATTCCTGCAAAACTGCTCTTTCCTGATTTAAAATATTTCTCCATTAGTACTTGAACTGATATCACAGGAGAGGACTATCCTTTCCTGCAAAATTATTTTTAAAACCAAGGAGAAATAACATGAAAACGCTCTTATCATTAATAATTATTGTGTTGATCGCTGTTTCAACAATATACGCCCAGGAAGAAAAAGTAACTGAAACTGAATTTAAGGTATTCGGTAACTGTAACATGTGTAAAACCAGAATCGAAAAAGCCGTAAAGATTGACGGCGTAAAGTATGCAAAATGGAATAAGAACAGTAAAATGCTCAAGGTTATTTTTGAAGCGCCGGCGACAGTAGATTCATTACAGAAAAAAATTGCGGAGGTGGGTCATGATACCGAAAAGTATAAAGCAAAGGATGATGTATATGCTGCTCTTCCAAAATGCTGCCTATACAGGGATAATCCGGCTACCCACTAAACTTATTTTTAATTAACAGATGAAATAAAATGAAAACTTTAAAAATATTTTCCGTACTGATAATTCTGTCCGGCTCTCTGATTGCCCAGAATAAGCTTAGCGGTTTTGTAAAAGAGAGAGACGACAAAGGAATTCTTAAACCGCTTATCGGCGCAAACATTATCTGGCAGAATACATCAAGAGGCACTACAACAGATATCAATGGTGCCTTTGAGATTGGAACAACAAAAGAGTCCGACACTCTTGTAGTAAGCTTTATAGGCTATAAGACCGAGAAAGTTGGAGTTGGAGATCAAAGAAGTATTGAAGTTGTGCTTGAACCGGACTCAAAAGAATTGAATGATGTTGAGATCGTAGGAAAACAGAGTGCTTCTTTCCAGGATTATAAGGGAATTGAAAACACAACTGTAATGACAAAGAAGGAATTGCAGAAGGCCGCATGCTGCACTCTTGCCGAAAGCTTTGAGACCAATCCTTCTATCGACGTATCCTTCACGGATGCAATTACTGGTATGCGCCAGATAGAAATGCTGGGACTCGCAGGAACATATACTCAAACCACTATGGAAAATCTTCCTTACATAAGGGGACTTATGAATAACGTGGGATTGAATTTTGTTCCCGGAACGTGGATCAATGCTATAAATGTATCTAAGGGAATTGGATCGGTTGCCAATGGTTTCGAATCGATTACCGGTCAGATTGATATTGATATGCAAAAACCGTTTAATGAACTGGAATCCAACCCCGGTTTTTTAAATCTCTACGGCGATAACGAGCAGAGGTTTGAAGGTAATTTCAATTACCGTTTTCAGGTAAACGAAAACCTTTCGTCAATGACACTTCTTCATGCAAGCTCGAGACAGCACAGGAAAGACATCAACTCCGATCTCTTTATGGATATGCCAACATTCAACACCTTTAATATCATGCAGCGCTGGCAGTATCTATCTTATCAGGGATGGGAGAGTCAGCTCGGATTTCAGATAGTCCGGGATGAAAAAGAAGGCGGCACAACAAACCGCGATTTTAATACCGCTCCTGCTTACAGGTTTGGATCTTCAAACGAACTGTTCAATATTTATGGAAAGACCGGCTATGTTTTTCCTGATGAAGACCATAAGAGTTTTGGAATTCAGTGGTCTTACAACAGCTACGATAATTCCTCACGTTTCGGCAGAAAAGAATATTCGGGTAAAGAAAAAAACATCTACCTTAATTTTATTTACCAGTCCGAATTGTGGGATCATTTCAACACATTCAGAACCGGCGTCAGCTTCGTCTACGATCAATTTAACGAATCATTCAATTCGGTTAATTACAACCGGATCGAACGAATTCCCGGAGCATTTTTCGAGTATACTTACAAACCGAACGACGAGCTTTCGGTTGTTGCGGGTCTGCGTGCAGATAACCATAATGAATACGGATACTTCTTTACGCCGCGCATTCATATCCGGTATAGTCCGGATTCCGACTGGGTGATACGGGGAGTGGCCGGACGGGGATACAGAAGCTCTAACATATTTACAGAGTATGCTTCCAGCTTCGCTAGCGCACGGACAGAAAGTATTATCAGGTCCAATAATTTCGGTTATGGTCTGGATCAGGAATCTGCCTGGAATTACGGCCTTAATGTAACTTACTATTTCCTTTATGGATACCGCGACGCAAGCATATCATTCGATTTTTACCGGACTTCATTCGATAAAGTTAATATAGCTGATATTGATTCAGACCCGCGCAGAATAATTTTCAGTTCGGTTGAAAACGGCGCGCATTCTACCAGCTTTCAAACCGAGTTGAATATTGAGCCATATGAATTTTTAAATCTCCGACTGGCATACAGGTTTATAGACGCAAGACAGTTGATCAACAATACCTGGAAAGAGAAACCATTTTCAGCCAGGCATAGGGCATTGCTGAACCTTGGTTATGCAACAACCAGGGAGTCGATGGAAGACGCACAGATGCTTTACGATCTTACTATCCAGTGGTTCGGAAGTAAAAGAATCCCTTCTACTGAGGCAAATCCTTTTAACCTTAGGGGAAGATCGTCATCACCCTCATTTTTTATAGTGAATGCTCAGATCACCAGGTCGTTCGGCTCGCTGTTCGATTTTTACATCGGCGGCGAGAACCTTCTCGATTTCCGTCAGAGCGATCCGATCATCGATTCCGGAAATCCCGACGGTCCTTATTTCGACGCTTCATTAATTTGGGGGCCGATTAGCGGTAGAATGATTTATGCGGGATTAAGGTATAAAATCTAAAAGCCTCTTCTAAACTCATTATTCTATGCCGGATGTTAAACAGTTTTTGTTTTTCATCCGGCATTATTATTTAAGCGGGCTTTTGTATTTTTGATTAGAACAAAATCATCTTTTTAGGTTAACGTTATTTCAAACAAAGGAATAAAAAGTGGCGGTGCCTACAAAAATAAAACTTCACAAGCAGGATCATCTGGAAATTATATGGGATAATGGTAAAACGCATAAATTCCCTTTAAAATTTTTACGTGACGAATCCCCCGACGCAGGCAATAAAGGCGAGACAATCCTCTGGAAACATTATGCCCCGCCGCCAAAAGAAAAAACTAAACCGGAAGGATATGAAATAGAAAAGATCGAAACGGTCGGGAGTTATGCAATTCAAATTACCTGGAAAGACGGTTACAACTACGGGATTTATTCCTGGGAATTACTTCAGCGCCTCGGAGAGTATTTAAGTGTAAAGGAGAATTTGCATCAGGATTTTGAGCACGATCATAACGATTGACGGGTTTTAACAGTAAGACATAAAAAAATCCCGGGGGGGTACCCCGGGATTAATCACTTCCAACTTACAATAACTTTTTAATATGATCTTCATATGCTGCTTTGGAGATCAGGCCTTCGTAGCTGGCAACAATTTTTCCTTCCTTATCAATAATAAAGGAAGTTGGTATTGCCCTTATACCGCCGTACTGCTGATATACATTTGTGTTGCCGTAAACAACAGGGTAATTAATTCCATAGTCTTTAATGAATGGAACAACGTCCGGTTTGGTTTCCTGATCAACCGAAATACCGATTATTTCAAAACCCTTAGATCCATACTTTTTCTTCAACTCTACTAGATCCGGAATACCTTTACGGCAGGGGGGGCACCAGGTAGCCCAGAAATCCAGGATCACAACTTTTCCTTTATAGTCTGAGAGTTTCAATTTTTTACCGTCGCTGGTAGGCAGAGTAAAATCGGGAGCTATAACAGATTTGGACTGTCCGGCCGGCTGATAATTAGGGGGATATGGACCCTGTTCGGGTTCGCTGCCTGTATTGTTAACTACAAAAAGAAGAAGTATAAGACCAACAAAAAAACCTGAGTAAATCCAGCTTCTCTGTTTTTTTGTAAGTCCGGCTTTTTTGTCATCTATTTTTTGTTTCGGATTATTCATTTTCTCCTCGGAAATAGTGTTTGAAAATATTAGCTCAATAAACTATTTAAAACTAATTAACTTTTTTATATAACATCAAGTTCAATTCGCCGGTAAATCTTTCGATCTCTTCATCATTAAAACCCTTCTCCTTTGCGGCATTTTCGAGACTTCCCCAAATTGGTTCGCCGCATCTTAAACAGCGGATTCCGTTCTCCATCAGATAAGAAACCGCTTCGGGAATAAGGTTTACCAACTCCTCAATTTCAATTTCCTTACTTATTTTCTTCCGGCTGCTCATTCTTTTTTCCTGACGGTAGAACCAGTATTGCGGCAATTAATGCACCGTAGAAAGTTGATATATAAGGATTGCTTGTAATAGGACAGGTTCCGCTGTAGCAGCCTATGAAAAAATAATAAGCGTAGCCTAAAACCGCTCCTCCCAAAACAGGCAATATTTTCTTTAGAATAAAATGTTTATCCAGTTTCATGCAGTCACACTTTTTAATGCTTCTTTAACTTTATCCAGAACCATTTGTTCCGGCGCGGCGCCTTCAATAAAGGTGTTCTCGTTAATTACAGTTCTGGGAACACCCCGAACATTGTATTTATTAGACAAATGAGGAAATTCGGTTGCCTCTACCATATCCCCTTTTATTTTGTCATTAAGATATGAGAACTTATGAGCTGTTACAACCGCCTGCGGACAGTAGGGACATGTCGGGGTTACAAACACCTGCATATGAACGTCGTTTTCAATTTGTTTGATGCTATCAACAAGATCCTGCGGCAATCCGGTTTCACCGGTACCGAGCATTTTAATATCCTCCAGAAGTGAAGCAAATTCATAACCGCTCGGAATACCGTAAAATCTTATTCCATAATCTTTTCCGTTTTCATCCAGCAGTACGGTAGCGGGAATTTTATCAATTCCATACTTAGATGCCTCATCTTTATCGATAACATAATTCTTTACGTCCAGAAGAAGCTTATCGGACACTTCAGAAAGTTCGGACAGAATTGCTCTGGTCTCCTTGCAGTACTGACATTCGATTTCCTGCGTAAAGAATACAATCCGGACTTTCTTAGTCAGAACCGAAAGCTGAGCGGCTAAGTCGGCCCTGATTTTTTCATCAAGATACATTTTTTTCTCCAACTTTAATTTTTACAATGGTTTGATGAATCAAACAGATAAAAGATTCAGCCGGTTAGCTTGCTCTTATATTACCCTTTTGATAGTTTTGAACCATAATTAAGAAAATACTGGAGCACTTGATGGCCGGATATACAAAACACCTATATATGACCGTTTTTCCTAATAATGCATTGATTGCATCGCAGCTTGAACCTGAACAGTTCGGCGAGCATTATACAACGGGAAGCGCGAAACACTTTAGTCAGAAAGTAATGTTCGCAGAGATAGATATAAATTTCCGCGACCCATATTTTGAAATTGACAAATACCTTGCCGAGACCACTGAGCATGCGAACGGAGAGCCGAAGAAGACAAAATTTATTAGTTCATATAATGTGCTTGAACACGTTCCTCTTTCGGCTATAAAAAAACTCTATCTTGTTACAACTAATGGAAAGGTTCTTCCTTTAGAACCGTCAAACGACACGCATTATCACGACCCGAGAAAGATCCGGATTTACCAGGAAATCTGCCCGCTCGATACACTGGTTGTTTCCAACATTGACCATAAAGAGTTCGGGAAAATAATCACCACCCAGAAAGCAAAGGGAGCTCCGAAAATTCTTTTTACACAGATCGATTTCGATGTAGATCATTTTCTGGAGAGCAACAAGACTCATGATATTCCTCATATCGATCTTCCCGCTGTAAATCCTTCGAGGTTTTTCGACTGTATATCAGAACTGAAGGATCATCCCGAAAAGGTTACCAAGACTATCAGTCTGGGAGGAATCTTACGCGATATTTCCTATAAGTTTCTACGCCACGGTTTCTGGTTTGCATGCTGCGATGAGTTGAAATTTTTCCCGATGCCTTCTATTGACGAATTGGAGAATAAATATTTCTACTGGTGGAAATTCGTTAGATAAAACATTTTTGATTATGGGGTGAGGTTATTTTTTCCCCTCGCCCCATTTCAAAACGTCTATTCTTACCTTCGTTAATCCTTTTTCAATAAAATCGAGTTCTTCGGCTGTACCAAGAGATAAGTCGATTATTCTGTCCTCCCAATACGGCATCCTGTCGTTAATTCTGAGAATAACGTTTCTGCCGTTCGAAAGGTTTGTAACCCTGATAATTGTTTCCATTGGGTAAGTCTGGTGCGCGGCTGAAATTCCGTTCATATCATATACTTCCCCGTTATAAGTTATTCTGCCGTGATATTTATCGGCATAATAGGAAGCGGTTCCCTCAACTGATTCAAGTACGGGATAATCATTATATCTGCTTAGATCTTCGAGCGGTCTGTTAGTGTTATCGGGAGTTTCAAATCTATTGGAAGTAAACCGGGGAGCCGGCGAACAACCGGAAAGGATGGAAATAAAAAAAATAATACCGCAGAACAATTTAAAATTGATAAACCTGCTGCCGGACTGTTTTAAAATGGCAAAGGGAGCGGTTCCCCGCCCCCTTATTTGCCGCAACTTGAACAGCGAAGTACCAGCCGACTTACTGAACAAGGCAGCAATTACTGCCTCTTTAATATATTTCATTATGCTGTCGAAACGAATGACCTGAATCACGTGAATCAATCCGGAGCCGGATTTTTTCATTACGTTAATTGTAACCGAGTGATTTAATAAAATCCGGAGTGAGCTTAATCTCCAGCTGTTTTATAGTATATGTTCCAAATACGCCGAGCCCCCCTCTTATATTAGTAGCGTCCGGCTGATTGACACGGACAGAGAACTCGTCCAGAAAAGTTTTCTGAATCGCATAGTATGTAGCCAGTCCCGCATCCATTATCAGGAGCCGGAAAATTGCTTTTTCAATTTTGTAACCGCTTTTATCCTGATCCCCTTCAGCTATTTCAACAATCGCTTTTTTAATTGCCTCCATTTCAAATCCGGCATTTTTAATACCCGACTGAATTTGCGGATAGATAGGCAACTCCCCTGTATCAAGATTAGCATAATAGAGAGGAACCTTTTTCTGTTTTTTTTCAATCACACCGTTTACTTCATGACTATATAGAATTACAAGTTCGGGAGCGTAATAAACTCCCCGGCTTCCGGGTGAAAGAAGAAGTTCGCCCCAGTTGAAATTTATTTTGCTAGTTGACGTTTGAGAAGAGATGGTAGTAGTGGTGGTTGTAAGATAAACCGATAATACGGAAATAATCTCGCTCTCCGAACTCAGTATTTTTCCGTCCGGCATTTCCGCTTCAATGCGGATTGGAAGACTGTATTGAGGCTGGAATCCCCTGACGTAATAAATGTTCATAGGAGTTTTAAATCTCGAGTCACCGCTTCTGGTAATTGTGGTATCCCGGAAATTATAAACCGCGTTATTGTAAAATACTTTTATCTTTGCTCCTTTTATGAAAGGATCGTTTGTGCTTTCGAGAGGATTGAAACCATCAATATCATATGACCTGGAAATAGTAGCCGCCTGATAGTTTGTATCAGTTCTGATTACGCAGCTCAGCACGTATAGATCCTGAAAGTCGGCCTTCGGGCTTACTTCATCATCACAAGAATTAAAGAAGATTATCGATGCAATGCAGGTTAGAATAAATAATAGTTTTTTCATAATTCAACCTTAACTGTGGCGGTAGGAAGGAAAGGAAGCATATCTACCCGCTCACCTGTATCTCTTCTGAAATAAAATAGATTTTTTCTGTTATAAACATTTAAAGCACTTACGTCAAGATAGAGCTTGACGTCGCCGATCTGAAACTTTTTGGACAAACTGAGATCTAGACGGTGATAATCCGGCAATCTTCCTACATTTTTTTCCGATAGAAGAATGAATGGATTAAAAGAGTCGATAAAAGAACCGCTCGACTGAAGATCATCAATTGTAAGTCTCTCGTAATATCCGGCTATCTGAGTAAACGGCATGCCGCTTGAGTATGTCCACATTGCGCTTGCAAGCCATCCTTTCCCGAAATCATATTCCATAGATAAATTGACGGTATGACGGGAATCGTAACGGGGATAATATCTTACCCCGTCAACTTCTTTGAACGCATAAGCAAGTGAGTAGGAGGCCGAGAGATTAACCGGAGTATTCATGTAACGGGTCTGGAATTCAAGTCCGTAAGCTTCTCCTTTTCCGGCAACCAGATCGTTATCGAACGGAAAATATTTATTCTCGTTTAGAATAGAAATATTCTTAAGAATCTTATAGTAACCTTCGATATTAATGGAGAAAAACGGATTGGGTGTAAATTCAAATCCGCTTATATAATGAATGGCGCTGGAAGGTTTTAAATATAGCGGTGTAATAATCCAGGGCTCGAAAATTGTGACAACTTCATTTTCATCCGAGACGGTTACAAGATCCTGCATAAAAATTCCCCATGATGATTTAAATGCAAGTTCCGGAATGAACCTGTATGTTAAACTCAAACGGGGCTCCATAAAGTAGGACTGCCCGCCTCCCGCAAGGCGTGTAACATTTACCCTGGATCCGAGGTCGGCCCCGAAATTCGAATATCTTAGAAACTTATAACGCAGATACGCGCTGATGCTCGTTCCGTTTGAACCTGCATTATTAACCTGTCCGCGGAAATTCTCAAGCAGAAGTTTGGTTTTTACTTCGGAGATTTTGAAGCCGCCGCTTAATTCATCCTTGCTGTCGTAAACGTAACTGAAATCGACCCTCATTATAACATCGTAGATACGATTGGTAACTCCCTTGGCTCCGCTCTCGTTCGGAATTCTCTCGCCGTTAAATTCACTCATCCCGACTTCAACCTGATAAAGAAGAGGTGAGTCCGAGATCTGGAAGTAATTCAGATTAAGAGTTGTATTAGACCACTTAAAATCCTCGCGTTTAACGTTATCGTTAATAACCTGATCGCTGCTGTGGAAGAAACTCAGTGTAAATTTCGAATCTTCAAGAAATTCATTGTCGGAATAATTCACTTTTGCAAATAAATCATAGAAATCGGCCGGGATAGTATTGTTGTTCCTGAATTTTTTAAGGATCTGGTCTGAGTAATTTTTTCTGAAGCTCGCAATAAACGATCCGTTTGGTATTGGACCTTCTATTAATCCCTTTGCTGTTAAAAGACTCAGACTTCCCTTGGCGCTTATATTATTTCTGTTTCCGTCTCGGGTTACAACTTTAAGAACAGACGAAAGCCTTGAACTGTATTCAGCCGGAAAACCTCCCTTGTAAAATTCAACAGTACTGACCATATCGGGATCGATAGCGCTGAAAATTCCGAGGGCGTGAAAAGGATTGTAGATCGGTACGTTATCCAGCAGAACAAGATTCTGATTGCTGGAACTTCCGCGCACATAAAATCTCGCTGATACGTCGCCGGCAGTCTGAACTCCGGGCAGGTTCTGGAGAGCCCTGAAAATATCGAGTTCAACTCCCTTGGGAAGGGTCTCTATATCCCGGATAGCAAGTTTCTGAAGACTCAGATCCGTAGCATTTTCCTTAGCGACCCGTTCACCTATCTTTTCTATTGTCTGGAGCTGAATGCTTGCGGGCTGTAGCAATACCTTAACATCAGTTACTCCGTAGGGTTCGGCTCTTATCAGAATTTCCTTCGGCTGATAACCGATATAGGAGATCTTAACCGTAAGAATCTGATCATGCGGAATAGATGCCATTATAAAAAATCCCCTGTGGTCTGTAGAAGCACCCCTGTTTATTTCGGGGATATAAATGTTGGCATATGGCAATACTTCACCGCTCGTTGAATCGGCAACAAATCCACGCAAAATTCCTCTGTACTGTGCGTGAAGAACCGGAGCGAAAAGCAGTAGTAAGATTAGAACTGTTTTTTTCATAGAATTTTCTTTTATGGAACGGACAAAATTAAACAAGTATTGATTTGAAAGAAAACCTTTTCTATTAAGTAATTATTCTCCTCGTAAATTCTATAATTGAAATGTTTTTTCCAATGGGAAAAATTTGTTACCTTTTGCGGGCAATTTTTCAAATGTTTCGCCGTAGCGAATTCTCTCCCCGGCCCCTTCTTCAAAACAATTTAATTTAAGGCGTTAAATTGAATAAACAAACCGCACAAAAAAACCTGGCAAAACTTATACTGAAAGACGGTTCCGTCTTCGAAGGCACTCTTTTCGGCAATCATAAATCCGTTGCCGGCGAAGTAGTTTTCAATACTGGAATGGTAGGCTATCCGGAAACACTGACCGATCCTTCTTATCGGGGCCAAATACTTGTAATGACATACCCGCTTGTGGGCAATTACGGTATACCCGAATTAAAATTGTATGATGACTTACCCTCTAATTTTGAATCGGACAGGATTCAGATACAGGGACTCATAGTATCGGAGCATTCGGATTCTTTCAGTCACTGGAATGCGATTCAGAGTCTATCTGCGTGGCTGAAGAAATACCAGATTCCGGGAATTTACGGAATTGATACACGGCGGCTCACAAAAATTCTGAGAGAACACGGAACGATGCTGGGTAAAATTGTTACCGGCAATGAAAGAATCGATTATTATGATCCCGATTACGATAACCTTATATCTAAAGTTACAATTAAGAAAAAGGAGATTTACGGAAAAGGCAACATTAAGATTATGCTTATCGATTGCGGATGCAAAAAAAGTATTCTTACAAACCTGCTCAACAGAGACGTAATTGTTACCAGAGTTCCTTATGATTTCAATTTCGATGGCGAAACTTTTGATGGAGTAGTAATATCCAACGGGCCGGGTAATCCGGCGGTTTATAAAGATCTGGTTGAATCAACAAAGAAATTATTAAAACGGCAGGTCCCTGTTCTCGGAATCTGTATGGGCCATCAAATCCTTTCACTTTCTGCGGGGGCAAAAACTTACAAACTAAAATACGGCCACCGAAGTCAAAATCAACCTGTTAAAGAAGTTGATTCAAATAAATGCTATGTAACTTCTCAGAACCATAGTTTTGCCGTTGATACAAAAACACTTCCGCGAGGCTGGGAACCCTGGTTCGAAAATCTGAACGATTACTCTAATGAAGGAGTCCGACACGAGAAACTTCCATTCAGAAGCGTTCAGTTCCATCCCGAAGCTGCGCCCGGGCCTGTGGATACATCATTCATCTTTGATGAATTTTTAAATGATATAAAATAAGTCGGCAGTTAATAAATCGATACGCCGGTATGAAACTGTAAAGGGAAATAATGAAACACAAAAAAGTTCTAATAATCGGAAGTTCAGCATTAAAAATAGGTGAGGCGGGTGAATTCGATTACTCGGGTTCGCAGGCAATTAAAGCTCTTAAAGAAGAGGGAATATATACCGTTCTTATAAATCCGAACATTGCGACAATTCAAACATCCGATTACCTGGCCGATAAAGTATATCTCCTGCCGATCAATACGCATTATGTAGAAAGAGTTATAATTAAAGAGAAACCGGACGGAATAATACTCGGATTCGGCGGACAAACCGCACTGAACTGCGGACTAGCATTGCATAGAGAGGGGATTCTTAAAAAGTATAAAATTCAGGTACTGGGTACACAGATCGAAGCGATTGAGAATACCGAGGATCGCCAGCTCTTCTGTAACAAGCTTTCTGAGATCGATGTTAAATTTCCGCAGAGCAAAGCCGTTAACTCTGTTGAAGATGCGGTTGAATACGCGGCAAAGATCGGTTATCCGGTAATTATCCGGATTGCCTATGCGCTCGGCGGACTCGGATCCGGTATCTGCAGAAACAAAGCCGAAGTAAAAAAACTGGCTTCGAAAGCACTTTCCTATTCATCGCAGATCCTTGTTGAAGAATACCTTGAAGGATGGAAAGAAATTGAATACGAGGTTGTACGCGACAGATACGACAATTGCATAACCGTCTGCAATATGGAGAACTTGGACCCGATGGGAATTCATACGGGCGAAAGTATTGTGGTCGCTCCGAGTCAAACTCTATCGAATAATGAATATCATAAGTTGAGAGAAGTTGCAATAAGAACTATCCGGCACCTTGGAATAGTCGGCGAGTGCAACATTCAATATGCGCTTGATCCCGAATCGGAGGATTATAGGGTGATTGAAGTAAATGCGCGTCTTTCCAGAAGTTCTGCCCTGGCTTCGAAAGCAACGGGTTATCCGCTGGCATTCATTGCTGCAAAACTGGCTCTCGGTTACGGATTACACGAACTGCCGAATTCAGTTACAAAAACAACCAAGGCTTTTTTCGAGCCCGCTCTCGATTATATAGTTGTCAAAGTTCCGCGGTGGGATCTCAAAAAATTCAGACTTGTAAAACGCCATCTCGGTTCATCAATGAAATCAGTCGGTGAAGTTATGGCAATCGGAAGAAAGTTTGAAGAGGCCATCCAGAAGGCGATGCGAATGCTCGATATCGGTGTAGAAGGTTTAACCGCAAGTAGAACCAAGGTTGAATTCGAAGAACTTGAGGAAGCTCTGCGGAATCCGACGGAGGAGAGAATTTTTGCAGTTATTCAGGCGCTTAAACAGGGCTACTCCGTTGAATGGATTCATTCTTTAACTCACATTAACAAATGGTTCCTGCATAAAATCCGGAATATTGCGGAAATAGAGAAGAAAATTTCAGTGAACGGAAAACTTAACGAAGAACTACTTCTCGAAGCCAAGCAGCATGGATTCTCCGACAGGCAGATTGCCAATGTAATCGGAAAGGACGCTCACGATATTTATCTCCAGCGTAAAAAATTCGGCATCAGTCCATTTATTCAACATATCGATACACTCGCCGCGGAATATCCTGCGAAAACAAATTATCTGTACCTATCGTATAACAGCTCAATACATGATTTCGATTTCAAACTAAAAAATAGTGTTGCGATAATCGGCTCCGGTCCGTATAGAATCGGAAGTTCTGTTGAATTCGACTGGTGCTGCGTAAATACAGTAAAGACACTTCGTTCGCTCGGGTATAAAACTGTAATGATCAACTGTAATCCTGAAACAGTAAGCACCGATTATGATGAGTCCGACGCACTCTTTTTTGAGGAGCTTACCACCGAAACCATCTGGGAAATATACGATGCGCTAAAATCGAGAGGCGTAATAGTATCCATGGGCGGTCAGACTCCGAATAATCTTGCTCTCAAGCTTCATAAAGTCGGAATCAAAATTCTCGGGACATCACCTGAATCAATCGACAAAGCCGAGGACAGGAGCAAATTTTCTGAAATGCTCGACGAACTCGGAATTGAACAGCCGGAATGGAGTAAATTATCAACTCTGCAGGATGCTCTTCTCTTTGCCAATAAGGTCGGCTACCCGGTTCTTGTAAGGCCTTCTTATGTTCTGAGCGGTGCCGCAATGGCAATTGCGACAGATGATATGGAGCTTACAAAGTTTTTACAGAAAGCGGTGGATGTATCACCTGAACAGCCTGTGGTAATTTCTAAATTTCTTGTAAACGCAAAAGAACTGGAATTCGATGCTGTCGCACAGAATGGAGAGATTGTCTGCTCGGCTATTTCCGAGCACGTTGAGAATGCGGGCGTTCATTCCGGTGATGCTACGCTTGTGCTTCCGGCTCAGCGGACTTATCTCGAAACAATGAGACAGATAAAAAAATTCTCTTCGGACATCGCAAAGTCGTTAAACATAAACGGTCCTTTTAATATTCAGTTTTTAGCAAAGGATAATAAGGTAAAGGTGATTGAATGTAATTTGAGAGCATCGAGGAGTTTTCCTTTCGTTTCTAAAACACTGAAGAAAAATTTTATTGATGTTGCCGCCAGGGTCATTATCGGTAGAAAAGTTGAATCCCTTTCGGACAACATTTTCAAATTCGATTATGTAGGAGTAAAAGCGCCCGAGTTTTCTTTCACGCGTCTTGAAGGAGCCGATCCGACAACCGGAGTTGAAATGGCTTCTACGGGTGAGGTTGCATGCCTGGGTGACGATTTCGACGAGGCTTTCCTGAAAGCTCTCGAAGCTGTCGGCTACAGATTTCCAATCAAATCAATATTGATTTCATCCGGTACGATCGAATCGAAATCCGAACTACTTGAACCGGCCCGCCAGCTCCTGAAGCTCGGAGTCAGTTTTTATGCAACGCCCGGTACGGCTAAATTCATGAAAGTAAACGGAATACCGGTAGAAACTCTTGAATGGCCATTGAGCGGTAAATCCAAGAACTCCGTAGACATACTCAAATCCGGTAAAATCGATCTCGTTATAAATATTCCTAAAAATTTCCAGGCCGATGAATTAACAAATGATTATATGATCCGCCGGACTGCTGTTGATTATAAAATTCCTCTTATTACAAACCGGCAGCTGGCAATGCGGCTTGCAGAAGCTCTGACTAACAAAGATCCAAGGAATCTTGAAATTAAAAGCTGGGATCAATATTAAGCTCCGGATGGTTTACACTGTTTAAATTTATAACTATCTTTGTTCTGCATTAAAATGAAAGCTTGATATGAAATTAGAAAACAAGCCCTCCTTATTGATCGTTGAAGATGATTTCGAAAACCAGAAATTTCTCCAGTTCTTTCTGCGCAGGAAATTTGATGTTGAATTATGTGATTCCGCCGATACCTTCTACCGGAAACTGAAAGAGAAGAAGTTCGACATTATTCTTATGGACATTTCCCTGAAGGGGAAAAAGGACGGACTTCAATTGACCCGCGAATTAAGGAGCTCCGGCGAATATAAAGACCTTCCCGTAATTGGACTTTCGGCTCATGCGTTTCAAAAAGATAAAGACAACGCTTATGATGCCGGCGTTGATCTCTTTATAACTAAACCGGTCCAGAACGATAATCTGCTGGACGCTCTTTTCAACACACTTGAGCAGAAAACCGGTAAAAAATTTTCATAATCTTCCCGATTTAAGCTGTAACCAATTTACGCCTCATATCGTCTAAAATTCAGAAATTAATCTTAATAAGGTATCGCTATGTTCAAAAAATTCTCTTTAACGGTATTTTCTCTCATTGTTATTACGTTCAGCATTAACGCCCAGAACTACCAATCCAAAAGCAATGACTGGGACTGGGATTGGGATGATGAGTGGTGGCACTGGAGAGGCGGGAATCCTTTGATTGAAGTAAACTGGGGACCCGGTAATCCGATGCACGATAAGCTTATAAGTAAATTTTCTCCGATAGGGTTGGCGGAACTGAAACTGGGATTTGCATCCTTCGAAAATTTTGAAGACGAAGAGATTATTGAATTTGAAGAGAAATTCTCTTTTATCTCCTGGGTTGCAACCCGACTTCAATCCGAAAAAAGAAAGCTGGATGAATTACCGACGGAATTATTCCGCTTCGGATTTGGGAGAAGGAGCGGTTACGGTTATGAATTCGGGAATGTTAAAATCCTGCCGTTTACACAGACGTCCGCCGTCTGGTCAAAACTCGAGATGAAAGATTATCCGGTTTCTATCTTTCCTGCCGTTTCATTACAAAGTGCGATCGAGGATACGGAAATATTAAAGCGGTTCGACGGAAATTTCCGGTTCGGTACAACTATAGAAGGTGGGGTCAGCTTAAGTGCCGGATTGGTTTCT
>CAZHHG010000002.1:0-32792 GCA_964532065.1 uncultured Melioribacter sp.
CGATCTTCGTCCACAATTCACCTATTCCGATTTCCACCTTAGACCGTTCAATCTCAAATCCGTAATTATTCACCTCGGTCGCAGTCGTCCACTTCAGCCCCGCCTTCCCGTCTTTGCTGCTTCCGGTGAAACTGGTAAGCTCAACAGGAAGCGCTCTTTCAGTAAACAGTGCTAAACGTCCCTGAACCAGACCTCCAATTGTTATAAAGTTGCCGCCGATGTAGATATCGCTACCGTCTATAACAATTGAATAAACAAAAGCATCTGTATCGGGATCCCAGGATTCTGCATTACCATTTGTGTTGTTCAGTTTAGCAATACCGGTTCTCCACTGTCCGCCAATAATAGAGAAACTTCCGCCGCAATAAATATAACTTCCATCAGATTTTATTGAATAGACTTGACCGCTGGAATTTGGATTCCACGTAGCATCAGCACTGCTGTTTGAAGCGCTCAACTTAGCAATATAATTTCTGGATTGTCCTCCAATTGAAGTGAAGCTGCCGCCGACAAATATTGTGCTTCCGTCGAATGAAATTTCCCTTACATAACTGCTGGGCGCCGGATCCCAGGAAGCATCTGCGTTGCCGTTGGAGTTATTTAATCTTGCCAGGTAGTTTCTGGTTTGTCCGCCGATAGAAGTAAATTTTCCTCCAGCATATATATATGAATTATTAATTGCCAACGTCCAGACACTATTGTTCGCGCCGGCATCCCAGCCGGCATCGGCATCCCCGTTTGTATCATTCAATTTAGCAATGTAGTTTCTTGTTTGCCCTCCAATTGAAGTAAAATCCCCCCCTGCATAAATGGAACTGCCATCAACAGCAAGCGTATAAACTGTAGATCCGGCATTGGGATTCCATGTTGCATCTGCGTTGCCGTTTGTATTGTTCAGCTTTGCAACTCTATTACGGGATTGACCACCTATAGTTGTGAATGACCCTCCGACATAAATGTAGCTTCCGCTTACCACAATCTTTTTTACAGTCGTGCTTGCAGAAGGATTCCATTCTGTATCAACCGTCCCGTCGGTATTGTTTATTCTTGCAATGTATGATCTCGACTGGCCTCCGACAATATTAAACTCTCCGCCGAAGTAGATATTTGTTCCGGCTAATGCTATGCACCAGACAGTACTGCTTGGGCTTGGGTCCCAGGATGCGTCAGCGGCCCCAGTTGAATTATTTAATTTTGCAATTCTGCTTCGCGATAGACCTCCAATAGTAGTAAAAGCGCCTCCGGCATAGATATCGCTTCCATCAACAATAACAGAATAAACAGTTCCGCTTGCGTTTGCATTCTACGTCTCATCAGCCGCGCCAGTGGAATTATTAAGTTTTGCAATTCTGTTTCTGGATGTACCGCCGATCCCCGGAAAGGAACCGCCCGCATAAATGTCTGCACCGGATACTGCAAGAGTATAAACCTTACTGTTTGCGTTTGGATTCCATGTTGCGTCTGCAAGTCCATCGGTGTCGTTTAATTTGGCAATGTAGTTTCTTCCCTGTCCGCCGATATTAGTAAACTCACCTCCGGTATAAATATCGGTGCCGCTTACTGCAATTGTGTTCACCGGATTATCAGCATTCGGATTCCAGTTAATATCCGCATTGCCGGTTGAGTTGTTCAGTTTTGCAATTCTATTTCTGGACTCTCCCCCAATTGTTGTGAAATGTCCGCCCGTGTAAATATTTGTACCACTGACTGTAACAACATGAATGTTGCCGTTTGGATTGGGGCTCCAGGAAGCATCTGCGCTGTTGCTTGAGCTGCTAAGTTTAGCAAGATAGTTTCTGGAAACACCGCCGATTGTCGTAAAATCACCTCCAACATAGATATCGCCGCCACTCACAGCTATCGATACCACATAGTTATTTGCATCGGGATTCCAGCTCGCGTTTACGGTTCCGTCTGAATTGATATGAGCGATGTAATTTCTATCGTACGATCCGACTTTTGTAAACGAACCGCCGATGTACCACCCTCCGCTTCCATCGGGTGCCGCGGCATAGATTATTCCATTAATTTTTGGAAAGCCGGTACTTAAAGTCGAAGAGGATGTTGTAACTTTAGCACCGCTGCCGGTGTTTGGTCCGACTACCGTGAACCATCCGCCGATGTATGTATAGTCTCCGTCTACAGCGATTGTCTCTATTGTTCCATTAGTTACACACATGTTGCTGTTGGGAGTGGAAGTCTGGGCAGAACAAATCGGGGAAAGAAATAATAGTATTATGTAGATCGTTGTAGCCGTCGGGAACTTATAGTGTTCCATAATCTGTAGCCGCATCGTAATAGAAATATATTTTATATTTTAATTTCTACCGATGAACAGAAGTATTGAATGCTACAATAAATAGGATAATAGAAAATAGAGTCTGGTGTAATTACGCATTTAGAAGAAATAGAAGCAATAGAAATATTATCCGTCAATTATAAGCGGAAGCAGAGTCCTATTTGAAATCTGAATTATTATTGAATTGCAATTAGGAGGCTGTCATACATAATTAATCCTAAAATCGGATTCCGGATTAAGCCTGCCTACCGCAGGCAGGCCCGGAAAAACGGTGGAGAAAATTAAAGTATAAAAGTCTTTATTTCTTTAGCAAGTAGAGAAGGATGTTCGTATGGAATGAAATGCCCGCACTCATCAATCAAAATCAGTTTTGAATCCGGTATCCGCGAAGCTCCTTCCCAGGCAATTTCTTCGGTTGTAATGTTCTTGTGAAGATTTTTATTCGGTATCCAGCGGTCGTTTTTTCCGAAGAAGATCAGCACCGGCTGCTTTATCTCTTTCAATCGATGATAGACCGGATAATCGAGGAGGCCGTTAAGTGAATTTACAACTATCCGGCAGTAATCGCCGAAGTTTTTAAACGCCTTCATTTTAATTCTATCATCGATCATCGGTTTAACATCATCATTCATCCTAAAAAAGTTTGAACGGAAACTCGCGAGGATATCATCATCGCCCGCAGAGTAATAAAGCTGTTCCGTATTATATTTTTTGATAAGGGCTGTTTCATTACCGCTGAAAATTTCGAATCCGGCCGGGGCTAATAAAACAAGCCGCTTAATAAGAGAAGGGAATTGCAGAGAGGCGGCAATTGAAATCTGTCCCCCCATCGAATGACCGGCGAGAGTTATATTTTCCAGTTCAAGTTTTCTGATGAACGAAGAAATTACTTCAGTGTAGAATGTAACGGCTCCGCTGTGAATGCCCGCGGACGACTTGCCGTATCCGGGAAGATCGATAGCAATACATCTGAAATCGTTTGAAAGCAGCGGAATAAGTTTAAGCCACGCGGGAATGTAACTCGATAATCCGTGAATGAAGAGGAGCACATCATTCCCTTTTCCGGCATCATAATACGCGATCGATTTTTGATCTTCGATCTCTATGACGGAGTAATCGAAATTATAGTTCAGTTCGGGGAATTGCATTATCGTCTTTTAAAAGGAAAAGCCCCGGATTCCGAACAGCAAAAGAGGGGGTGTTTCGCTGCAGGGTCTGCGGGGCAGAGAAAATTATTTAAGAAAATCTAAAACAGCGTTAGTGAATTCTTCCGGCTTTTCAATCTGAAGCATATGACCGCAGTTATCAATTTCATACAACCTGCAGCCGGGAATCTGCGATGCGCCCCATTTGAAAACATCCGAAGTAAAACCGGGGTTAAGATACGGATTTGGAATCAAACCGTCATATTTTCCGTAAACTATAAGTGTTGGAACGGAAATATTTTTAATTTTGTCGAATGTCGGTTCATCCAGCATCGCATTAACGCATCGTACAACCGTATAGGTGAACTCATCGAAGTCCTTAGCTTTGGACATTCTTACACGTTCTTCAACCATCCATTCCCATCTGTTGTCGTCCCAGGAATAGAAATTGTTAGCGAGATTTCTTCTGATCCC
Source organism: uncultured Melioribacter sp. (assembly GCA_964532065.1). GTDB lineage: Bacteria > Bacteroidota > Ignavibacteria > Ignavibacteriales > Melioribacteraceae > DSXH01. The sequence goes on from CAZHHG010000002.1 coordinate 3,919, forward strand.
GTCCTCGTAAGTCTTCTTTACGCCGTTCATCGTCATAACGCTTCTTAGCCAGTCGCCTTCTCCTTTTTCAAACTCCTCGATTCCAGCCGGTGATGCCAGTATCAGTTTCTCAAGTCGTTCCGGATATTTAAGCGAGAACATGATTGCGATCTGTCCGCCCATCGAATGCCCGGCTATAGTAAATTTATCCAGTTTCAATTCGTCGGCAATCAGTTTGATCTGTTCTGCATAGAATGAAATCGAATAAGGATAGGCACCCTTACCGGATTTTCCGTAGCCGGGAAGATCAACCGCAATTACCCTGAATTCTTTCGATAACTCCGGAATCACATACCTCCAGAATCCCGCATTGCTCGCCAGTCCGTGAACGAGTATAAGAGTTTTAGGGCCGTTGCCGGCTTCGATGTAGGCGATCTCCGGATTTTTCAGAATTGATTTAGTCGGGAATCCGTAATCAATATCCTTGAATTCAAGAGCCGGCTTATCAGTATAGAGGAATCCTGAACATCCATAAAGACCGATGATTGCAACGATTGTAAATAATAATATTCTTTTCATCTCATCCTCCTAGAACATTAGCCAGCTAAGTGAAGTGAATATAACCCACGGATCTTTCGGACGGAGTTTATCGTATGATGCACCCGGCGCATTATAAAAATCCCCGAGCATACAGTATCCGGCGCTTAAACCAAGAGTGAGAAATACTTTTATGTTGTATTTGATCTCCGCGTTGATTTCAGATCCTATGAAAGACGATCCCCCTGCCGGCTTAACGTTTGAAATCGCGGCAGCAAGACCGATCTTACCGCTCAGTTTATTCGGTATAAAATCTTTCATAACAGTAAGAAATCCGGCGGTAACACCAAGCCCCATATTGGAGATATCATGAACCGCGGAATAATATCTGTTAACAACCTGAGGATCCGGGAAGAGGAGAAGAGCTTTGTGTGAACTGTAAATTCCAGTAGGAGAGCCCCAGATATTTCCGGTGAGAACGCTTCCAACCGATTTATCAGCCGCACCATTGCCGTCACCGCTTGTAAACTGTGCTTCAAGTGAAATCCTGTCGTTAGCGGTCATTCCGTATTTGTAAGAAATCATAGCATTCGCGCTTATACCGAAGATGTCCGCATAGGAATTAACCATGTTTTTAGCGGAGACAGTATCAACGTTTCCGAAATTAGCCATTACGTATCCGTTGGCCCACCATCTTCCGGCCATAAAATCCCTGTTGTAGGAAGCGTGAGTTCCGAGCCAGAATACATTTGCTTCGTATCGCTGTGTTGGCAGATTAAGCCGGACTGCGCCGTTGTATTCGGCAAGTCCGCTGTTAAGTCCCTGCCCAAGCACAGAAATTCCACCGGCGTTCTTACCTCTGTCCCACACATACCACGCATTGGCGCCCCATTCAATCAACGGGGTAACGCGAGATTCAATGTCGAACATCCAGAGAGCAACGTCATCATTCTCCTGAATAATATTTTCGAAGAGCTGGTAATATCCCGCTCGCATTTGAGTTGTTTTATTAAGATTTGCGAAGAGACTGATTCCAACGCCCTGCGTTCCCCAGTAGCTCAGTTTGTAAGCGCTTGTCTGTGCAGTGCTTAACGCAGCAATATTCGGATCGCGCACGTTGTCGAAAATTCTCTGAAGACCGACTACAATATTCCAATCAGCATCTTTCGGACGGATCTCAACATTTGCAAGCAGGGTCTGAAGGTTTACCTGTCCGGCATTAATACCGCCGCCCGTATTACCTCCCACGCCGTAAGCCGCATCGCCCCACGTCATATCGATCTTGAATAAACTTCTGAACGTCGCAACCCCGTCGAGAATCGAAGGAGTGTAAATGAACATAGGAACGAAACGCTGTTCGAAATAAGATGATGTTTTGGAATGAGTGTTTGTAGTGTTGGGGCCGAATAATCTTCCGATAATCTGTCCGCGCAGCAGTTCGTTTGTAGGCGCGATATTGGAAGCCGTGCCGCGCGAGAACCAGTAGCCGATAAATTTGATTTCAGGAATTTTTGGCTCTTCAATTCTTTCGGATTTTGTTCCGGTTGTATCCTGGGCAAAGAAAGCCGGAGGTACGGAAACGGATAAAAGAAGAGCAAGAATTAATATTTTTTTCATTTTTCGCTCCAATAGAAATTGAAGAAAGAGGATCGGTATTTATTCAATACCAATCCGCCTCCCAATTCAAATTATTGCTTTACATATTTCTGTACGTAGATTGCATATTTAGTTCCGGCAATAGTAGTGCTTCCGAAACCGCCAGCTGCTGTAGGAGCGGAAACTCCCGTAAGAGGCGGAGTTGTCTGGATTACTTCGTATGTCATCTTGGTTCCGCTGATCGCATAAATTCCTGTCGCGGTAACCGCAGCCGGTGAACTCTGGTTTGCAACGATCGTGTAGATCTTTGCGCCCTGGGTACCGTAGGTCGCGCTGGCATCAGTGCTCGTGGTTTCAGTATTTGTATAAGTACCGGTTAATGTGGTTGTTACGTTGCTCTTGTCCGTCTGAACAACTGTATAGGATTTGTTAGCATTGAATGTTGCGGTAATTTTTGCAACGTTGAATGGAGCGGCGCTCAATCCAACCGGAACGTTTGCTCCTTCACATACCCAGACTCCTACAATCGGATCTACAACAACTGGAGCAGTGGATTCTTCTTCGTCGCTGCAGGCCGACAGGAAGACAAAAGTTAACATTAACAGAAGTGATAATAGCTTTTTCATATTTCCTCCTTAAGGATATTGTTAAGTTGTTTGTTGTTTGTGTATTTCAAGAAGTTTCAGTTTGTTAATTTTTCCGGCGTCTGTTTTTGGAATTTCATTTACGAACTGAACGTACTTCGGTATTTTATATTTTGCGAGGTTTCCTTTACAGTAATTGATTATTTCATCTTCCTTCATTGAATTATTTTCTTTAAGAACGATGTAAGCCTTGCCGACCTCGCCCCATTTTTCATCGGGCACACCGATAACGGCAACTTCTTTTACCGCATCGTTTGTATAGAGATATTTTTCAATTTCCGCTGGATAAACATTCTCGCCTCCGCTTATGAACATATTCTTCTTCCGGTCAACAACGAAGAAAAATCCGTCTTCATCTTTACGGACTAAATCGCCGGTGTGGAAGTAACCATCAGTAATCGATTCTTTAGTTTCCTTCTCTTTACGCCAGTATCCGGGAGTTACAACCGGGGAGCGGAGCCAGAGTTCGCCTACTTCATTAATCCCTACATCCTTACCGCTATCGTCAACAATTTTAGTTTCGAAATAAAAATTCGGGAAACCGATCGAACCCTTTTTGCTAATCGCATGATCCTGGTGAAGCGAAAAACAGTTAGGCCCTACTTCTGTTAATCCGAATCCCTGACGGATCGGGATTCCTTTCTCATGCCATATGTTTATAAGTGGAATCGGCATCGCAGCGCCGCCGACAATGGCATATCTTACGCTTGATAGATCGGCTTCCTTGAAATAAGGAAGGTCGCTCATCATCTGAAGCATAGTAGGAACACCGAAAAGGAGTGTGGTTTTTTCTTTCTCCATCAATTTCAATATCAATTCAGCGTCGAAGTTCTGAAGAATTGTATGTGAAGCGCCGTGAAAAAGGAATGGCGTGAAGAGTACATTCCATCCGCCGGTGTGGAAAAACGGCGCGTAGCTTTGTGTATGGTCGTTTGAATTAATATCGAGGCGCAAACATGTGTTTACAGCGTTCCAGAAGAGCATGCGGTGATTAATCATAACACCTTTAGATAAACCCGTTGTCCCGGCAGTGTAAAGGATCATTGCAACATCATCTTCGGTAAATAACCGCGGCGGAATAAAATCAATTTCCGGAAGATCACCGGTTAGAAATTCTGTAATCCCATCAATGCTTTTATGAACAGGTATGTTCTTTAATGTCTGAATTTTTTGCGATTGTTCTTTGTATTCCGACTCATAGAAAAATATTTTCGGATCCGCGTCGCTTATAAGAATATCAAGTTCTCTGGGAGTTAACCGGTAGTTAAGGGGGACAAGAATCGCGCCGCTTTTAACACACGCAAGGAATAACTGAACATATTCAGTTCTGTTTTTTGAATAGACGGCTATGCGCTCACCGGTTTTAACGCCGAGTTCTTTCGTTAAATAATTTGCCAGCGCGTTTGTTCTTATATTGAATTCGCCGAACGACCATTTTAAATCCCGGTTGTGTTCACGCAGGAAGAATTTATCGGGTGTGTAATATGCCCATTTGGCCAGCCAATCTGTTTGAAAATTATGAAGCATTGCCAATCCATCCCCGGGTTTCATCCCGTTTTATTAAATCTGCGATAATCAGTTTAATCCGCGTCATCCGCGTTCTACTTAGATAGTTTTTTTATCTTTTAATAAAATCAAAAGAGTAAATCCAATAATTAATGAAGTTATAATCGCCATAGCCGCGGCTACTCCGGGATTTTCACCGGTAGCTCTTGTAAGCGGAATTCCAATCTTGCCGTAATAAAATGTAAAGTGAACAATTATCGCCGCAGACGATGCTGCTATTACAGAAATCTTTGGAACGCTCTTAAAAAACATGCCGAATAATATAGGCACGAATGCCGCTGAGAAGTATGCGTATACTCCGTTCTGTGCGAAGATAGCGACGCTCAATTTCGGATTAACCAGCTGATCGTATGAAAGCAGAATAGAGATAACGGCGAAAACCGCGATAACTATTTTATTAGTTAGTATAAATGATTTTTCATTCTTAACCTGATCGGAAGGATAGAATTTCCCGAAGACCGGCTTAATAATATCTGTAGTCGCGGTCGTAGAGATCGACTGGATCAGTCCTTCAAGTGTAGAAATTCCTGCAGAGATCAGTCCGAGCACAACAACAATCCCAATGAAAACCGGGAATTCGCGCACAACATAAGCGGGAATTACGCCGTCCATCTTCAATGCCGTTTCGTTGATCATCAAATCCGGAAATGCGATTCTCGCATAAAAGCCGGCAAATACAACAGAGAAGAAAATCATCTGGGTTATTGTTCCATAAACAAGATATTTGTTTACATCCCTGTCTGTCTTTAATAGAAGTGATTTAGTTATTATGTGAGGCTGGCAGACAATCGCAACACCAATAACTATCTGTGTGAAAACTATTTCGAAAAAATCCCTGAATAGAAAACTCGATTCGTTGGATGATTGAACAAGCTTCGGATCGATGCTGCTCAGTTTATCGATAAAGCCGTGAACCCCGTTGCTGAAATGTTCATATCCCGAACCGAGCAGTATAAATGCAACAACGAGCATTATGATTGCCTGAACCGTATTGGTGTAAACCATCGAGTTGGCACCGCCGAACATCATGTACCCAAAAACAAAAACAACTGTTCCGATCAACACATACATTTCCGGGACATTTAACGACTTTGATAAAACCTTCGTAAGTCCAACAAGTATCAAAACAATAAATGTGATAAGCAGTAATGATAGAAAAGCGAAGAAGAGTGAATAGCCCTTGCTCTTATAACGCGTTCCCATCCATTGAGCCATTGTTAATGCCTTAACACTCTCGCCGTGCTTTCTGAATCCTTTTGTAAGAATTATCAGCGAGATAATCGCCGCAATGGGGTATACGATTCCGAAAGATAGGTAAGCGCTCCAGCCGTAAAACGCTATAAATCCTGGATTGATTATAAATGTCGCCGCGCTTGTCATTGAAGCTGCGAGAGCGAGTCCGACAGCATAAGGCGGGAACTGAACACTCCCGACAGCGTAATCGCTCATGCTTTTAATTTTTAATGCTCCACGGATAACGAAGAACATTGTGATCGCAACATAGATCAGAATTAAGATCCATGAAGCCGTAATCATTCCGGATGAAGCAACGTCGGTCACTTTACACCTCTTTACAATTTATAGATTGCATTAGCAAATGCGAGTCCGCCGCCCGATCCCATAAAGCAGACGATCTCACCCTCGTTCAGTTTATTTTTCTGCATCGCGTCGTCGAATGCCATTGGTATGCAAGCCGAGCCTGTATATCCGTAGCGGTCCATTATTGTGTGCGCTCTGTTCCTATCAACACCCAGATTATCCATCGTCTCCCAGATAGTATTAATGTTTATCTGTGTGAAGAAGAAATGAGTAATGTCGTTTGGTGAAATATTGATTTTCTCACACGACTCTTTAATCATCCTTGTCCATGTAGTCGGGTTTATTTCTTTCGGGAATTTTTTGACAAATTTGAGAAGATGGTCTTTTGCATCAACAACGGAGTGATTAACCGGCATGTGAGTCCCGCCGGCATAAATTCCCATCCAGTCTGCATATTGACCTTCAGTATGAAGCCTGCTTGTCAATTGTCCGCGATCAGAATTCACAACCGATTTCAGAACAACCGCGCCCGCGCCATCGGCGAATAAGGTAACTGTTTTTTTGTCTGAGAGATCGAGGTATTTACTCATAGCATAAGCGCCGATAACAAGAATATAATTATAGTTTTCGTCGGCACGGATGAATTTATTTGCTGTATCTAATGCTGTAACAAATCCGGCACACGCGGTGTTAAGGTCGAACGTTCCGGCGTTAAGCGCGCCCAAGCGGTGCTGAACAACCGATGAGGTTGACGGGGAAATATATTCCGGTGTATCGGTCGATATGATTATAAGATTAAGATCAGATGCATTGATTCCGGCATTCATTAAAGCTTTGTTTGCGGCCTCCACGCATAAATCAGCTGTCGATTGATCCGAGGCGCACCACCTTCTCTCTTTAATAGTTAGATTGGTTTGAAGCCAGGTATCTACATCCTCGCCGAGCAAATCATTGAAGTATGAATTTGGCAGAACTCTTTCAGGAGCATAGCTTCCGCTACCAATAATTATGCTGTTTCTCATCAGGTAATTACTCCGCCGTCGATACTAAGAACTGTTCCGTTTATAAATGATGATTCATCGCCCGCAAGAAAGAGATATCCGTTTGCGATATCTTCGGGAGTGCCGAGCCGTCCGACCGGCGTTTTCTCTTTCATCATGTTGATAATTTTTTCAGGCATAGAAGCGACCATTTCCGTGGCGATAAAGCCGGGAGCGATTGCATTAACATTAATTCCTTTCCTGCCCAGTTCCCGCGCCCATACTTTTGTCATTCCAATAACGCCCGATTTTGTAGCTACGTAGTTGGTCTGACCGAAATTACCGTAGATTCCGACTACAGATGTGGCGTTAATAATTCTTCCGTACTGCTTCTCGATCATGAACGGTGCAACGCATTTCGTTGAGTTGAATACTCCGGTCAGGTTGACGTCGATTACCTGCTGCCATTGTTCGGGAGTCATCTTGGCAAGTGTTGCATCCCGCAGAATTCCGGCATTGTTTACAAGTATATCGATCCGTCCGAATTCGGTGATTACCGACTGAACTGCTTTTTCAACCTCTTCGAATTTTGCCACGTTAACTTTCATATAAACAGCTTTACCCCGGGATGAAAGTTCTGCCGCAAGCTGATTTCCTTTACTATCGTCAACATCCCAGATAACAACTGTAGCGCCCTCGTCAATAAACTTTATAACTGTAGCTTTCCCGATTCCCTGGGCGCCTCCCGTTACAATGGCAACTCTGTTTTCAAGTCTTTTCATTTTACCGCCTCATAATGTTTTTAACGTTTGAAAATTTTAAAACGATCGCTCAATGCGAAAAAGTGTTTTTAATGAAACACTTTTTCATTTATAGATTTTTTCTCTTGTTGAAATCCACTCCGCCAGAAAATTTCTGTAATGCTGTTCCATCAGGATGTAGAAGGACTCCATCTCTTCCATCCGCTGTTTCAATGTTAAGATTTCGTTCGACTTAACATTTTTCACTACCGACTTTAACTGTTTTGCGATCCTTACATTGTTCTTTATCAATTCAAGATTATTTCTGAATGCGTTCTCGAAAATTTCAGGCTCGATCTCATAGAAATCCTGCCGGTTGTTTTCGGGCGACCAGGCTTTACGGATCAGTTTCCTGTCCCGCAGGCGTTTAAGGATCTGGCTGACCGGACCCTTGCTTCTGTGCAGGTATTTTGAAATATCGCCTAAAGAAAGAGGTTCGCCCGAGTAGATCAGCAGTGCAACAATATGTCCCATCAGCTTATTTAAGCCGAATGATTTGTAAGCGTCGCCGAAACGCTGAATCATTTCTTTTCTTATTTTATCTTCATTGGACATAGAATATTATTCGCATAGTTTTACAATAAGTGCCGAAGCCTCGCCGCCGCCGATACAGAGTGATGCAAGCCCGTACTTCGATTTTCTCCTTTTCATTTCGTGCAGGAGTGTAGCCATAATTCTTGCGCCGCTTGCACCGATCGGATGACCTAATGCAATTGCGCCCCCGTTCACATTTACGTTTTCAGTTGAAATCCCAAGCAGCTTATTTACCGCTAAAGAAACAACCGCGAAGGCTTCATTGATCTCATAAAGATCGATATCGGTAGTTTTCAGTTTTGCCTTTGCAAGGACTTTGTTAATTGCATCAGCCGGTGCGGTAGTAAATTGAATAGGCGCTTTTGCCGCGGAGCTTTGAGCAACAATTTCAGCTATTGGTTTTAATCCGAGCTCTTTAGCTTTCTCTTCGCTCATAACTAAAACAGCTGCAGATCCGTCGTTAATCTTTGATGCGTTTGCTGCCGTAACAACACCGTTCTTATCGAATGGAGGTTTAAGAGAAGGAATCTTTTCGAAGTTTACTTTTTCCGGTTCGTCATCTTTTGTTACAATTGTTTCGCCGCTTCTCGATTTAATTGTAACGGGTATTATCTCATCGTTAAACCGTCCTTCCTTCTGAGCGGCCTGTGCACGCTGATAGGACAGAATGGCGAAATCATCGAGTTCTTTCCTTGTAAAGTTCATCTCTTTAGCGCATGCTTCTGCGCAGTTACCCATATGAAAATTGTTATATACATCCCAGAGTCCGTCCATAATCATTGAATCATGAATTTCTCCGTGTCCCATTCTATATCCGCCGCGCGCGTTCTTTAATAGATAGGGAGCGTTGCTCATGCTTTCGAGTCCGCCGGCAATAATAACATCTGCGTCCCCTAGTTGAATTGCCTGATGGGCGAGCATAATTGCCTTAAGTCCGCTGCCGCACATTTTATTTATTGTAAGACATTCGGTTTTTTCCGGAAGCCCGGCGTAGATGGCAGCCTGGCGTGCAGGCGCCTGACCCAATCCGGCACTTAAAATATTTCCCATAATGACTTCATCCACAGCGTTAGGATCAATTTTGGATTCTTCCAATATGGCTTTTATTGCTATACTGCCGAGCTGAGTGGCGGACAGACTGCTTAATGAACCGTTAAACGAGCCAACCGGAGTTCTCTTTGCGTGGGTTATAACTACTTTTCTCATAGGGCGTTTCCTTTTATTTACGTTTTATATTTTTGAAACGTTTGAAACAGTGACAACTTAATTAATCTCCCATCCAAAGTAAAGCATATTTTTTTGGACGTGGACAGATTATCTTCTTATCTTGCCGCACACTTATTCTTATTTATTAAATTTTTTTAAGAACTGAAAGAGATAATCATGAAAAGGCGATTGATAATATTATCAATCCTGATATCTAACTTTGGGAATCTTTTTTCTCAGGGAAAACAGGATTTATACCAATCATATACGGCTCACATTGCCGCTGCTAATTCTTCACTTCGTTTAAATGAAAAAACCGAGGCAGCCCGATGGCTGAAACAAACACCCGTTGAATATCGCGGTTGGGAATGGAAGATGCTTAATTCCAGAAGTGATATTAGCGTTGGAAATATTTCCTGCACGGATTTTTCTCCTGTAAAATCGTTTTTCAGTTATGACGGGAAATATATTGTTGTGCCGGGTGATGATAGTAAAATCAGGATTTATGATTCGTCTTCTTTGAAAGAAATTAAAAAACTGGAGGGGCATACAAACGCTGTATACTCGGCTGAATTTTCATCCGATGATAAACTGATAGTTTCCTGTTCGAGAGATACGACGATCAAAGTATGGGATTTTGAAACCGGTCAGATTAAATGGAGCGGTAAATCGGGCGGACAGGGTTTAGCGGATATTGATATCAGTCCCGATGGAAAACTGATCCTCTTCTGTTCATGGTATTATAGCAGGGAGAAAGGAGTTGTTGGAATTGTCTCTTTGTGGGAACTTGAGACGGGGAAAAAATTATGGGATACAGAGTTCGGAAATAAACCGTTAGTCGCAGCGCGATTTAGTCCCGATGGAAAATATTTCGGCGCCGGAGGATGGGGATGGCGTGTTGGTGTCTGGTCAACTATCGCAAAGGACGGACCTAAAATATTTCATTACGATGATGTTTCAAGTTATTCGGCAATAGATGATTTTGCCTTTTCGCCCGACTCGAAACATCTTGCTACGGCTTCAAAAAGTGCCATCATAAGAATTTTTGATCTTAACACCGGTGAAATTGTTAGAGCGCTTTATGGCCACACCCGTCCGGTATTAGCTCTTGCTTACAGTAAAGACGGTTCGAAAATATATTCTAGCGGTTCCGACCAATCGATATTCGTCTGGAATTCTGAAAGTGGTCAACTTATCAACCGTATACACGGACATGATAATAAAGTAAACTCAATCAGTTTTAATAAAGAAGGGAGCCTGCTATTAACTTCTTCTTCTGATAAGACTGTCCGAATCTGGGATGCTTTCAATAGTCTGGAGTTTACCGAGAAATCTGGAAGAGCCGAGACAGTTTTTGCTTTTAACCTAAGCGGCGATGATAAAATGCTCGCGACGTCGGGGCCGCATAATTCAATAAGTATCTGGGATTTTAATTCCGGAAAGCTTTTAAGAAATTTCCCGGGATTGGAAGGATTTATGAATTTTGTAAAATTTCACCCCGGCAATAAATTACTAGCCGGAGGAAATTGGAGTAATACTGTAAAAATCTGGAATGCTGAAAATGGTGAAGTCGTTAGATCATTTGAAATGAAAGGCGGTACTTCAAGTCTCGATTTTTCTCCCGACGGAAAGGTTCTAATTGCATATTCAACAGAGAAAGCAGTTTATGTTTGGGACGTGGAATCAGGCAATCAAATTAAAATCATCCCGCTCGAAGTCCGTCCATATTATATTAAATTCAGCAGTAAAGGAGACATATTTGCTACTGCAGAGAACAACGGCAAACTGAAGCTGTGGGATGCAAAAAATTACGGGCTTATTATGGAGGTCCAGGCTCACAGCGGTATGATCCTTTCACTTGCTTTTTCTCCCGACGATAAATATTTAGCAGCAGCACTGGATAATGGTAAGGTAAAAATATTTGATTTTAAAAGCGGTAAAGAGATAAAAGAACTTGCAGGACACGCGCAGTATGTATATTCAATTAATTTCAGCAAGGACGGAAAAAGATTTGTCTCCGGCTCTGCTGATAATTCTGTGCGGATATGGGACACGAAAAACTGGGAGTCTCTTCTTGTTCTTTCAGATTTTTCTAATGTTGTTTACAACACGATATTCAGTAATGACGGCACCAGACTAATAGTAAACTCAACCGGGAAGGAAATATTTGTTTATGATTCACTTCCTTATTCAGAAAGGTTCTTAAGAAAAAATTGAGGTCTCGCGGGATAGTTAATCCTTCCTATGTTCCGCGGGTCCATTCCGGAATTGTCAGCCGCAAAGGGGCTACACCGCATTGAATAGTTTGAATATCGGCGGAGAACAAATTATCTTTGTTAGGAATTATTCCTATTTATGATAATTTATTATGATAAAAGAATCATACAGAAATCTCTTAGCCGGTAAAGAGCTTAAGATTACACCTCAAAGGATTGCGGTTCTGGAAGCACTCGCCAATTTAAACAATCACCCTACGGCCGACGGTATTATTGCCTTCGTTAGAAAGCATCATCCGAACATTGCCTCCGGAACAATCTATAAAACACTCGAAACATTTGTAGAGAAAGGGATTGTAAAGAAAGTGAAGACTGAAAACGATGTTATGCGTTATGATCCGATACTCGACAACCATCATCATCTCTATTCGTGGGATTCGGAACATATAGAGGATTATTACGACGAGGAGCTGGACAGGATAATCGAAAAACATTTTAAGAACAGGAAGATCCCGAATTTTACGGTTAAGGATATTAAAGTTCAGATCATAGGTAAATTTAAAAACAGTAGAGAAAAAAAGTTAAGTGAGAGGAAAAAGGCGCATATTCGATGAATCGCATGGCAAGTGATTTCATCTTATCATTCATAAAATCACACTATAAACTATAAGGAGATAAGTTATGGAAGCAACACAATCGTTTTCGATGCCCAGAATCGGTGAAAAAGCGCCTGAATTCAAAGCAGTTACAACACAGGGAGAAATCAACTTTCCGGCAGATTACAGCGGAAGCTGGGTAATTTTATTCAGTCACCCCGCAGATTTTACACCTGTATGTACATCTGAATTTATGACTTTCGCACACATGGAGAAGCAATTTGAAGAAGCTAATTGTAAACTGGTCGGTTTATCAGTCGATGGACTTTACAGCCATATTGCATGGCTCCGCACAATTAAAGAGAAGATCGAATACAAAGGAATGAAGAATATCGAAGTAACATTTCCTTTGATAGAAGACATTACAATGGAGGTTGCTAAGAAATACGGAATGATACAACCGGGCGAGAGCAATACTAAAGCAGTCCGTGCTGTTTTCGTTATCGATCCGAAAGGAATTATTAGAACCATAATTTATTATCCGCTAAGCCTCGGAAGAAATTTTGATGAACTTTACCGCGTTTTAGTTGCTCTTCAAACCGCCGATGCATTTAATATTGCAACGCCGGCAGACTGGAGACCGGGCGACGATGTTATTGTCCCTCCGGCGGGCTCTTGCGGTACAGCAAAGAACAGAATGGAAGGCAAAGAGGATATGAAATGTTATGACTGGTTCTTCTGTACAAAAGAGTTAAGCAAAGAGAAAGTCCTTAAAACAATTCTAAAGAAGTAATTTGTGTATGGCGGGGCTCTACCAGCTCCGCCGTTTTTCTCTCCCCGATCAGCAATTTTAATTCAATCCCTCATTGAAACATCGGGTTCGTTGACGTTTGTTTTTTAATTAACTAACTTTTCTTCGGTTCAATTTACGTACTATTATTCCTTCCTTTTCAGTCCTTCAGTTCTAGTAGTTAAATAGAATGTTTTAAGAGGTGAGAAAATGAAACGATTAATTATTCTTATCCTCGCAGTCATCGCTCTTCTAATCTTTAGCAGCATCGCCCTCGGACAGCAGGGGAAATCAAAACAGATCAAAAGCAAACCATCGGTAAAAGAAAATGCAGATTCCAAATCAATTATTCAAAAGCCTGAGAAGCCGGTTCAAAATGTTAAATCTAAGCAGGAGGGAATCTATAGTCCCGGTGAGTGGAACACTAAAAGCAAAAAGCCGCTCGATGGGAAAGGAACCGATATCGTCAAACCGGAAAACGATCCGGTTCTGATCGGCGGATGGGATAGTTATAAGCAGAAAAATTCAAAACAAACTGATCAGAACAGATTATCAAATCCGGCGGCCAGCGGTAAACCTACCGGGAAAAGACAGGTCACGGGAAATCAGCAGGGAGTCAATATAGTTTCTCCCGACGTAATCGATCCGAATAAAGCAAATTATCAGGATGGCGACGATCATTTGCGAGTTGATAAAAATAAAATCAACAGGGTCTCCCCGGATGTAATTGATCCCGCAAAACAAAATCGAAACAAAGTAGAAAAGCCTGCCGAAATTAAAATGAAGGAAAAGACTAAAAGCTCGGCTAGTAAAGAAAAGAAATAATAACCGGTAAAGAGGGAAATATGAGAAATCTTGGGTTACTCGGATTCCTTGGCTTTTTAGGATTTTTTGGAATGAACGAAGGCTCTGAATTCTTTTACGGATTATTCGGGCTCTTCGGTTTATTCAGCTTTTTCGGATATCAGAAAAAGAAAGATTAAACCCCATCCCGAAGACCGGGATGGAGTTTAATTAAATCATTTAGAGGAGAGTGCGTCATAAGCGCGTTCAAGATTCATTTTACGCGCACCCTGCCATCTCTCTTTCATTTCTTCAAAGCCCGGTATTGAAGCTGCCGCGGCAATTTCCTCTTTCGTTCGTCCCTTTTTAATTTCTCCGGAAACAAATTCAACAAGAGATGTGAGGTAATCTCTCATTTTTGAAATGTCTTTCTTTGAACCGACCAGAAATTCATCGGCGATTGAATGGCCGAAGATAAAAGCGGTATCGTTATCGTAGTATTTAAGAATTTTTTCCAGAACATCGGGCCAGTCAGTTAAGGAACCTCCGCCGTTGGCATCGATGAAAGGAAATGTTTTATTGAACACCAGATCTCCGACATGCGCGATATTGGCGTTTTCAAAATGAACGACCGAATCACCACCGGTATGAGCCGGGCCGAAATATCTTGCAACAACTTTTTCTTTACCAATATTTTCACCCCAGGTATTTGTGAACGTTGCAGTTGGATATGCCTGAGGTTTTTCAGGATTGCCGCCGTAATTCTTTTCCTGCAAAGCTTTACAGTTTTCGTGCGCAACAATTTTATTCGTATAATCCTTTAAAACAATATTTCCTGCTGTATGATCGCCGTGATGATGTGTGTTAAACAGGATATCAATCTTTCTCTGAGTTTTTTGCTTTAATCCTTCAATCAGATTCTTTGCTGATTCGGGATATTGTGAGTCAATAACAACAAGAACGTCATTTGTAGCGTACCAGCCGATTGTTCCCCCGCGCTCGGTAAAAATGCCGATGTTATTTCTAATGGTAGTGAACTTATAAGTCGGCTCCTGAAATGGATTGTAGAATTTAAACCCGGGAAGCATTAAACCCCCGGTCAAAAGAGCCCCGGATTTGAGAAATTCCTTGCGTGTTAATTTCATTTAATCCCTCAAAATATTTTTGAAATGGAAATTATCTTTGGTTAATTTAACAACAAAACCTTATTAAAAAGAATTCATTTATAGGTAAAAAAAACAGGGGGTTTATTATGCAGCGCGTTGTCATTTATGCTATCGCACTTCTTTGGGCTATAGCAATCGGAGTTACCTATTTCACTTTAAAGGAAACGGAATATTTTACAAAGCTGAGTTCGGTCTACTTTATCTGTATGGCCGGCTCGATACTCGTCGTTAAATTTGCCTTTAGAAAGTTAATTCAGAAGGATAAGGAGGAGTAGAAGCCGGATGAAGAATAGAATCGATTACCTGATATCAATCTATAATACTAACTCGAAGCTGCTGATCAATTCATTTTCTAAAGTAACCGAAGCCGACTCTCTTAAACGTCTGAACAGAAGAACAAACTCGATGATCTTTATTGCCCTCAACATCCTGGATGCGCGATGTTTTATCCTTACTCAAATCGGCCAGCCGACTAAAAATCCATTTGCAAAATATGTCGATTGGGCTAAAACAATTGATGAAATAACAACCTACCCGAAGCTCAAAAAAGTTCTAAGTGAATGGAAGCGGATCGACAGAATATTTGTGGAGGAATTATGCGGTATCAATTCCAGAAAATTAATCTCCGATCAGCAATTCGAATTTCCCGGCGGTAGAAAAATTATTAACATGCTGGCATTTCTTGCCGAACACGAAGCGTATCATGTCGGACAGATTTCATTCATAAGGAAATATCTCGGATATCCGGCTACAAGCTATGAATGATCTCTCGGTTGAAAAATATCTTGAACGCATCGGATTAGTAAAAATTGAAGCTCCCTCGATAGAGTTTCTTTCAAATCTTCAATTGGCGCATCTCTATTCAGTTCCGTTTGAGGATCTAGACATTCCTGATAGAGCTAGAATTATTCTTAGCATCGAACGTATCTACAACAAAATTGTTCCTACAAAACGGGGCGGGTTCTGTTATGAACTGAACGGACTTTTTCATTGGCTGCTTACAAATCTTGGTTTCAGTGTTGATATGCTTTCTGCGAAAGTATATAATCATCAGAAGCAGGAACTCGGTCCGGAGTTTGATCACATGACTCTTCTTATTCATCTCAATAAAGATTATCTGGTTGATGTAGGTTTCGGAGATTCGTTCCGACAACCGATTGAAATGCCCGATGGCGAAGGCAATGATATAAGCGGGCGTTACAAAATCTTTCCCGCGGGCGGAATCGGTTATGATCTGAAAAAATTTGAAGAGAATGAGTGGAAGCTGCAATACTCATTTAAAACTATTCCGCGCAAACTTTCGGACTACTCGGAAATGTGCGACTTCCAGCAGGATAGTCCAACCTCTCACTTCAGAACCCGAATGAAATCTACAATTGCTACACCAACCGGACGAATTACACTGAGCGATAACTCCTTAACCATAACCGAAATGGGGGAAAAGAGAAGAACCGAAATTACCGACAGCAGGCAATTCTTTCATCTCCTGTTCGAATATTTTGATATTAGATTGTGATTTCTCCATTTTCAGTCAGTCTTTGCACAAAAAGCGCTTATCGACAAACCACCGAATAAACTATATATAGATAGAAAAATAACTTGACTTTAAAGGTGAAAAATTCGATTATTGGACAGTTCATAAAATATGAAGTATATAATTAGTGTATAATTGAGGCTGTTATGATCTATTCAAGAAAATTAAAACCGGATCGAGATTTCACCGGTCTGTTACCCGCTTTCTTTTCACTCTTATTTAGCGGATCGGTAGCCGCAGTTTTTGGTCCCAAAGAAGCTATTATAGTCTTGGGTGCAATCGTTTTCATCTATTCAATATTCGGATTTATAGCTGTTTACAGGACTAAAAATACCGGATATACTTTCAGCGCATTCTATATGCTTGGTATGTCATTATATTTATTTGCAATTCATGTTGATGAAAACAGCAGGAAAGTACTTATCCAGACTCCATTGTCAAAGCTCTTTCTTGTTACAACAATTTCCCTGCTGATAATCCTGCTGGTTATGCTCTTTCTCAGAAAATTGAAATGGAGAGGTCGCGAAATTTTAGAATTAGCTGCGGTTAATGTAAACGAAGGCCCGGATACTTATACCGACCGTCCGCGGCCGATAGCAAATCTAGAACTCACACGCGATGAAGTTGAAAACTTCGCGGAATTTCTGAAACGCAACCTTGTTGCAATGCCATATTATGAACAGGAAAGAATTTTATTTGTTCCGGTAAGAATGGGTCAGGAATATTTTTATTTATTCAACAACAATATTAACTACTGGGATAAAACCTGGGTCGCTTTCGATTTCGACGGTAAAGTATCTGCTCACATTTCAAAAAAAGATTATCTGGAGTACAGAAAAAATCTTGAGTTCGATCCTTTGTGTGAATCACTCGGAAAATTATTTATAGAATTTTTTGAGTATATGAGAAAAGACGAAGCGAGCAGGATTATTGATAAACTTAATGATGTAAAAATAGGATTCTTCTCATGATCATAGATTTTGATAAAATAAAATTGTTCGGATCTGTAATCTCCAAAGAATATTCTAAAGATCTTTTACGGCTTCTCTATTTATATAAAGATATCTCCGCCAGCGAAGCTGCATCGCGAATGGGGATGCATATTAAAACTGTCCAGGAATTCTTTGATACTCTTTATGAAGTTGGGCTTCTTGATAAAAGAGAGGTTTACGAAAGCAAGCGTCCATACTTCAGGTATTCATTTAACCTGGATAGAATTGATCTTTCACTTAATGTAAAAGAATCAGTAGACTTGAATACAACCGGAGAAGCTCCGGAATTATTTATCCGCGAAAGAAAAAACGCGAACGTCAGGTTCACAACAGCAAGAAGCAAGCTTTTCTTCAGCAGCGTATCCGTATGGATCGGACAGGGGAGAGAGACGACTGAAAAAAAAGTGAGTCTTACAATTCCTCAGGGCAGGTTCTTATTCAACCTTCCTTTCCCGAATACAGAATTTCTTTCAATTCCTGAAATTATGAAGAAGGCGGACGTGACTGATGAACATAAATCAGAAATAATTGATATAGTTCATTTATTAACTGAACACGGAGTAATTGAAATTAAGGAGTAATAAAAATTATGAACGGTTTTATGGTCGCGGCAATAATATGCCTCTTCGCCGGTATCGGTTGCTCGATAGCAATGGTTTCTTTTCTTCAGGAGCGCGGAGTGAAAATTAACTGGCTGCTAATCCGGTTATTTCTCCCAAAGTATGTAGGTCAGTATAAAAAAATGACAACCGAGGAAAATGGAAAGCCGGGAAATTTATTTTACATCTTTGCAGTCTGTATGGTATCGGCTGCTATCTTTGCCATTATTGGTTTATTGTTTAAAAATTTTTAAGAGATTTGTATGGAGAAGCTGACTCTCGAAAGACTTTTAAAGTATGACTCCAAAAGAATTCTTCTCTTCATAATATTCCTTCTCGCTTTTATAATTACCGAATTTGGGCGAAAGGTTTACAGGCCCTATATCTACTCAAACGATATTTTCGATTTCTGGATTGCAGATACCATCGGAAACTTTACAGGAACAATAGCCATCATATTCTTTGATCTGGCGATAATTAATCTTCCACAAGAAAAAAGTAAAAAAGGGAAGTGGTATATATTATTTATCACACTAGGATTAATTGTTTATGAGCTGGTGCAATACATATTGCCCGGTAGAAACACCTGCGACTGGCGGGATATTATTGCAACAATAATTGCCGGCTTGATCTCTTTGGGATTGTATAAGCTGATAAATTCAGAAAAGTTTGATCCCGGACGAGAATTGTTTTCAGAGGGTTATAAGGATAGTTCTGATGATAGAAATTGATACTGGAAATGATTGCGGATTTAATAAAAATGGAATTACGTAAACAGGGAGTACCACAATGAAGCTGAAAAAAACATCTATTTTGTTAGCATTATTAATAGTTGCTTGTGCACTTCGGATTGATGCAAAAGAAATTTATCAGGCGGCAGATTCAACAAATCAGCAAAAAGTCTACTATGCAATTGAAATTAACGGCGTGGTTTGCGGTTATTTTGAAACAACCGAAAAGCCTGTCGTTATTGACGGCAAGGATCTGATCAGGGGCGACATTAATATATTTACGATGCTTTCACTGCTCGGAAGTCAATTCAACCAGGAACTGAAGATTACTGCACTGATTGACCCGGATACCGGGAGGTATAGAGAAGTAAAAACACTCATTGATCAAGGTACTGCCAAGTATACCATCGAGTTTTCGATAAAGAAGGACACCGTTTTCTATTTTTCTTCAATTTACAATCAGAATAAGAAAGTAAAGCTGAATCCCGGGACGATTACGGGGAATGACGAGATGTTCATTCTTGTTAAAAAAGATTTTACTGAAAACAATAAAACAGAAGCAACATATGAAATGTTTGAAATGATTGAAGGAGAGATACAAACCTCAACTTTTAAAAAGCTGGGGGAAGAGAAAGTTGAAGTGTCCGGAAAAACATATAATTCAATTCTCCTTGAACAGACTAACAAAAAAACTAATATTAAAACCAGGTTCTGGCTCGATCCTGAATATGATTACTTTGTCAAATTTGAAGTTCAGAACCGGAAAGTTTATCTCGCTGACAGGTCGGTAGTAGATAAAATCAAAGTCTCTAATATGGACGAGAACTTCTTCACCAGATCAAACGTGTCGATAGCCGATTTTCAATCGATCTCACAGATGAAAATAAAAGGGAGAATTGAACCGACCGGCGTCCAGATCACTCCGGAATCTCTGAATCTTCCCGGTCAGAAATTCGATGGATCTGTAAACGGGAATATAATAGAAGGTGTTTTCGAAATTGAGCATAAAAAGTATAACGGAGCAAATTCCCCCCCATTCCCTAATGACTACAATTCTAGACCTGACTTGAAAAAATATTTAGCACCAGACTCATTTATTGAATCAGATGATCCTGTTCTAGTTCGAAAAGCGCAAGAAATCACCAGTGGTTCGCGCGACAGCTGGGATGCTGCTGTAAGACTGAGTAAATGGGTTGCAGAGAACATTAGTTATGCAATTCCCGGAGGCGGAACCGCAAGACGTACTTACGATATAAGAGCGGGAGAGTGCGGCGCTCATTCGATGCTTCTGGCAGCTTTTTGCCGCGCTGTTGGAATTCCCGCACGGGTTGTATTCGGAGCAATGTATGTTCCAAACCAAGGCGGCGGTTTTGGTCAGCATGCTTGGAATGAAATATTTATGGGGAGCGCCGGCTGGATTCCCGTTGATGCCACTGCTCGTGAAATCGATTATCTGGATTCGGGACATCTGAGAATCTCGGAAATAACAAGAGTCTCCTCGATAGCTTTCAACGGTAAATCACTCGAAATTGTCGAATACAAACTTATTGGCGGCGATACAAACATTTCCGGAAGAGACACATATGACTTTACCCCGTATTTAGGAAAGTACACTAATCTGGAATCGGCAAGAACATTTACGGTTCTCTTGAAGGAAGGAAACCTTTCTGTAGAAATTCCGGGACAGGCAGTGCTTCCATTCAATCCTCCGGCTGAAAATGAAAAGTGGCAATGTAAAATAGCACCGCAGATATCGATCAGGTTCAATTCCGATCAGGAGGGTAAAATAAAAGAAATGCTGCTGTATCAGACATTTTCACTTGCTAAGAGAACACCTGACGAAAATAAATATGAAAACATTCCGGCGGAGTATGTCCCCTATCTTGGGAAATATTTTTTCTCAGCCATTAATGCGGATCTTACTGTAATGGTTAAAGACGGACATCTAGCAGTTTATGATCCGGTTAATAAAGCAACCGTTAATCTGAAACCGTTAGGTAAAGAAGGCGAATGGATTGATGAATCCGACCGAAATAGATTGTTCTTTGAAAAAGGGTCCGATGGCATTATTACGGGATTTAAACTTGAAACCGAGAATAGATTTAGAAGAGGCGAGTTTGCAGCATCTGTCATTGAACGGATTATAGATGATGGGAATCTTCAGATGGGTATTAAAAAATTTGAAGAACTAAAGTCCGGGAAAAACAGCGATGTGATCTTCTCGGAACAGGCGCTTAATAATCTCGGATACAAGTATTTAAATGCCGGCAAATTTGAAGAGGCGCTTGAAATTTTTCTTCTTAATACTCGGGAATATCCTGATTCGTTCAATGTTTACGACAGTCTCGGAGAAGCTTATTTGAAGTGCAGCCGTAATGAAGAAGCAATTGATAATTATAAACGTTCATTAGAAATTAATCCGGATAACGAAAATGCACGGAAAAAACTTGCAGAGCTGGGATTAAAATAAATCCGTAATAACTGAATATTAATTGCGTATTTATAATACAAACCTCCTTAAGCGGCCCCGCCTTGAAAAAGGAAATATCTTCCCGATCGGGAATTTAAAATGGAATCATTGTATTTTTGATTGTTATTTCACTCAATAAAATAGGGGATTATAAATGAGGAAGCTGACAACAATTTGTTTCCTGTTATTAGTAACCGCTGTAACTGTAAACGCGCAAAATCAGCCGGTTACCAAAGCCAACTATGATCTTGCCGCAAAATTTGCACCCAAGAAAGTCGATAAGATGGTTTTCAGCACTTCTGTTGACCCGCACTGGCTGAAAACGAGCGACAAGTTCTGGTACAGTTTCGAAACACCGACAATTAAAAATTATTACATCGTCGATCCGGCAAAAGGGACAAAGAAATTACTCTTCGATAACGTACAGATGGCACGGAAATTAACTCTGCTTACAAAAGACCCGTATGACGAAAAACATCTTCCAATAACCAGAATAAGATTCAATAAGGACGAAACCGCATTCGAGTTCGAAGTAAACAGCTCGCAGGATGAAGAGGATTCGACCAAAACCCAGAAGGATAAGAAGGAGAAAAAAGTATTCGGATTCGAATTCAACATTAACACTCAGGAGCTGAAACTGATTGAGGATTATCAGAGGAAGAAAGAGATTCCGCGCTGGGCAAACATCTCGCCCGACGGCCAGAGAATAATATTCTCCAAGAACTTTAACCTCTTCTGGATGGATAAGGAAAATTTTGAAAAAGCTAAAAAGAAAGAGGATGATTCCACTATTGTAGAGCACAGGATAACCAGCGACGGTGTTGAAAATTATTCTTACGGGGAAATGGCGGGCGGACCCGAGAACAATGTTGATAAGGAAAAAAATAAGGATAAGAGGAAAGGCGCCGCAATTATATGGTCGCAGGATTCAAAATATATTGCTGTAGATAGAACCGACTCCCGCAAGGTTAAGGATCTCTGGGTGATTAACGTTCTATCGGAACCGAGACCTACACTCGAAACCTACAAGTATCACATGCCGGGCGAAGCTGAAGCCCCGGTTGAAGATCTTATTGTTATTAATCTTTCCGATACGACTTATAAACAGACAAAAATCCAAACAGAAAAATTTAAAGACCAGAATCTCTCAATCCTTACGGCTCCGCGGCCCGAGAATACCAGAGACGACGATTACCGTCCTGCAATGTGGATCTCCAAGACAAGCGACAAACTCTATTTCGAGAGGATCAGTAGGGACCTGCATCGTCTAGATGTTTGTGTTGCAGACGTGAACACGGGCGAATCGAAAGTTCTAATCTCCGAAGAAATGAATACTTATGTTGAATCGAGAAGGCCCGGAATGGTGAACAACGGGGAAGAACTTATTCACTGGAGCGAAAGAGACGGCTGGGCCCACTTTTATCTTTATGATAAAAACGGGAATCTGAAGAAACAGATTACAAGCGGAAATTTTCATTGCGAGGATATAGTAAAAATCGACGAGAAAAATCGCGTTCTCTATTTTATAGCAAATATGGTTGAGCCGGACGAGGATCCTTATTATACTCATCTCTACAGGGTCAATTTCGACGGTACTGGATTCAGGCTTCTTAATCCCGGTAACTTTAATCATAATGTGAACATGAATGATTCACAAAGATATTTTATCAATAATTACTCCCGTGTTAATACAGTTCCGGCCTCATCACTGTACGACAACGCAGGTAAAAAAATTATGGATCTGGAAACAGCCGACCTCTCTCAGTTATTTGCTGCGGGTTATAAATTTCCGGAACCATTTGTTGTAAAAGCAGCCGACGGAATTACAGATATATACGGCGTGATGTACAAACCGTTCGATTTCGACTCAACCAGATCCTATCCATTGATTCAATATGTTTACCCCGGTCCTCAAACAGAAGCTGTAAATAAGAGCTTCAGTAAAGGATTGGATAGAACCGACCGCCTCGCTCAATTCGGTTTTGTTGTTGTTACACTCGGCAATAGAGGCGGACATCCGTCCCGTTCCAAATGGTATCACAACTACGGATACGGAAACCTGCGCGACTACGGCCTGGCCGATAAAAAATACGGTGCCGAGCAATTGGCCGCAAAATATAAGTTCATCGATATTTCACGAGTGGGAATTCACGGCCACTCAGGCGGAGGATTTATGTCCACCGCGGCAATGCTTGTTTATCCCGACTTCTTTAAAGTAGCGGTTTCATCCGCGGGCAATCATGAAAATAACATTTATAACAGATGGTGGAGCGAAAAGCACGACGGCGTTAAAGAGATTAAGGATAAGAAAGGGGAAATTAAGTTTGAATATGATATTGATAAAAACTCCGAACTGGCAAAAAATCTGAAAGGTAATTTGATGCTTGTAACGGGAGACATTGATAATAATGTTCACCCCGGAAACACAATCAGAATGGCCAATGCATTAATTAAAGCAAATAAGAGATTCGACTTTATGATTATGCCGGGTCAGCGCCATGGATTCGGGGATATGACAGAATATTTCTTCTGGCTTATGGGCGATTATTTTTCAAAGCATCTGCTCGGCGATTATTCTACAAGCGTTGATGTAAAAGAGATCAATAACGAAATTGAACAGACTGGAAATAAGAAACCGAGATAGAAATTTTTACTGAAGAAGTTTAATAAAAGGTCGCACTCGTTTTATTTAAGTGTGACCTTTTTTATTCTAAAATAAGAAGTAAGACAATAACCCGGGATTATACAACCACCTTTTCAACCCGTAGTGTTTTTTTGCTTGCCTCTGCCGCAAATCCCATTATGTGACTCTCAATTGAAACGTCGATTGAGGATGAAAGAAGTTCCGGATTATTCTGTGTTATTGCTTGGATCCAGTCCCGGACAAGCCGCCAGTCGCCTCCGCCGTGTCCACTATGTTTATAATTCTCTATTTCAATGGTTTTTGCATCGTAGGTCTTTGCTTCT
This sequence comes from uncultured Melioribacter sp., assembly GCA_964532065.1. GTDB lineage: Bacteria > Bacteroidota > Ignavibacteria > Ignavibacteriales > Melioribacteraceae > DSXH01. The sequence goes on from CAZHHG010000002.1 coordinate 28,144, forward strand.
TTAGTTCTGAAATCGCTTATAGTAAACGAATTCATATCACCGTAGATATGACCCATGCTTCCCATAATGTGGGTTCTTCTTCCTCCGTAAGGTGTAAATGCTTCCATCGAAAAGTTAGCCGTTACACCGTTCTTAAATGCCATCGAACTTATATAATGATCATCCTGGTCGTTATTCATTCTGTAAACGCATCGTCCGTAATTTGTTGTCCGCAGATATTCGAGGATTGCATCCCCGTGTTTCTCCTTATCGTCCGGCAGATCGAATACATATGTCCACCCTCTCTCGCGATAATAAATTTTAAGCGCGGAATAAGGACAGGTGTTTTCGACCTTACAACCGTTCATACATCTATCGGTACTTCCCTCGGGTGCGTTTTCTTTTTTAAACCATTTAAGATCACCCATGGCAACAATCTGTTTACATGGTTGTCCAACCATCCAGCGGAGAATATCAAGGTCGTGACAGCTTTTAGCTAGAATTATAGGTGTTGTTTCTTTGCTGTTGTGCCAGTTGCCCCGTACGTAAGAGTGGGACATGTGTATATGTTCGATCGGCTCAAGATGCTGGAAACTGATAAGTTCTCCGATTGCACCGGAATTTATCAGCTCTCTTAATTTGATGAAATAAGGTGCATAACGAAGTACATGACAGACAGCTACAATCCTTCCGGTTTTCTTAGTCATTGCGAGTATATCGCGGCACTCCTTTTCAGAAGGTGAAATCGGTTTTTCAAGCAGAACATCGTAACCCATTTCTAGTGCGGCCATACATGGTCCGTAGTGAAGGTTATCCGGCGTGCTGATAATTACAGCATCAGCAAACTTCGGCTTTTCAAAAACATGTTCCCACGTAACAAACCTGTTTTCATCACTTATATTATGTTTTTTTGTATAACGCTCGTTTCTGATAGGTATCGGTTCAGCTACGCCGACAATATCCAGTTCATCAGGAAATTCAACAGCATAATTTCCGTAAACATTCCCTCTTGCGCCGGCTCCGCATGTAATTGCTCTTACCGGTTTAGGTGGTTTTTTATAGAATGGATTATCGTCATACGCAGAAAGAGGAATTCTTGAATCCTCCCCCATTCTGAAATTTGAAAGTAATAATCCTCCCGTTGTAATTCCCAGAGTTTTTAAAATTTCGCGTCGTGTAAAAGGCATGTCGGTCACCATTATCTGTTAAGATGTAATGGAACTTAACAAAAAAGAAGATTATATGAATCAGAAATTTATTTGTAGCGGTAATGATCAAGTTCCTGTAAATTTCGGCATAATAAAAATCAAAACCGAATTATCCGGTCAGGATTAAAATGATAAAATACAATAAGAATGATTTTTCAATCAGTACAAATAAGCGCCGATTAGATATTTTCGAAACTCATAGGTTTCTTACAAACTCCTACTGGTCCAAAGGAATTCCTTTAAGTGCTGTTAAAGAACAGATTTCTAACTCATTCTGCTTTGGTGTCTACTATAATAAAAAGCAGGCCGGATACGCAAGAGTAGTAACGGACTTTGTTGGATTTGCATATCTGTGCGATGTTTTTATTAAGGAAGAGTATAGGGGCATCGGACTTTCGAAGATGCTTATGGATGAGATTATCAATCACCCGAAACTCAAAAATGTAAAATCCTGGATGCTTGCCACTAAAGATGCGCATAAGCTTTATGAGAAATACGGATTTGAACCGCTCGATAAACCGCGCAAATATATGAGACGATACAAATTTAAGGACTGGACCGAAAAAAAATAATTCAGCAGTTGGCTATTATTTCTCATTAAATATTTTTATGGATTAAGTAAAACCTTTAAGGTATATTCCTTCAGGAAATTACCGGCGGGCTCAAGATGGGACATAAAAAAGGTAAGTCGGATAAACTCCCGAAAGAAAAGAATCACTCCGAAAAACCCCCGAAGGAAAAAAATCACTCCGGAAAAGAGAAACCAGGCAAGAAGTTTTACGAAAAAGAACTTGCCAGACTCCAGATCGAACTGGTCAAACTTCAGGAATGGATAAAACAAAACGGCTTGAAGGTGGTTGTTATTTTTGAAGGGAGAGATGCCGCCGGGAAAGGAGGAACTATAAAGAGAATTATAGATAAACTCAATCCGCGCGTTGCCCGACTCGTTGCTCTGGGCGTTCCAACCGAAAAAGAAAAAACACAATGGTACTTTCAAAGGTATGTTCAGCATTTACCCGCCGCAGGCGAAATGGTCTTGTTCGACCGGTCCTGGTATAACCGCGCCGGCGTAGAACATGTAATGGGATTCTGTTCAGAAGATGAATATCGGGAGTTTTTCAGATCCTGTCCGGAGTTTGAAAGAATGCTAATGCGCTCCGGGATAATTTTAATTAAGTACTGGTTCTCTATAAGCGATAAAGAACAGGAGAAACGGTTTCAGAAAAGAATTCATGACCCACGCAGAAGATGGAAGCTTAGCCCGATGGATCTTGAATCACGTGCCAGATGGGAGGATTATTCAAGGGCTAAGGACGAAATGTTCAGCCATACCGATATTAAACAAGCGCCCTGGTATGTTGTAAATGCTGACGACAAGGAGCGTGCACGCCTGAATGTTATTAGTCATCTTCTTACAATGATACCGTATAAGGATTTAACTCCCGAACCGATCGAACTCCCTCCGCGGGAGAAATCGAAAGGTTACGTAAGGCCGCCAATGACGGATCAGACCTTTATACCGGAGGTATATTAGGCCGGCAGCTTTTTTGAGCTGCCGGTAAATCCGGGGGTACCTACTTCTTCGGGGTTACCTTAATATTAAAATCGAGATTTAATTTCAGATTTTTTTCTGCGCCTGTTATAAGGTTTTCCACTTTATATGCGACTGAATATTTTTTATTGACATCTGTATTATCCTTTCGTGCTCTCACGGGAAACATCATTGTTGTCCCGGCCAGAAGTTTGATATATTCAGGAAAGCGGATCTTCTCGTCAGTTCCTTCAAGACGCAGTTCAAAATCGATATCTGAATTGTTTGTCACTTTTATGTTCGCGGTATTTCTTCCTACAGTATTAACATTTGTCGTTTCAAATTTAATCGAAGATCTGAAAAGAGGATCCAGGTATTTTTCTTCACCGTATAATTTACCGTCGTAAAAAATTGCTGTCCGCCTATTTATAATCCCGTCCTTTATTCCTTCCGAAGATGCTGTTTTGGAAAAGACTAATGTAACCGGCCGTCGTGTATTTCCGTAATCGAATTCAATCGGATTATGAATGTCGCTGTTTCCCAGAATCGCTAACTTTTTTTCCAGGCACCATTCAAAAACAGTCGGGTAATACTCAATACTGTTTACAACTTCAACTCCCGAGATCAGTTTATTTTCGTAGAGATAAGTGTGCTCATCGTACCATCGCGCAACTCCGTCGGGCTGCTGACCTGTCCAGCCGGGATGATTCCAGAAAACAAGCCCCCCCTGTTTTACAGCTTCTTTAATGGCGTCCCGCCAGTCGTCTTTTACAAGTGCGTTAGCGTCTGTAATAAAGATGGCGTTAAGATGTCCGGGAGGCATACTCCGTGTAATCTCTGAACCGTGGATCAGAATAATTCCGAGCTGATCTGCAAGAGCATTGCCGATCTCATATGCGGCGTTGTGATTTGTAGGAACATAATCCTTATGCGGCTGATACTCGATATGATCAGTTATGGCAATTGCATCCAGACCGCTACGCCACGCTTCTTCAATTCTAAACGTAGGCCATACTGTTCCGTCAGAGAAAACCGTATGTGAATGGAAATCGCATTTTAAAGTTTTGTAACCCGGAATGTCGGGAATTTTAATTTCTTTTCTGTAATTCGGCTGGGCACTTAATCCGGCAAAAAAGAGAATTAATATTGCTGCTGTTAATAGATTTTTGATTTTCATTTGGAAGGCTCCAAGACATTAAAATTAACTTTTGAAAAATACCAATCGTTTAGACTATATGAAAAAAATATTTGCTGTTTGAAGAGCTTTTTAAGAGGGTATAAGAAATAATAATAATTGTTATTTTTAACGGGTTAAAAAATGGTGCTAAAATGAAGAAGTTATATACTATCCTGATTTACTTTTTCGGAATAATTTTACCGGCTCAAACAATTAATGTTACACTAGAAGTTATATCGCCTACGCTCAGCGATTCTTCAAAAGTTTATGTCTCCGGAAATTCGGAAGAGCTGGGGAACTGGCAGCCGGATAGAGTTATGCTTGATAATGTCGGAAATAAAACATGGAGGAGAAAACTCCAGATTCCAAAAGGATTCCGGATGGAGTTTAAATTTACCAAGGGAAGCTGGGACACAGAAGCTCTGGGAAGCGATTCGTCTATTCCCCCGAACACAGTACTTACGGCGGATAAGGACACGGTTATTGTTATAACAATTATGAACTGGCGGGATAAATTTAATTTTGTGGTTAAAGGTCAAATTACCGGAACGGTTGAATTTCATAAAGATTTTGAAATTGACGGTTTAAAACCGCGCGATATCTTTGTCTGGCTTCCGCCCGGATACGAATCAGAACCTGAAAGACATTACCCGGTTCTCTATATGCACGACGGGCAGAATCTGATAAATCCGCGTACATCAAATACTTTTATCGACTGGCAGGTTGATGAAACTGCTGATAGTCTGATTCGAAA
>CAZHHG010000002.1:32802-65711 GCA_964532065.1 uncultured Melioribacter sp.
AGCCGTTTATTCTTGTAGGAATCAATAATACATCCGACCGCGCGAGTGAATACAGTAAAACCACGCTCGGGGAGTTGTATATGAAACTGATAGTTGAAAAGATAAAACCGTTTGTAGATTCAAATTACAGAACACTGCCGGACCGTTTAAACACAGCTGTGGGTGGGTCGTCGATGGGGGGATTAATCTCATTTGTAATAGCATGGGATTATCCAGAAGTATTTTCGAAAGCCGCCTGTTTCTCACCTGCATTTAAATTCAGGAATTACAACTATGTTGATATCGTAAGAAATTATTCGGGCAAGAAAAAGAATCTACTCTTCTACCTTGATAACGGCGGAGTTGGGCTTGAATCGGCTCTGCAGCCGGGAATAGATGAAATGATTGAAGCACTTAAAGCACTCGGTTATCAGAAGGAGAAGGATTTTTTTCTATTTATTGATAACGAGGCAGAGCATAATGAAGCTGCCTGGGCTGAAAGAATGTGGCGACCATTAATTCTATTTTTTGCAAAATGAAAATACTTGTCGGTTCAAAAAATCCGGTTAAGATTGATTCAGTTAAGGAAGCTCTTTCCAATTATTTTGAAAGTATCGAAGTAATTGGAATTAACGCTGAATCAGGGGTCCCCCTTCAACCGGTCGGTGATGATACATTTACAGGCGCGAGAAATCGGGCGTTATACTTGAAGTCTTTTAGCGAAAGAAATGGAATCGGCGCCGAATTGTTTGTAGGAATCGAAGGCGGAATATCAAACATATATGGCAAATGGTTCGCATTCGGCTGTATGTGTATTCTTGATAGTGCCGGCTGTGAAGGATTTGGGACATCACCCCTTTTTGAACTTCCGAAGACGGTTGTTAATAAGCTTCTTGACGGAATAGAGCTTGGCGATGTAATGGATGAGATTCAGAACGAGGAGAACACCAAACAGAAACAGGGTGCTATCGGCTATTTTACTAATGGGGTTATGAACAGGAAAGAACTTTATATCGAAGGATTAAAAGTTGCAGTAATTCCATTTTTACATAAAGACAAATATTTCTAATTATTTTTTCTAATGATCAGGAACATGATCCCGATCGTGATCAAGAATTTCAGGAGAAAATATGACACTTCCGATTTACCAGGTTGATGCGTTCACCGGAGAATTATTTGGTGGTAATCCGGCCGCGGTTGTTCCACTGGAAAAATGGCTGGACGACGGTACTATGCAGAAGATCGCCGCAGAAAATAATCTTGCTGAAACTGCTTTCTTTGTTAAAGAGAAAGATCATTATCATATCAGGTGGATGACACCGTTGAAAGAAGTAAATCTTTGCGGTCACGCTACTCTTGCTTCAGCGTTTGTGATCTTTAATTTCATAGAAAAAAATATTCAGAGAATAAATTTTACTTCACGAAGCGGAATTCTTTCCGTTGAAAAAAACGGGGAGTATCTTACTCTCGATTTTCCTTCCAACAATCCTGTGCCGGTGCCGGCCCCAGCCAGGCTAAAGGAGTGCTTTAACCGCAATCCTGTTGAAATACTTGAAGGAGGAGAATATTTATTTCTGGTCTTCGATTCTGAAGATTATATTCGAAACTACAATCCTGATTTTGAACGGCTTAAAACTCTTCATCCTATTCATATGATTATAACAGCGCCCGGAGAAAAAGTCGATTTTGTCTCAAGGATGTTTGCGCCCAACCTTGGAATTAATGAGGATCCGGTTACGGGTTCAGCACATACAGTTTTAACTCCATACTGGTCTGAAAAGCTTGGTAAAAATGAGATGCTGGCTCATCAGGTCTCATTGAGAGGCGGTGAATTAAAATGCGTTCAAGAGGGAGACCGGGTTAAAATAAGCGGTAAAGCGGTGCTTTTCCTCACGGGAAACATATTTTTGAATTTTTAATTTCTAATAAATTCTGCATATTATACCCACAAAATTTTGCGTGGTGCGAAAAATTTGCGCAAACAACCTATCTTATTATGTGATTTTGTGACTTTTTTCATGAAAAAATATTTGACAATCATTTTTGCTGTTTCGGTTCTATTCTTTCAACTTTCATGTGATGCGCCGAGATTGAATCCGCTTGATCCTTCAAGTCCCGATTACAAGTTGACTTCAATAGATGGGATTATAAAAACAACAGCTATTCCGCAGCAACCAATTGCCGGTGTAAAAGTTTTCTGGAAGGATAAGAACCTGACTGTTCAAACAGATCAGAACGGTTATTATAAACTGGATGAATTGGTTATGAACGATGGCATGCTGATTTTTGAGAAGGATGGGTATTCTAAAGATTCGGTTAGAATTGTTTGGGCCGGTCAGAAAAATAAGCGGGAGGATCTTTCTTTAAACGCAATTCCTCAAATAAACAAATTCAATCTTTTTACAATTGTTCAGAACAGGTATGCAGATGTTCAGGATACCAGATTAACCGGTCAGGTATCGATATCGGATCCCGATAACACAATCGATACCGTCTATTTAAAGTGTGATGAACTCGGTTTTTCAAAAAAGCTCGGCTTTAGTTCTGTTCTGAATATGTTCGAAGGTACATTTACTCCTGCGGATCTCAAAGTGACTTCTCTCGATATTGTAATCGGAAAAAAATTTGAGGTAGTTACAACAGATAATGTGCGGAATACTTTTTTAACAGGCTCCACCAATGTAATGCGGATAATTAAACAGGAAGTTATAATCCGCGAACCGTTAAATAAAATTTCGGTGAATCCGAGGCCAGTTCTTAAATGGTATCGCTTTCTTCCCGGATTCAATTTTAAATACAAAGTTGAGATTTACACGGACGAACTCGTTCCCCGGTTGATTTGGGATAAAGAAAATATTTCCAAGGAGGACGTAGAAACAGTACCAGATTTTGATCTTTCTCCGGGCGAATATTATTGGGTTGTCTGGGCTGTGGACGATTTTCAGAACCGGTGCCGTTCTAAACCGGCATCTTTTGTGGTTAAGTGATATAAATGAAAAATCTTGTTACTGAAAATATAAGCCATGTTAAAAATCTTTCCCGGGAAGAGTTCGAAGCTCTATACGAGTTTACGCAGATTTTAAATTCAGCAACCCGTCAGGATTCTTTAATTGAAGATACAATCGACATTGTAATAAAGATTATTAATGCCGAACGGGGAATTTTTGTTAAATACGACGACACAACGAACAATTTTTCGATAATTACGGGAAGGAAAATCTCGAGTGAAAATATTACGGACCTCGGCGAGTTTTCTTCGGGCATACTTCAGAAAGTAATACAGGAAAAGAAACCTCTCTTATACCACGATGTAATGAGCGACCCGCACCTTTCTCAGTTTGAAAGCGTTCAGATTCATAGAATTAAATCGGTAATCGGAGTGCCGATTAAAAGGAACGGAAAAGTCTGGGGTGTTATTATTGCCGATAGTACGCTGGACCGCCGGGAATTCACCGAAGAGAATCTCACATTCCTCAATTTCTTTTCGAACCTGGTTTCATTAGCACTCGATAAAATTCTTAAACTCGAAGAACTGGAAAAAGAAAACATTATTCTTACTAACAAGCTCCAGTCCACGGAAGAAATTCCGGATATGATCGGTGCAAGCGTTGTTATGAGAAACCTTTCGCAACTCCTTTACAAGGTTGCTCAGACAGACGCTACAGTATTGATTGTCGGCGAGAGCGGAACCGGAAAGGAAATTGCTGCGAAAGCAATTCATCAACTGAGCAATAGAAAGGAAAAACCTTTTCTTGCGCAGTTCTGCGGATCGATTCCGGATAATCTTCTTGAAAGCGAATTGTTCGGTTATAAAAAAGGAGCTTTCACGGGCGCTAATTCGGATAAGCAGGGACTCATCGAAGCAGCAGAAGGAGGCACTTTCTTTCTGGACGAAATAGGCGATATCTCCTCGGCTCTCCAGGCAAAACTTCTTCGTGTTCTTGAAAGCAGGGAGATTATCAGGCTCGGCGATACCAAAGTAAAAAAAGCTGATGTAAGAATTATTGCTGCTACTAATAAAGACCTCCATTCACTTACAAAGGACGGACAGTTCAGGGAGGATCTTTTTTACCGGCTTAACGTTTTTCCTATTAAAATGCCGCCGTTACGTGAAAGGAGAGACGATATCCCGATGCTGGCAAGTTACTTTGCCAGGAAGCTCGGAAGAAAGGATGTTTCCATCGACCCGTCCGCAATCAAGAAACTCGAGAATTACTACTGGCCGGGAAACATAAGGCAGCTGATCAATGTGATTCAAAGAGCTCTGATACTTAGCGATACAAATAGAATCTCTAACGAGCATATTATAATGGAGGACAGCAGGGATGTCGCGGATTTTAATGGGACTCTTCATGAATTTGAAATGCTGCTGCTTAAAAAACGCCTCGATGAGTTTAACGGCAACCGCACACTTACCGCAAAATCTCTCGATGTTTCGGTAAGGTGGATACAACTCAAATTAAAGGAGATGGGCGAGCAATAGAATGCTTGGAATAACAACTGAAATATTGTTCGAGAAATTCGAAATTCTTGAAGTCCTTAAAAAAGATGAACACGCGGCCGTTTTCCTCGCAAATCATGTTTATCTGAGCAAGAAAATTATTCTTAAAGTTCTCAACACGCAGAAAATATCCGACCATGCACTGGTGGAACGTTTTAAACGTGAGGCAAAACTTCTTGCTAAGCTTGATCATCCGAATATTATTAAAGTTCTCGACTTCGGAACAGCCAAAGAATATTTTTACATCTCGTTCGAATATATTGACGGCGTGAGCCTTCGCAACATATTTAAAACGAAATCGCTTGAACCCGATCAGAAAGAGAAGCTTATGGTTCAGCTCCTTAAGGCTCTCGAATTTGCGCACGCTCACCAGATAATTCACCGTGATATCAAACCAGAGAATATTTTCATTGATAAAAATCTTAATCTTAAACTCGGAGATTTCGGATTGGCTCTTTCCGCCGAGGACAACTTTGTTACTAATCCTTACTCAATCGTCGGAACCCCGAGTTATATGTCGCCTGAACAGGTTCGCGGCGCTAAATTAAATCCGCAATCCGATCTCTTCTCTGCCGGTGTTGTTTTGTTTGAAATGTTTACGGGCAGGAATCCGTTCTTAAAAGAAAACGTAAGCTTAACACTGAATGAAATAATGGGATTCGACGAGAGGAATATTTCGGATCTTGTAAAAGATTTACCGGAACAGATCGGCAAGATACTTTCGAAACTCCTCCAGAAAAATTTGTCGAAAAGATATAATTCTGCGCGGGAAATTCTGGACGAACTGAATATTCCCGATGACCAGCCGACAATTACAGTCGAACAGTATGAAAGGGAGAGCGGGAGATCTAAAAAGCTCTTATGGCTTATGGCAATTGTTTCGGTTGTCGCAATTATGATAATAATTATGATGAAGCTGGAGAATCCTGCAGTGGAATCAATTCTAAATCCACAGAACAAAGAGATTACCAAAAGTACCGATACCGCAGGAAGAAACAATTCTGAATCCGGCATTAATGGGGATGAAATCAATCAGGATGAAGTTAATCCCGCTAATCTTAATAAACCTCTTGTAGAACAGGAGAATAATAAAACGGATCAGGACCAAACTCAGAATCCGCCAGTTGTAAAATACGGCCAGCTCCTTGTTAATGTTCATCCACACGCAGAGGTATTTATCGACGGAGAGAAAGTCGGGGTAACTCCTTTTAATAAACCGCTGGTTTATCAGGAGGGCGAACATACAATTAAACTCGTTCATTCCGATTACCCTGTTTATTCCGATGTGGTGAATGTTGTTCAGGGAGAAACAACAAGATTTAATATTTCTCTTGAGTCAACAATCGGGTATATCCGGTGCAGAGTTGCTCCATGGGGAAATGTCTATGTGAATGAAGATTTTAAGGGAACCACACCGCTTCCGGAAAAAGAATTGATAAGAGTGGCGCCGGGCCCTGTACGACTTGTAATAAAACACCCAAGTTATAAAGACATTGATACGGCCTTTACAATTTCACGAGGGGATACATTGAATTTCAGATTCACTTTTAAAAAATAATTTATATGAAGGTAAAAATATTCTCGTTGTTAATATTATTTCTCTTTACTCTTCAGATCTCTTCCCAGCAATATAGGTGGAGAGTTGTCGGAACAATGAAGTATCCGGTTTCGGGAGCCCAGGTTGTATACGATATTGCCTCGGGCAGTGATAAGATTTATCTCTTCGGCGGGTATTCGGATTCACTACAGAGTGCAGTTGATTGGATCCAGGAGTATGACGTAGTTAAAAATACTTGGACTATAGTCGGGCGAATGCTTCAAACCCGTGATCAGTTCGTTGCAGATATATGGAAAAACAGCATTATGTATTTCGGAGGTACTGTTGAATCATCTACCGATAAAAATGCTATTGAGACATGGGATTATAAAATTGTTACAAATCTGCCTTCGGTTTATGATAGGGGAAGAAATTTCGGAAGGTCTTATTCTACTGGCCAGGTGATAGGAGATAATTTTTATATAATCGGCGGTGATGCCCAGAATCCGAGCGATACGCTCGATTATATTGTCGGCTATAATCTGAATACTAAACAGGTCGGATTTACATTCAAATCCCCCTCGTCGAATACATTAAGTCAGAGAATGACTTTTATAGTAGGAAGCAATATTTACATATTCGGCGGAGTAATGAACGGAGTAACCAACGCTATACAGAGATTTAATATTCCGCAGCAGAGACTTGATAATTTGACAGAACAACTTCTTGAAGTTCGGGCAGCCGGATCAGCCGTTTATAATACGTTGAGTCAGAAGGGATTTATTATCGGCGGATATAACGAGAAATTGGGAGCTCTGAACACGGTTGAAGAGATAGAGTTCAGGACTGATGGAACACTCGAAATTAAACAGGGTCCTCCTCTTACATATGCCCGCACGAATCTTATGGCGGTTGCATATAAAAACGGCCTCGTTGCTGTATTCGGAGGCAGAACCGACCGTGGTCATTCCGGCAATACCGTGCCTTATGTCGAAATCCTTGAACAGGTCACTTCAGTTGAGGATGAAACAGCTGTCATCCCGCTATCTCATAAACTCTATCCGAACTATCCCAATCCTTTCAATCCTTCTACCAATATTCAGTATGAACTTGCAGACGGATCGAATATTTCTCTCGATATTTATTCGGTGCTCGGCGAACATGTAATCAATCTGGAAAAAGGATTTGCTAAAGCAGGATCGCATTCAAAGGTATGGAATGGTCTGGATAAAAACGGAAGTAAAGTACCGAGCGGAATATATTTTCTTACACTTAAAATCAGCGGGGATAGTTTTAAGAAAACCGCCGGATCAATTCAAACACAAAAAATGATTCTTATCAAATGACAAGAAAACTGATAATTATATTCTTCTTCTTTTTAACAGCTGTAATTACGGCGCAGGAAGTTACGTTCAATCAGGTTAAAGAGGAATATGAAGCGTTTGAATATGAAAAGGTTATTAATCTTTCAAATGAATTGATAAAGCAGGGCGGTATTTCCGATTCGTTGAAAATAGAAGTTTACTTAATGAGAGTTGTATCTTTTTATTCGATCGGGGATGAATCTTCTACACAGAACAGTTTCCGCGAGATTTTGAAGATCAACAATAATTTTATTCCGGATCCTTCGAAAATATCACCCCGCCTGATCACAATTTTTGAGAATGTGAAAACCGATTTTATTAAATCCTTGAAACCGGATCCTGCTACTAAGGACACGACGGATCAGACGCGGAAGTATTTGACCGATCCGTCTTTCAAAACTGCAATACTTAAAAATATTTTTGTCCCGGGGTGGGGACAGTTATCAAATAACAGCGGAACAAAGGGATATCTTCTTACCGCGGCATCGTCCATTAATCTTGCGGCAATGATCTATTTTATTTTCGATTCAAATAAAAAAGAGAAAGATTATATCAACGAGATTAACCGGAATCTGATCCAGGCCAAATATGATTCATTTAACAGCTCTTACAAAACCAGAAATGTTCTTATTACCTCTTACATACTGATCTGGATTTACAGCCAGATTGATCTGCTGATCTTTAATGGCAGTGATGAAGTTTTAACTGGCGGAGTGGAAGAAAGAGTTACGTTTTCAGGAGAGAGAGGAAATCTAAATCTTAATTTTAAAATCCCGATCAGATTTTAAGCCTCGCATAATTTTCAGGCAGAACGAAAAATATTCGCACCGACCCGCATTCATTAACCAACCAGTATTTGTAAAACTCCATTTATTAACTCTTTTAGTGGTTTTTTCTTCTTAGAATTATGATCCGGCTTATGGCATTCAATTTGCACATTCTTTAGCACACACACATCAAGGACTTAGTCCTTAAGGCTGGCGAAGGGAAAGTAAGTTTAAGAAGGTCCTTCGCCTTCTTTTTTTTAAATTAATTATTATCAAATTTTTCCGGTGTTTTTCCCGGAATAATTTTTTTTAGCATGACTTAGGAAGGCAATTCCCAACACCCGGTTTTTAATTAGGACATAAATTCATATATTGAACCCCCGAAAACAAACTACAATTTACTTTTAGAGAATGGAATTCAAGTCGGAAAAATTCAGTGATGTGATGGTAATTCACGTCTTTTTGACGCGGGCTACGTTAGCCAAAGCAGTTACCTTTAAGGAATATGTTAGCGGAATCGTTAACAGCGGTTCGCACAAAATAATTATTGACCTGAGTATCTGCGAATATATCGATTCAACTTTTCTCGGTGCAATGGTTGCAATTCTTAAAAAAGTAAATTCACTTAACGGGGATTTAAGACTGGTTTACAACAAGGAAGTACCTTCGTTATTATTTGTTCTAACGAGGATGGACAAGGTTTTTAAAACCTTTACAGCACTCGATGATGCCCTGGCAAGCTTTAATGTTTCCGGCAACAAGCCGCCTACATTAAACTGGAAATAACCTCACCTTTCCAGCTCAATAATTTTATATACTTTATCAAACTCGCGGACTCTCTCTCCACATTGAATAGTTATATTATCTCCTTTCTCAGCTGCAGCAACCAGCAAATCGTCTTTGTAAATCTCACAAACGGATAGTTCAAGGTTTCCGGTTGTGTTGCCGGTAATATAAATTGAATCCCCGCTCGAAATATTTTCCGCTTCAATCTTAATTTGAGCGATTTTACTTTTCTTATAATAGTTGACCACCTTGCCAACATATACTTTTCTTGTCGTTGCTATGCTTCCGTAACTTGCTGCATAACTTTCAGGGCCGGGCTGACCGAAATAAAATCCGGGAGAGAATCCGCGGTTATAGACTTTCTTCAATTCATTTTCCAGATCCACTTTCTTTTCCTGCGAAAGAGTATTTGAAAAATACCGCTCAATTGATTCTCTGTAAACCGAAACGGTTTTACCTATATACTCCGGACTTCTCTTTCTTCCTTCAATTTTGAATGCGTCAATTCCCGCATCAATAAGTTTATCTATAAACCTTATTGTGCACAGGTCTTTTGGAGACAGTATATAATCCTCCCCGACTATCATCGAAAACTTATCATCCTTGTCGATAATCTCATATTCTCTTCTGCAGGGTTGAATACATTCTCCGCGGTTAGCGCTTTTATCGAAGATCTCGTGACTCATAAAACATCTTCCGCTTACAGCAATACACATAGCGCCGTGAATAAAAGTTTCTATTTCAACATTAGTTTTCTGTTTTATCTCGATTATTTTATCAAGAGTACACTCGCGAGCCAGAACTATTCGACCGGCACCGAGGTTTTCGAAATACCGCGCTGCCTGGGAGTTTGATATAGATGCCTGGGTGCTTATACAGAAAGGAATTCCGTATTCCCGGCATTTCATTATAACCGCATGGTCCCAGCAGATTATCATATCAACACCGGCAGATTTGGCCGCCGTTACAATCCGGTCTAGTTCTTCAAGTTCGTGTTCGAATACTATGCTGTTGAGCGTAAGATGTGTTTTAACATTCTTTTCACGGCAGGCAGAAACTATCTCCGGCAGTTCGGATATATCGAAGTTGTTTGCTTTAGCCCGCATGTTCAGGTCTTTCACACCGAAATAGATTTCATCGGCTCCGGCACTAATAGCTGTATTGAGCATTGTCCAGTTGCCGGCCGGCGCGAGCAAAAGCGGTTTTTTTCTGTTTTCCATAAATAATATAAAGTTTCTTTTTACTACCTCAATTATAATAAAGCTTGCCGAATAATTGTTTATTTATTTTACCTTGAACTATTTTAGCATGTTACTTAAAAACCTTATGAACAAGAATATCTATCTTGCCTTAATCGGCATCGGAATAGGAGGAATCGGATTCGGCCTGATTACCCCCGTTACAGTTCTGCTTCTTGAGCAGGCGGGAGCCTCGAGTTTTATTACCGGCTCTACAACAATGATAGGCTACTTGAGTATAGTCCTGTTTTCTCGTTTTACCGGAAGATTAATCGATAAACTCGGTGTGAAGAAAGTTCTTCTCGCCGGATTGATTATATGGATGCTCGGCGCAGCCGCGCACGTCTTCTGGTTCATTTACCCGCTTTTATATCCGATAAAATTTTTGATGGGAATCGGAGGTACATTTATATTTGTTTCAACCGAGGTTATGATTAATCATTATAGCAACGATTCCAATCGGGGTAAAAATATCGGTCTTTATGTCGTCCTGCTTTCCGCCGGTGTTGCTGTGGGTACACTTTTGATATGGACAATTAATATAGCAGATTGGGTCCCTTTCATTATCGGCGCTTTGATAATGTTTGTCGTACTGATTTTCGAGTACCTTATACTGGACGACTTTAGAATAAAACCCTCAGGAGAAATTCCTGAAAAGATGCCGATTTCTAGAATGCCTGTTATCGGTCTTTTGGCCGGAATTGTTTACGGACTTTTCGAATCATCAATTATCGTTGCTCTTCCTATGTACGGTTTGAGAAACCAATTTGGCGCCGAAGAGGTTTCGATCTTTCTTGCGTCATTTGTCATTGGAGGAATTGTTTTACTTTATTTAATAGGATCCATAGCCGATAAGTTGAGCAAACACAGGCTTCTTCTTTACATCTCTTCTCTTCTCGCGCTACTCTTTCTGATTCCATTAGCAGTTAAAGAATTCGTTCCGCTATTAATTGCATTTTTTGCAATGGGAGGAATTATTCCTGCATTTTATACCGTAGGATTAAATTACACGGTTGAACAGGTGAATAAAAAATATATGGCACAGGCAAACGGTTTCTTTGTGATGATGTACGGTATAGGTACAATTGCCGGTCCGCTTTTAGGCTCTCTGACCGTTGAGCTGGATAAGCAATACGGATATTGGATTATGGCTTCGGTATTGTGTCTTTCCTTCTATTTATACCTGATCCAAAAGCCCCGTTCCGATGCCTGAACTATATTATTACTCATATGATTTTATTATTTTATGATCGGTTTTATATCAACTATGAAAGTTATTAATGACCGGTAAACTTGATGACATACTCCGCGGCATTCAATCGTCAATCAGATTTGATGCGGGTTATCTATTCAAAAAAGAAAAAAAATCCTTTTCGATTTTGAGCAATATCGGACTGACTGATGTTGAAAACGGGAATATTACCGCAATCAATAAATTGATTGCCGATAAGAATTTGGCTCTAACCGGCATTTATAAGTCCAAACAATTCATCCGCTTGAAAGAGGAATCGGGCTTCTCTTCTATCTACAGGGATAAAATACTGGCAGGTAATTCATGCGATTTCTATCTAGTCCTTTTAAGTAGAGAAAAATTACCCGATTTAAAATCAATCAAGTTGAAAATCAGCGAACATACAGATGCTATAAAAAAAGAACTTCTGGAATCCGGCTCTGCCGTCCAAGCCGATATTGATCAGCTCTATAAAGAAGCTTTAACTACCATTCCTTCTGTCATCTATTCAACTGACGCAGAAGGAAACAGCTATCACTTTATAACCGACGCGGTTAGAAATCTTTTCGGCTACTCTCCGCAGGAGATATACGAAAACAAGCTTCTTATTTTACGATCCATCGACCAGGATCACTTCCATAAGTTTCGCGGTTTTACCGACAGGCTAAGAAAAGGTGAGGTCTGTTCGGTTGAGTATAGAATGAAAGACCGTTTCGGTAAAGAGCGCTGGGTAAGACATTCGGGAATTCCGATATTGCGCGATGGCGAGGTTGTACGTGTAGTTGGAACAATTAATGAAATATCGGAAGAAAAAATTGTTCAACTCAAACTCGAAAACTCCGAAGAGAAATTCAGAATGCTTATCGATACAGCCGACGATCTGATATTCATTCTGAACGGTTTCGGGTATTTCAGCCTTGTAAACAAGAACGGCGCAAGTGCTCTTGGTTATGTTCCGGAAGAAATGATCGGGAAGCATTTTCTTGAGTTCATAGATAAAGAGGATGAATCCAAAATAGCCGAAGCATTCACAAGAATTCTAAGTTCAAGCGAGGTTACTACGTTTGAAGCGATTTTTCTGGACCGCTTTGATAAAAGAGTAACATTTGAGATTCACGCAAAACCGATGATGAGCGACGGTGAAGTCTCCGGAATGATAAGCATCGGAAGAAATATTACAAACCGGAAACACGATGAACAGAAAATCCGGGATCTTAATGCCAAACTTGTCGAGGCCAACAGGATCATCTCCATCGAAAGGGAAAGAGCCCGGCATAAAATTAATGTACTTGAGGAATTGAATAAACTTAAAAGCGAATTTATCTCGAATATTTCTCATGAATTGCGCACACCGCTTGCCTCTATCGTCGGTTTCGCAGAGACAATACTTTCCGACCCGGATCTTCCGAAAGAGACGGCAAGGGAATTCAACGAGATTATTCTGAGCGAGGGGAAAAGACTCGCCAAACTGATTAATGATGTTCTCGATTTTTCCAAGCTGGAATCGGGAGAAGAGGAACTGAAAAAGGAAAGCTTCAATCTCGTGGATCTTTTTCATGAAATTATTGATTTATATCAAAAACAGTTGAACGAAAAGGAACTTCATCTTTCAAAAGATTTTCCCGAAGGCGAATTAAATATTTTTGCGGATCGGGCAAGAATTGGTCAGGTAATTTATAATCTTATGTCCAACTCGGTTAAGTTTACTAACAAGGGTGGCAGAATATTTATTTTCCTGGTTGATCACGGCAGAGAAGTTGAATTTAATATTACTGATACGGGCATAGGAATTCCGGAAAAAGATATCCCTAGGTTGTTCGATAAATTCACTAAAATTCAAAGACCCGGCGCGCCGCTGATGGGTGCCGGATTCGGACTTGTTACAGTAAAACAGATTGTAGAACTTCATAAGGGCGTGGTTCGCGTTAAAAGCGAGGAGAATAAAGGTTCTACTTTTATTATCAGGTTACCTAAACAGTAGTATAATGAGGGCAAATGGATAAGCTTATTTTCATTGTGGATGATGAGGAGGCAATTCTTAAAATGCTGACGCACTGGTGCAAAACCCAGTGGAATTATAACGTTAAAACTTTTGCAAACGGCAGTGATGCTCTTAATTGTTTAAACGAAAACCCGGACCTGGTTCTGCTCGATATTATGCTTCCGGATATAAACGGAAATGATGTTTTGCGCACTATTAAATCGAAACATCCCAACCTTCCTGTTATTATGCTTTCTGCACAGGGAAGCGTTGAAGTTGCTCTTGAGTCTGTCCGGCTTGGTGCCTTCGACTATTTCCCTAAACCGATCGATAAAAACCGTCTTGAACCGGCTATTAGAAATGCATTAAAGAATTACGATCTGGAACGTGAATTAGAAAACCTGAAGGAGAACCTCCAGAAAGAATTCAGTTTTGAAAATATTGTTTCTGCGGACGACAGGATGCAGGAAGCGTTTAAAATGGTTTCCAAGGTTCTGAATAATGATATAACCGTTTTAATTACCGGCGAGAGCGGAACAGGCAAGGAATTGGTTGCGCGGGCCATTCATTATAACGGTAAAAGAAAAGACGCTCCTTTCGTTGTTGTTAATTGTGCTTCGATCCCGCGCGAACTTCTTGAAAGTGAACTGTTCGGTCACGAAAAAGGTTCTTTTACAGGCGCTCACCAGAGAAAGATAGGAAAATTTGAACTTGCCAGAGGAGGCACAATCTTTCTGGATGAAATAGGCGAAATGGAAATGTCCCTCCAGGCAAAGATTTTACGTGTCATTCAGATGAAAGAATTCGAGCGTATAGGCGGAAATGAGGTTATTAAAAGTGATGTCCGGATTATCTCGGCTACAAACAGGGATTTAAAGAATGCTGTTGAGTCTAAAGGTTTCAGAGAGGATCTTTATTACCGCTTAAGCTCTTTCCCTATTCACATACCT
Source organism: uncultured Melioribacter sp. (assembly GCA_964532065.1). Classification (GTDB taxonomy): domain Bacteria; phylum Bacteroidota; class Ignavibacteria; order Ignavibacteriales; family Melioribacteraceae; genus DSXH01. The sequence goes on from CAZHHG010000002.1 coordinate 47,137, forward strand.
CCGTTGCGCGAACGGAGAAGGGATATAGTAGTCCTTATCGATCACTTTGTTAAACATTTTAATCAGAAACTCGGTAAAAGTATTAAGAATCTCTCGAAGACCACACTAAAAACGCTCTATGATTACGACTGGCCCGGTAACGTAAGAGAGCTGGAGAACACAATTGAGCGGTGCATCATTCTCAGCGATGGCGATGTAATTGAACAGGATGTTCTGCCCGATAGCATTACGATGCATCTCAAAAGCGGCCACATGATTTCATCGACTGAAATTTTTAATGATAATTCTCCAGTAATTCCTTTTGAGAAACTGAAAGAAGAAGCTATAAAACACGCTTTAAAAGTTACCAATAATAATATAGTGGAAGCAGCCAGAAAACTGAAAATTGGAAGGGCAACGTTATACAGGCTGATGGATAAATATAAGATCAGTGCTGAAAAAAAATAGGAGGCCTTTATGGGTATTATTGAAGAAGTAATCGACGATATTGTTGTTGAAATTATAAATCTGGACAGGGCAACATTAAAAGAAGCCGACCAGCTTAAAAGTATGATTAATGATAAAATTGATGCCGGCTTCAAAAAAGTTATTATTGATATCTCTTCTGTCGAGTTTATCGATTCAACTTTTCTGGGTGTGATAGTAAATACTCTGAAGAAAGTGGCGGCTCTTAAAGGCGATCTTAAACTTGTAGGATTCCAACCGGCTGTCCGCTCAATGTTCGAGCTAACCCGTCTTTTCAGAATTTTTGAATCGTTCGGGGATCTTCAGGACGCAATCAAAAGTTTCGGTAATTTAAATAAATAGGATACAGGTATATCGTGCCGGCAAGCGACAGCAAAACTCCAAATAAAATTCTACTTGTTGAAGACGAATTTAATATTGCGAAATTGTTTATCTACAACCTTACTAAAGCGGGATTTGTTTGTGATCATGCAAATAACGGAAAAGAAGGACTTGAGTTTGCACATAGAAACCGGCCGGATATAATTATCAGCGATGTGATGATGCCGGAAATGGATGGGTTTGAGTTTAGAAAAAAATTGCTTGATGATCCAGATTTAAAATCGATTCCATTTGTTTTCCTTACAGCAAAAGGTGCCGAAGAGGATGTTCTGCAGGGATTTGATCTGGAGATAGAAGACTACATAATTAAAACATCCAGCCCTAAAATTGTAATTGCGAAAGTATCTGCCATTCTTAAAAGCCTTGAAAAGGAAAGAGTAAAAATTGTAGACGAGGTTCAGAAAGCAGCGGATTCAATGGGTGCGAAAGTGGTTCCGGACGAGGCTCCGCAGTTTGAAGGATTCAGTATTAAACACTGGCATCTACCATTTAAAAATGTACCCGGCGGGGATTTCATTGATTATTTCAAAATCGATGAAGATAATATTGCAATTGTCCTTGGCGACGTAATGGGAAAGAGATGGGGCGCCTGGTACTTTGCAGTTGCATACGCGGGATACGTTAGAAGTGCAACCCGGTTTGTTCTTGAATCTTCCAGTGAATACAGCCCGAGTGAAATTCTGCATAAAGTTAACGAATCGGTTTTCAAGGATGAAAGGATTTCCGAAGTATTTATTACGCTTTCAATTGTTCTCCTCGATAAAAAGAATAAAGTTGCAAAATATTCCGGTGCCGGGGATTTGCCGATAGTTTACAAATCGGGCGAGGCTAAACTGATCCATTCAACAGGATTGCTGCTTGGATTCAGCGGTGCGGGCGAATATGAAGACCACGAAATTAAACTTAATGCCGGCGACGAGATCTTCCTGGTTACGGATGGTATTACAGAAGCCAGGAATAAAGAGGGACTGCTTTACGGACAGGAAAAGCTTGTCAATTTCTTAACCGGAATGAGTCTCCAGGAGGATTCAGTTGAACAGATGAAAAATGAATTGTTAGGTTATACCGGCGGAGAATTAGAAGATGATGTAAGTTTTATTGCAGTAAAACTTCTTTGATATTGCCGTTTATGGATATCTAATCTGGAACAGTAAAACCTAAAGAAAACTGACCAAAACCGCTTTTAGGGCCTCAGGAATCCACCACCCCTCTCAATAAATCTAATTTTTTAAAGATTGAATTATTGTAATGCAACTCTTATTTTCCATCAGGGTAATAATTTCAATTGTAAATGTTATGATTAGATTCTTATTTCTGGGTGATTCTCTCGATTTCGAATCCAACTTTGTTGGAATCGTACATAAAATCCCGGAGACTTAAAATTGTTGGGGTGGCTTAAATGTCTAACTAATTATCAGGAGGCTCAAATGAAGATTGTCCGTATGAATCTTCTGGACGGGAATTCCAGAAGCAAAACGGTTGCCTTTTTTGATTTTCAGACAATTGATGAAATTACGATTAAAGGATTCCGTGTTGTAAATGGATCCAACGGACTGTTCATTTCTTCCCCGGATCATAAGGGGAAAGACGGAAAATATTATGAGTCGGTTATTCTATCTAAGGAAATGAAAAAAGATCTGGAAAAATTGGCTCTCGATGAGTATAACAAATCTCGCAAGTAAGGTGGCGCCGTGGGTCGTCTTAAAAGCAATATCTCAGTCCATATCGGTTTTTAAAAAGGATTTAAAAGAAGAAGATCGAATTCACGCTTTTGAGACGACTGGCTTAAACAGCACAACTTACTTTGTAATGTAATCGGTTATTTTCTTCCGTAAATATTCATAAAATTCTTTTGTAACTGAAACCTGATTGAAGATATCAATTACATCATGTTTACCGATCTTTTCCCAGTCCTCTTCTCTTGGAAGAACAAAAACACCTCCTAAATCTACAGCTGCGGGACTAATCATAATTTTTGCTGACCCGTCCTTATAATATTGATCCGGACGGTGATTTCTTCTCGGGAAGATTGCAACTGTCCATTTGTTTTCATTAAATGAACTGATAATATTCCACATCGGTTCTTCATTGGGCGGTGATATATTCCGGAAGATATTTGCAACAATCTTAAAAATGCTCTGAAGTTCACCTTTGCTTGACGACTCCATAACAATTCCATACCGCAAATAATTATCCAGAAAAATGATGCCGGTTTTATCTTTTTCAATCAGATTAACCCGTTTCAATTTTTTTAGTCCGGTAATTTCGTTTTCAAGCGGAAGTGTTTTTTTAGGAATTGCCTGGAAGTGAAGATGATCCGGTGCTGAAGCGCCGCAGTTTGGTCCGTTGTAGAAGAGGGTGAAATTCTGATTCAGATCCCTTGAGATTTCGAGCAGGTCGTCGAAATTAAGAACAAGGTTTTGAGGAATATGTTTTCTGTGCGTAATTGTTAAATGACCGGGAAAAATCGGATAGGGATTACAGAGTATTAGATAATGCTTATTATACTCGAGAGCCGATTGCTCGCAGGGCAGATTATTCAGGCATAAAAAACAGGGCCGCATGCTGATCGATTTGCTATCCACTTGCGCCGTTGTCGAAGTAATTCGTTCTGGATTATGCTGCAAAACAATTTCAAATCCGTCAAACTCGATTTTTCTAGTATTGATGCGGGAAAGGTTATTAACATTATTCTTAAGGAGCGGCCACGATTCCATCTGCTCTTCAAGCAGTTTGTTTACTGCAGCCGTCCAGGCCGCAGGACTGATGCTTTTCTCTTTACTGCTACCAAGAATCATTTAATTGTTCAACTTCGGTTTATCGTTTTTCTGTTTTCTATTTCAATTGTTCTTAACCGGTCTTTGTAAAAATTATTTCTATTAAGCCGGTTGATATCGAGTTCGGCATCGGTATTTCCTTCCCATCGTCTGCAGATATAAATTGGTTCGTAAATTCTCCCGATTTTATAACTTCGCGATATCGTAATTCCAAGATAATAGTCCTCGCCGTAACTCACATTCGGAATTTTCAATTCCCTAAGCAGCGGAGTATAGAATGCGCGGGGAGCTCCCAGGCCATTAATTCTTAAAGCGTTATTCGTACCGTTTCCGTCGCTCCATTCTTTATGATCTATTAGTCCGGGAGGTATCGGTTTAAGTTCGAAATCGCTCAGTATATACGAACCGATAACCATTGCGCAGTTTTCTCTGCGGAAAGTATCAATTACCTTCTGAAGCGTGAATTCATCTATATATAGATCGTCGCTGTCGAGCTGAACTGAAAATCTTCCGCATTCCGGTTGGTTCACGCCGTAATTCCAGCAACCTCCGATAAGCAAATCCTCTCGCGCTGGAATTCTGTGAATCAGTCGATTGTTCCTTAATGATAAGCCGCTAAGAATTTCTGTTGTTTTATCAGTGGAATGATTATCTATAACAATAACGTTGAATGGGAAATCCGTCTTCTGCTTAAGGGCGGATGAAACGGCGTCGGCAATAGTTGTCTCCCGGTTTTTTACCGGAATAACTACCGATGCTTCGTATTGAAATTTCTCGGAGCCGTAGTCAATTTTCTTGTTTAGCGGTTTTATGTATGCGCCAATCCTTTTTAAGTGATCCGTTGCAATCTCTTCCATCTCAATCTGTATCTTCCGGTTGCGCGGATCGACATAGTCGAATTGTTTTTCACCCGATTTACGCGGGTCTACTACCTGAGCGGAATATAAATATTCCGGTATTCTGAAAACCGGTTTTCGTCGGGAGACACTCAATCGAATTGAATATAAGGCTGAGAATTCCGGTTCGGACGGAATTTCATTTATGCCGTTCTTGAATTCATTCGAATCAATCAGGATTACCGGGCCGAAATCGAAATCATCACGTATACTGCCCGGTTGATAATCGATCAGAGGATGAGGTTTTAATGTCCCGGCAATCTCATAATAGTCGGAATAGATTATTCCCGCCCCGGTATCTCGGGCAACAGAGAGCATTCTTTCAATTGAATAAGCTCCAAAATCTATCTCTATTGTTCTGTTAATTAGAAGAAGGTAATCGGTTTCAAGTCTGTCTGCTATTATTTTTAAAGTGCTAAAATTATTAATGCTTTTAACCGGAATGAGATTCGGAACAGAGGGGATTGGATTGACCGCTAAAAAATAGACTGATTCAATTAAAGGATGGTTGTTGAATTGCTTTTTAAAGTATTCGGCTTTGGCTTCGCTGTCGACCGGAATAAACGCCGAGATTTTTTTCATCGATAAACTTTCTTTTATTCTTCCTGAAATTATAAAAAACAATTTACCGGACAAAACAATTAATTGTTTTCAGATGCAACTTACACAGGCATTATTCTAGAACTCATAATTCGCGCCGATAAAAAGTTGCCGCCCGGATTCAGGCAATCCGAACTGTGTGTAATAAAGCCGATCGAACAGATTGTTGATTCTAAAATAAACCTCCAGGCCGGAACCGCCTAATTCAAAATTGTAGGCAATCCTGAGATTACTTAAAAGGTAATCCGGAAGTTTCTGATATCCCGCAGTACCTTCCCTCAATCCGAATTCATTACCGACATATTCAAGTTCGATTAAAGCCGAGAGGCGGTTTGTTAAAGAGTAGTCGATTCCGACACCGCTCATCAGTTCTGGCCGGTATTCAAGAGTATCGGCAAATTCACCTGAAACACTTTTAGCGGATGCTGATAAGTAAGTGAAATTGAAATATGTCTGAACATCCGGTCCGGTGTATTTTGAAATCAGCTCGATACCATACGTTCTTATTTGATCTTTATTTACTCTCATAAACTGTTTTTGTGGAAGGGTTATTCTGACTATTCCGTCTTTCAAATAGGAAAGAAAAAGGGAGGCGTTTGTGGAAAACCCGGATTTTAAATAACTCAAACTCAGTTCGCCGGAAGTTGCCGCTTCGGCTTTTAATGCGGGATTAGGAACGAATCTTCCGAGAGCTCCGGAGAAAGTTTCTCTTAGGGTAGGAAATCGTGTCTTCCTACCGCCATTAATTCGAACCGACATTTCAGGACTGATAGAGTAAACGAAAGCAGCGTTGACGGAAAAATCCGTTACACTTTCCTTCGCCGGTTTATCCCCCGTATCGGGAGTTTCAATTCTATCAATTCCGCCTCCAAGGGAAAGAACATAATTATCTTTTACATATTCGTACTCAAATCCGCCGCTTAATATGTTTTCGGAATAAGTTTGTGAGACGAAATTACCCGACATAAATTCTTCCTTATGCCGGAAGAATTGACCATTCAAACCGATTTTAAGAAGCGAGTTTGCGCTTAGAATATTTGTGTAAATTATTCTTCCCCGGAATGTATTGTCGTCATTCTTTTCAATATCATCGTACTTGTTAAAATTAAAATCGGTGAATTGATCAATCTCCATATCAAACTTATTATAAGATAGAGAATAGAACAGGTAGGAGCTGGCTTGATCGAGCTGAATATTTCCTGTTGTTCCGATAATTAGGTTTTTCCATTCAGGGTAACGCCAGTACCGGGGATTTTCAACTCCGATTTCCGGAGGAACTCCCTTTTCCGAATCGATATATGAGAAAAAGAATCCGCCGTTGAATTTATCGCTGAATTTGTAATTCAGTTTACCAAAAAGATTCTTACTCTCCCTGAAACTATTTAAACGATCCTTACCCGGATTGGATGAATCGCTGAATGACGAGGGTAATCTATAGTTGTTATTATTAATATAATTGGCCGAAATCAGGTAAGAGAGTCTCTCGTTCCTGTTCATGTAAGTGCCGGCAAAGCTTTTATCTCCTGTATCTCCCAGCTGAAGTGAGATTGAGCCATTAGCATCAGTTAATCCGGGATTGACAGAACTCATCTCAATAACCCCCGAAATCGAATTAGCCCCGAATAATGAGGGCGGAATTCCTTTCAGCATTGTAATCCCACCTATTACCCCGGCCGGAATCAAGCTAAGATCGATACGGTTATCCCACGGAATATTGAGGGGTATACCGTCGAGAAACAGAGTAATCTGTCGTTCACCCGAGCCCCTGAAAAAGAAGAGACTTTCTCCCCTTGAATTTGTCTGGACCTTAATAGAGGGTATTTTCCGTCCAAGTTGAATAACCGTTCCGGCATCAGATTTTTTTAAATCTCTTGGACTTATTTTAATAAAGGATTCAGGCTCAAGGACGAGTACCCCCTGAACTGTCAGTTCTTCTAATCGGTAGGATTTAATTGAATCCTGAGATTGGGCTAATAATGGGTTGAATACTAAAAAAAACAGGAAACCAGATAGAAAAGTGCCTTTTTTCACGCTTATTCAGAATTTATTTGAGAGACTCGTTTATTTGATTAATAGAACACTCTAACGATAGGGTCGACGATAAAAATTTAGTCCCCTTATTAATAAATGTCAAAAACAGTTAAAAATCAACGATTTTCACTAAATGATTCTTATCACAAATCTTTTATCCATTTCTAAAATAACTATTATTTCCGTAAATTTGCCATGCGAAAATGAAAGGATTTATACTTACATATAGCCTTGTAATTGGACTTCTTCTATATCTGTTTGGGGTTGAGAGTACCAGCTCTAAAGCGGATGGAAGCTCAATTTTCAAATTCACTCAAGAGGTCTGTTCTGAGGAGTTCTACAGCTTTTACAACAGTTCGGATCTCAATTCAACTTTTTCCGGACCGGATCAGGTTGTTTATATCATCAATTCAAATAATGCGGTTCATTATCCTGTAATCACCCAAAATCGAGAGCAAAGTTTTGCTCTCTGTCAAAAAAGCTATCGGACCCATAATGGGTACGCTACTCATCTGAAGATTTAGCGTTTTTCTTTTAACCTAAGTTTTCCTTTTTCTCAATCTAATAGGTATGTTCAACTAACAAAGAGGTAATATTTGCGTACGTTAAAATTAATCTTCATCATAAGTCTAGTGCTGGTTACAGTCGGGTTCATCAGCTGGACTGATTCATCGGCATCAGAGAATAGTGGTGCGGAGAAGATTTCCGTAAGCAAAGATGCAAAGCCAAATGTATCAAACGTTAACTTTGAAGAGATCGGAGCCATGGTTGCTTCCTGGTACGGTCCAGGATTTCACGGCAGGTTAACGGCTAACGGGGAGACATATAACCAGATGGCATTAACTGCCGCACATAAAGAATTGCCGTTTGGTACTTTCCTTCGAATTACAAATCAAAAAAATGGTAAGTCTGTAATTGTCAGAATAAATGATAGAGGACCATATATTGAAGGAAGAGATCTGGATCTTTCAAAGGGAACAGCTATTGCCCTTGGAATGGTTCAGAGAGGTGTTATAAAAGTAAAGGTAGAGGAGATCTCTCTAGGGGATTATAATCCGCCGGTTGTTACACTTAATTAGTTTATTAGAGCCCGGCCCTCTGTGACCGGGCTCATTCTTTTTCTTATTAACAGGAAGTATCTTTTTCCGGTTTATTTCTTATCAATCAATAATTCTTTTAGGAGGTATTATGAAAAAATTTGCACTACCCATTTTAATCATGTTATTCGTAGTTGGAAATATTAACGGTCAAGGTAAGTTTTCTTTAAGTGCCGGTGGAAATCTTGCAATTCCTATGGGGGATTTTGGCGATGCTGTTAATATGGGATTTGGCGCTACCGTGCAGGGAGAATATCAATTTCAGGAGAAACTTTTTGGAACAGCCACAATCGGTTATTTAATGTGGGGAGGAAAAGATATGGATTTCGGGTTCGGTTCGGTTAAATCCGATTTCAGCGCAATTCCGTTAATGGCCGGCGTAAAATATTTCTTCGCAAAGGGGATTTACGGTCATGGGCAGCTCGGCCTTCATTTCTTCTCAGCAACAGTTGAAACAACTGGCGGTTTTTTCGGCCCCTCGAAAACGACTGCCAGCGAAACCGAATTTGCTATTGCACTTGGAGTTGGCTACGAAGTGTCGAATTGGGACTTATCTGCTTTATTAAATATTATAAGTGATTCCAATTATATCGGATTACGTGCAGCATATAGATTCTCACTCCAATGATTTTTGGAGGCGGTTGTTCAACGTGAAAGACCGCCTCTATTTCTTTTTACTCCCTCACAATTATTTCTTCCTGAAAATTTATTTTCTGTTCAGTTGTTTCATTTTTTCTATTTTTACATACACCATTTGAAGATTAGATCAACGGGTAATATAAATGACCGTGTTTTTTTCCAAAACCTGCGAACTTGGACTTCAGGCAGTTCTATTCCTTTCCATCAAAAAGGAAAAAATCATTTTCAACGCAGATGAAGTTTCGAAAGAATTGAAGGTGCCGAAGGAATATATTTCTAAAGTCCTTCAGATCCTCACAAAGAGCGGAATTATAGGATCGAAAAAGGGGAAAAGCGGGGGATTCTATCTTGCCAAGAGTCCTTCCGGAATAAAGCTGATCGATATAGTTGAGGCAATAGACGGTCTGGATGTATTTCATTCCTGTGTTCTCGGATTCCCCGGCTGCTCTTCCGAGAAACCGTGTCCAGTTCATAATAAATGGGGAAAACTCAGGGAGGAAGCATATAGAATGCTGAGCGAAGAAACTCTTGAGCAGCTGAAAGAAAAAACAATTCAAAAAATAATTTCATTATAGTTCTGAGAGGCGGATATGAAAACCACTTTAAGAAAGGATGAACACTTATTATTCGAAACAAGAAAGCATTGGTTCTTTCTGATCATTCCGGTTTTAATTACTGCCGCACTAATAACACTCTCGTTTTATATTTATTTTCAACTTGATGATAAAAAAAGCTGGTATCTATTAATCCCCGTTTTGTCCGTTCTTTACTTTATTTTCAGATATTATTCATGGAAAAATGATTTATGGGCTGTTACGAATATCCGGGTTATTGATGAGAGCGGCGTCTTCTCAATTAATTCCAAAGAGAGTCCGATAGATAAAATCAATAATGTGGCATACAGTCAGAATATTCTCGGAAGAATTTTCGGTTATGGTGATGTGCAGATTCAAACAGCCGCTGAAATGGGAGAAACAAGTTATACGAATATTTCGCACCCGGATAAATTGAAAGAGGCGCTCTCGAGCGCAATGGAGCAGTACAAGGAATCGCAGCTCAACAAACAGGCCTACAAACTTGCAGATGCCGTTGACGGCGAGATAGGCGAGGAAACAAAAGAATGTCCTTATTGTGCGGAGAAAATAAAGGCCAAAGCTAAAGTATGCAGGTATTGCGGCAAAGAACTGCCGGTCTGATTATTTTCTGATTGCTTCGATAAACAGATCCTTCGATTTTCCCGGATCGAAAGGATCCCCGGCAAAATTCCCGCTTAGTTTAATTTTGTAAAATCCGGCTTCCTTCAGCAAATTCACGATTGTCTTTTTTGAGTGAGGATAATGTATAGTGGTGACAAGCCGGAATTCCCTGGGAGTTGCTGAAGGAAAAGTAAGAATGTTGAACCTGATTTTTTTATTCCCAAGATCATAAAAGCGGATTATTGTTTGTCCGTCACGAACCGCAATGTTGTTTATTCTATTCTTCTCACGCAGAATTAATTCATAATTCAGTATATGAAGAAAGAGTTTCCCGCCGGGCACAAGCATCTGTTTAATCTTTTTAAAAGCTTTTTTAAGATCGACCGGTGATAGATGAGCTATTGTGTTTCCGACAGAGACAATATTATCGAAAAAGCCGCTATATTTCTTCGGAATGGAGTTGAATGAATGTACATGTAAGTCGATTGAAACGTTAAATTTTGATGCGTTGTTCTTAGCTTCAGCAATCATTAAAGGTGAAGGATCGAAAGAGGAGACAGAATGCCCGTTTCGTGCTAGAGCAATTGAATCAAGACCTATTCCGCATCCTATATCTGCCGTTCTGCCGGGTTGAGGGAAAATATTTTTATACGCATTTGTTCTAAGAGCCAGGTTTTTTTCGAGGTCGATCATTTTGCCGTAGAAACCCGAGATCTCATCATAAAAATTCTTGCTGTTTAACATTCATCCCTCTTATTAATCTTCGAAAAAAAATATAATTGTTACACCATAAATATATTTTAATTATTCATGAAAACTGAATTACCTTTATGAAATCCCGGTTTCAGGTTTTTAATAATATATACTCATTATCGTTCATTATAAATAAACCTGCAAATATTAATAGTTGCTACAATTAAATATCTACACTTTTTAACTGATTGCCGTTTATGCCGATTACTATTACTCTCACAGGCAGGTTTCTCTCAGAATGATCGAGCGCCTGTGTTACGAGCTGAACTAGTCCGCTGCAGCATGGTACTTCCATAACCACGACTGTAATTGAATTAATATTTGTTTGGTTGATTAGAGTAATCAGCTTATCGAGATAGACCTGTTTGTTTGAATCAAGTTTTGGACATGCAATTGCAAGAGTTTTACCCTTAATATAATCTTTGTGAAAATCCCCGCAGGAAAATGCAGCACAGTCGGCGGCAAGAAGCAGATCAGAATTTCTGAAGTGCGCAGCCGTTGGAGAAATTAAATGCATCTGAACCGGCCAGTTGGTTAATTGAGAGGCTCGGATTCCTTCTTCTTCAAATTTACCGGGAACAAGGACTGCCTCTTTATTACCCGGGCATCCTTCGTTTACTGATTCATCAGCCGCGGTCTCATCCATCACAGGTATTATTATTTTATGATCATTCAAATAATCGATTGCTTCCGCAAAGAGATCAAACTCTTTGTGGTCGCGTAAATGTTTTAAGTGAGCTTTAATAACATTAGGACCGCCTTTTACAATCGTTTCCATAACAATGTATTCGTTGTAGGGTTCAGCCTCTCGTCGTTCTATGGTTATAGCCCCTTGCGGGCAATCGGATATGCATGCGCCGAGCCCGTCGCAGAAAAGATCACTTATTAGTCTTGCCTTTCCGTCAATAATTTGGAGTGCGCCTTCGGCACAGGCAGGAACGCATACACCGCAGCCGTCGCATAACTCCTCGTCTATTTTGATTATTTCCCGAATCATTTTATTGCTCCGTAAAGTAGAATAGTTTAAAAATCCTTTTTTGAAAATTTTGAATTCCCGATTATCAGCGGTACAAATGTCCATATAATTAATGAAACTATGGAGATCAGTATTCCGAGATCGGTGTTAAAAAATTTCTGAAAGACGGCGCCGGTGTAACCCATTAAAGCCGCCACATCAAGTTTAAGAATTATTAATATCCGCGCCAAATCGACCGGATTAAATATCGAAAAACCGATTAAAATTTTCTCAAGCGGATAATCATTAAAATACTGTATGAAAACCAGAAGCAGTCCGTCGTAAAGAATTGCGAAACAAAGCCAGACAAATATTGATAGTCCGAGTCCAAGCATTCTGTTTTCATTATATGATGTAATAAGGAAAGCGATCGATACAAAAATGGCTGTTTGAAAGAATCCTGATACGAAAAGATAGATCAAAACTTCAAAATGATCTTTCAAATTAATTTTTGAAAAAAGAAGCGGTATTAGAGTGCCGATAAAAAAACTCGATACCAAAGGAATAACAAGCCCCAGATATAATCCGAAGAAGAGGGTATTTCTCTTTATCGGCTGCGAAAGCATCAATATGATATAATCTTTGTTGTTGTAGTGATATATTGTTCCGAAGATGATCGATACAAGCGGAATTATTATTAAAGTAATATTCATCATGCTTACAAGAACCTTCGGCGCGTCGGATGAAAAAGTTGTGAGACCGTACCCGGTTATTAAAAAAAAGAGCGTGTATATTATCAGCCATAGACTTCGTGATATATCGTGTATCTGGTACCGGATTATTTTGAATAGAGTTTTCATATTAATTCCCCGTCATGATCGATGCGATGGAGCGTTCGAGATTCTGTTTGCCGGTGGAATTGATCAGATCGGTTATTGTACCGTTAAAGCGGACATCGCCTTCAAGGAGGAAAATAACATCTTCTGCCAGTTCTTCAAGATCGCTCAAAATATGTGATGTGAATATTATTGTCTTACCATGTTTGTTTTCTTTAATAATTTTATCTTTTAGAATGCTGCTCGAGACAGGATCGAGCCCGGCAGTAGGCTCGTCGAGAATTAAAATTTCCGGATTAAACAGGAACGCAATTACGGCATTGACTTTTTGCTTGGTGCCGCCGGAAAGATTTTTTAGACGTTTGTTGAATTCTTTGCTGAGTTTCAGCATCTCTATCAATTCTTCGTCATAGGATTTATAATCATCTCTAAGGTTTTTTATCATCTTAAAAATTTCTGTAACGGTCAGGTTATCGGGAAAGCTTGCAATCTGGGGCATATAGCCAATTTTAGATCTGTAGGAATGGCAACCGTTTAATTTTTCTGTATCGATATATATTGAACCACTATCAGGTTTTACTAATCCAAGTATCGATTTAATAAGCGTTGTTTTACCGGAAGCATTCGGCCCCACAAGATATGTTATGGTTCCTTTTTTAATCTCGAGGTTTAGATTCCTGAGAACATCCAGAGATCCGAAACTTTTATTTAATTCTGAAATAGTAATCATAAAATCCTTTTCATCTTTGGTTTGTCATCTGTCAGTCCTGCAGGAGTGAGCGTCGGAAAAATATTTTCAGCAAGATTAATTAATTCAGTAAATAAACTTCTGATTAAAATAAGAGATGGGCGGACTTTTTCGCTGATTAGTGAAAAATACTTTACGGGCCGGAATGGTACATCGCCGATACCGTCTTTATTAAGATCATATCCTTTATATTCTGACCAGTAATTCCCCTCGAAAAAATTATAATTGCGCGTACTGTTGGTTGTTACGTCAAACGTATTCCCGATAAAATTGTTCGATAAAAATTTATTATCCATCGAGTTTGCCATCAGCCGTATTCCCCATCCGTTCTCAATGAATTGATTCTTCTCAGCGATAACACGGTTGCAGCCTTCGTAATAGACTGCACACGAATTTTTAACGAACCTGTTATTGAAAATTCTGCTGTCGGATATGTCTTTGAGCAGAAGGCCGTATGCGGCTCCGCCCCAGTTGTTTTCGAACAGGTTATTGAACATCGCTACGTTTTTGGTAAACATTACCGCTACCCCGGCACCGTTGCCGGCAAAATAATTGTCGGAATAATCGCAGCTGTCCGAAAACATAAAGTGAAGACCATACCTGATATTATTTCTGCTCCGGTTTTCTTCGATTCGGCTTTTCTTGACAAATTCGAAATAGATGCCGTCTCTGTGACCGTTTATTTTATTCCCTTTAATAAACATCTCCCGGCATTGCCACAGGTGAATTCCGTTTCCTGAATAGGTCTCCCGTTTTTGAAAAGCTGTTATTTCATTGTCGAGGACTCTGCATGAGGATGATTTGGAGAGATAAATCCCGAAAAAATTATTAATGAATTTATTTTTTTCTATTGTACAGTTATTAACACTATCAAGCTTAACGGCGGCACTCTCATATATAAAATTTATTCCGGCATCTTTAAAGATAAAACCCCGGATTACAACATCATCCGCTTTTACTTTTACTATTTCATGTTTATTATTCCCGGAAATTACAGGTTCATCCAGTCCTATAAGCACAATCGACTTTGTAATAAGAAGAGTCCCCTCATTATAATATCCGCCAGTAACTATTAATGTGTCTCCGCCGGAAGAAGCTTCGAGTGCGGTGCGGATCGATTTAAATTTTTGCCTCTCGCCGATAACGAATGTTTTTGCAGAAAGTATAAAAGGGAATAACAGGAATACTATAAACAATAAAATACCGCAGTAAGAATATTTTCTTAGCTTGTTTTTTGTGCTGTAACTGCTTATTAAATCCGTTGGCTTAATTCCATTTCTCGGATACATATTTTAAAATACCGTCCCAGGATACTATTACCCCGTCAAATTCTTTTAATACTTTTTCAAGTTCGTTTGAGTTGCTGAAGCCGCTTAAATTAAGCCCCATTGGACTTCTCAATTTTTCGCTTTTGAGAAAAAGAGCGTTCTTTGTATTAATCAGATTTTCAGGATTCGAAAAATCTGTTACCCACATAGATCCTATAGTTTTGCTGACTATTTTCATAGAATAATCGGCAAGGCATTCGATCGAATCGAACTTGTAAACTTTTCCTTTGTCCGTTATAAGTTCAGCACCGTACTTTGGATCCGAAATAGTCATTTTACAATTATCGCAATTGTCCTCGCCGTAAGAAATCGGTTCGGGCTTCGACTGGCAGGAAAGTACTGTGAAAGCTGATAATAAAATTAAAACTGTCCATACGGTTAAGTTATTCCTTTTCATTTCTCCTTTCCTTTTTTATCTATAAAATATGATGTTGTCGCCAGTGCAACCGAAATAAAAATCAGAATGCTTCCAAGGCCCGGTAAAGAGGTGGCCGTTATGTTGAGAAGTTTTTTTGTTCCGATTACCGGCGGCTGATAACTCATGCCGGGTACTTTGATTGGCGCTGTGGGATCCAGATTGTGTCCGTAATCGTATCCCCACATGTAAAAATCATACAGGCCAATCGACATAACAACTAGTACTAAAACGATCCAGACAAGAAGCAGTTTTCTCTTTTTAATGAATGCTACTAATATTCCAGATAACGAAAGAAAGACTACTATATACGGCATGAACTTTAACTCGGTAATAGCATCCGGCACGATCGGCTTCATTCCGATATAGTGATTAAGCCCGTTTATATTTTTTAGATCGAATTCTTTTTCACCTGTTACCTGATTTACCCATATTCTCAAACCGATTCCTTCGGGATATTGGGGTGCTTCTAGATTTATATTCCAGATAGGGAATAGAAAAACTCCTAATAAAATCAAAGCTGAGGTGGTCATTAAATATTTTGATCTGTTACTCATTACATTACCTCGGGAAAGAGTCCGCCCTAAAGGCGGACTCATTTCAATTACTTGTTATATGAAATCTGGATGTTACTTCCCGCCGGCGAAACTCTAATATAGCCCGACATTTCCTGATGCAGTGCAGAACAGAAATCGGTGCAGTAGAACGGATATATACCAGCCTTCTTTGGTTCCCACACAATTGTTTTGGTTTGTCCCGGCATAATCAGTAATTCCGAGCTGTTAAGCCCCTTCACTACAAAACCGTGCGGAATATCCCAATCCTGTTCAAGATTTGTTACATGGAAATAGACTTTGTCGCCGACTTTTACACCCTCAATATTATCCGGCTTAAAGTGAGAGCGGGAAGCAGTCATATAAATTCTCACTTCATTACCATTTCTAACAACTCGCGAGTCTTTTTCGCTTTTAACTGCGTTAGGATTCTGGTTTTTTTCCAGTTCATAAATTCTTTTCGAATTTTTCATTAATAGTTCTGCAGAAATTGCCTGAGCATAATGAGGCTCGCCGGTGGTCGGAAAATCGAGCAGTAGTTTCATCTTATCGCCGGTTATATCTATAAGCTGTGCAGATTGGGTTAGCTCGGGTCCGGTTGGAAGATATCTGTCTTTTGTTATTTTATTCAGGGCAATAACATATTTTCCCCATGGATTTTTTGTGTCGCCTCCCGGAATCATTAAATGACCAATTGAATAGTACGTAGGAATTCTATCAACAACTTCCCAGGTTCCGATTTTCCATTTCACTATTTCGGAGGAAATGAACGCTGATGTGTAACCATATCCCTCGCCATCGAATTGTGTGTGAAGCGGTCCGAGACCCGGATCCTGAACCTCACCTGCGATTACCGAACCGTACTTTAGAATTGGAATACCTTCTATCTCACCATCGAATTGTTTTTCCTCGATTGCTTTGATCATTTTTGAAAATGAATGAACGGGAATAACTGTAGCAAGCTTTCCTCCGGCTACTATATATTCTCCGGTAGGATCAACATCCACTCCGTGAGGAGATTTAGGAGTAGGAAGGTAGTAGATCATACCTGGACAATCTTTAGGATTGAGAACGAGTACTTTTTTGTTGATCTCTGAAAACGCGGTCTGCTTTTCCTCATCGTAATAATTTCGGTAATATTCTCCATCCATAGTTACAGCTTTACCCTGTTTTACGTACTCCTCTGCTTTTTTCCAGTTAACTGCCGCAATAAAATCTTTATCGTTTTGCGATGCGTTTATTTCCAGCATTGAATTAGCACGCTCGCTATTGTAGGAGGTAAAAAATGCCCATCCGTTTGAGGGACCTTTTCCGGGTATTGCAAGATCGTAATTGAATCCCGGTACAAGAATTTGAAATGCGAGATTCATTTTGCCGGAATTTTTATCGACACTTATAAATGAAACGGTTCCGTTAAAATTTTCTTTATAGGAACTGATCGGAACATCTTTGTTTGGAATCGGAATGCTGAATCTGGTGGAAGCCACAACGTATTCAGTGTTTTCGGTTACAAACGGAGAAGCGTGGTTTCCTCCGGAATTAGGAGTTTCGATTATTTCCACCGTCTCGAACGAATGAAGATCAATCCGGGCAATACGGGGTGTATTGTTTCCGTTGATAAAGAGCCATCTTCCGTCCTGTTCTCCATTGGTCATAGAAAGTGAAGGATGGTGAGCGTCATCCCACGGTATGAATCCGTAAGATGTCATAAGCATTGCTTTGCTTTCTTCGGAATATCCGTAACCCGTTTCGGGATCCTGGGAGAAAACAGCTATCTCTTTAAACAATCTTCCCGACGGCAAACCGTAAACACCTACCTGCCCGCTGAATCCACCGGACATGAAAGCGTAGAATTCATCGTAAGAACCGGGCGCGACATAAACTTTATTTGCCGCATCGCTGAAATCCCCTGAGTTACCGGAACCGGAACAATTATAAATTACTCCCGAAATGACTATAAGCGCTAAGAAAGAAAATATTAATTTATTGTATTTCATTCTTCACCTCTTTGGTTATTGATTAACTGAACGGAAATATTCTAAAATAGCTTTTGCGTCATCAACACTAACATTTTGAAATGTCATTTGTGTTGGATATGTGGCTAATAATTTTTTTACTTCCGGATGTCTTTTTGTCATTTCCTCGGGATTTAATATTTGATTTAAAATAAACTCTGGTGTTCTTCTTGATGTAACATCTCGCAATGCCGGCCCCGTATATCTTTCGTCCAGTTTATGGCACTGAGTGCATTTTTCCGTAAAGATCTTCTCGCCGCTTTTTACTTTTATCATATCAATCTGTCCAAGATCAAGTTTCTCTTTAATCGGCCCGATTCCATTTTCATATTCAAAGACGGTTAAACCGAATTTTTCGGCGAGCTTTTCTTTTCCTGAACCGGCGGAGGAAGTCTCCTTTTTATCATCCCCGCATGCAATAAAGATCGCCGACATTACTATTATTGAAGCAAATAGCTTTTTCATTTTTTCTCCTTATGATTTATTTAAGAGTTTACTTTCTAATTGAATTGCTCTCGGAAAAAGTAGGTTGTTTTCCAGGTGTATATGCTGATAAAGATCGTAACGGAAGGCTGTTATTCTTTTTATTAAAAGGTCTCTTATATTATTTAAGTTCTTTCTCCCGGGCAGATTCTTAATCGAAGCATAAATTTTATTTAATAAAGTAATGGAGCTCTCGTGTTCGTTCAACATCTGTTGTAAGGGATTTCTTACAGTGCCGTAATTTCTTGTTTTCGGCCGCTCATTGAATTTTTCGGTTTCCACAAGGTATTTTATAAGTGGGAAAAGAATTCTTTCCTCTCTCTCCATGTGCGAAAGAAGTTCGGTTTCAAGTGCTGTTAATTGTGTGTGAAGGTTTTTGAATGCCTCGCTGAATTCTACCAGTAAA
>CAZHHG010000002.1:65721-128467 GCA_964532065.1 uncultured Melioribacter sp.
CCAAACTTTCTTTTGTATAAGTGTGATGAACTTCCACTATCCATTTCGATAACTCGACTGGTCCCAGGTTAAATGGATTTTGGTTCTCTTTTCCCTCTATTAAAATCATATTAAGATCTCGGATAATATCAGCTAATGGAATTCCCGCCTCTCTTGCAGCATCTTCAAGTCTCATTTCAGAAACTCGGTAGTATTCAATACCATACCTATTAAAGACAGTAGCAGTGCTGAGGCTGGAATTCAGTATCTCAATAATTTTTACGGTCTCCAGTTCTTGCATAATTTGATTCAACTCATTTTTCATAGCGGGCTCTCTTATGATACAAAATGTCCTTTTTATGACGAAAAAATTTTAACTAACTCTGTTTCTGTAAAAAGAGGAATCTATCCGGTTGATAAATATGAAATACAAAAGAGTATGCAGGTTCATTAAAAGCTTTCTAAATAATATCAGACAATTTGTTCTTATATAAACCTACTAAGACACGTCCTAATTGTCAAGAGAAAAGTAAAGCGGGTCATGATTATCCGATTATTGATTTTTTTACGCAGATTTTGCACTATTGAAAATCATTGACAAATAGGATAGAAACCTATAATTTTATATTCAGAAATAATCATCTGATATTAGAAAGACCAGATATGACTGAAAAAAATAAAATAATTAGGAATCCGGAAAAGCCCATTCAAAAATACAGGTTTATTGTTCAAAGTATTTTTACTCTGGTTTGTATCTGGATCGGTATCGAATTCTATTTTTTTGTTTCCTATCTGGAATCAAGCGGTGTTTCAGGAAGTACATACCGGCCCCCGGGAGTGGAGGGATTTCTTCCAATCAGCGCTTTGATGAGTTTATATAATTTTTTTATTACCGGTGAAATTCACCCGGCACACCCGGCAGGTGTTTTCATACTGCTTGCTATTATTGGCGTATCATTCGTTTTCGGGAAATCATTCTGCAGCTGGTTCTGTCCGGTCGGTTTTCTCTCAGAGCTTGTCGGTGATTTCGGTGAAAAGATTTATAAGATGCTTTTTAAAAGAAGAATAAAACTTCCAAAACTATTAGACTACCCTTTAAGAAGTCTCAAGTATCTTCTGCTCGGTTTTTTTATATATGCAATTTTCTTTTCGATGACGGCTACTGCACTTCAGTTTTTCCTGAACAGTTCATACAATAAAGTTGCAGATGTAAAGATGTGGTATTTTTTTGCGGATATAAGCAGGTTCTCATTAATTGTCATAGCGTCATTATTTGTTCTCTCAATCTTCATTAGAGGATTCTGGTGCCGTTACTTATGTCCATATGGAGCATTACTCGGTTTAATTTCCTTCTTCAGCCCGACAAAAATAAAGAGAGAGACTTCCAGCTGTATAGACTGCAACTTATGCGCAAAAGCATGTCCATCATTTATCAAGGTGGATAAAGTAATTACTGTTCGCTCAGATGAATGTACAATGTGTTTAAGCTGTGTTGATGCCTGTCCAGTTGCAGATACTTTGAGCGTTAAGATAAAAATAGTTGAGAAGAAGCTCTCTAAAAGATATATTGGTTTAGGAATTATCGGTCTCTATATATTGATAATAGGAATCGGAATTTTCTCCGGCAACTGGCAGAATAACATTTCGAAAGAAGAATATTTGATTCTTCACAAAAACATCGACAAATTAGGTCATCCGACAAGCACACAGGACATTCGGGAGCTGAACCGCGCCTCAGAAAAAGGAGCTTCAAATGGATCAGAACAAATCGGAAAAAAATAATTTTTTTGTAAAGCTCGTTAAAAGCATTGTTCCGCCGTCACAATGGCAGTTCTACGTAATTCTGTTATTGGGAATTTTAACGGGTCTTGGGCTCTATATTTTTTATATCTCCAATGCATCCGCGTATTTATCCAATGATCCAAGGGCGTGTGTAAATTGCCATGTAATGAATGTACATTATGCAAGCTGGCAAAGGGGAAGCCACGCCAGAGTTGCAACCTGTAACGATTGCCATGTACCCCAGGATAATTTTATCCGTACGTATTGGTTTAAAGCTAATGATGGTTTACGTCATGCAACCTATTTTACAATGCGCTGGGAGCCGCAGGTAATTCAGATTAAGCAGGCCGGCAAAGAGGCTGTTCAGGAAAACTGCATTCGCTGCCATTCAAACGCAATTCATCCGGTTGCATTACGTGCTATAAGCAATAAAAATGTAGCCGATCAAACTGAAAGGTATTGCTGGGAGTGCCACAGAGATACCCCGCATGGAAGGGTAAATAGTTTATCTTCAGCTCCGCTTGCAAGAGTTCCGTCACTTGAACCGGTGGTTCCGGAATGGCTCGGCAGGTTTATAGAATCCGAAGAAGGAAAGTAAAATCAATTAATAAGAATAAAGGTAAATGCTATGAAACCAATTCAAGAAATTATTAAAAACAAACCGTGGGTTGGTTGGGTTCTGTTTATTGTTACTGTTGTGATAGTATTTTTAATCGGTCTGCTTGCGTCATCTATAGTTGAACGAAGAAGCGAATCATTTGCGCTGCAGGTGATTAAACCGCTGCCCGACTGGGAGCCACGCAACGAAGTATGGGGAGAAAATTTCCCGAGACAGTATGAAACTTACCGTCAGACGCTCGACACAACATATGCAAGCAAGCACGGCGGATCAACCATGGTCGATTATCTGGAAAGATATCCGGAGCTGGTTGTAATGTGGGCAGGCTATGCGTTTTCTAAAGATTACAATCAGGGGCGCGGGCATGCTTATGCAGTCAAAGATATTAGAAACACTCTCAGGACAGGTGACAATAAAGTAAGTCCTCAGCCGGGCACATGCTGGACCTGTAAAAGTACGGACGTGCCGCGCGTGATGAATAATATGGGGGTGGCGAATTTTTATAAATCCAAATGGAAGGATCTTGGGGCTGAAATTATTAATCCTATTGGTTGTCAGGATTGTCACGATCCTAAAACAATGGATTTGAGAATTACCCGTCCTGCCTTAATTGAAGCTTTCCAGAGACAGGGGAAAGATATAAAGAGCTTCACTCACAATGAGATGCGCTCCCTGGTATGCGCACAATGTCATGTTGAATATTACTTTAAAGGCAAGGAGGAAAAGTATTTAACTTTCCCGTGGGATAAAGGATTCAGTGCGGACGATATGGAAAAGTATTATGACGAATCTGATTTCACCGATTGGACACATGCATTGAGTAAAACACCTATGCTTAAAGCACAGCATCCGGACTATGAACTATATATGACGGGTATACACGCAAAGCGCGGCGTATCATGCGCCGATTGCCATATGCCGTATAAAACAGAAGGCGGAGTAAAATTCACAGATCATCACATTCAAAGTCCGTTAAATAATATTGAGAATTCCTGTTTTGTTTGTCACAGAGAAAAAACTCAGACATTGCTCGAAGATGTTTATGCCCGCCAGGATAAAATAGAAGAGTTGAGGCACCTTGCTGAAAAGTCGCTGGCTGCCGCTCATATAGAGGCAAAGATTGCATGGGATAATGGTGCTACAGAAGCTGAAATGAAACCGGCACTTCAGCTGATCAGACACTCGCAGTGGAGATGGGATTGGGTTGCCGCTGCTAATGCTTTAGGATTCCATTCACCGGTTGAAGCAATGAGAGTTCTCGGAACATCAATTCAAAAAGCCGAAGCTGCGAGAAAAGAAATTGCACTTGTTCTTGTTAAACACGGCGTAAATTACCCGGTTGCGTTGCCGGATATATCTACAAAAGAGAAAGCTCAAAAGTATATCGGACTAAATGCAGCAGAAATGAAAAAAGACAAAGCCGAATTTCTGAAAACAACAACTGTTGAGTGGGATAAAAAAGCCAAAGAGCGACAGGGTACACTTATAAGCTATTGACGAATTCGAATAATTCTAAACTTCAGGAATAATCATATATGAAAAAAATACTTCTTGCTCTTCTGATATTATTATTTGGATCGGCTCTCAGTGGCCAGGAGCTGATAAAATTTTCTGCTCAGATTCGTCCCCGTTTTGAAATTGATAACAAAGATTTTAAATCATCAACAAGAGCCGGCACATTCACTGCCCTGAGAACAAGGCTTGGCGTTTCATTTTATCCTTCGAAAAACTTATCCGGATTCATTCAGGCGCAGGACTCTCGAATCTTTGGTGAAGAAACATCAACAACCGCAAACATGAAAAACCTCGATCTTCACCAGGCCTATTTTAAAGTTGAAAACCTTTTCGATTTTCCCGTTGATTTAAAAGTAGGTCGTTTCGAAGCATCATATGGTTCCGAGCGGTTTATTAGTGTTGTCGGATGGAATAATGTCGGCCGCTCATTCGACGGTGGCATCTTAACCTATAAAAATAGTTTCTTGAAAGTCGACTTAATGGCAGCCCGGGAATTTGAGAAGTCGCTGCCGGGCGACTCAACCGACCAGAATGTTTATGCCTTGTTTGCCGATCTTAAATTGATCGATTCATATAGAATAGAACCCTTTATTATCTGGCAGAGAATGCAGCCCACATCTATTTTGAACCGGGCAACATTCGGTTTTAATATTAAAGGGAATCATAACCGGTTTGCACATGAAATCGATTTTGGTTATCAGACGGGTTCTCTCTATTCAGGCGGAAGGACACAGGATATCAGCGCATATACATTTTCATTCGGTGCCGAATACAAAGCCGTCGGAGAATTAAATCCTGTTCTTGGAGCTCAGGTGGATATTGCAAGCGGGGATAATAATCAGGCCGATACTGAATATAAATCCTACACTTCTCTTTATATTTCCGGACATAAGTTCTACGGCTATATGGATTATTTCGTCAATTTCCCTAACGATACTTACGGACTCGGACTGATTGATATGATAGGGAAATTAAGTATTAGTCCACTACAGAATCTTACAATTAATATTCACGCCCATCTTTTCAGTTCGATGGAGGAATATGTATTGAATTCTGGTACGGGATCCAATTCATTCGGTTCAGAAATTGACCTTGTTGCCGCATATAAATATGACAGCAATTTAACATTTGAAGCAGGCGGTTCACTCTTTTTTCCCGGCGATATTTTTAAAGAGAAACGGGGCAAAGACAATTCTTCCTGGTTTTATTTAATGGCGGTGGTAAATTTATAACTGTCGACAAATCTTCTTTAATTGATAAAGGGATGTGAATAACATCCCTTTTTTTTATGTTTGACTTGAGAATAAATTTTAAATGAAATATGAAAATATTGGCAATTGAAAAAGAGAATAGCGGAGCCGATTCCGGGAAATTCGGTCTCTATTCCAGGGAAGAGGCAAGAAGAGTTTGGGATCTATTTAAGGAGGGAATAATCCGCGAGATTTATTTCAGAGCCGATAAAAACGAAGCAATTCTTCTACTTGAATGCGGTGATGCAGCTGAAGCGGGAGAAATATTAAACACGTTACCGCTGGTCTCAAACGGGCTGATCCGTTTCGAAATCATTCCTCTTAAACCGTATCCCGGTTTTGAAAGGCTCTTTGCCGAATGATAAAATCAATCTTCTGGGATAACGACGGAATACTTGTAGATACTGAAAAACTCTACTATAAAGCGACTAAACTTACATTTGAAAAAATCGGGATTGATCTGACCGACGAGATGTATGTTCAGTATTTTCTAAAACAGTCACACGGAACCTGGCATCTTGCTAAAGAACTCGGATACAATGAAGAAACTATAACTCAATTGCGCAGAGATAGAAATCAGTTATACAGCAGGTTATTGGAAACAGAAATTGAAATTATCGAAGGAGCCGAATTTGTACTGAAAGAACTATATGGCAAAGTTAAAATGGGTATTGTTACAAGTTCACGAAAAGATCATTTCGAGATTATACATAATCAGACCGGCTTTTTAAAATATTTCGACTTTGTTATCACAAGCGAAGACGTAAAAAACACAAAACCGGATCCTGAGCCCTACCTCAAAGCTCTTCAAGTTTCGGGAATAAAAAGAGAGGATTGCATTGTTGTCGAAGATTCTGAAAGAGGATTAAAAGCGGCTCTTCAGGCGGGATTGCGCTGTTATATAATTCCTACACACCTCACTTTAGACTCGGATTTCACCGGTGCTGAAAAAGTTCTTAATAACATAAAAGAAATTCTTTCCTTAATTTGATATCAAAGTTTAATAAACTTATAATCCGTGGAAATCTTATTGATCTGCGAAATCCGCGTTCTATTCCTTTTGAGGTATTTCTATGAAAACAAAAATCATTTTATTATTTCTGATAATGTTCAGTTATGCTTCTTTATCAGCACAGGAATTTAAAATCTCCGGCAGCAATTTTATTCTGGATGGAAAACCGTTCAGAATCTTTTCGGGTGAAATGCATTATAACCGGATACCAAAAGAATACTGGAAAGACCGTCTTACAAAACTGAAAGCAGCGGGATTAAATACGGTCTGTACATATGTATTCTGGAATGAACACGAGCCGTCTCCCGGCATATTCAATTTTTCGGGTAATCTGAATCTTGCCGAGTATATAAGGATTGCTCATTCGCTCGGATTGAAAGTTCTGCTGCGTCCCGGCCCGTATGTCTGTTCGGAATGGGACCTCGGCGGTTTGCCCCCATGGCTATTGAAACAACCTGATATAAAGCTCAGATGCATGGACGAAAATTATATGTCGGCTGTGGAGCGGTATCTGATGCGGCTCGGTAACGAACTTAAAGACCTTCAGATTACGCGCGGCGGACCTATTATAATGGTTCAGGTGGAAAATGAATACGGCAGCTACGGAAACGACAGGGAATATATGAAGGAATTGAAAAGTATAATCCGTAAAGCAGGATTCGATGTTGAGCTTTTTACGTCCGACGGACCGGCTCATTACTTATTAGAGAGCGGAACACTTGATGATGTTGTTCCTGTGGTTAACTTCGGAGGTAATCCGCAGAAAGCTTTTGAGGAACTCGAAAAATTCAGGCAGGATATTCCTCATATGTGCGGTGAATACTGGTGCGGATGGTTCACTCACTGGCGCGACGAAAAATGGGGAAGCGCCGACTGGGAACGCCAGAAAAAAGAATTGCAGTGGATGCTTGAGAACAACAAATCATTCAACCTGTACATGTTCCATGGCGGGACAAATTTCGCTTTTTATGCCGGTGCTAACTTCAGCGATAAGTATGAACCGGACGTAACAAGCTACGATTACGATTCACCACTCGATGAAGCCGGAAGACCCACTCAGAAGTATTGGGATATCCGTGAGATGCTTTCAAAATATCAGCCGGAGGGATCCGTTCTGCCCGATGTTCCAAGTGATATTAAGTTTATCGAAATACCGGAAATCCATTTAGTAAAATCTGCAGATCTGTTTGATAATCTTCCCGCCCCCATCAAATCCGTTCAACCGAAACCGATGGAGATGTTCGAACAGAATTTCGGATTTATTCTGTACAGAACGGAATTAATTGGACCGAACAGCGGGACTTTGAAAGTAACTGATCTGAATGATTACGGACTGGTCTTTGTAGACGGGAAATATATCGGCACAATCGACCGCACAAAAAAAGAAAACTCAATTGTCCTACCCAAAACAGACGTGGATAATCCTGTTCTTGAAATTCTTGTAGAAGGAATGGGGCGTATTAATTTCGGTCAGCAATTAATCGACCGGAAGGGAATTACCGAGCGCGTAACATTAGGCGGTGTAACATTGATGAACTGGGATGTGTTTACTCTCCCGATGGAGAACAGTTATTTAACCCGACTTAATTATAGCGGGATTGATACAACAAACGCGCCGAAATTTTTTAAAGGTACATTTAATCTGAATGAAACCGGCGACACTTTTATAGATATGAGCAAATGGCAGAAAGGCGTTGTATGGGTTAACGGACACAGTCTTGGAAGGTATTGGAATGCCGGACCGCAGCAGAGATTATATTGCCCCGCACCGTGGCTTAAAAAAGGGGAGAATGAAATTGTCGTGTTTGATTTGCATGGTAAGAACCCTTTCTTAATTAATAGTTTCATTAATGCGAAGTAATTTTGAATTTTCATCAAACAAAATTAATTTGCATTTAGATTTGGTTCAATCCGGATTTTCTAACATTTTTATATGATACTTTATGATAAAAGCAAAGCACACTCTTATAACCATAATTTTATTTTCATCTTCATTATTCTCTCAATTCGATATTGATAAATTCCGCGCTATTGATTTTACCTTTACGCAATCAGAAGTAAAATCACAATATCCCGATGCTAAATGGGAGGACCGTTCAGGCGAACGCGGCACATCAATCAGTTTTTATGATTGGCTTGAACCAAATTCAATTCGAGTTGTTTTTTCCTATAACACACAGAATGAAATGACCATTAAAACGCTAAGCAACGGAAAACGGAGTGAAATTGATGCAAAGAAATTCTACTCGCAGATTAAACAGATAGCGTCCGAGAAGTTCGGTGGAAAATATGAAGAAAAAAGTTTCTTTGGTGTCGATATGATGATCTGGAAATCTGACCCGCAAATAGATGTCCTGTTAACCATGAAAGACGATAGAGCATCATTAATAATTGCAAAGAAAGGCACAATACCAATGATATAATAATCCATGGAGAATGCATGGAAGAACAAAAAATCAGATATGGTTTTATTCCGGTTGCCAGCAGCATCACATCTATACCCCGGGAGGAAATAGCCCGGGAAATTCAGATTACTCTCAATCAGTATGAAATATATCAGGTGGATGAACATTCTGTTACCCGCTCCATCCCCCTCCTTTATTTCATACTTACCGGCGGCACGGAACAATTGGCTTACAATCTGATTACAGAGCGGAGAAAATACTTTAATCACGAACCTGTAATTCTCCTCGCTCATCCCGGCAATAATTCTCTTCCTGCATCATTGGAAATTTTAGGGCGTCTTCAGCAGGAAGGAATGAAAGGAAGAATTATTTATCTGGATGAAACTTCTAATAAGGATTGCTGGCGCGATATTGAGAAAACTGTTAAATATTTCGAAGTCTATTATAAAATGCGGAATACGAAAATCGGACTTATCGGTGATCCGTCCGATTGGCTTATTGCAAGTATGCCCGGTCACGAAGCGGTTCAACGTGTATGGGGCTCGCATTTAACGAAAATACCTCTCGAAGAATTGAAGAATATGATTCCTCAAATTACCGATGAAGAAATTGAAGATGAACATTTCGCGTTTGTAAATAAGGCGGCTAATGTAAAAGAACCTTCAAAGAAAGAATTGAAAAATGTTGTTAAAGTATTTGCCGCTTTGAAAAAGGTTATTGATGAATATAAAGTTGATGCAATTTCCCTTAGATGTTTCGACCTTGTAACTGACCTTAAAACCACCGGATGCTTTGCTCTCTCCAAGATGAACGATTACGGTATTGTCGCTTCATGCGAAGGCGATATAGTGTCTACACTGGGAATGGTCTGGTCAAATTATCTTACAAATCAGATCCCCTGGATGGCAAATCCCTCACGCATTGATGAGCAGAATAATTCTCTCTGGCTTGCTCACTGTACGGTACCCATCGGAATGGTTGCTAATTACAAACTCCGCTCACATTTCGAATCGGGGCTCGGTGTCGGAATCGAAGGGGAAATATCGAAAGGTAAAGCAACGCTTTTCAGAATCGGCGGACGCAATCTGGATAAACTCTGGATCTCAAATGCAGAAATAATTCAATCCGGTTCGGAAGAGAATCTCTGCAGGACACAGGCACTGATTAAACTGCATGGAAGCTACAAAGTATCGGATCTCCTTTCCGAACCGCTCGGTAATCATATGCTTCTGCTACGGGGTAATTTCAGTAAAGAACTGACTGCCTGGTGGGAAATGTTTGTCGGTTATTAGGACATTAATGCGTCGGCGGTTTTAACAGCGTCGTACGCGTCTCTTCCGTATCCGGCGGCCCCGATCTCTTCGGCAAATTTCTGATTGAGCGGAGCGCCTCCAACAATAAAAGGAACACTTACGTTCTTCTCTTTAAAATGATCTATCACCGGTTTCATATTGACCATGGTGGTTGTAAGAAGGGCCGACATCCCGATTAAATCCGGTTTATGAGCTTCATATTCCTGATAAAATTTATTTACATCGCACCCGGTTCCGATATCGATCACTTCGTACCCCGCGCCCTGCATCATTGTCGCAACAATATTCTTTCCGATATCGTGCACGTCGCCTTTAACAGTTCCGATCAGAACCTTCCCTTTCGATTTAACCGCGCCGGAAAGCATAAGCGGTTCTATAACTTTCATAGATGTCTTCATTGCCCTTGCGGAAACAAGAACCTGGGGAACAAACATCTGGTTATCCCGGAATCTCTGACCAACAACCTCCATTCCTTTCATCAGGCCGTCATTCAGAATAGTCTGCGGATCGCACTTCTCGTCAATCAGTTCCTGTGTAATTCTCTGCGCATCAAGATGTTTGCCGGTAATAACAAACTGTGCGAGATCCGAAAGTTTATCCTGTGAGGCCATCAATTCACCTGTCTAGTCTTCTGTTTTTTGGGTTCAAATTTAGAAAGGAAAATTATCAAATGCCCGTGTTTTGACCGGTTTTCGAAGATAATTTTAGATCAATATAAAAATTGCCGGTCTTTTTTCGATAATAAATCAAAAAGGATTTAATAAATGAGATTTCTTTTTAATCTAGTCTTTCTCCTGTGTGTGCTTATTCTGATTTCTGCCTGTTCAACAGTAATTAATACGACCACTCAGGAAGTTGAACTGAAATCGAATCCGCCGAATGCAAAAATCACGATCAACGGTAAAAAATTCGGTACAACTCCGCGGATTGTAAATATTGATAGGGGATCTGATCATTCGGTTAAACTGGAACTTGATGGTCATGATTCATACGAGATCCAGGTTACACGAAAGCTATCGGCGTGGTTCTGGCTGAATGCTTTGAACGGATTTATACCCGGTATGCTTACAGATATGATCACGGGTTCGATGTATAGTCTTCTTCCGGAAGTTGTTGAAGTGGAACTTGTTCCGGTAAAGGTTCAGGAGAAAACGGGCCGTCGGTAAATTGATCCAGCTGAATTTATCTGATTAGTCAATTAGTAACGATCTGTATTTTTTATAAACACCATCATCGTCCGGCAGAGCACCCTCCACCATGCAAATCTCTTTTGCAAAACTGTTGGCCAGCAAATTCGTTCTATTTAATTCTAGCCCCATTAAATAACCGATTGCAAGAAGAGCCGAATAAGCGTCTCCGGCCCCGAGCGTATCAACGGGTTCAACAGGATCGCAACGGTAATAGTCCGATTCATTTCCGTCCGTTAACAAGGCACCTTCAGGCCCAAGCGTTATACTAAGAAGGTTAAGATCGAACTTCTCAATCAGTTGGCTTGAGGCCTCTTCAATTTGAGAGGAAAGTCCGAAATATTTTCTGAGTGATTCGAGTTCAGCATCGTTGATCTTGACCACGTTGGAAGTCTTTAATGACTCTTCCACCATCTCCTTTGTGAAGAACTCGTGCCGTAGGTTAAGGTCGCAAAAGTATTTCAGATTTTTCCCGAAAGTTGACTGGATAGCTCTCCTGGCGGTTTCGTTGCGCTGACCGAATGTTCCGAAGTACAAAAGGTCGGTCTCCTCCTCAATAAGTCGGATAGATTTTTCATCGAGGGTGAAAAAATCAAAACAGTTATAACCGTTCATACGGAATTGAGGACTCCTATTTTCATCGAGTGTTACGAGGACAGATCCGGTAGGATGTTCCTTGCTAATTGAAATGTGATCTGTTGGAAAACCGATCCCTTTTAGATGGTTAATAACCTCCATTCCGTAATCATCGTTGCCTACAGCAGAGATAAAATCAGCAACGCCTAAGATTTTCCATACATGATAGATAAAATTGAACGGAGCTCCTCCGAGCCGCTTACCGTCGGGGTAGATGTCGTAAAGAATTTCGCCAAGAGCAGTTACTCTGAAGTACATAAAAAAGCATCTCCTTAACAAAACTAAAAGAGATGCTTTCACAAAAGCAAATCGGAGTGCTTTATTAAATCAGGCTGGTATCAATTCTTTCCTGATTGTATTAACATATTCAGCAGCGCTGAGGGCGGCTATTGTACCGTCCGCCACCGCAGTTGTTACCTGGCGGTAACGTTTAGCGATTGAATCCCCGGCGGCATAAACCCCCTTAATATTAGTGGACATATTCTCATCAACCACAATCTCTCCGTACTGATTCAGATCTACTATTCCGGCAATTTTTTCCGTGTTGGGAACATATCCTATAAAAATAAATACACCGTCTATTGTCATATCGGTAATTTCTCCGGTGCTCTGATTCTGGATCTTGATTCTCTCAAGCTTTTCATCACCGGAAAATTCAATAATCTTCGATTCCATGATAAAGTTTATTTTCGGATTTTTTCTGGCCTCTTCAATATAATGCTCGAATGCCTGGAAATGATCGAACTGATGTACAATTGTTACCTTTGAAGCATACTTCGTAAGGGAGACTGCCTCTTCAAGCGCGGAATTACCTCCGCCCACAACTACAATTTCCTTATCCTGGAAAAAGTCGCCGTCGCATGTTGCGCAGTATGAAATACCTTTTCCTTTAAACCCGTCTTCTCCCGGCACCCCTATTGTTCTCGACTTTCCGCCCGTTGCGATTATTACCGAATACGCGGTATAGACATCTTTATTGTTTACAGTAACTTCTTTGATCTCATCCTGCAGATTCATACCGGTTATCTTCAGGTTGCTCTTAATTGTGCATCCGAATTTCTGTGCCTGGCTTTTCATAATTCTTGCCAGTTCGTATCCGCTTATGCTTTCTACTCCCGGATAGTTGGCGATTTCGTGTGTGAGAACCATCTGGCCGCCGACAGCTCCTTCATTAAGTATAAGGGTATTTACCTTAGCTCTTGATAAATAAATCCCGGCCGTGAGTCCGGCCGCTCCTGCGCCAATAACAATTACATCATAATGATTCTGCATTTTAATTTTCTCCCGCTAAAGAAATATTATTTCTTTCCGAATTGTTCGTCAAGAATTTCGGTTATCTGTTCTTTAGACTGGATGGAGCTTGTCGCCTTAACAACTTTTCCATTCTTATAATAGACAACAAAAGGCAATCCCTGAAAACTTCTGCATTCCGGAAGGTTTCTAATTACCTTTGCATCGGGAGTGTCGAATTCCATATCGGCGAACTTTACATTTTTATATTCACCTTCAAGTTCCTCCATCGATTCATAAACCGGAATACACATAGGTCCCATTCTTCCGCAGCAGATCATTACATTCTCATTTTCCTGAAGAAGTTTAAAGTGTTCCTGTTCGGATAATACGTGTGTGAGGTTGGTTCTTAACATAAATTCTCCTGTTTTTGGAAAGTTAGATGAATCTGGCAGGAAAAGGATTCGGAATTGAAGGAGGGCTTAAGATGATTTGTAAATATATATTTATCCCCGTTTCAATTGAACCATCAATGCGCCTATAGCGGCGGTAATCAAACCCGTCAGTTCTTTTATTGTTATTGATTCACCCAGGAAAATCCAGGCGAGTATTGCAATTTGAATTAACATTGTATTGTTAATAATGCTCGATTCCATCGCGGTAAGTTTTCTGAGGGAGATATTCCATATTGTAAACGCGAATGCCGTATTGATCAGAGCGAGCCACAGCAGATATAAAATGTTTGATACGCTTATAGGCGGGAGCCCCTGCACAGAAATTCCGATTATAAGAAGTAATACTCCGCCGGTTCCCATACTTATTACCGTTACAATTAACGGATGATGTTTCCCCGTCCTGTTTATCTCTCTTCCCAGAATTGAAGATCCTGAATTTGCAAGTACTCCAATAGTCATTACAATCAGGCCAAGAGTCTGATCGCCGGAGAGAGAGAGCGGCAGAAAATAAATCATTACACCGGCAAGAAAGAGAAGTGAACCGGCCCATTGTCTTGATGAAGGTTTTTCGGAAAGGAATTTTATTCCAAGTATTGCGACTATTATGGGCGAAAAATTTAACCAGAGAGTTACTGTCACGCTCGGCAGCAGCGAGAGCCCGATAAACTGTGTCCCCTGTGTAGCAGTATAAAAAATAATTCCGAGCGAAAAGAGTTTGAGCCAGGTATTCCGGCCGTAACTCTTCATTTCTTCAATTCTGTCTCTACGGAAAACAAACGGAAGTAGAACCATAAAAGCGATGAAATACCGCAATCCGGCGAATGTTAGAGGGGGGATTTCTTTAAGACCCAGCTTAATTATCACAAACGATGTTGACCATAAAAAGGTTACAAGTAGCGCTAGCAGGAGCGCCGCGGTTCGTGATATTGATCTGTTAAAAATGTCTGCCTCGGGTTATTTCCAGAAAAACAGTTTCATTGCATAGATAAAGAGAAACACAGCAAAGATCTTTTTTAATGTTCCCTCCGGAATCGAAAGAGCATAGAGCGAAGAGATGTAACTTCCGATCAAGAATGTTATTATCATAATACCGATTGCTTTAACGTGGACGTGGCCGGCTTTATAATAATTCATAACCGCAAGAATCCCGATCGGCAGAAGCAGGAAGCCGAGAGAGGTTCCGTGCGCATCCTTCTGTGAATAACCGAGCAGAGCTACAAGCAGCGGAATTACAACTATTCCGCCTCCCAGGCCAAGCACTCCGCTTACAAGTCCGGCTATTAATCCGATTATTAAAAGTATTATTGTTTCGTTCATATTTCCTTTCGATTATTTTGTTACTAAATCCATCAGGATCCATTCTTCGGGATCAATAACAAAATCGTTTCTGTTTGTAAGTATAATTTCGCCTTTCCCGTTTTTCATTTCAACTCTGGAAATCCTGTCTCCGGATTTTACATCAACAGGTAATTCAAAAGGCAGATTGTTTACCGTTTCCCAACGGAGTTTAAGCTTTCCTTCTTCAATTGAGTAATGAAGTTTTGGAAGAGGAGCGTTCCTTAGGTAGACTTCAAAAAACCAGTCTAATTTCTTCCCCGAGATATTTTCCGCAATACTCATAATTTCGTCGGTATCTGCATTTCTGCATTGTCTGCCGTCCGTAATCCGTTCCATCTCTTCGGTCGGATAGGCCCATCTTCTGAGGATCTTAAAAAACGCATCATCGCCTACATAATAACGGAGTGTATGAACA
Organism: uncultured Melioribacter sp.; assembly: GCA_964532065.1. GTDB lineage: Bacteria > Bacteroidota > Ignavibacteria > Ignavibacteriales > Melioribacteraceae > DSXH01. The sequence goes on from CAZHHG010000002.1 coordinate 80,858, forward strand.
ATCCACGCCCCTTTATTATAAATATCTCCGGTATAAGCTTCACCGCTTGTAAGTTCAGCGCGCGGGGCCACCGGCTTTTTATTCTGTATCCTCTTATACTTTCTCATGTAACCGATATATTCTTTTTTTCCGTAAACTTTTTCGAGATAGAGTGGCTGTAAGTATAATCCGATTCCTTCATGAATCCAGAAATCGCTCCAGTCTTTCACTGTTACAAGATTTCCGAACCACTCGTGCGAAAACTCGTGGTGGTGAAGCCAGTCGATAGGAAAGTTCGGATCATCCTTCCATCCGAATCCGTAGGCAATTGCTGTTTGATGTTCCATTCCAAGATGGGGAGTTTCTACGACAGCATATTTATCGGCGCGGAAAGGATATGGCCCGCACAATTCTTCGTTTACTTTCATGTGCTGCAGGAACTGAACCGAGTGTGCTTTGGCTTTCTCATAATTTTCAGGTAAGACCCAGACGGTAAACGGGATTTTTCCGCCGGCAATACTTGTGTAGTCGTATTCAATCGGTTTGTATGGACCGAGGTAAAACATGATATTATAATTATTGATAGGATTGGAGACAAACCATCTGGAAGTTTTTGTCCCGTTATTATTATCGGTTAAGGAAATAAACCGTCCGCTTGCTATACACTCTAGATTATCGGGGTAAGTGAAACGGAGGGAAACGGAATCGGGTTCGTCGGCCGGATGATCTTTGCACGGAATCCAGATATCCGCTCCGCCGCCCTGACAGGTGAGTGTAATCCAATCTGTATTATCCTTTGTCTTGCGCCAGAGGAATCCATCGTCCCAAGGCGGATTTTTTGCGATACGGGGCGAACCGTTATATGTTATTGCCAGAGTAAAGCTGCTTCCGGCTTTAACCTCCTTATCGAATGTTACAAGAATTTTCCCGGGAGAATAAATATATGATAATGAATTTGTCGGGAGGTTCAGAAGTTCGATATCACTAATTGTAAATGTAGTGTCGAGATCAATAAGCATTTCTCTGAAGTTTGTTACGGCAGCGGCGGTTAATTTAACCGTTCCTCCTATGGCCTTTTCCGAAGGATCGATCGTAAGATTAATATCATAATGCTTTACATCATAACAGGCCTGGCCGGGGAGAAGCTTTCCACCGGAATCCTGCGAACCGAATTGTGCCGACAGCAAAGCCGGAATGAACAAAAATAAAAATATCTTTTTCATTTTACTCTCAATTCTACTTTTATGAAATTGGACACGTAATTTCTTTAATTAAGTGAACTAAAAATAGAATTCTGAATAAATAATTACCAATCATATTTCTAAAAACAGAATAAGGATTTATATGAAGCGCGGATTATTCGTTTCGGTTCTTGGAGTTATCACATTATTTATTGCCGGCTGCTCGGATAAATTAAATGATATTCCCGGAGTGAGTGAAGAAGTATTTTTTAAACACGTGGAAGAAATCTCCTCCGATAAATTCCTTGGCAGAAAACCGGCTACAGCCGGCGAAGAGATTACGGTTAATTATCTTGTAGAGGAATATAAAAAACTTGGTCTTGTACCGATGAACGGAGCCAGCTACCTTCAGCCAATCCCTCTTGTTGAAATTTCCCCTGACTACCAGAAGAAGATGGTAATAAAAGGAATTAACGGAAGCGTCAATCTCGACCATGCTGTAGATTATGTTGCCGTGACTAAAAGAGTTGAAGATAAAATTGAAGTTGATAACGCAGAAATTGTTTTCGCCGGTTATGGTATTGTTGCCCCTGAATATGGCTGGAATGATTATGCGGGAATCGATGTAAAAAATAAAATCGTGATTGTAATGGTTAATGATCCCGGTTATGCAACTGCCGACGAGAACCTTTTCACAGGCCGAAAGATGACTTATTACGGCCGGTGGACTTACAAATATGAGGAAGCGGCGAGGCAGGGTGCCGCGGGTATACTGATCATTCACGAAGACGGTGCAGCAAGTTATCCCTGGGCTGTCGTTCAAAATGGAAGGACTGGTCCGCAGCTCGTCATCAACGACGGGAAAAACAATTCCTCCGCATGTAAATTTGAAGGATGGATTACACTCTCAAAAGCGAAGGAGATTTTTTCACTTGCAGGCTGGAACCTTGATGACGAACTGAAATCAGCCGCGGCAAGAGGTTTTAAATCCAGACCGATGCAATTGACAACATCCCTCTCCATGAAAAATAAACTTGAGTTTCATAATACACATAATGTACTCGGTTATATTCCCGGTTCGAAGCGGCCCGACGAATATGTTTTCTATATGGCTCACTGGGATCACTTCGGTTACGATTCAACACTTACTACCGAAGATAAAATTTTTAACGGTGCTCTTGATAATGCAACCGGAGTAGCAGGAATTCTTGCGATTGCTGATGCAATAAACAAACTGGAAATCAAACCGGAAAGATCCATCGTCTTCTTCGCAATTACTCTGGAGGAATTCGGTCTGCTCGGTTCGGATTTTTACGTAAAACATCCGCTTGTCCCTATTAATAAAACTGTCGCCGCGGTTAATATTGACGCATTGAATATTTTCGGTCCGACAAAGAATTTTTCTGCGATTGGTTACGGGCTTTCTGAGATTGATGATTTTATTAATGAAGAAGCTGAAAAAATTAATAAGAAAATAATTCCGGAATCGTTCCCGGAAGCGGGCTCATTTTTCCGCTCCGATCATTTTAATTTTGCGAAAGTCGGAATTCCGTCTGTTTATATCGGCAGCGGAAACGAACATATGACCGAACCCGGTGGATTCATGCAGAAGGCGGGAAGCGAATGGATAAAAAATAATTACCATAAGGTTACGGATAACTACGAACCCGATAAGTGGAACAGGGAAGGAATGATGGATCAACTGAATTTTATCTACAGGATCGGTCTCAATATTGCGAATTCGGATCTGTTCCCCAACTGGAATCCGGATACTCCTTACCGGAAAATTAGGGATGCTTCGATTATAAAATAGAGTAGATTTCAATTTGTCTCACATAATGCAGGGATGAGTAATGAAAAAGAAAAAGACCGTACCCCAGCGTTTTAATCCGTGGCATCATGTCGATTACGGCAGGAACGCACCGGAAACTTTAAATGCAATAATTGAAATTCCATTTGGATCAAAAACAAAATACGAACTGCATAAAGAGAGCGGTTTATTAAAATTAGACCGCGTTCTTTATTCAGCGGTCCATTATCCGGCTAACTATGGCTTTATTCCTCAGACCTTTTGCGACGACGAAGATCCTCTCGACATTCTTGTATTATGTTCGGCAGAAGTTGACCCTCTCTGCATTATCGAAGCGAAAGTGATCGGACTTATGAGAATGGTTGATGATGACGAAGAGGACGATAAAATTATTTCTGTGGCGAAAAACGATATTTCCCTGAACTATATTGATGATCTGAAACATCTTCCTCCTCACACCACGATTCAGCTTAAGCGTTTCTTCGAGGATTATAAGAAGCTTGAGCATAAACATGTTATAGTAGAGAAATTTCTCGGTAAGAAAGAAGCTTATAAGGTTATCTGGGATTCAATCGAAAGATATAAAAAGGAATTCTCGCTTTAATTTCTTTTATCCCGGTATTTCCAGAAGAAATACATCGGTAATCCGCTTGCAACAAGTATTAATCCCATCATTGCGTTGCTGGTGTCGGATATTATAGTGTTCATTAAAAAGAAAAATGCGAAAATAACAAAGATAGCCGGCGTGTAGGGATATCCCCAGACTTTGAAGACGCGTTCTTCGTCCTTCATCTTTCTTCTTAGAACAAAAACACCGAACGCACCAAGCATGTAGAACAGCCAGGATGCAAATATTACATAATCCGTGATTGTGTCGAATGAACCCGACATTACAAGTATGCACGACCAGATTCCCTGAATAATAAGAGAAACATGCGGAGTGCTGTATTTCGGATGAACTTTCCCGAGACTATGAAAGAAGAGATTTGCCCGGGCCATTGCGTATGGGACTCGCGCGGTTGCGAGAATACTTCCATTTAATGCCCCGAACGTCGAAATGATTACTGCAATCGAAATAACCATTCCTCCGCTTGAACCGAATATTTTCTCTGCAGCGCTTGCTGCAACAAGAGGTGATTTTGCCATTTCCTCTATCGGGAGGACATATAAGTAGGCCACGTTTAAAAGAACATAAACAATCATTACAATCAGAGTGCCGTAGATTAATCCTAGCGGGACATTCCGTTTCGCATTTTTTACTTCACCGGAAACGAAAGTAATGTTGTTCCATGCATCATATGCCCAGAATGCGCCCGCAAATGCCAAACCGATAAGACTGAACAGATTTTTAGATACTGCTTCGGGAATTGCAAAACCGGTATAGATATTCGAAAGGCTTCCGTTGCCGAGTAGGATTATCAGAAAAGTTATAAGCAGAATTGTAATAATTTTTATGTATGTGACAATAGTCTGAACTATTCCGCCGAAGAAGACACCCAGATAATTAACAACCGTTAAAAATATAGTGCATATTATTGCTACGGCTTTTGTACCGAAATCGACAAAAGGATAAATGTCGCCGACGAGAGGCATAAAAACAGAAAACTCCTGCCACGATTGCGGAAGCTGGGGATATTTTATGAAGTAACCAAGGTACTCAGCAAAAACATATGCTATTGCCGCCTGGCTTCCTGTTTGAATCACCGAAAGAATCGACCAGCCGTATAAGTAAGCAGTAAAATCTCCATACATTTTCCGGAAATAGACATACTGGCCTCCGGTAGAATCGATCATTCCGGAGATCTCGGCGTTGACAAGGACGGCGATCATTGTAATTAAACCGGCGGCTATCCATACAATTATAAGAAGCTCGGGTGATCCGAGCTGCTCGGCCATAACCGAAGGTTTTCTGAAAATTCCCGAGCCGATCATCGAACCGGCTACAATCATAATTGCTGCTGTAAGTGTGAGTTTTCTTACCAGATCGCCTTTGGTATTCTTGTCATCCATTTCAACTCGTTAAAATTTGGGGCAAAATAAGCATCTCATCTTAAATCTCAAACCCATTTTTTCACGTTTTTTTAAGGGATCTGAAAAAACTTAACAATTTGTTAACATTGCATTTAAATGAATCGGCTTAAAAAATTTCCAATAATTTCTAAATTAACAGTCGTCATTTTGATTTCTTCATACCGATAGGAACTTAATTCTTTTTAATATAATTCTTTTGGAGTACCCGGTTGGAAACCTATCTATTTCTTGTTATCATTTTATTTGTTCTGGCTACATCGGATCTGATAGTTGGTGTTGCTAATGATGCGGTAAATTTTCTTAATTCTTCTTTAGGTTCGAAAGTTGCACCGCGCCATATTATTCTTATTGTTGCGAGCCTTGGTGTTGTAGTCGGAACCCTATTCTCCAGCGGTATGATGGAAGTTGCGCGTTCGGGATTTTTAAACCCCACAATGTTTACTCTGAACGAGGTGATGGTAATATTTCTGGCGGTTATGTTCACCGATGTACTGCTTCTGGATCTATTCAACACCTTCGGATTACCCACCTCAACAACTGTTTCGTTAGTCTCCTCGTTGCTTGGCGGAAGCGTTGTTATGGGTTTGGTTAAACTGGGAGAGTCCGGAAGAGGAATTGAATTTCTCGGTGAGTATATAAACACCGGAAGAGCTCTCGGAATTTTCTCCGCGATCCTTTTATCAGTAGTGGTTTCCTTTACAGCCGGCGCAATCGTCCAGTATCTTTCGCGATTGATCTTTACTTATAATTTTGAAAGGACGCTAAAGCGTTACGGTGCTCTTTGGGGCGCGGTTGCATTGACATCGATTACATATTTCATTTTTGTTAAAGGCGCAAAAGGGACGACGTTTTTATCACCGGAAATGATAGAATGGATTGCTACTCATACGGTCGCTGTACTTGGAATAAGCTTTGTCTTCTGGACGATAATACTTCAGTTATTTCTCTGGTTTACTGAAATAAATATTTTAAAACCGATAGTACTTGTAGGTACTTTCTCTCTTGCTCTCGCATTCGCAGCCAACGATCTTGTTAATTTCATCGGAGTCCCTCTCGCCGGATTAAGTTCATATCAAATCGCATCGCAAAGCTCTGATCCTCTAGGAATTACAATGGATGCCCTGCTTGAACCGGATAAAACCAATTCTTTAATCCTTATAATTTCCGGATTTGTGATGGTAGGAACTCTATGGTTTAATAAGAAAGCCAGAACTGTTACAAAAACCGAGATAAACCTGGGCAGACAGTTCGACGGCTACGAGAAATTTGAATCATCCGCTCTTGCAAGAAATCTGGTTAGAATCTCTTTAAACATCGGACAGTCGATTAAAAAAGTAATTCCCGAAGCTCTCTATTCAAAGCTCGAGAAAAGATTCGACACCTCAGGCATCGACCATTCCGCATACAGTAAGAAGGACCGTCCGGCGTTCGATTTTATAAGAGCGACAGTAAACCTGATGGTCGCGAGCAGTTTAATTTCTCTAGGTACCGCCTATAAATTACCCCTTTCTACAACTTATGTTACGTTTATGGTTGCCATGTCAACATCTTTCGCTGATAAAGCCTGGGGAAGAGAAAGCGCTGTTTACAGGGTGAGCGGCGTATTAACAGTAATTGCGGGCTGGTTCCTAACAGCTTTCCTTGCATTTACGAGCACCAGTATTTTAGCTCTTCTGATGTATTACGGCGGACTTACCGTTACTATTCTGATAGTTGTTGGCGCGATGTTTTTTATTATCCGCTCGAATATTCTTCATACAAAAAGGGAAAAGAAGTCGGCAAAACTTGAAGCTGCCGCCGGCGATGATGAAAAAACAGCCCTGCTCGACAGCCTCGTTAATGACGTAAAACAATTTCTTTCCACCGCTCACAATATCTATGACGATGTTTATTCGGGACTTGTAAACGAGAACAGAAAAAAACTAAAAAAAGCCGTTAAAGAAACAAAAGAACTCGACGACCACGGTTCAATTATTATGAGCAAAATTTTGCAGGGAGCCGTTATAATCGAAGATACCTTCTCAAACGAGGATTTGAATCTCGGCAAAACAATTTCTTCCGTAAGAGAGGTTTCCGCTTCGCTTCACGACATCTCAAAATTATGTTACGAACACGTGGATAATAATCATTCCGGACTTTCTAAAGAACAAAGAGAAGATTTTAAGGAATTGAAGAATTTTATTACAGCTGAATTTGACCTGGTTGCAAGTAAATTTGCAAAGAAGGATCTATCAAAACTGGAGGACCTTCAGGAAAAAATCCACGAAATGAAGAAATCCGTTAAGAAACTCGACAGAAACCAGATGATCAGGATTAGAAAAGGCTCAACAAAGATCCGGACGAACCTTCTTTTTATGAATATTCTTTTTAAGACGGAAAGTATCTCTGAGAATGTTTCCCGGATTATTGATTTTAATAAAGAGCTCCTGAAAAAAGGCCGCTAGTTTCAGCTCACTATAAATTATTTTTTTCAATCAGCTGCTCTAAATGGAGAATTTCCCCTATTATTCGGTTTTAAGGGAACCGAATGACTCTAATTCTTTCTTCATATTATAAATTTCTTTTTTTATTTTAGTCCCGAACAAAATATGAGACAAAGCTATCATGGAAACACCGGACAAAAAAAATGCAGTACATAGTTTTGCTTTCTTCTTATTGATGACGCTACTCGGATTAACAGTTGCCGTCAGCCTGGGTTATCTGATCTATTCAGTCCTTTTCGGTTAACCTGAAAAATTGAGTTTATTTTTTAATAAACCGAATAATCCCCAAAATGACATCTAAAGAAACCTCGCCATTTAATATAAAAGAAATTGTTAAAGCTATGGGACTCGTGTTCGGCGATATTGGAACAAGTCCAATTTATACCCTAACAGTTATATTTCTTTTAACTCCGGCAACAAAAGAGAATGTTCTGGGAATTTTATCGCTTGTATTCTGGACCCTGGTTATTCTTGTCACTATTCAATATGCAATTCTTGCAATGAGTTTAAGCCAGAAAGGTGAAGGCGGTATAATTGTACTTAAGGAAATTCTTTATACTTATTTAAAAAAGGGAAGATCTGTTGCGATCGTTGGATTCCTTGGATATGTTGGAATAGCCCTATTAATGGGTGACGGTGTAATTACTCCGGCAATTAGTATTCTTTCGGCTGTTGAAGGACTGGAACTGATCCCCGGAATCGGGCATATAGATCAGAATGTTGTTATAATAATAACTATTGCGATTACAATTCTGCTTTTCAGTGTTCAATCCATTGGCACGGATAAAGTTGCGACTTCGTTCGGACCAATAATGGTTTTCTGGTTTTCTTCATTATTAGTTACAGGTTCGGTTTCCTTGTTTAGTAATCTTGAAATAATTTCAGCAATAAGCCCTCATTATGCTGTTGGATTCATGTTTGAAAATGGAATTGCAGCATTTTTTGTTCTTTCGGAAGTAATCCTTTGTGCAACAGGAGGCGAGGCAATCTATGCTGACATGGGGCACCTTGGAAGAGAGCCTATAAGACGAGCATGGTATTTTATCTTTTTCGCGTTGGTCTTCACTTATTTTGGTCAGGGTGCTTATGTATTGGAACATGGATTCAGTATCAATATTTTATTCGAAATGGTCAGAAGTCAGGTCCCGTTTCTATATGTACCGTTTTTGATTTTAACATTGATGGCAACAATAATCGCCTCCCAGGCGATGATCAGCGCGATGTTCTCCCTGGTTTATCAGGGAATACGAACACACATATTCCCTCTAATTAAGGTTAAATATACTTCTACTCACCTTAGATCTCAGATATATATCGGAGTGGTTAACTGGGGTCTTTTGGCAGCAGTTATCTTTATGATTTTTATCTTTAAGGAATCGCACAACCTTGCGGCGGCATACGGATTGGCAGTTACAGGAACTATGACCATTAGCGCCATTCTAATGCTTTCAATTTTTGTTGTTCAAAACCAGAAACTCAAGTATATTATTTCGATTTTCAACCTGATTATTAACCTCCTCTTTCTTGCCGGTGTATTTACAAAAATTCCGCACGGCGGGTACTGGTCAATTGTCATTGCGGCAATACCTTTCCTGACTATAAAAATCTGGACACTCGGGAACAAAGCCGTTTACCGCTCATTCCGTTCTCTTCCGGTCGATACTTATATAGAGAGCTTTAACCAGCTGTATGAAACTGGAAAAGTCCTTCCCGGTACGGCATTATTCTTTACAAAAGATCTACATATGATTCCGCCTTATATGGTACACAGTACTATTAGGGGAAATATTATTTATGAACAGAATATACTGATCTCAATTGCGACAATGGATAAACCTTTCGGTGTTCAGAAACTCTTTGTCCCTGAGATTACGGAGGGATTGTCCGGCCTCGAAATTCAGGTCGGTTATATGGAAAAACTTGATATTACCAGCATACTTAAGGAAGTAGATATCGATTCAAAAGTAATGTTCTATGGCGCGGACGATATTCAGGCAAAGAAACCCTGGCTTAAGATATTCGCGTTTATTAAACGTATCTCTTCCAATTTTGTCCAGTTTCTCGAACTTCCTTATCAGAAACTCCACGGCGTTATTACGCGTATCGAAATATAATTTCACATTGAAATTATCATAATTTTGTCGTAAGATTAATCAGTCTAAAGTCCGTTTATTTACTTCAAAGGTGAAGTTAATGTCGCGGCGTTTTCAATATTCAATCCTGTTTTTCCTCAGTTTACTTTTTACAATTCATTCCGTTCTTTTTTACCGAAACAACCTTCGAAGAATGTGGAGGAGAAAATGAGAACTGCTTTTAGAATTATATTATTATTGTCTTTGTTGACTTCGGGGAATGCATTTTCACAACAGGTAAAATATTGCCAGATGATAGGCAAGAGTGTTAATCAGATTATTAATACTTTCGGTAAGCCGGTACATCAGGATCTGAGTAATCCTGATATGAAATGCATTTTCTACCAGACTAAATCACAAAGAACCACTTTTATTGCCGATAAATCCGGTGTCTACCAGATACAGGCCGATCTTTCATTCGATACGCAGAATGAGGCAATGAAATCGATCGACGGATTTCTTACCGATTGCGGTTCGCAAAATTACCAGATCGATACGCTGAATGCCGGAAATTACAATATCAAAACTTCCGGCGTGAAGATGTCTCTTAATCTTTTTGAGAACACTTATTTGAAAAAATATGAAGTGAAGTTTAAAGCTGAGAAAAGTGAGTCGAAGTAAACACTGTTATCGATTGAAAGATTTAATTATAAGTGACAGAGTAATGTTTTAGCAAAAAGAGAAATTATAAGTAAACCAGCAAGAGGGGGATTAGAAATGAAGAGAATTACATTCCTTCTTATACTGATAATCGCAATAAACTTTTCAAACGCACAGACAGAGGTCGACAAGAAAGAAGATACCGGATATTTAAAAGGAAAACACAGCTTCGGTTTCAGCATCGGAATGCTCAGTCAGAAAGAAGTATCAGTATTAAGTGTTAATGTTAAAGCCGAGGCTAATTTTATTGGCGGTATCTTTTACAATTACTGGCTTCGTGATGAATGGGCGCTTGAATTGAGTGCCGGCGTTTTAAATGCAGAGGTGTTCAGCGGTGTAAGTTTTCTGGGAATCGAACAGAAAGCCGCCACTGTAATTCCGCTGCTTGCCGGAGTAAGGTATTATCCGGATTTCGCCGCGTTTGCAGAAAATGTCCGCCCCTATTTTTCTCTTCTTGTCGGAGCCCATATGGGCCACTCATCATCAAATAAATTATCGTTTGGCATAATTACAAGCACAGTAACGAAAGTTGAATCTGTTTTTGCAGCGAAAACCTCTTTGGGAATCGACGCATTTATAGAAAGCTGGCTTAGGATAGGTCTCTCTGGCGGATATAATTTCGGATCGGATTTTAAGGAAGCAGTTGGAACACGTTTGAATTACAGCGGATTCGAGCTTTCAATAAACTTCGGAATTATTCTGTAATAATTTTCTGTAAGGAAAAAGCCGATTAATTGAGCCCCGTCATCTCTTCGCTTACGGACCAGAATTGTTTCATTACCGCCCGATCAACGGATGTAGGGTGAGGTTTCGAAATATTGCTATCAATAAAATATTCACCGCTTACGGATGCCGCTCTTTCCGATGAAGCCAGATACACAGATGTTTCAGCCCCTTTTTTTAACGTGGCTCCGGTCATATTAAATCCGGTTTTGAGGAGCTTTGTGGTAATTACTCCGGGGTGAAGAGAATTGGATTTTAGATTTGTTCCTTTCAAACGGGATGCGAGTTCGTTCGAGAATAATATATTGGCAAGTTTTGATAATGAATAAGTTCCGTAACTGCTGAAACTCTTCTCCGCATTTAAATTGTTCCAGTCCAGCTTAGCGTTTTGATGCGCTATCGAACTAACATTAATTATTCTTCCGTCATCGCTCTTTTTAAGCAGTTCAAGAAGAAGATTTGTCAGCAGAAAATGGGAAAGGTGGTTTACAGCAAAAGTCATTTCATACTTCTCGGGCGAGAAAACAAGTTTGTTCATATAAATACCGGCGTTATTTACGAGAACATCCAGCCGGGAATAACCGGAAATAATTGTATCGGCAAGTTTACGGACATTATCCAGCGAAGAAAGATCCGCGGCCACTGAAGAAACATTATTGCTTCCTGAAATCTCTTTAATCTCTTTCATTGCCGTGTTTGTCTTAGATTCGTCTCTGCCGTGCACTATTACATTGAAACCTTTTTCAGCAAGATCGATTGCCGTTTGTTTCCCGATTCCGTCAGTTGCGCCTGTTATAAGTACTACTCGGTCTTTCATTCAATCCCTTTTTAATTGCATTCCGGTATTTAAACACTTTTTAAAATTACATTAGTTCACAATCCGCTTCAGTTAATTTTAAGCTCGTCAATAAAAATCCAGCATTTATATCCGGCGCCTTTATGCCAGTCGGGGCAGATTTTCAGACTTTCGGCGGTAACTTTTATATAGCGGGTTTTGAGTGGTTCGAATATGGCAGAAAAATTTTTTATCTGAAGGGAAGTGATTTCGGGCGGAAATTCGTTTTCAATTACGGCGATCTTTGAAAAATTTATTCCGTCTGTTGAAATCTCGTAGGTCACTTTTCTCGGCATAAAGATCCATACATTCGGATCATTAAGAGTTGTAAGAGAAAGTGAGCTTATCGTTTTAATTTCTGTCAGATCGAACACGGCTTCGAGGTCTTCGCCTTCAAAACCCTGCCATTCTCCGTTCTGAAAACTTACGGTGCCGTATCTTCCGTCAGTAAGAGCCATATCTCCGCCACCAGTATAACGGTCATCGAAAGAGACTTTATATTTGGCCGGCGGGTAAGAAGATTTCGTAAATCGTGAAGAAGCAACTGGGCTTTCGCGGCCGTCGGAAAGCCGGGCAATAGTTTTAATTGTAAGACTTTCAGAAATGTTAACCGGTTCATTATATACAGCAGAGGCTGAATCCGGGTCGCTACCATCGAGAGTGTAATGAATTAAAGCACCGGGAGTATTACAGGAAAGTGTAACCGGTTGAGTCATATAAAAAATCTCGGATGGCGCTGAAATCTGAGGCATCTCTACTTCTACATCTTCCGGACTCATCGCAAACAATCCTTCTTTGTCGGTTCCCCAGCTGCTGTCCGGGGAAGGGCTCATTTCAAACTCGAGTATTCCGCCGCTGATAATCCGGTCATGCGTTATAAACGGCTTATTATATTTCAAACCATTCAATCTTGACTTAGTAATGAACATATTCTTATCAGACTGATTATGTGCTTTCACAATAAACTGATTACCGTCCTCAAGGTTTATCGTCACTTTGTCGAAAACCGGTGAACCGATTACATAAGTATTCTGCCCGGGTGCTACGGGATAAAAACCGATTGCACTGAAAACATACCAGGCCGATAGTTGCCCGCAATCGTCATTTCCACAGAGGCCGTCGGGCGCGGTTGTGTAGAGCCGGTTCATAATGTCTCTAATCCTTTCCTGTGCTTTCCATGGTGACGAAGTATAATTGTAAAGATATACGGCGTGATGCGACGGTTCATTACCGTGTGCATACTGGCCGATCAAACCGGTAATATCAGGCTGGTGTCTTCCTTCGAGTACATCCGGTTCTACAAACATTTGGTCTAATTTGGAGACAAGATTTTTTTCGCCGCCGTGGAGTTTAATTAATCCTCTAACATCGTGAGGTACGAAAAAATTATACTGCCATGCGGACGCTTCGGTATAGATTGCGTTTACCTCTCTCGGATTGAACGGTTCAATCCAGTTTCCGTTCGAAAGTCTTCCACGGAAAAATCCTGTGGACCCGTCGAATAAATTCTTATAGAAGAGGGAGCGGGCATTAAACTTTTTAAACTCTTTATCATTCTTAGTGAGTTTTGCGAATTGAGCTATACACCAATCGTCATATGCGTATTCGAGAGTTTTAGAAACCGACTCATTCTCTTTATCGGCCGGAATAAATCCGCGTTCGCGGTAGAGTCTTAAACCATGCTGATCGCGTTCGGCGCTTTTGATCATCGCTTCAAGAGCAAGTGAATGATCGAAATCCCTGATCCCTTTCATGTACGAATCGAATATAACCGGGATTGAATGATAACCGATCATTGTCCATGTTTCGTTTGACGCCAGCTCCCATACAGGAAGAAGACCACTCTCCTTGTATTTCGAAAGAAGCGTTTTAACAAAGTCGAGCGATCTTTTTCTGTCGAGAATTGTAAGCAGCGGGTGTTCAGCCCTGAAAGTATCCCAGAGAGAAAAAACGGAGTAGTATTCGAAATCTTCCGACTGATGAATTTTTCTGTCCATTCCGGAATATCTTCCGTCAACGTCGTTAAACAGATTTGGAGTTATAAGTGTGTGATAAAGTGCAGTGTAGAAGATTTTTTTCTGATCTTCCGTGCCACCCTCTACAATAATTTTAGATAACTCCTTCCTCCATTTGATTTCTGCTTCTTCAAGTGTTTTTTGAAAATTAAAATGAGGAATTTCGGCATCAAGATTTTTACTGGCGCCGTCTATATCCACAGCAGATATGCCGACTTTTACAAGAACAACTTCGTTTTCCTTTGTTGAGAAGAGGAGTGCGGCTTTAGTGTTTTTTGCTGATAATTCAATTTTATTGCTGACCAACTGATCGTTATCATAAAGAAATGATTTTCTGAAAGGTTTTGAAAAGAGAGCATAAAAGTAAAAAGTGTGGTCCTTCGCCCATCCGCTTGACCTTCTGTATCCTTCTATCCTGTTGTTGTCAATAATTCTGATGAATCCTTCGCTCTCAGAATCGAGTCCGTGTTTCAGATCGATTATTATGTTTGAAGAATCAGATTCCGGGAAAGTGTATTTATGAAATCCGCACCGGTCGGTTGCCGTCAATTCAACTTTAATTTTGTAATCATCAAGGTAAACAGAATAATAACCCGGAGAGGCAGATTCGCTTTTATGACTGAAACGGGATCTGTATCCAAGGTCGGGATTTTCCTTGGTCCCCGGTATTATTTTTATTTTACCGGTAGTCGGCATAAAAAGAATATCGGCATAATCAGTAGCACCCGTGCCGCTAAGATGCGTGTGGCTGAAGCCCATAATCGAATTATCGGAGTAATGATATCCGGAACACCAGTCCCATCCCTCAATCCCCGTATCCGGACTGAGCTGTACAAGTCCGAACGGAACAGTTGCACCGGGATATGTGTGTCCGTGTCCGCCCGTGCCTATAAACGGATCAGCATATTTTAACAGATCATTCTGCGCTGTTACAAATGAATTTGAAAAACAGAAAAGTGAAAAAAAAGTTATAGCTGTAAAAAAGAATCTGTAAATTCTCATTTGATATACCCGGTCTAATTAAAACTGTTAGAATGATTTTTTTATGCTGCTATTCCGATTCAACCAAAATTCTGCCGTTCTTTTTATCGGCAATTAAAATTTTGCTGGAACCGGCCTCTATTCCGGTTTTAAATTTAAAACCGTTTAGAATTATTTCCCTTTCCGCACCGGTTGAAGATTCATTTACTAAAATAATGAGAGCTTTATCATCAAAAGTTAGAATGCTGGTAGAAACCGGTTCGACGTTGTAATTATAATCAATGCCGCTCACATTAAGCATCTTCTTAAGCAATAATATCAACGGCTCCTTTTCCCTTGCAAGTTCGATCGGAAGCGGTTCGTGAAAAATATTGCCGACCGAATAAAGATTCTCCCGGTCGCACTTCTTTATAAATTCGTTCTGCTGATTGTCGAATGTAACTGTAATCCCCGTACCGGTTTCATCAATTCTGAATTTTTCAAATAGAGATACGGGTTTTGACTTTGTAATTATTCCGGTGTCTAATAACATTTTTGAAATTTCACCGTATGAATTCCCCTCAAGTGAACCGGTGAAAAGGATTTTAATCCCGCTCCGGGCCGCACTGTTCAAGACCGCAATAGCGTTATCGTCCAGAAATTCTGCCGAAGGCACAATGATGAATCGGGAGTTCTTGACCCGGTCGTATGTGATCCTGAATTCGGAGAGTAAAAGGGGAGTTATTCCAAAGTGATCGGTTAATGCTCTTACTATTCTTTTAGTTGAAAGATCGCCGTTCTTCCTTCCCGAAAATATTTTTGTGTGAGGAATTACTATTATCACTTCTGCAGTATCGAAGTCTTTTAGAACTCCTGCGGCTTTTGTAAAAAAGTCTGAAAACTTTCTGATAGTTTCAATTTCCTTTTTTGCGGTGCCGTCCGGACGGAAGATACCGATTACGGATTCATTATCGATCGGCATGAAAGGATTTATATTCCATGCCCACTGAACAATTCCCGCACCCCGTGATGCAAATCCTAACGCGAACTTTCTGTCGAGTAGGTTCTTAGCATTCTCCGGCGTCCGCCACGGAATACCGTCGATATCCTCGAGGCGCATTAGGCCAGTCTCCGAGATCAGGTTCGGTTTCTCGGGTACTTTGGTCATTAACCCGTCCCACATAAGATCATCATTAAGCCACCATGTATGAATCGAAGTATAATCGACGGCTGAATAATGAAATTGCTGAGCCGGCCGGTTGCCGGTTCCGCCTTCGTCCTGTCCTAAAGTAACAAGTGAATTTGATACAGACTTAATTACCTTATTCAAAGTATCTGCCCAAGCAGAAACAACATCCTGTGTAAAGAGATTAAAATCGAGCGCCTTACGCGGGCGGCGGTCTTCTTTATAGATTCTGTAGTTTAATTCGCTTTCGGATGGAGGTGATTGAATATCCCCGAAAGAGTCGCGCCAGAGATTCTGAATTTGAACGGTTGAGGTTTTATGCCTCTTGTTAATCCATCCGGCCCAGGCCTCTTTTTCATATCGGTCACCTACCGGCGCATTCTTCCAGATATCGTAAGGAGGTGAATAAGAGGGCTCGTTGATTAGATCGTAATGAATCCATCCGACGTTTTTGTATCGCGTTGTAATTAAAGTAATGAAAGTTTTTTGCCATTCGACGGCACGTGGATCAAGATATGGATTGGTCCCCCCGTTAAGCGGAGGAGTAAAAGCAAAGAAATTGAGGCAGACAACAATATTATATTTTGCCGCAGTCATAATATATGCGTCAAGAGCGCGAAGAAATGATTCATCAATTGCTCCTCTATCCAGCATCGATCTGGACCACGAATTCCAGAATCCGGTCCGGATAAAATTGATTCCGGTTCTTTTCATCATCTCAAAATCTCTATTCCATACAAATGGATTCGGTTCAAGCAAAAATTTTCTGTGCACATCCGATGCCATATATGTAGTTCCGATTACAGGAAATACCTCACCGTTCTTCAGGAGCCAGTCTCTTGATGCCGTAACTTCGGGTCCCTGCGATGCAAGTTTATTATCCCACACCCAGAATCCTGTAGTTATTATTGAAGGGTTATGATTGATGTTTAATGCTTCAATCTCAACGGAATAGAATCCTTCTTTGAAAGATTCGGCGCCTCTCAATTCAATTGTGGATGTTTGAAAATCAGAAGTACCAATTAGTTGGGGATTTAATTGAAGTACATTTCTGTTCTGACCGTCTTTCACTGTTACTTTCAGCTTTACCGGAGTGTTGTTCAGGTTACCCGGACGGAACAGGTTAATTCGAATTAATGGAATTTCTCCTTTATGTATTGACGCAAATACGGGATTGGCAGTAAATTCAATTGCACCTTCCAGAGCCCGTTCAATCAATTCTTTTATCATGTTTTCTGATAGCTGAGCGTTGCTGGCCGAAAAGATCCATCTGCCGCCGGCACTCTTTCCCTGAAGACGGTCGATCTCAATTACCGGTGCCGCGAAAGGATAACCATCGCCATTAATCAGCTGTACAAGAGGGCGAAGTACGGCATCCCTCGGCCCTGATGAACCGTCTTCGGCCGGAAATTCCTTTTCGGTTGTAAACCTGACAGTAAATTCATAAACGGTTGAAATACCGGTTAAATCATTATTCCCTGATGAGAAATTGTTAAGACTAATACGCTTTTCGGTTTTATAGAAATTTTCGGAGTTTATTTCAATCTTCTCGGCAGGACCAATCAGCAGTCTTCTTGCAAATGTCTGCTGTGGAATTCCTTTTATCCAGACAGAATCTTTTAAAATAACAGGTTGATTAAAGGGTGAACCTCCAAGGTAAAGAAGGCTTCCCCCGGATTCCAGAAAACCGCAGATAGTTTCCCAGGCATCAAGAGGAAATGCAGAACCGTAGGGAAGTATCAGCAGATTGTACTTTTCACTCCTCAGGTTGTCGTTAAGTGA
This sequence comes from uncultured Melioribacter sp., assembly GCA_964532065.1. Taxonomy (GTDB): domain Bacteria; phylum Bacteroidota; class Ignavibacteria; order Ignavibacteriales; family Melioribacteraceae; genus DSXH01. Next base: position 98,635 of record CAZHHG010000002.1, read on the forward strand.
GCTGATACTGTTTAATATATCATGGTCATATAGAGCGGAAATTCTTCGCAGCTCCGGTTCGTTTGCTGCTGGTATATCTATTGATGGAAAGTCCTTCGCTAGAAAGAGTGCTATTTTTTTGGTTTCTTGCTGCGGATATGCAGCAGTTAATAAAATAAAGAATAAGAATAGACCACTTATAAGTTTTTTCATATAGAACCGGTTTATTTTTTCGCTATTGATTATTGAAAAATAGAAGGTTGGCGGGAATCAGTTTTTTTCTGAATCCCGGTCCTTCAAATTCAGCTTTTAAACTCTGCCCGCCGAACTTTTCAAAATAAAATATTCTGAAGGGGTATAATCCGGTTTTAAGAAATATCTTGCTGCTTACTTCTTTGTCCGAATGCAATCCGTCATTATCAACAACAACCCGGTTGTTGATTAGTAATTTACTTCCGTCATCGGAAGTAAGAAAAAACGTGTAATCACCTTCTTTTTCAATATTAATGAAACCATTCAGATCAAGTCCGAAATAATCCTGCCTCGGATTAATTCTCCCGATATCTAATTTATATATTTTACCTTCGCGAACCGGTTTCATTTTATCAAAATCAGGCAGAGAGTCCCACTCACCCTCAAAGTATTTAAAGAGTAATCCGTTCTTTGTTGTATCAACGAAACTGATCTGGACGGTTGCAGTAGGACTGCTTTTTCCGTTTGGGAGAAATGTTTTAGCTTTTAAAAGCTGCGGAGAAGAAAACCAGAGAGGATCTGTATAAGGTAAAGAATTAATCCCGGGCTCAGTACCGTCTAGTGTATAATATATAGATCCGTTTCTAACGGGAGAGCTGAGAGTTATTTTGTCGTTCCTGTCGAGAAGTAATTCTCCGCTCTCGTTTAGCGGCGGAGGAATTCTGAAGTTGTAATTCTTTTTGGTTAGAAGATCGTAGTGAGTAGTTAATCTTGAAAAAAAGTCAGATGCGTTTCTCGATTCTTTTTTACTCCAGACAACTTCGCTGAGCGCACAGAGCCTGGGAAGAAGCATATACTCCACATGATCTGTAGATTCCAAACGTTCAGACCACAAATTTGCCTGCGCACCCATAATGTATTTAGATTCTTCAACGGTAAGTTCTTCGGGAACGGGTTCGTAGGAATAGACTTTTTCGATGGGAGTATAACCGCCGAAAGCTTTCGGTTCACCGCTCAATCCCTGATAATGATCGAAATAGCAGTGTGTACCGGGGGACATAACAACATTGTGTTTCATTTTGGCGGCGGCAATTCCTCCTTCGGTACCGCGCCAGCTCATAACGGCTGCGTTCGGTGCGAGTCCGCCTTCAAGAATTTCATCCCAGCCGATAATCTTACGGCCCCTTGCATTAAGAAATTTTTCAATTCTCTGAATAAAATAGCTTTGAAGTTCGTGTTCATCTTTTAGATTTTCATTCTTAATTCTAGCCTGACACTTTTCACAATTCTCCCATCGTATTTTAGGGACTTCGTCACCACCGATATGAATATACTCGCTCGGGAAAAGCTCCATCACTTCTGAAAGGATGTTCTCAAGGAATTCAAATGTCTTATCGTTTCCGGCGCAGAAGACGTCTTCATAGACTCCCCAGACTGTTCCTACCTCAAAAGGTCCGCCGGTACATGAGAATTCTGGAAAAGCCGTGAGTGCAGCGAGTGCGTGGCCGGGCATTTCGATTTCCGGAACGACGGTAATGTATCTGTTTTTAGCATATTCAACCACGTCGCGGATCTGATCCTGTGTATAAAAACCGCCGTGAGGGATTCCGTCTCCCATAGTTTCTTTTCTTACAGAGCCGATTTTTGTAAGCTCCGGATATTTTTTGATTTCGATTCGCCATCCCTGGTCTTCCGTTAAATGCCAGTGAAAAGTATTTATCTTATACATTGCAAGCACATCGATGTATTTCTTTACGAATTCAACAGGGAAGAAATGCCGGCATACATCAAGATGAACCCCGCGCCATTTGAAACGGGGATAATCCACTATTACGGCGTTATTCAGTTTAATAGTTTCCGTTTTTTCAAGCGGGAATAATTGTATTAAAGTTTGAATTCCGTAAAACAAACCGGCGCCGGTCTTTCCTTTTATAACAATTTTTTTTGGCGAAATGTCAATCTTGTATCCCTCATCTTCCTGAGTACCCGGATCAAAAACAAATTCGATTTTGTTCGAAGAAACTGTCCCGGATTTTAATGCGGTTTTTATCCCGCTTACAGCTTCAATGCTGCCTGCCAGGATCTGAGCCAGCATTATTACTTCATTGCTTCCTTCGGCAAAAGTTATTGTTGTATTTCTGTCAATTGTAAAAAATCCCTCACCGTTTTCTATTGAAACAGGCTTGGGGATTATTGGAAAAGACTGGCTGAAATATGATACCGGAACGGACAGTAAGAGAGCTAATGATACGAGAAATATCTTTTTAATTGTGTGCATGGTTCATCCGGATAGTTGATGTTATTTAATTTTATTAAAGCGAAGAGATATTTTTATAATGATGAATATGACCGAGATTAGAAGTATAATCAGATAGATCCAGACTGAGTCCCCGATGTTGTAAGTCCTTTTAATATTTGCCGAGTAGATTTCGCTGAAAACAAATACCATGAACAGGATTGATACTATTCCAATCCAGCTTAAATAATTTCTGATGCTTTCAATAGTCTCCTCTCTTCGGGTTTGTTCTAGCCAGTAGGATTTATTTGGAAGATTAATCATTCTGTCGGGAATCTTTTTTATCAGCACTACGATTATTAAAAAAATTGATATGATGAATGAAACGATCAGATAGTAGGTTAACATTAAGGAAAATTTATCTGTCCAGCCGTCAGCTTCCCCATAACCGTTAAAATGAGAGGCAACCAGATCCGGCAGCTGATTTATAAAAAAGAGCGGCATAATCAACGCGATAATTGACAAAACAATTAATAAGTGAATTGACAGCCTGTTGATATTCATAAGACCCGGAAATATATGCGTTAAAATCCGCAAAAATAGTGTTATTGAAAAGAGCGGAAAATAATTATTCCCTATTCATTATCGATTACTATTCCGAACTGCTCTAGGTGGTGTTGAAAATGCTTCCTGTGGAATATTTCCCATTCGTCTTTGTTTAGATCCCCGAAAGTCGCATTTGTAGTAGACGCGCCCGGATTCAGGTCAAAAAATCTGCAATGATTATCAACCTCGTGCTTTAAAACCGAAAGAGCCTCTTCGATACTTCTGTATTCAAGAGGAAGGAGTTTTTCCCCTATAAGTGGGTTGATAAAGTTTTTCGGAAGAGGCCGGCTGCTCATTAAATATTTTTTTAGTGTTAGGATTTTTTCTGCAGGATTAAAGCATTCGACTTTCATACCGCCGTTGCCCATTCTTACTGCCAGTATCAGATGTTCTATCATATGCTGAGGGGTCATTCTGCCCCAGAGCGGTTTTACTTCAGGAGTTAGTTTTTCAAGGTGTTTTATAAAATTGCTGAGTTTATTTTTCATATAGGTGCTTTCTATTAATCAGATTTCTTTTGCCAACCTAATTAATGGAATCTACTAAATCAACCATCCGTCGATTCTGCGATCCATAAATATTCCGGATTGTTAAAATCAAATTTTTCCTTGAAGTAGTGTCTATTTATGTTTATCATAACAACCGGAGATTTTATATACAAATTTGTATTAGTATTTAAGTTAGTTATTAACAAATCCCGAAGACAATATGGGTTCCCAGCAGATATTATTAATATTAGTTGGAGTTATAGTTGTAGGGCTCATGATAATCGCAGGAATTTCATTTGCAAATAATTATTATGAGACTTCAAACAGGGATCAGCTCATATCAACAGTAAACGACTTATCCCTGCTGGCACAGCAGCACTTTAAAAAACCGGCGGCTCAGGGCGGTGGAGGCGGGACCTATACGGGATTTTCATTACCTCGTCAGTTCAGAAGAACCGCTGCGGGAAATTTCTCTGCAACCGTTCGTTCAAACCGCGTTTCTTTCACGGCTACCGGTAAAGAAATCGGCCGTAACGGAAGAACGGTTGTAAGAGTAACCGCGCGAACAGATAAGAATGGTATAAGAATAACCATTGTGAATTAAATAGAACTCAACTTGGAAAACGAAAACACCAATTACGTTTCATATCTGGTAGAACTCTCGCAATCCGGCCGGAAGAATGCATATTTCGATCTTTGCGAAATCAACCTTAGAAATATTTTCACGGTTGCTTACCGCCTTTACCCGGATGTCGACCGCGCTCAGAAAATTACTCTTAAGGCCTTGATGATTGCCTGGGAAAACATAAAATCATTCGATGTAAAGAATTCATTTGTACTCTGGTTGAAAAGCCTGGCTATTAAATCCGCGATCCGTGAATTAAATAAATACGGCGATACGATTAAGCCCGCTATTAATAAAACCATTTACGCTCACGAACACGAAAAAATTGAAAACCTGATTATCAATCTTCCGAATGAGGAGAGGATTATTTTTATACTCCACGACCTTGAAGGATACAATTACGAGGAGATAAAAAATTTCCTGGAAGATAAAACACCCGACGAGATAAAATCCCGACTCCTCGAAATACGCGAAAAATTAATGACTAAGATGGGACTATGAACTGCGAAGAAGTTAAAATAAGTCTTCATGATTTTGTTGATGAGATTCTGGATGAAAACAGAAAGAAGGAGGTTGAATCTCACATTCGATCCTGTGATTCCTGCTTCGCAAGATATAAAAGAATCCGTAAATTTTTCGATAAGTTAAAAAATCTTCCTTATACTATTGATCCTCCGGAAAACATAATCAATCAGCTCTCGGACGAACTTCTTAAAAAAGCCGTTGCGGATTCAAAAGCGGAACAGAATAGACCCATTTTAAATGTTAAAAAGATCAAACGGGAGCAAAAAAAACAGGAAAAGATTTTTAAAAAAGCCAGGGGGGCTGTTCGAAAAAGTAATGTCACCAGATCCATTTTTTCGACAAGATTAGCGGTGCCGGCAGTATCAAGATTCTCTCTCGATCTTCAAAAAACATTGCTGACACTTCTTCCGCTTGTACTTATAGCCGTTGGATATTTTGTTTATGATTTTATGCTTATCAATTCACCCTGGAAAGTAAGGACTGTTAGCGGAAATGTTTTAATTAATGGTCAGGTTACTAAGTCGGATAGGTGGGAAGAAGGCGAAAGTCTTGTAACCGATCAGAATACCAAAGCGGTTATAAATGTTCCGAATACAGGAAGGATTGAAGTAGGTGAAAATTCTCTGCTCGTATTAAAAAAAGCAAAGGATGGAAGCAATAGAGTTAAACTGGTAAAAGGAAGTATAAGAATTATTAACAGTAATCCGATGCCCAGTCTCGCTATAGAATTAAATAATGCCGATATAATTGATAGAGGCGGCACATTTGAATTAACTGTTGATGAAGAATTAATTGCCCGTGTTCATGTTGAATTCGGTTTTATTGAGATTGAACAGAAGGGAAGAATTTACTACATCGATGAGGGATACATCTGCGAAATGCATCCGAATAAACATCCCGGCACTCCTTACCGTTTTGATGCATCTGAATTGTTGAAAAGCGAAGTGGCTAAATTCGATTATCAGAACGGAGGTGATCAGTCGGTCGAAAATATCATCAGTTCGGCCGGTGAGAGTGATATGTTAACTCTTCTTGCGTTAATAACGCGGACATCGGAATCCTACCGTTCAATTCTTTTTAATAAAATCGCCTCTTATTATCCCCCCCCTGCCGATGTTACTAAGGAAGGAATTGGTAAGCTGGACAGTAACATGCTCGAAAGCTGGTGGTTTGAAATCGAGTGGCAGATTTAATCCTGCTTTTATTCCGTACTAAATACTGTGCTGTCTAATACGCCCGCCTGATAATTTCCGCTCTTTATCCTGGAAATAATATAGAGCATAAACAAACCGACCGGACCGGAAATAAAACCGATTAGAAACCAGTTCTTTGGAAATCGATCGTACTTCATCGCTGCTTTTGAACAAAGAGTGCCGAATACCAATCCTGAAATTGCAAACAATAATCCTGTCATATTTTACTCCTTTTTGAATGTAATTATATGAGAATAGATTTAAAGAGAGATTAACAAATTGTTAAGTTATTGATAAGAAATTGTTAAGGAGATTGGCGCGCTGAAGTAGACGATTCTAAAATCAGTATTTTTTCAAATAATTTAACAGATATAATAGGGTATCAGTTTTTGTATAGAAAAATTTTTGGATTTGATTTTTTAGTTGACTTAATAATATTTGACCCGTCACTGCGGGAGATCTCTTTCGGGAGAAGAGATGGTTGTGGTGAAGTTAATTCATAAGAAAGGGTTAATAACCGCAATCTCCGGTGCTTGTACGGAGGCCGCAGTGACATTATAATAATAACAGACTCATCATTAATGCCTGAATAATCAGGTCCGGAATACCGATCAACTCACCGATACTCTTAACCCTAAACCACCAGCAATCCTCAAATTTATTTTGCAGTATCCCGAAGAGAATTTGTTTGTTTTTTTTATAAGCCAGTAATTCGTTTCTGCTCAAACCGCTTGCAATTTCGTCTTTGGTAAAAGTCTCAAAATAATTTTCTTCTTCAAGAATTTGTCCCCTCAGGTTTATTTTAAATAGATCTGATTGAATTATTGATTTTAACTCCATAATCGATTTGCCCGGTATAGAATCATGTTCTTTTATTATCATAATCTGTTTTAGTGTATCGGTTGCAGAAAATTTTTTTGAAGTGTCGGTTTTTGAATCAGTTACCTGGGCAAAGAGTGGATTGGTGATTATGATAATGAATAAAAATTTCTTCACACATGTATAAATTTTGTGCCTTTCTTATACTCTTAAGTGGAGGATCTGTTCCTGGTGAGAATTAAGAAAGATCCTGAAGACACCGGTGTGCCCTCAGGATCCAATAAAGATAATTATTTGCCCGAATCGATTTGTTTTAATAATTCGTCCACAGCCGCCTTTAATTGCTCATCAATCCCCCTGGAAATCCAATCGACTGAGTTTTCAATTATTATGTCGGGAACTGCAGGGCCGAGTTCCTGGTTCTTGTCTGTCGCTTTTGTATACCATCCTCTCAGCGGCAATCGGACGAATGAGCCGTCAATTAATCCTTTTCCGCCTGTCGAAATAACCGAACCGTTCGTCGGGTAGCCTACAAGCTTTCCAATTCCGAGAGTCTTATAAGCATGCGAAAAGATTTCAGCGTTGGAATAACTTCCCTCGTTACAAAGTGCAATTGAAGGTTTCATCCACGCTGCAAAAACAAGTCTTTCACCTGTCGGGTAATAATCGCGGAATTTGAGTTTATCTTTTTCCGGATCATCGCTCGCACCGCGTGGAATTGTATATGCATGCTGCTTGTAATTGAGAACGGTCATCAGGTAATCGGTTGTAGAACCGCCGCCGTTGTATCTGACATCAATAAGCAATCCCTCCTTTCCGTAACCTGCAGCTGTAAGTTCTCTCTCGAAGACTTCAAAACTTGGAAAGTCCATTCCCTGGATATGAATATATCCGAGCCTCCCTTTGGAATACTTATCAACAAGCTTCTTCCTTTCGGCAACCCACTCCGAATACATTAACTGTCTTAAAGATGCAGCCGGTTGAATAACCACTTCTCTTTCTTTACCGTCTTTACCTTTAACTGTAAGAAGAGTTTTTTCATCGACTCTGTTATTCAATAACTCGTAGAAGTTTTTCTCCTTATCGTATTCTATGCCATCGACTGATATTATGATATCATCTACAAACAATTTGCTTGCCGATTTATCCGCCGGCGAATCAGGAATTACACGCAGGACTTTCATTCCATCATTCACGGGTGTTAAATCAACTCCAAGAAGGCCGGTTGTTTCTCTTTGTGTTTCAGCCCGGTCGGGAGCCATAAATCCCATATGGCTGGCGTTCAGCTCACCAAGCATATTATTAAACATATCCCTAAGATCATTATTGTTTGAAGCAATCAGGCATAAATCACGGTACTTGTCCCGGAGTGCATCCCAGTCATATCCGTGAAATTTCGGATCGTAGAAACCGTCACGGATAGTCCGCCATGCCTCTTCGAAGATCTGAATTCTTTCTGCGGGATAATCAATTTTCATCTTAGCCGAATAAGGAAGCGGTTCTGGTTTATCGGTTTTTATATCATGTCTTGTAATCGAGCCGCCGGCTTTCATATAGTATAGATATTTTCCTTCCTTATCAATACTTACACTCATCGGGTTTGAGCCCCCTTTAGTTATTTCTTTAAGATCCTTGCCGTCCCACTTAACACTGTAGAGATCTCTTCCTCTTGCCGTACTGCTTTGAGCTGTATAGAAAAATGTTTCGCCATCCTTGGAGATCACGAGGTTTCCTTCGTTACCCGGCAGGCTTGTTACCTGAACAATTCTTTCATGAATACGGTCGAAATCGATCCGGATCTCTTTTACTTTCGATCCCTCTTTCTTTGATTTATCGTCTTTGGATTTGTCATCCGCCGGTTTTGCAGGAGCTGGTTTATCGGCAGCCGGCTCCTTTTCGTCCCAGTCCTGACGGGTTTTTTCCCAGTCCTCTTTTTTCAACCATACAAACCAGATATCGGAGTTTCTGTTATTGCGTTCAGAAGTGAATCCGAGTTTAGAACCGTCCGCACTCCAGAACGGCTGACCGTCCCCCCGCGGGTGCATACTAATATTTACCGGCTTGGAAGAATTATCGGCGGACTGTATAAATACTTCATCGTTGAAATAGAGATCGTTTAATGAATAGGCTAGCCATTTATCGTCCGGACTCCAAGTGATTCCACCTGGAACATTCCATCCCGAGTGAAGAACTTTTTCGTTCGATAACTTGCCGTCGGGCGCAATATCGGCCACTATCAGTTCTTTTACGTCAGAGGCGCGGATAAACGCAATCTGTTTTCCGTTGTTTGAAATAACCGGCGATGATTCATCCTTGCCGGTTTTTGTAATCCGGCCGATAGAATGCTTCAGAGATTTTACCGGGTTCGGTTGTTTTGGATCGGCAGATTTTAGAAGATATAATTCATAATTATTGTCTTCTCTGTCGGAAGTGAAGATTAAAGTTGTATCGCTAAGCCATGCGAAGTCGGAATCGCGGTAAGGCGATTCTGAAACGTTTATGCTTCTCGACTTATCCTTATCCGCTTCTTTGACAAATATTTCTCCTCTTATAGAGAATGCAAGCAATTTACCGTTGGGCGATACTTCGTAACCCGCAGCGCTGTTGTTAAATGTTTTTAACTCTACCGGATCGAAACGGTCGTCTGCGCTTATTACAACATCAACTTTTTTTGCCGAACCGCCGGATGTCTTTAATATGAAAAGGTTTTTTTCCTGCTCATAGACAATACTCGATCCGTCGGCGGAAAGTGAAAAATGCCGTATCGAGTGATCTTTAACATTTGTAAGCTGTTCGGGTTTTCCGGATGCTTTTCCATTATCGTCAATTTTTATTTTGTAGATATTATAATTACCAGAAATGGAACTCATGAAATAGATTGTCCTGCTGTCGCTCCACTGCGGCATAATATCATTTGTTTCGTTGCTTACTAGTTTGGAAAATGATTTAGATTTTGTATCGTATAACCAGATGTCCCTGTTTGAAGGACCTTTATAATCTTCTCTGAATACAGGGTTAATATCACCCCGGACGAACGCAAGAAATCTTCCGTCGGGTGAATAAGCGGGATCGAAACCAACAGCATCAAGAATCCGCATTTCGGTTCCGCCGTTCGCAGAGATAGAATAAATCTCCTGAGGCCGTTCGATCTGATTGAATTCCCGGTTGGTGGAGAACAATATTTTGCCGTCTTTTGTCCAGCTTGAAATATTATCCGGTGCAGAATGGAAAGTTAAACGGGTCGGCATTCCGCCATCGGCCGGCATTACAAATAGATCGTTGTTGCCGTAACGGCTGCCTGAGAACGCAATCCATTTGCCGTCGTAGGAAAACTTCGGATTGGCTTCATAAGCTTCATGTATAGTTAATCGTGTTGCCCTTCCGCCGGTGGCTGGAACGGTCCAGATATCGCCCTGGTATGAGAACGCGATTTTAGATCCGTCGCTGTTAAGTGAAGGAAATCGTAAGAGTAGATCTTCCTGTGCCTGCAATAGTGTAAATGCAAAAAGGAATAATGAAATGATGGAATAATGGAAAAAGTAAAATGGTCGTTTCATCGAAACCCCCTTTAGTTAACGGTTCGGCAAAAATAGAATTTATTGGCGTGATGGGCAAAGGGTGTTTTTCGTACTTATTACAATTGAATGTGTATTCGCAGTTATAATAATAAAAGTATAAGAGACGTTTAGTTAATTAGTTTATTATTTCACATACTTCGAAATAAATTCCTCAACCTCCGGTAATCCGCCCTGGTAGATTAAATAACCATTGCTCGGTTCGCGTTCTGTAATTTCGCCGGCAATAGGTGCAAGCATTATTTCCTTAACTTTCTGCGGGTCGTTAGTTTGTCCCAACGCCCAGCATAATTTCATGTATGCAACTTCTGGCAGCATGTTAGCGGCGGGTATTACACCAAGCTCCATCATGTCGCGTCCTGTATCGTAGACATACATCTGAACAAATCCCCATAAGGTCTGAACTGTCATATAAATCGCGATTCCTTTTTCGTGTGCGCGCTTGAGAGATGGATAAAGCGGCTTGTTTACGTGTCCGAGTCCTGTCCCCGCTATTACAATTCCTTTGTAATCGTTATCAATAAGTGAATCGATTATATCCGGCATCATATTCGGATAATAATAAACGATGCTTACTTTCTCTTCGAATGACGTGTTTATTTTAACGTTGCGGTCTTTTCGCCGGCGTTTGTAATCCTGTCTAAGCGGAGTAATTTCTTCGCGACTCACTTTTGCAATCGGAATATCACCGATTGTGCGGAACGTTGAGCGGTAACTTGAGTGCATTTTGCGGACACGAGTCCCGCGGTGTAATAAACCGTAATAATCCGATGTAGGGCCGAACATACATACCATCACTTCGGCAATGTCGCTCTCTGCCGCAGTCTTAACGCTGTGCATCAGATTGAGCGCGGCATCGGACGAAGGCCTGTCGCTCGATCTCTGTGAACCGACCATAACAATCGGCACTGGCGACTCCTGAACCATAAACGATAGAACAGCAGCAGTGTGATGCATGGTATCTGTTCCGTGGCCTATTACAATTCCGTCGATTCCTTTTTCAATTTCCCTGCCGATTGCCTGCGCGGTTCCAATCCACTGATCCGGGCCCATATTCTCGCTGAATACTCCGTATAGTTTTTCAGTATCCAGGTTGCAGAAATTTGCGAGTTCTGGGACAGAGCCATAAAGTTCACCGGGTGAGAATGCAGGAATAACCGCACCGGTTCTGTAATCGAGCCGTGATGCAATTGTACCGCCGGTACCGAGAAGTTTTACATTCGGTTTTGACGGATCGCGAGGGAAGTCTTTTTCGGGAATCTTATAATGAGCCTCCTTGCGCCCTCTTATTTTAATATCGGTTACATTTTCAGCAGCGACTCCGATGTTATAACCGATCGGCATTTTTATTACAATATGAAACTGATCCGCAGTTTCAGAACGGGGTAGAATAATTCCTTTGTAATTTCCTTTAGTTGTTTCAATCTCAACATCGCTCCAGACCTGCGCCCCGAAGTTCTTAAGCGTGCTCAGCGCCTTGCCGCGGTAACCTTTGTAATCTTCAGCCATAATTTTCCCTTTGCGGACTTTGCGGATAACTCTGCGTGCTTTGCATGAACATCTTTAAAGATTATCACGCAGAGAGCGCGGAGATTACGCAGAGTTCGCTAAGATAAATTGATAATTTTTTCTTTTACAATTCTTCCTTCAACATTTATTCTTACTTTGTCCATCGTTATTCCAAGCAGCAAATCATTTCTTTTCTCCGTATTAAAAAACTTAATCTTCCCTATCTCACTTTTGGATCTGATTATTATTTCATCAAGCTCTGATGATGTAACGGGTTTTGGTAATAATTCAGGATAAAATTTCCCTTTTGAAATTGATTTCTGCATAGCCGTAAAAATACCGTAACGTGAAAGGAGTCCATCCTTAAATGCCTGAAAAATATCTTTCATTATCTCGGGTGTAAGAAGTTTAACATCGTAATTCAGTTTTTTGAGTCTTTTCGGAAATTGAATAAGCGCAACAGCCGCGAGAGTTGGATCGATTTTTAACCCGTTAATAAGGAATTTAAATAACGGCGCGAATTTTGAAATTGATAATTCATTGATGGTATCGGCGGGTATACCGAGCTCGCGGTACCATGCTTCGCTTGTCCAGAACTTATCGGGAAGATCCTTGCTTAGCTTGTTGAGCAATTCGCTTGTTATTTTAGTAGGCGGCAGATCAGTATCTGGATACATTCTGTCGGCACCCGGAAGTATCCTCTCGAACCCGTTAGTACCGTCACGCAGCGCCTGACGTGTTTCCGAGGGGACACCGATAGTTGCCTCGCGTGCGCGGATAATAATTTCTTTTACCGCCATTTCGGTATCCTGTTCATTTCCCCAGACCAGAACGATGGTATCGTTATCCGTAGCGTTTGCGAACCGTTTAATATTCTGCCATTCAGCCGAGAGAAGATTATCGCCGCGACTGTCCGAATGAATAATATTCGGTATTGATGTAAGACATGCAATTACACGTACACGGTCGGAGATCTCTTTGGAAAAATATGTGTCGGTTTGAGTCTGCCAGTTTAGCAATCCGGCAAAACCTTTAAGGATTACGCATTTGATTTTCAATCCCTGATCAATCGCGTTTCTTACCGGCTGATAATGAGCCTTCTTAATAATTCTGGTTACGTCGGCAGAAGCTGACTGAAAAGTTTCATTTGTAATTCCGCGCTTATGAAGTTCTTCGCGAAGACGAAGTAAATTCCACTGACGCATTGCTTCGTTATATGTAAGAATCGGGATTCTCCCGATCTTCGGAACGCCTTTAATTTCGACCCGTGTTCCGCCTTCAACACTAACATTAACATCTTCCCTTGCGCTTCCAATACCCCGTCTTACCTTATTTGTACTTCTTACAACTTTCGCGCAGATCTCCGCTACCTCGGCTACTTCAGATGGAGTGCGCATATCCGGACCGGTTACGGTTTCTATCAAAGGCATACCGAGTCTATCGGTGAGATATACGCGTGTATGGCCTGAGTCAGAAACTTCCCTGCAGGAATCTTCTTCAATCGACATCTGAACAATATTAATGGATCTTCCTTTATATGGAATTTTCCCGTTGAGAGCAAAGATCGCTGTTCGTTGAAATCCTGTTGGAATACTTCCGTCCAGATATTGCTTCCGGGCAATATGAAGTTCGTCCACAATCGAGCAGTCGAATAACATTCCGCATTCCAGGGCTATGTTCAACGCCTCCTGATTTATAAGGAAAGGGGGAGTATCGTCCATTTCGTATGTACATACCGTATCTCGGTTGATTCTGTAAACGATATCTTTTTTTGTTTTGAATTCCATAAGCGCGGTGCCGTCGTATTCACCCAGTTCCGAAAGTGTAGGACGCATGTGTCTGAGGATCTCCGCATGATATTTTGTGCTGTAATGACCGGCAGGGCAGCGGCAGAATAATTTTTTGTCTGTCATTAATTGCTGATGGATCTCGAGACCGGATTTAAAACCGACGGTTTCGTAATCCTTATCAGTCATTTCTTCGAACGGTTTGAATAGAAAATCTTTCATAAAATTTTTGCCCCGGGGGATTGGTGGCGGTAAGAATAGAAGTCTGTTTTAATCGGCATATAACAACAAGAAATTTTTAGCTAACGAAAACTTATTCAGAGATGCCTAAATAAGCAAACCGTATTAATCCGGAATGAAAAACGAAAAATTCATGATTATAATAAATTGCTTGCCAGCTCGGCAAGTTCCGATCTTTCACCTTTCTCCAGGTTCACGTGTGCATAAAGCTTCTGACCTTTGAAATGCTCAATCAAATATGAAAGTCCATTCGATTGTGAATCGAGGTAAGGATGATCGATCTGGTATATATCTCCGGTCAGGACGATTTTTGCTCCTTCGCCGGCGCGAGTAATAATAGTTTTTATTTCATGAGGGGTAAGATTCTGCGCTTCATCAACTATGAAGTAGATTCTCTGAAGACTTCTTCCACGGATATAGCTGAGCGGTTCAATAACCAGTTTCTCTTCTTTAATCATATTATTGATTAGCTGGTAGTTTTTGTCCGTCTCGGGAAATTGATCCTGAATAACCTTTAAATTGTCCCATAAAGGCTGCATATACGGAGCTAGTTTACTCTCGACATCTCCCGGCAGATAACCGATATCTTTGTTGCTAAGCGGAACAACAGGCCGCGCTATATAGATCTGTCTGTAATTTTTTCTAACCTGAAGAGCGCTTGCGAGCGCGAGAAGAGTTTTACCGGTGCCGGCTTTGCCAGTCATTGAAACAAGCGGAATATCCATATTGCATAATGCATTGACCGCAAAGGTCTGCTCCGCGTTGCGCGGTTTTATTCCGTAAACAATCTCTTTATCAATCTTCCTGAATTTTTCGAAATCGTTTGAAAGAACGGTTAAAACCGAGCGGCTGCTGTTCCGCATTATATAATACTTATTGGGGACGGCATCCGTTTTAATTTTTCTGATAATTTGTTTTGCCGGGACTTCGAAAGGCGCCTGATATAATTTTTGCAAAATATCGTCGTCAAAATTCTCTGCAACCTCTTTGCCGCTGTAAAGTTCTTCAACATTTGTAACACGGTCGGTTGTATAATCTTCCGCAGGAATTCCGAGTGCCTTGGCCTTCATGCGGAGGTTTACATCTTTACTGATCAGAATAATTTTCAGCCGGTCCTTATTATTTTTTGAAGCGTCTAGAGCCGCGCTCAGGACACGGTGATCAACGTTATCATCCCTGAAAACATCGTGGATCTCTTTCGATAATCCCTTGGTAATTACGATCCGGACTTTCCCTCGTCCGCGGCCAAGCGAGACACCGCCGTTGAATATTTCATTACCTGTAATAGAATCGAGTGTGCGGGCGAACTCTCTCGCGTTCAGGTTAATTACCTGATTTCCTCTTTTAAAATGATCCAGCTCTTCTATAACTGCAAGAGGAATTATTATGTTGTTTTCCTGGAAATGATGAATACAGGTAGGATCGTGAAGAATTACGTTTGTATCGAGTACAAAAGTTTTTGGATTAGCTTTTCCCATAAAGAACAGTCATTAGTTGGAGAATTTTTTTCAGTTATCTTATTCCGAACTTACAAAAAATTTTTTTTAATCGAAATCTATTTATCAACATGATATTTAGATATAGGCTATCATCACAAAAACAATTTGTAATATGAAAGTATATCCGATCAAAACAGATTTCGCTTTGTGAATAAATTGAAATTGATGATCCCGGAATTGACTTTGACCGAGAACGAGGCTTAATCAGAATAATTGTCGGGTCTCGTGGTGGATGGGATGCACAAAGAGACTGTCAGAAGAGAAACAGGGCAGACACTATCAGCTTTGAAAATCCTGGTGTTTTGCAATTTAAATTAGTGTGATTTACCTCAATCCCGGATGACTGAATTGAATTTATAGAAGATGCTTATTGACATAAATAATTGTAAACGTTACATTTACCCAGAGTTCAAAGGCAAATGTATAAATCCGTTTGCTTCTCCAGGGTGCTTATAATTTAGATCAAAATGTAAAGGCAAATCAAAATGAGGGTGTTGATTTCCTGCCTTCTTTTTATTTTTTCCGTCGCAGCCGTCTATCCGCAGGACAATAATCCGCCGGTTCTGGATTCATTTTCGTTTACACCCGATTCAGCCTCTCAAAGTAACAGCATAAAAGTTTTTTTCAATCTCACCGCTCATGATGCGGCAAATAAAATTGAAAAGATAATTGTTGAGTTCAAACCATCCGGTGGCGGCGGAAGTAAATCTCAGACATTCAGCAAGCTGGATCTTCAGTCGGTTTCACTTGAAGGAGAAATTGATTTTGGAAATAATCCCAAAACCGGATTATGGTTTGTAAGTATTTACATGGAAGATTCGGAAAAAAATAAAATAACAATTACGGATAGTGATCTTTCCGGAAGGGGTATTAGTTCAACCTTTAAAATATTTGAAAATACTGCTTCCGATTCAACCCCGCCTGAATTAAAAAATTTCTCATTCAGCCCGGCTGCGATTGACCTTGCATCCGAAGATCATTCGATTGATTTTACAATTGAAGTAACGGATGATCTAAGCGGTGTAGAAGAAGTAACTGTTGAGTTTCTTCCACCGGGAAACGGGGGAGGTAAATCGGAAACATTCAAAAAAGTAAATTCACTTTCGGCAACGCTTACCGGCAGCATCGATTTCGGGAATAATCCAGAAACCGGTATCTGGAAGGCATCAATTATTATTAAGGATGTTGAAGGAAATCAGCTTTCGCTATCATCCGAGCAGATAGGAATCAAATTCCCCTCAACGGTTGAAATAACAGAAACGTCCGACAGCAATCCGCCGGAGCTAAAAGGATTCACATTCAATCCGCAGTTAATTGATCTTGCGTCGTCGGATCATTCGATTGATTTTACAATTGAAGTAACGGATGATCTAAGCGGTGTAGAAGAAGTAACTGTAGAGTTTCTTCCACCGGGAAACGGCGGAGGTAAATCGGAAACATTCAAAAAAATAAATTCACTTTCGGCAACGCTTACCGGCAGCATCGATTTCGGTAATAATCCAGCAACCGGAATCTGGAAGGCGTCAATAACTCTGAAGGATACTGAAGGAAATCAGGTGACGCTGTCATCCGAACAGATAGGATCTTCATCATCGTTAGAGATAAAAGATACAAAGGATAACAATCCGCCGGAGTTAAAAGGATTCACATTCAATCCGCAGGTAATTGATCTCGCGTCGTCGGATCATTCGATAGATTTTACAATAGAGGTAACGGATGATTTGAGTGGAGTAGACGAAGTAACAGTTGAATTTCTTCCACCGGGAAACGGCGGAAGCAAATCGGAAACATTCAAAAAAGTAAACTCACTCTCGGCAACGCTTACCGGCAGTATCGATTTCGGGAATAATCCTTCTGTAGGAATATGGAGAGCAAATATCACTATTAAGGATGCTGTAGGCAACGGGTCAGTTTTGAATCCGGAATCTATTTCATCAAAGGGTTTCCCCTCATCTGTTGAGATTTTAATAACCAAGGATTCATCACCACCGGTTCTGGTTGAATTCACAATTTCTCCGGAAGTTGTTGAATTGAACAGCTCAAACACTTCTATAGATTATAAATTATCTGTAACGGATGACCTTAGCGGAATAAGTGAAGTAAGTATAATTATTATTCCGAATGAGAACGGCGGAAACAGGGTTGAAAAGATTACTAAGATAAACAGTCTGGCGGCCGAACTATACGGTAAAATCGATTTCAAGAACAGCAAAGAAGGTAAGTACTACTTGGAAGTTCAGCTTGAGGATAATGAGCGGAACCTAAAAGCATATTCCGGGAAAGAACTCGAAGATGCCGGTTTTATATCTGCAATTATTCTTACAAGCTCGAAAGACAATGAACCACCTAAACTCGAGAAATTCAATTATTCTTTGAGCCCGCAGAACTCTAATAACAATCTTTTCGTTATTAATTATGAGATCAAAGTAACAGATAATCTGAGCGGGATCGACGAAGTAAAAATTATGCTCGATCCTTCCGATAAGAACGGCGGTAAGTTTATCAGGTTTAATAATATCGGCTCCGGCGTATTTGAATATAAAGGAAATGATGAGTTAAAGAATCCTGAGCCCGGACAGTGGACTATCAGTATTTCCCTTACGGACAAAGAAAAAAATGAAATTATTCTGAGTCCGGCCGACCTGGCTAAAGCCGGGATTAACTCAACATTTTTAATTGCAGCTGCAAAACAGCTCCTTCTTGTTTCACCTTCATCAGACGAGAGTATCGAGATCCCGGGAAATATTGATATTGTCTGGGAGAGCACGGGCTTAGAAAAAATTAATATTGATTACTCAACCGACGAAGGTGCCTCGTGGAAGACAGTTAAGAGTAATCTGACCGCTCTAAGCAGGAGACATAACTGGTCTCCGGTATTTACCAGAACCCTTCGTGTTTTACTTCGTATTTCCGATTCGGATGATGCCGGCTTATCGGACACACATTCTTTCAGTTTAGTTTATAAGACTACGACATCAGTTGACGATGGACAGGAAATTCCTGCAGGCGATTTTCTCTATCAGAATTATCCGAATCCCTTCAATCCCTCAACACAAATTGAATATACATTGAGACAGGAATCTAATGTTATTCTGAGCATCTATAACATGATTGGTGAAAAGGTTGCCGAGCTTGTAAATGCTTTTCAGCGTCCCGGTAAGTACTCGGTTAACTTTAACGGAAACGGATTAACAAGCGGATTTTATTTCTATCAGATCAAAACCCCTTCTTTTATTCAATCCCGCAAAATGCTTCTTCTCAAATAAAAACTGTAATTGTTCTATCTTTTAAATCGGTCGATTTTTTTATCAATAATCACAAATAGTGCCGGTCGGATTTTTGTGTAAGAATATGTAATTTCAGTTCAGATTTATTGATAATAGATAACGCGCACTGAAATTTTGAATAGATTTTGATTAATCAATTTGGGGAATAGAGATGCCAATTCAAACAATTAATCCGGCGACCGGGAAAATCGAAAAAACATTTAATGAGTTTACAAATGATGAGATAAGGAGATCGGTCGATGGTTCTCACAATGCCTTTCTCAGCTGGAGCAGAGTAGAATTTTCCGAAAGAAAAAAGCTGATGAAGAACGCCGCTGAAGTGATGCGCTCCAAGAGGGACGAATATGCTTTTATCATAACAACGGAAATGGGCAAGCCGGTTAAACAATCGATAGCCGAAGTTGAAAAATGCGCCTGGGTGTGCGACTATTATGCCGAGAATGCAGAATCAATTCTTAAAAAGGAAATTATATCGACCGATGCTTCGGAGAGTTATGTTGAATTCAATCCTTTAGGTGTAATACTGGCAGTCATGCCCTGGAATTTCCCGTTCTGGCAGGTTTTCAGGTTTGCCGCCCCCTCTATAATGGCTGGGAATGTGGGACTATTAAAGCATTCATCAAATGTGCCTATGTGTGCTCTGGCAATAGAACAGATCTTTTTAAATGCAGGTTTTCCGAAAAATGTTTTTAAATCCCTGTTAATCGGTTCGGAACCGGTTAAAGAAATTATTAGAAACCCTTTGGTAAAAGCTGCAACACTAACCGGGAGCGAACCGGCCGGCCGCAAAATAGCCGAAGCCTGCGGAAAAGAACTTAAGAAAACGGTCCTAGAGCTGGGCGGGAGTGATCCGTTTATTATACTTGATGATGCCGACCTGGAATTGGCTGCCAAGACTGCAGTTACTGCGAGGTTAATTAATAACGGTCAAAGTTGTATTGCCGCAAAGAGATTTATTGCGGTTGAAAAAATTTACGACCGGTTTCGTGAGTTATTTGTAAAATCGATGGAGAGCGCTAAAGTCGGCGAGCCGATGGACGAAACAACGGACCTTGGACCGATAGCCCGCGAAGACCTGCTGTATGAACTTGATGCACAGGTAAAAGATTCTATTGCCAAAGGAGCTTCTCTTCTTACCGGAGGGAAAATTCTTCCCGGAAGAGGATTCTATTATGCGCCTACTATTCTCGATAATCTCTCTAAAGGAATGCCGGCATACGACGACGAAATATTCGGTCCGGTTGCTTCTCTTATTATGGCGGCTGATGATGATGACGCCGTACGGATTGCCAATGATTCGGATTTTGGACTGGGGGCCTCCCTCTGGACTTCGGACCGGAACAGGGCAAAAAAGATTGCTTCAGAAATTGAAACAGGTTCTGTGTTTGTAAACGGTATGGTTAAATCTGATCCCCGTTTGCCTTTCGGCGGAATTAAAAACTCCGGCTATGGAAGAGAACTCTCTCATTACGGAATGAAAGAATTTGTGAATATTAAATCGGTCTGGATAAAATAAAACCGGTAAGATTGTTTGCAGTTCGGAATAATCGGCGTGGATATAAAAGGATTTATTAAATATAATTTTAACAAGTGCACGGTATGAATGATTCAGAAAATTTAATAAGATGCAGCTGGGCAGGCAGCGACCCCCTTTATTGTAAATATCACGACGAGGAATGGGGTATTCCGGTGCATGATGACAGAAAGCTGTTCGAAATGTTGACTCTGGAAGGGGCACAGGCCGGATTAAGCTGGATTACCATTCTTCGTAAGCGGGAGAACTACCGTAAAGCTTTTGACAATTTCGATCCACTTAAAGTATCCTGTTATAATTCTAAAAAAGTAAAGGAGCTTCTCAAAAACGAGGGGATCGTTAGAAATCGTCTAAAGATCGAATCCGCAATTCAGAACGCAAAAATTTTTCTTGAAGTGAAAAAATCATTCGGTTCTTTCGATAATTATATCTGGCAGTTTGTTGATTATAAACAGGTAAGAAATAATTGGAAATGTGTTGGTGAAATACCGTCAAAAACTGACACATCGGATCGGATGAGCAAGGATTTGAAGAAACGCGGTTTCAAATTTGTCGGATCCACAATTTGTTATGCATTTATGCAGGCGGTTGGAATGGTTAATGATCATACCTCCGGTTGTTATAAAAATAATTTATGATAAGCTGCAATTAAGAAATCCATTCATTTGAAATAATTCCCGCCTGATCTTTCACCTGCCCGGGTTATATAAATCTGATTTGTTCTTTTTCCATTCTTTTTGAATTAAACTTTCTCCCCGTTGAAGCGATAATTAGTTAGAGTTATTGTGCGGGGAAAAAAAAGAGTCCCCGCCTTCAATTGAAAAATAAAAAAAGGGGGGAGCCTTGAAAAAGGTGGTTGTTATCTTTCTATTCATAATTATAACCGGTTGTAGTTATGAAAACCCGGTTGAGTCGGTAAAGGAAATAAATTACACCGGCGAATATCAGTCAAATCTGGAAGAGATAAATTCAGTTATTCTATATATTTATCATGACGGGAAAATGTCGATTTCGGGTACCGGTAACTGGAACGGATTAACGTTCAGTTTTACAGGAACAGTATTGAACAAGCATGCTTTGTTCAATTTTTCTCTGAAAAAAACAAATATTGGTGACCTGGAAGGATCGATTGACGGATTTTTTGATGACCATGGGAAATTTCTGGCCGGCGGTTATACTCTGAGAAATGAATATAATATTCTGCAGAACTCTATCAGTTTTAAGCTGGTTTCGAAAATAGTTACGCTTAATAAATAATTCATTCCTCGAATTATAAGTCCCATAAAAAATCAGACAAGCAACTTATAAACTCGAAGCGTTAATGCCGCTTAACAGTAAATTATTTTATAATTAATTATCCGGTTATCCGAAAAATTTCGGAACGGCGTGACGGAAATTAAAATCATTTTAAAAAGTGTTTACATTAGTCTCTTATCTTACTAAGTTGTTTCTGAGCTTATACCATTTATGATATTATCCGGGCATATTTTTTTCGGGCAGTTCAATTTATTTCATTTTTAATCTTTTTTTAGCAGTTGTTATTTTTCTATCCGGCTAAACCTATTTTAATAAATCAGCCATAAGAGGGAAGAATGTCAGCAAAGGCATTGTACTTTGTTCACATCTTTTTCTTGGTTGTATCGGCAGGCATTTCTCAAACCAACGTTCAGGGCACCATCAACGCAAATACTACCTGGGTCTTATCCAATAGTCCTTATAATCTAACCGGGTCTCTAACTATAAGAGACGGGGCAACTCTTACTATTGAAAACGGGGTTGAAGTAAGGTTCACAACTTCATCTTATATCACGGTCGGTTCAAGCGCCTCATCGCGGGGATACCTGAATGCTACCGGTACTACATTTACAGGTTTGCTTGCAGGTGATGCCAGAGTTTATTTCAAATCAAATTCAAGTCAGGGCACTTTCAATAATTGTACATTTAACAATACTTATCTCTGGATAGAGAACAGTGAAGTTACACTCAACACATCAATTTTTAGTAATTGCGTCTATCCTGTTGTTCTGGAAGACGGCGGACGACTGACTCACAGCAATATGACTTTTGAATCGAGCAATACCAATTATGGAATTCAATTCAAAGGTACGTTATCAACGGATTATACGTTGAACGATAACGGATTTCCTTTTTTTATCGACAATCTTACCATTAACAGCGGAGCGACACTCTCAATTGAAAGCGGTGTTGAAGCGAAGCTGACTTCTTCCACGTCAATTACCATAGGGTCCAGCACCTCTTCAAAAGGAACTTTGAATATATCGGGCGCGCTCATAAAAGGAATTCTGACTTCGGATTCAAAAATATATTTTAAAAGCGGGGCGGGTTCCGGTACGATAAACAACTCGAATCTAGACAATGCCTACCTGCTCGTTGAAAACAGCGAAATAGCTGTTTCTAAGACCAAGTTTGCAAGCGTTAATAATCCGATAATGCTTGAAGACGGCGGCACAGTTAATGTTTCGGATATTACTTATGATGCAAATGTTCTATATCCCGGACTCGGATTGCAGGGAAGCTTAAAAACCAATTATACTCTTAGCAAATCATTATCCCCCTATTACATAAATAATCTTACGGTCCGCGACAATTCAACGCTGACAATTGAATCTCAAACGGAAGTTTATTTCACATCGTCAACCGGAATTACCGCGGGTTATAGTACAACATTAAAAGGAAGCATAATCGCAAACAATGTCCGCTTTACGGGATTAACAAGCGGCGATGCGTCGATTCAAGTCAAATACAATTCGACTTCACGGTTAACAAATTGTTTTTTTAATAATGCATTTATAAACATAGACAATTCCTCTCCGGAGGTCAGTAATTCACGTTTTACACAATGTACATTTGCAATAACAACCAGGAATAACGCCAATCCAGTTCTTCTCAATAATGATTTTTATAACAACTCGTTCGCAATAAAAAATTACAGTGCTGCGGGAATAACCGCTGAAAATAATTTCTGGGGCGATCCGTCAGGGCCGACCCATACCGACAATCCGAACGGTTTAGGCCAGAAATGCGAGGGGGTTATTGATTTTCAGCCTTTTGCGGCAACTCCGTTTAACGGTACGATAACGCCGGTAACACTTATGTCAAACATTAATTTTAACGATGTGGTTGTCGGTGCATATTCCGAACAGACTATAAAAGTTATCACAAGCCGCGGCACTATCGATCTTTTTATAAGTAAGATTGAAACAGACAATCCTTCTTTTACTATAAGCACTTCAACAAGTTATTGGGTTGCGGAAGCCGAGACAATATCAGTAAAAATTAAATTCATACCGCAGAATCAGGGAGCTGTAAACGCAAATCTTATCATTCATATTAATAAGCAGGGAAGCTCTCCGTTGATCATTCCGTTGACGGGAAACGGAGTGTCGCCGCTGCTTGCAACTCCGCTGCAGTTAAACTTCGGCCAGGTCGATTTGAAGAATAATAAAACACTGTCGCTGATTATTAAGAACAGATCCACCAAAACAGTAACGATTGATTCGGTTAAGATAACAAACGGGAAATTCTCTTTTGTTCTCGGTGTGAGCGCCAGTATGCTGCAGTACGATGAACTATCCTCTACACCCGCGGAGGATATTGCTGCGAGTATTCTGGAAACAGCGTCCCTCTTTTCACTGTCAGCCGGTAAAACAAAAGAATTCCTCGTTACTTTTAAACCGGTTAATAGAGTGGCGGAAAACGGAATGCTTGAGATCTATTATAACACAAACAAAAAGGATGAGATCGGATTATCTGGAGAGGGTTTTGCTTCGCCCTTGTCTGTAAGAATTCCGAGTCTGAACTATCAGAATTTTCCCTTCCTCTTTTTAAATGTAGCTGTCGATACATTTAATGTGGGCATCCCTACATTAACCCAG
Organism: uncultured Melioribacter sp.; assembly: GCA_964532065.1. Lineage (GTDB taxonomy): Bacteria > Bacteroidota > Ignavibacteria > Ignavibacteriales > Melioribacteraceae > DSXH01. The sequence continues at coordinate 122,625 of CAZHHG010000002.1, forward strand.
AATAATTTTGAAGTATATGAGAACGGTATACTTCAGACAGATAATTTCTCCGTATCGCCTCCGGGTGAAGGTGCAAGCTCAAGATTGACGGATATAATTTTTATAATGGATAACAGCGGCAGCATGGGAGACGAACAGGCTGCGGTTTCAAATAATGTAATTAATTTTGTTAACAGTCTGGCGAATTCCGGTGTCGATTATGCGCTCGGTCTCTGCAGATACGGTTCCTCTGCAAATTCCGGAAGCCCTATCATAGAGGAGAACGGTATACTAACGTCCGATCCGACGTATTTTAAAGATAATATCTGGATCAGAAATGTTACGACAGGGGGAACCGAACCCGGTTACTATGCAATAAAACAATCGGCGGCCTCCTTCGCGTTCCGGCCCGGTGCTCAGAAAATATTTATAATAATTACGGACGAAAATCCCGCACAGGGCACGGTTACAATTGACGAGGCAATCACTGCTTGCGTCGAAAACGGAATTACACTATTTGCATTAACAAACGGAACACTTGTAAGTAAATTCACACCTATTACAAATGCAACAAACGGAGAGATTTATGATATAAGAGCGGACTTTGCACAGATACTGGACTTTATTTCGAATATCATATCAACAAATTATCTGGTGCAGTATAAATCATTCGATCCTCTGGCTAATAACTCCAACAGAGAGGTAGTGGTTCTGGTTAATTATCAAGCTGCAACCGCATCGGATACAGTCTATTATAATCCCGGTTCGATACCGAAAATTCAGAGAACCGATTCAACACTGGCTTACCATACTCAGGCATGGGTTGAAGGAACATCGTTTTATATACAAGTAATTGTTACAGACGAAATTGAGCCGTTCGTGCAATCCGTCAATCTTTTTTATAAAGCCACCAACCAGAATTTTTTCGCAAGCATTGCAATGAATAATCTTACAGGCAATAAATATGTTGCCACAATTCCGGTTGCTTCAGTAAGAGCACCGGGAGTGGATTATTATATTACGGCTTCGGACGGAAATATAACCGCATCGGATCCGAAAATGAATCCTGCTCAGAATCCTTATCAGCTGGCGATACTTCCGAATGTAGCCCCTGATATTCAGCACAACATTGTTGAAGCAGCTACTAGAAATAATCCGGTAAATATAAACGCTAACGTAACTGATAATACAAATAATGTTGCCGATGTTAAACTCTATTACAGAAAGTCCGGTCAGATTACTTATCAGCTTGCACAAATGAATCTTACTCCGCCAAGCGCATATTCGGGTATAATACCGCAGGCTTTTGTTACCGCTACAGACATTGAATATTTTATAAAAGCAACGGATGATTTCGGATTAAGCACTTTTCACGGAACTATATCGGTGCCTCACAGAATTACAGTTGTCGCCTTGAATGTGCCCGCACAAATAGATACTCTTGCAAAAGCTCCCTCAATTAAAGATGTACAGGTTCCTGCTAACGGTGCCGGGTATTGTTATTTCAAACTAACCTCCAATGGCAGTAATGTATTCTCGAATTCAAAAGTTAAGGCACTGATGTCCTCGCCAACAAGAGCTGTTAATGTTGAAGGGATCTTCTTAAAACCGGGTGTCTTCCGGCTGGATCTTCCCGGATTTCTTTTTATCGATTCATTAATGACGTATATCCTTGGCAACGGTATAACCGTAAGCGATACATTTTATACTTTTAATGCGGCTCCGTTTCAGATCCGTGTAAAACAAATACCGTCGCCATTTCAGAGAACATGGACAATATTTGCCGGAGGAAGTGCCGGAGTAAGCGGTACTGCGGCTTCGATTGGCGTTGGAGTTTCTGCTTCTGCTGCTAAATTGTCTGTTAAAGGAGAAGCGGGCGGAGGACTCGATATTCAGCTCGATCAGGATGATAATATTTTCCTCGACAGGCGACTTGAGCTGGGAGTAAGTGCCGAAGTTCAAATTCCTAATGCAAATCTGGCAGTTGCTTCAGCAACCGTTGCTACAACTTCAGCTACTGTTAAGACATTCTTCGGTCAGAAATTCGGATTTACTCAACTCGGATTATCTCAGGATAAAATTAAAATGGCACAATCCGGATTTATGCTCGAAACCATGGCGATTGCGGGAATCGGTTTGTCCCCGGGTGTCGGAGCTGTGCTGGCTGCAATTGTGGAGACAATTAATGCAACCGGAGGTGTAATAACCACCTTTGACGATGCTCTTGTGAAAAATTATCAGGGGCTCGGATTGGAGGGAAATCTTGGTGCGGGATTCAAATCTCAATTTGCCGGTGTTGAAATCAACGCTCTTAATCCATCCATCGGTTCGGCTTTGAATCTTAAATTCAATACTTTTTATGATCATCCTTCGCTGACCGACAACACCAAAGGTTCCGTTGAATTCAGCCAGGCCTTCAGTTTTAATTTTTCAGCGCTCGACTTCGGATTGAAGTCGAAAGATAAATTTGATCTGGGGGGTGGAAATTTCAGCCTGTTCGACGCAGGTGCAGGAGCTGAATTTTCCGCTGAAGTTAAACTCGATCCGTCTTTCGGATTTAATGGACTCGGATTAACTTTTAAAGGAGGAGGCGGACTAAATCTTTTCAATGCATCCAGAAATACTTATTACAGTACAACCATCGGTCTTCCAAAAGAACTCTATCAGTCTATTGTCTCGTCGGGCAGTTCTATTATCGGACTGTTTACCAAGAACCGCGGCGTTCCGATTGGAACGGGCATTGTAAGCGATGCTATCCAGACTTTTAAAAGCGTATACAGCAATATTACTTCGGTACCTATTGAAATTACTACTTCCGAAATTCAGGGGAACGGTTATGCGCTCAATTTCGGAATTGATCTGGACGTAGCATTCCTGATCGGGGCCGGCGTTTCATTTGGAATTAACGGTAAATTCTACGACGAAATTATCTATCCCAGAAAATATTCAAAAGTATATTTGAACGGTGAAAACTACCTCGTATATACCAACAATTATTCGGATGTTATGAAGAGTAAAGAGTTTACAGGTGTACTCGGAGATCTTTTCTCCGGTGTACTACCTCTTATAAAACAATCGTTTCTTAATATTATTAATACACTGGAAACACTTGTAATTGCAGGAAGAAATTTCATTCTCAATGTTACATCGACTGCAGGCAATACTATCGGGACTATTGTCGGCACAGCAACATCGGGAGGAACCTGGATCATCTCGACAATATCCTCTCATCTGCCCGGATTATATCAGGAGGGTCCGTTCCAACCTCCGGTATTCAAAAGGTTCAACCGTTCAAAATTTGTATATCATTTATCCGGCCCGGAAAACAGTAACCGGGTTTCTCTTTATGAGTCCAATCTTGTAATAACAAGCAATATTCTGAATGCCGCATTCAAGAAGGAGGGGGAAACGGTATTGCAGGATACTGTTGCAAATCCATTTACTATAAAAATGATTATCTATCCGGAGGATATGGCAAAATTTGATTTCTCGATGAACGATTCATCCAAAGTAAAAATCTATTATTATGATAAGGAACTTCTAAACTGGGTTTATATTGGAGGAGAGGTTAAGGAGGACACTGTAATAGCCCGGTCCAACCGTTTGGGTGAATATGCACTCGGAATCGAGCTTACAAGCCTTTCGGACAATGAAGCGCCTGAAATAATTGAGTACGGTCCGGTTCAGAGCTCGGTGTGGAGTTCGTTCCCGGAGGTTTATGCTGTTGTAAGAGAAAATAAATTCGGATCGGGTTTGGATTTGCTGCGGACTAAGATGCTCATCAACGAAGTTGAAGTAGATTATTTATTCGATCCCGGGAATTCAAGAATCTATATCCAGACTAATGGAAATATAATAGACAGGATTGCGACAAACCGGGTTGAAATAACTGTTTATGACATCGCCGGGAATTTTTCAAAAATCAATTTCGATTTCAGAGCCAACATCACTTCTATTAATGATGAAATGCCGGTTTACAAATATCAGCTGCACCAGAACTATCCTAATCCGTTTAATCCTGCCACACAAATCAGGTTTTCTATTGCACGCCGGGGGAAGGTTGAAATATACATCTACGATGTAAAAGGAAGCCTTGTTAAAAAATTATTCAATGGTGAACTTGAAGCCGGAGATCATTCCGTTGAGTGGGATGGAACAAATAATCTGGAGTACAAAGTTTCAAGCGGTGTCTATTTTTATCAGCTCAAAGCTGATAATTTTAATGTTGTCAAAAAAATGCAGCTCATCAAGTGAAAGATTTTTTTTAAGATTATATTAGGAACGGAAAAAAATTATCGAAGAATGATTCTAGGCCTCGTACGTCATTTCAAAGTCGACTTCTATCCCGGTAAGAGGATTTATTCTGCAGAAGAATTCTCTGCGGCTATGGCGAGGTATGAATCCTCGCCGATATTAAAAAACGGACTTAAGTTCTCCACCGATGATTGGGATAAATGTTACTGCAGTACAATACCGCGGGCAGTTGAAACTGCTGAAGAAATTTATGATGGCGAAAAAATTTTTACCGATCTTATAGTTGAAGTTCCCGTAACCCCTTTCACAAATAGAAAAATTAAACTCCCTTCATTTGTATGGCATCTTGGCGGAAGAATCGCATGGTATAAGAATCATCCTTCTCAGCCGGAAAGACGTATTGAAACGCTTCAGAGGATCAGTAAATTTATAAATGAAGTGGAAAGTTGCCGGTATGATAAAATTCTGGTGGTTACACACGGATTTTTTATGAGAGTGTTTGTTGAGCAACTGATTAAAAATGGTTTTAAGGGAAAAATTGACGTAAGACCGGAAAACGGTAAGCTCTATTTATTTAATAAATGTACCGGTTAATGAACCGCGGATGTTTTTATGTTATTGAAATAATCATATCTATTTGCACCAGCGCTTCATCTATTTTTGATACATCCTTTCCCCCGGCAGTTGCCAGATGAGGTCTTCCGCCGCCGCTTCCCCCAACAATCTTCGCGACTTCTTTAACAATATTACCGGCGCTCATTTTTTTATCTTTAATTAAATCATCGGAAACGACCGCAACAATTCCAACTTTCTCCTCAATTTGAGAAATTAGGAGGCCAACACCGCTCTTCATTTTATCACGCAATTCATCGCCCATCGATTTTAACTCGTCCATATTCGAGGCAGAAACCTTTCCTTTATAGATGTTAATTCCCTTAATAATTACAGGTGAACTGACAATCGAATCGATACCTCCGAGTTTCTCTTTCAGCTTAAGTTCGGCTAATTCTTTTTCGAGCTTTTTCTTTTCGTCAAGAAGCTCATTTATTCTAATCTGTTCGGATTCAATTTTTGATTTCTGTTCTTTAATATACTTTTCAACACCGGCTCCGGTCACCGCTTCAATTCTTCTTACTCCGCTTGCTATAGAAGACTCCGATACAATTTTTAATAACCCGATCTGAGAGGAATTTTTAACGTGTGTTCCGCCGCAGAATTCCATTGTGAAATCGCCAAACTGAACCACATTTACTTTCTCCCCGTATTTATCGCCGAAGAACATAAGCGCGCCCATTTTCTTTGCCTCTTCAAAAGGAGTATCGCGGTGATGGGTCATCGGGAGATTATCCCTTAGTTTTTCATTAACGAGAGATTCAATTGCTTCGAGTTCCTCTTCCCTAACTTTTTCAAAATGTGTAAAATCGAAACGGAGATAATCCGGACCCACATACGAACCCGATTGCTGAACGTGCTGGCCGAGAATCTGTCTCAGTGCACGGTGAATAAAATGTGTTACGGAATGATTCCGCATAATATCCCACCGGCGTTTTTCGTCGACCCGGGCTGTAACATTCATTCCGGTTTCCAGTTTGATCTTTGCGGAATTATCT
>CAZHHG010000003.1:0-88258 GCA_964532065.1 uncultured Melioribacter sp.
ACATGAATCACCCGGTTGTTGATCTTTTTGAGAGCAATTACAGGAAGGTGAGTATCGCCGATGAATATATTTCCCGTATCGTCTACCTGTCCTCCCGACTCTACATAAAATGGCGATCTGTCGAGAATTACAAACGCTTGATCCCCGTTTGCTTTAAGACCCAAAATAACGGCGTCGGTTTCCAGTTCGTCGTAACCTGTGAAAATAGTTGGCTGATCTGCCGAGAGCTTAAAATCATCTATTCTATCAATAGAATCAGAAGTTACGTTTTGTTTCTCTCTTGTTGATTTACGGGCCCGTTCTCTCTGTTCTTCCATCAGTTCATTAAATCGTGCTTCATCAATTGTGTAACCCTGTTCGCGCGCCATAACTGCGGTTAAGTCGACAGGGAAACCGTAAGTATCATATAGTTTAAATACATCATCTCCGGAAATTTTCTTTTCCTTTTGAGAATTCATTTTAGCTGCAAGAGAATCGAACAATTCAATTCCGCGGTCGAGAGTTGCGTTGAAACTTTCCTCTTCGGCCTTAATTATTTTTTCGATCTGAGATCTGTTAGTTTTAATTTCCGGGAATACTGATGAAAAATTCTCTACTACTACAGAAACAAGTTTATATAGGAAAGGCTCATTCAAATTAAGTTTACGAGCATAACGGGCTGCACGCCTTAAGAGTCTTCTTAAAACATATCCCCGCCCCTCGTTACCGGGTGTGGCTCCGTCTCCAATGGCGAAGGTTAGAGTTCTTATATGATCGGCAATAACACGCATAGCCACATTTGTCTGTCCTGTTGCCGATTTATCGTCCGCCGGTAGTTTAATGTCGTAATTAATATTAGATAATTTTTCGATTGCAGAGATTATCGGTGTAAAAACATCGGTGTCATAATTGGAGCTTTTATTCTGAAGGACTGCACATACACGTTCAAATCCCATTCCTGTATCAACATGCTTCGCTGGAAGTTCATGAAGTTTTCCGGTTTCATCTCTGTTATACTGAATGAAAACCAGGTTCCAGATTTCGATGCATTTCGGGTCGCCGGCATTTACATATTTGGGATTATCGTAATCATCGCTCAGGTTTATGTGAATCTCGGAACAGGGGCCGCACGGACCTGTTTCTCCCATTTCCCAGAAATTGTCCTTTTCGTCGAATCGGAGTATGTGATTATGTTTTATTTCTGTCTCGCTCTTCCAGAACTCCATTGCTTCGTCATCAGTCCGGTATACCGTGGCCCAGATTCTTTCTTTCGGAAGTTTCCAGACAACGGTCAGTAGTTCCCACGCCCATCTTATAGCTTCTTTTTTATAGTAATCCCCGAAAGACCAGTTACCGAGCATTTCGAAGAAAGTATGATGGTAAGTATCGTGTCCAACTTCTTCGAGGTCATTATGTTTTCCTGAAACCCGAATACATTTCTGAGTATCCACAGCGCGCTTGTAATCCCTGCTGCCATGACCTAAAAAAACATCCTTGAACTGGTTCATGCCGGCGTTTGTGAAGAGGAGAGTAGGATCGCCATGGGGAACGACGGGCGCGCTTTCAACTATTTTATGGTCTTTATCTTTGAAGAAATTTAAAAACTGTTCTCTTATTTCTTTTGAAGTCATTTTTCCCATTCTCTGCTTAAAAGTGCTGCAAATATAATAAAAAGTTGAATCTATATAATTAATGAACTCTGACAGGATTCAATTGAAAAGTATAACTGCAGTCCGGTTTATTGAACCTGATTTTAATTGAAACAAATCACCCCAAATTGATTTTTATTCACTCATATCATACCTTTGATTGCTTCAAATAAATAAAAACTGGTGAGAATTGAATAAATTCAAAGACTTAAGCGATTTAGAATTGATGCACGAAATCGCCAGATTTGAGTCGAGGGCCCTCGAAGAGCTGTACGACCGTTATTCGTCCCTCCTCTATACCGTTATTAAAAAGATCTCACCGGATCAGATTACTGCCGAACAGATTCTCGTTGAAGTTTTTGTAATTATCTGGAGGAAGTCGAATAACTTCAATTTCAGAAGCGGTTCGGTCTTCAGCTGGCTTGTTACGCTTGCGCGTAATAAGGCCGTCGATTCACTCAGAAGAGAAAGAGCTGCTAATAATACCGTTCAGTTTTATGACGACGATTACGAAAATTATTTTATTCTTCCCACTTTCCCTGAAGAAATGGACAGTCTCGATTTCAATACCGCGGTAAGTCTGAAACCAAAAGTTGAAAGAGCACTTACAAAACTGACCGACACTCAGAAATATGTCCTTCATTTAGCTTATTACGAAGGCTATACTATAGACGAGATAGCGGATAAACTTAATGTTCCAATCGATACAGTAAGAAGCAAAGTAATGACGGCATTACACAGTCTTAGAGATTTTATGGTGAAGGAGTAATCGAATGGCTCACAATCCATTGAGCGAAATGATAGCTGCCTTTGCTGCCGGATGTATGGATAAAGATAACTTTGTTCAATTCAAGGATTATTTTTCCGCGGGCGGTGAATTACCTGAAAGCGAACTAGGCGACCTTCAGAATATTGTTTCGATGGTTCCAGTAATCCTGGATATTGAAAATCCGGACCCGGCAATTAAAGATAATATTGCCAAGAAACTGATAAGCATGCAGGATGAGATTAAGACTCGTATAAGAGAGGAAAGGAAAAAGACTGTTCAAACCTTTGGCGGGGCGGGAACCATTACAGCAGCAAAAACAATTGCCGGCAAGACATTTCTTTCTGAAACTAGAAGTGAAAAGAAAAATACATTATCGTTCGGCAAGGGGGAGAAAAAAACGAGCTTTACAAAAATTGAAAACCTTACGGCAGAGCTTGATAAAGTAAAAACTTCTCATTTTACTAAGGTAGGAAGCGTTCTCCCGGAAAATCCTCAGGCATTGTTTAATAATCAGTCTCCTTCAACGGTGCAACCTTCTCAGAGTGAAGAGAGGTCTTCCGGCAGTTTATCCGGCTGGCTAGCGATAATTCTGGTTCTGCTTTTATTTACGATACTCGGTTATTATACATATTCATCTGTTAGTGAGCTGAACAACAAAATTGAAGATCTTGACAGGGAGGTTACTTCGCTGCGAAGCGAACTTTCTACTTCCAATAATTTTATAAGCAATTATATTTCTCTTATTGAGTTTTTCAACAATAAAGATGTAACTGTGATTAATCTTAATCCGCTAGAGATTACGGAAAAAGGTTCCGCGCGTTTACTCCTCGCATTCGATCAGAAAGAAGGATTGATACAGTTTAAGAATGTTAAACCGCTTCAACCTAATCAGGGTTACCAGGTTTGGGTGGTTAGTAAAAATCAGTCTTACTCTATAGGTGTTTACACTCCGAATCAGAACGAATATTTAAGACTCTCTGCCTTCCCGTTTTTGCCTAAGGAGCAGATAGATAAAATAAAAATTACAATCGAATCGAATACCGGCTCTCCCACACCTTCAATTGAAAGTTATCTTGAAGGTTCCATAAACCCGAGGAGATAGTTTTTAAGAGGCTACCTGTTCCTGTTAAGAAACAGGACTAATCCCGATAATGTTAGAATAACAGGCCAGAAATCTTCAGCGGCATTACCCAGTTTATTTGCTAATCCGGCAATCCCAAATTCCATCAGGAATGTTACAGACGCAATTCCGGTTAATACTAAGGTTACCCCTGAGTATAAAAATTTCTTTTCCACGGGATTGTCGATGAACAGAATTAACAACCCGGATCCCGTTATGAAAAGTATTGAAGAAAAAACAAGTCCGCGCGATTCGATAATTTCGAAATAGGAGCTTGTAATCAAAATAATTCCGATCAGAAAAACCACCGTGAAAAGGAAAAGAAAATCCCTTCTGTTCGTTTTCAATGAAAGATGAACAGAAGCCAATCCCTGCAACAGTAACGCAGCTCCCATAGTCAGGCTCATATCATCCTCAAGAACTTTAATGCTCTGAAGAAGGAGGGCTATACCAGATAAAATTAAAACCAATCCCGATATTTTTTTATAGCTGATCATATTTCCCCGGCATCCTCATAATTTGAAAGAAGGACAATTAAGATGTAGGCCGGGATTAAAAGTCCGAGGGTGAGCATTGAAGCAATTACAATAATAATCCGTATCGAAGTAGAATCGGTGTTGTTCAGATACTTGCCAAGCCCACCGCACACTCCGAAAAAAATCTTATTCGTTCTCGAACGGTAGAATTTGATTGCAGGCGGAGTAGAGAGCTCAATTTCATCCCTGTCGTATTTAAAGAGAAGAAAAACACCAAACCCTATTGCTATGAACGGCAGAATATAGCTGTAGTTAAAAATCCAGAATCCCCACGGCGAATAAAAACCGATTGATGAAAAACCGGAATATATTCCGGTGTAGATCATTACACCGCTTAATACAGTCCTGAAATTTGTTCTCTTCATATGATGTTTCTCTTCTGAAGTCAATTCCCGGGACTCTTTTTCTTTAGGTATTAAGTAGGAAGCAATCAGATATGCAGCAATACTCCAGAAACCAAGAAGTACGGAGAGAATAAAAAAGATCCTTATTACCGCAGGTTCGGTATTAAAGTATTTGGCTATTCCGGCCGATGTTCCGGTTATTATATAATCGGTGTTCGAACGCTCAAGTTTTTTATTATAAGATTCCGGAGGATGTCCGGAATCGTATCGCTCGTTAAATATGTCGGGAAAGTTTTCTTCTTGCATTTATGCGGCTATAGCAATTCAGATGTTCTGTCGATCGGCTGCCGTGTATTTATAATTCTCAGCTCTGTAATTATTTTATCGATTCTAATATCGTGAACGGTTGACTCAATGTATTCGAAAACCTGGAATTCGAAGGCCAGGACAATTTTCTTTGCAAACGTATTTTTTAATAACCGGTCGTAAAATCCTCCGCCGTAGCCAACGCGCTGACCCAGAACCGATACTGCGACCGTTGGAACTATTACAAGATCGATATCGCTCAAATCATCATCCAGACCGACGGCAGGTTCCAGGTACCCGTCGCTGTTTTTTACCATATGATCCCAGTTTATAAAGTTGGCGCGCTGAAAGTAACCGTTCTTTTTATGAAGTTTTGGAATAACAATCTGTTTGCCGCACCGGTCCATATGATTAACTAACTCGCGTGTATCGATTTCACCCGGACGCGTAGATATATAAGTATGGATCCGCAAAGCATTAACAAAATCGTCTGTAGCAATAAAGCGGTCGAAAATCATCTTCGTTTTATTCTTCAGATCTTCCGCCGGGAATTCGTTCCTCCTGGCAGCAACAATTTTTCTAACCTCCGATTTCGGTATTAATGGCTTCAGTTTCAATTTCCGGTTCTCAATAGTTTAGATTTTCGATTTGAATATAAAAATTAAAGCCGATGGTAACAATACTTGGAGCAATACCGGATTTACAAAATCCTCTGCCCAAGGCCCGAGGCAATAAGCTCGGCAGTAATTTCCGCGCTTCTGTTTTTATTATCAAGAATCGGATTAACCTCGGCAACTTCGAGAGAAGACATACATCCGCATTCCGCGATTGTTTCCATTAGCAGATGTGCTTCCCTGTAATTTAATCCGCCGCTAACGGGTGTTCCTACTCCCGGTGCGATTGAAGGATCGATGCTGTCTACATCAAAACTTACATGTATATGGCCCACTCTCGATTTAAGGTCCTTGAGACTTTTATCAATAATAAATCCGATTCCTTTCCGGTCGATTTCAGTCATTGTAAAAGATTTCAGATTTATTTTTTTTATCAATTCCCGTTCCCCGGGGTCTACGCTTCTGAGGCCGATCATTACAACATTTTCCGGTTTTAGCTTGGGGGAAAAACCATAAAGGTTGGTAAGCCTTGAATTTCCGTAACCGAGAAGAGAAGCTACGCTCATTCCGTGAATGTTTCCGGAGGGAGTCGTCTCTTCCGTGTTTAAGTCCGCATGGGCGTCAATCCAGATCATTCCAAGTTCAATCTTATTTGTTTTGCAGTAGGAAGAAATACCCGAGACCGATCCGATAGCCATTGAATGATCACCGCCGAGGCAAAGTGGAAAATGACCGGCGGAAAGAGATTTTTCAACCTTGCGGGCTAGAGATTCAGTCCGCTTTACAATTTCGTCGAGATATTTAAGATTCGGATTTTTTACTTTCTGCCTCTCCTGGTTCTGGATTACAATATCACCCAGATCCGAAACGGAATAACCGAGATTTTCAAGTTTCGGTTCAATGCCGGCGATTCTGAGTGCCGATGGACCCATATCAACTCCTCTGTGATCCGCCCCAAGATCCATTGGAAATCCGATTATATCAATGTGTTTGCTTGGCTGTTTAATGTTCATTTCTTTTCTTTCCGTGGTATTAATTGATATATACTCATATAAAATATAAAAACTTAATTATGCAACTTCATTTCAATTATTTTATATTTATTAAAAACACTTTTTGTTATGAATGAATTCCATTCGGCCGGAAAGTTTCTGATTATTACCGGAATTGTACTTGTGATAGCCGGATTGATTGTGAGTTTCTGGGATCGGATTCCGCTGCTCGGTAAGCTGCCCGGCGATATTAAAATAGAGGGCAGGAATTTCGTGTTTTACTTTCCTCTCGCTTCATCAATTATAATTAGTATTATCATTTCGCTGGTACTTTACCTTTTTAGAAAATAGATTTCATTAAACAAATTTTATTGCAGCAGAATAATTCGGTTAACTTATAAAGAGGCGGCCATGATTAATAAGTTTTTTGAACTGGACCGGTTGGGCACTTCCGTTAAACAGGAGATTATTGGAGGCGCTACTACATTTATAACAATGGCTTATATAATAATTGTGAATCCTAAAATTCTGGAAGCAGCCGGAATGCCTTTCGGAGCTTCTATGGTTGCAACAATTATGAGCGCTTTCTTCGGTACTCTTATTATGGGAGTCTATGCCAAGCGCCCCTTCGCAATCGCTCCTTATATGGGCGAGAATGCATTTATTGCTTATACGGTTGTTAATGTTCTCGGATACAGCTGGCAGACGGCTCTCGGCGCTATTTTTATAGGCGGCCTGCTCTTTACGCTTCTTACTCTGCTTAAGGTTAGAAGCTGGCTGGCAAACTCGATTCCGGAAAGTTTGAAAATTGCATTTGCCGCGGGTATCGGATTGTTTTTAACATTTATTGGATTGAATGAAACAGGAATAGTAAAAATCGGAGTCCCGGGAGCTCCGGTACATGTCGGAAATTTTAAAGACCCGGCTGTACTTCTGGGAATATTTTCCTTTCTACTGATCGGTATACTGATGATAAAAAAGGTAAATGGCGCAATACTTATCGGTATTATCGTAACAGCAGTTATCGGATTCATTTTTAAGATTACTCCTCTGCCGGAACAAATCATAAGTATGCCCCCGGATATAAGTCCGGTACTTTTTAAGCTCGACATAGCAGGTGTATTTACATGGGGATTTATATCAGTAGTGCTGGTAGTTTTTGTAATGGACTTTGTAGATACTATGGGAACATTGCTTGGCCTCGGCTACAAAGCGAAGATGCTGGATGAAAACGGAAATCTTCCGGAAATTGAAAAACCGATGCTGAGCGACGCGCTTGCTACTGTGGCGGGGGCGCTCCTCGGCACAACAACAACCGGCTCGTATATCGAATCTGCTACCGGTATTGAAGCAGGCGGAAAATCCGGATTAACCGCGGTTGTTACCGCATTTCTCTTTTTAACTGCTCTCTTTTTCGCTCCTCTCTTTGCCGCAATACCCGCTTATGCCTACGGCTCTGCTCTCATAATTGTGGGGCTTCTTATGATCGGTCCGGTCTCAAATCTGAAATTCGACGATCTCGCAGAAACCATTCCGGTATTTGTGACGATGACGCTGATGAGTTTTACATATAATCTGGGGATTGGGATGACGGCAGGATTCGTAATTTATCCGTTAACAATGCTTGTAGCAGGAAGAATTAAATCTGTTTCATCCGGAATGTGGGTCTTCTTTTTCTTCTCAATACTTTTTTACATTTTTTATCCATACTAAATATGAAGGAAACAATATGAAAGACAAATTTTTAGATGCGGCAATCGAAGAAGCGAGAAAAGGATTAAGCGAGGGGGGTATTCCGATCGGCTCCGTTCTAGTCATTGACGGAGAGATTGTTGGACGCGGACATAACAGGCGCGTTCAAAAAGGGAGCGCAATTCTTCATGCGGAAATGGATTGCCTGGAGAATGCCGGACGTTTAACGTCAATAGATTATCAGAGAGCGGTACTCTATTCAACTCTTTCACCATGCGATATGTGCAGCGGCGCGGCTCTGCTTTATAAAATCCCCAAAATTGTTATCGGTGAAAACAAAACATTTAAGGGCCCGGAAGATTATGTCAGATCCTGCGGTGTAGAACTTGAAATTGTGAACGACCGGGAGTGCATTAAGCTGATGGAGGATTTTATTCGGACAAATCCCGAATTGTGGAATGAGGATATAGGCGTTTGAAAATAATTGAATCCGGACGAGCTATTTTTCATCATATGGTTATAAAAAAATTTGAAACGGAGAAAATAAATGGCTACAAAAAAAGCGTTTGTAAAGCAGGTCCAGGGGATTACATTTGCAGGAAAGACGGACTCCAATAACTGGGTTGTAATGGACGGACCGGAGGAATTTGGCGGAAGCAGCGCAGCAATAAGACCTAAAGAATTGATCCTGCTTTCATTGGCCGGATGTACAGGCAGTGATGTTGCTGTAATACTTAAAAAGAAGAAAATTGATTACGATGGTTTTGAAATGAATATTACCGCCGATGTTCAGGAGACACACCCTCAGGTATTTACTAAAATTAATCTCGAATATGTTTTTTACGGAAGGGAGATTCCTAAAGAGGCTGTAGAACGAGCTATTGAATTATCCCTGAAAACATACTGCAGCGTTACTGCTATGCTTCAGAAATCCGTCGAGATTACTCACACATACCGGATTGAAGAAAAAAAGAATTAATAACTCCACACTAAATTTAACAGCTCTGTTTTAATATTAAGGCAGAGCTTTTTTATTTCGGAAGTGCACCTATTAGTTTTCTTCCTGTATATCCCTCGTTCACACCGTGATAATATTCAATTTTGTCCTCATCGCTCCGCCAGCAGAGCAATACTTCCTCGCCGTTTATTATCGCCGGGAAGTCTACAAGGCCGAGCTGGAAATTCCAATCCTTAAAGAAACAGCCGATCTCCTCAAGTTCGCTTAGGTAGCCTTTAATATTCCCGGTTAACCTGATTATTTCAGGATCGTTTTCGAAATTCGAGGCAAGCGAAGAAGAGATGCTTCTTATTAAGGAAGCGTCATTCAAAATATCGATGACAATCCTTTTTACTAAGGGGAGTGTTCTGTTAGCTTCTTCGGGGGTAAAATATTTTATCTCGGTCTGCATAAAGTTCTTATTTATTAATACTAAACATGGGTTCTTCCTAATAAATTCCATAGAATCAGTAAAATATTAATAGGAGAATCAAAGCTGTTTTCAACACATTTTTAAGGTTTCGAGAAGTAATCCCGGCTCTGGTTTAGCCGGCTGAAAAAATCACTTCATTTTTATTTTAACTATCTCTATTTTAGCCCCGCATTGAATAAACAAACGGGAAAATTAAATGAAAAAGAGAGCATTATTAGTTCTGTTGATAACACTTACTTTCACTATTTCGCAATTGTATGCCGGTAATCAGTTTTCGGTAAAACCGGTTAAACCGGTTCCGGGCGGAAAAATAACCGTTACTTATAATCCGGAGAATACCCCATTAAAAGATTCCAAATCGATCATAATGATTGCCTGCCCATATGGAAAATTTATTGACGGTAAAGAAGAAATAATTATGAAAAAGAACGGAGTAAACTGGGAGGCTCAGTTCGCAGTGAGCGATACTTCGTACGGCGTCTTTATCATCTTTGAAGGGGATGAAAACAAGGACACAAATAATAAGAATGGTTACGTGATTCATTTATTTGGTAAGGACGGCAAGGAGTTACCAGGCACATATGCAGGATTGGGCGCGGCATTCGGCTCCTGGCTCTCGATTCTGGATCTGGATACAGATCAGGAAACCGCGTATAAATTCTTTACTAAAGAATTTTCTGTGAATCCGGATCGGAAGAAAGATTTTTTAAGCAATTACCTGGCTTCTGTTAACAGTGTTGAAAAAGAGAAGGGAAAAGAAATGATTCTTACCGAGCTGAAATCTTTTGCCGGGAAAGAGAATCTTACGGAAGGCGATCTGAGCCTTCTTATTAGCTGGTTCGACAGGCTGAAGGAAACCGAAGAATCCGCAAAATATAAAGCGGTTATTGGCGAGAAATTTCCCAATGGGAATTATGCCCAGATGCAGAAATTTTTAACTCTCAGACAGATTAAAGATACAGATCAGAAAATGAAATCCTTTAACGAATTCCTAAATGAATATCCAAATTCTGTTTATAAGATGAATATCTACTCTGAGATTCTGCGTAATTATATTCAGACCGGTAAGTATTCCGAAGCTAAAAGTTTTCTGGGTGATAAATTTACAGACGCAACCGCTTCTCAATACAATTCATTAGCATGGTCGATGTTCGAAAAAAATGCTGATCTCAATCTTGCCCTGGAAATAGCCGGCAAAGGAGTTAAAATCGGAAGAGAGCAGTTAGTAAAACCGGCTCAGCCGAAACCGGTTTATTATACCGCAAAAGAATGGGAAAAATACGGCAAGAATTCACTCGGAATGATACTCGATACTTACGGTATGATTCAGGATAAACTCGGCAAAAAAGAGGAAGCCCTGAAATCTCTTGAAGAAGCCGCAGAATTATCCGGCTTTGAAAATCCGGAATTAAATGAGAACTATTCAAGGTTGTTGGTTGAATCTAAGAACTATCAAAAAGCAAAAACCGAAATCGAAAAATATATTTCAAACGGATTCAGCACTCCTGCGATGATAGATTTCCTTAAAACCGCATTTGTTCAAACAGGAGGTTCCGAAAACGGATTTGCAGGTTATTATCAGAAATTTGAAGATGCTGCAAAAGAAAAAATTATTGCAAAACTTAAAAAAGAACTGATAGATGAACCAGCTCCTCAATTTTCGCTTGTTGATCTTAACGGTAAAAAAGTTTCCCTCGCCGATTTTAAAGGTAAGGTGGTTATTGTTGATTTCTGGGCAACATGGTGCGGTCCTTGCCTGGCTTCATTCCCCGGTATGAAACTGGCCGTTGAAAAATATGAATCGACAGGGAAGGCCAAATTCCTTTTCCTTAATACATGGGAAAACGTTGAAGATAAGGTGAAGAATGCCGGCGATTTTATAACGAAAAATAATTACCCGTTTCATGTCCTGATGGACGATAAAAATGAAGTCGTATCCGCCTTTAAAGTTTCAGGTATTCCTACAAAATTCATTATCGATGGAAAGGGAAATATCCGCTTTAAAAGCGTTGGTTTTGGCGGAAATACAGATGAAATGGTTGAAGAAATCGGCATAATGATCTCTATGATAGAATAGCATTAAATCAGCCTCTGCACCTTTAGAACCGGGTGCAGAGGTTTTTTCATTCAAAGTCTGTCATGCCCGGTTCAATTCCGGTTTACAATCTTGCCTATTAATGCTAATTTGACAACACAAATTTTACCATTTTTGGAGAAATCATGGCAGTAATTCACCCCTTTAAAGCAGTTAGACCTCATGAAAAAGTTGCTCATCTGGTAGCAAGCGTTCCTTATGATGTAGTTAACAAAGAAGAAGCGGCTGCACAGGCGAAAGGAAACCCTTTAAGTCTTCTGCGCGTTACCCGCGCTGAAATTGAAATGAGTCCTGATGTTAATGTCTATTCTAAAGAAGTTTACTTGAAAGCCAAAGAGAACTTTGAACGCTTAAGAGTTGAAGCCCCGTTGATTCAGGACGAAATACCAAACCTTTATATCTATAAACTTACGATGGGAACCAATTCCCAAATCGGAATTGCCGCAACATTTTCCGTTGAGGATTACAATAATGATGTTATTAAAAAACATGAGAAGACCCGTAAAGTAAAAGAGGATGACAGAACTAATCACATCATTACTACAGGCGCGCAGACCGGCCCGGTTTTTTTGACTTACAAAGGAATTGATGCAGTTAATAAAATTATTACCGATTCGATGAGTAAAACTTTTCCGATCTATGATTTTACTGCCCCCGATGGAATCAAACATCAGGTTTGGGTTTTGAATCAGGATTCAGTTAATACTATTGTAAAGGAGATTGCTGCAGTGAAAAATCTCTACATTGCCGATGGCCATCACCGTGCGGCAAGTGCGAGCAGAACACAAAAAGCTAAGAAGGATCAGAATCCTGATCATAATGGAACCGAGGAGTACAATTTTTTCCTCGCGGTTCTTTTCCCGGCAGAACAGCTCCGTATTATGCCGTATAATAGAGTAGTTCACGATCTTAAAGGTATGGATACTAATCAGTTTCTTGACAAAGTAAAATCCAATTTTTCAGTTGAGCCCGTGGAATCTCCTGATCCGCCTTCTGCAAAATCGGTAGTGATGTACATTGATAAGCAATGGTATCTGTTGAAACCGAATCAGAATGTTAAACACGCTGTGTCGGTGGGTGATAATCTCGATGTAAGCATTTTGCAGAATTATCTTCTTCATCCGGTACTTGGAATTGAAGATCCGCGTACGGATAACCGGATCGATTTCATAGGCGGTATCAGAGGTACTGAGGAATTGGTGAAACTGGTTGATACGGGAAAAGCGGCTGTAGCTTTCTCTATGTATCCGGTATCTGTTGACGATCTGATCAGGATCTCGGATGCAGGGGAAACGATGCCTCCTAAATCAACCTGGTTTGAACCGAAATTACGGGATGGTTTGTTAATACACACAATTTAATATATGTGTTAATCGGCTGGAGTTATTTAGTCGATCAACACGAGTTAAAATAAATGGAGATAAACATGGAAAAACGTATTTATAATCTAAGTGCCGGACCGGCTATTTTACCAGAAGAAGTATTGCTTGAAGCTCAGAAGGATCTCTATTCTTACAAGGGAAGCGGAATGAGTATAATGGAAATGAGCCACCGCGGGAAAATATTTGATGGTGTAATCAAAGAGGCTGATGCTGATCTTAGGAAGCTCCTTAATATCGGCGATAACTACGCAATTCTGTTTCTGCAGGGTGGTGCAACGCTTCAATTTTCTATGGTACCGCTTAATCTGATGCCGCCAAAAAACAAAGCCGATTATATAGTAACAGGTTCCTGGGCTAAAAAATCTGTTAAAGAAGCTAAGAGAGTAGGTGCGGTTAATATTGCCGCAACAACCGAAAGTGAAAACTTTATAAGGATCCCGAAACAAACTGAATTAAAACTCGATTCTGATGCTTCCTATGTTCACTTTACTTCCAATAATACTATCTATGGAACCCAGTGGAAAACCGAACCCGTTGTTGGCAATGTACCGCTGGTGTGCGATGCTTCATCGGATTTCCTACATAAAATGCTTGATATTAATAAGTACGGATTGATCTATGCCGGCGCTCAGAAAAATATTGGACCTTCCGGCGTTACGGTTGTTATTATCCGTAAGGATCTTCTTGAAAGATCGTCCGACGCTCTTCATACTTATATGAATTATAAGATACATGTTGAGAACGATTCGATGTATAACACACCAACAACATTCGGAATTTACATTGCAGGACTCGTGTTCAAGTGGTTGCTTAATATGGGCGGACTTGATGTGATGTACAAGCTTAATCTTGAAAAAGCAAATATTCTATATAATGCTATTGATAACAGTGGCGGATATTATAAAGGAACAACCGCTGTTGAGGACCGTTCGCTTATGAATGTTACTTACAGACTTCCGAATGAAGAACTTGAAAAGAAATTTATTGATGAAGCCAAGAAGAAAGGATTTGAAGGATTAAAAGGACACAGAAGCGTGGGCGGTATCCGCGCATCGATCTATAACGCATTCCCGAAGAAGGGCGTTGAAGATCTTGCTGCATTTATGCTGGAATTTAAAAAAAATAATTAATTGAATAATGAGAAGTAATTTTATGATTTCAGGTACGGGTCGGATAATTCCGGCCCTTTTAATAATTCTGATCTTTGCGGCCTGCTCGGGCAAAGAGGAAAAACTGGAGCTTTTTTCACCCGAAGCATTTACTTATTCTATGGAGGATGGCTGGGAATTAAATGCCTCCTGCAGGGTAAAAGGATTCACCCAGAATGAATCCGGCGGCGAATATTCGGTTAAACTCTCGTATACTATTGATCTTGTAACAGCAGAGGGAAAACGTCTGGAGGGAATCTCGGAAGGATTGATTGATCAGAAATCCAAAGAAAAATTTGCGGACCTTCCTGTTGAAATTCAGATTCAGTTCGATTCTTCATATCCACCCGGTAAATACAAAATTATCTTTAATCTGACAGATGATTTTTCGCAGGAAAATGTTTCAATCGAAAAAGAATTTGATGTGGATAAGAACTAAAAAAACGGGCTTGATTGTTCAAGCCCATTTATAATTCTGATTTTCTATTCAAGCGAACCGATCTCTTTTTCTACTTCCTCTAAAATTTCACAGCTCTTAACTACTTCTTTCATTCTTGTATGATCCGGATACAAAGGCCTGTCAACATCAAGATGCGCTACATGTTTTCTAACAACTTCCCTCGCTTTTGTTACGCCTTTTCCGTTGGTGAAATTTCTGAAATCGAGTGCCTGTGCAGCGGCTATGAACTCAATTCCTAAAACTCCGTAAGCGTTATCTAATATTTGTGCATTCTTTATCGCCGTATTCATTCCCATTGAAACAAAATCCTCCTGGTCTGCCGCCGCAGGTATGGATTGAATTGACGCGGGCATCGAAAGAATTCTCTGCTCTGCGATCAAAGTATCCGCTGTATACTGACTCAGCATCAATCCTGAGAACATACCAGCCCCCCTTGTTAAAAATTCAGGAAGGCCGATACTGAGAGCCGGATTAAGAAGCCTGTTTAATCTTCTTTCCGATAAGACACTCACCATAGTTACAGCGGCGCCTATCATATCCATCGGGAGTGAAACCGGTGTTCCCTGAAAATTAGCACCAGTAAGAGTGATCTTGTACTCCGGCATGAAAATCGGATTATCGCCAACTCCGTTCAATTCAATTTCAACCTGCTCCTTTGCCCAGCGTACGGCATCATGGGCTGCGCCGATAACCTGAGGGCTTGAACGCATCGAGTAGGCATCCTGAACCTTGGTTTTAAGTTTTCCGGTTTGAAGATCGCTTCCCATAATCGATTTCAATATTGATTTAGCGCTGCGGACAGCTCCCGTAAAACCACGGACCTGATGAAGTCTGGTGTCATAAGGTTTTAAGTTTGCAAAGAGTGCTTCGAGTGTCATGGCACATGCAATCTCCGCCTGCTTTAACCAGCGGTTAATATCGTAAAGGTGAATTGCGCTCATTGCCGTAAGCAAATTGGAACCGTTGATTGTGCCCAGTCCGTCGCGGGCTTGAAGTCCCGGTATTTTAATCCCGGCTTTTTCAAAAGCCGTCTTACCCGGGAGACGTTCTCCATTAAAATATGCTTCACCTTCGCCCATCATAAGGAGAGCGACCTGGCTCATAGGTGCAAGATCGCCGCATGCACCCACAGATCCTTTCTGGCAGACAACCGGAGTAACACCTTTGTTTAACATCTCAACCAGCGTAATAGTAATTTCCGGACGGATGCCGCTCATCCCGTGCGCGTGGACATTAATACGTCCGGCCATTGCGCCACGGACGTATTCAACAGGAGCCGGATCGCCGATTCCGGCTGCGTGATTATAGATCAGATATTTCTGAAATTCTTTTACCTGGTCGTCATTCAATACAACTTCCGAGAACTCACCAATTCCAGTATTAACGCCATACATAATTTCACGGGCTTTAACTTTTTCTTCGAGCATTGCTCTGCATGTTTTGATTCTCTCAAGTGCGTCGGGAGCTAATTCAACTTTCTCGTTGTAACGTGCAATTGCCGTAAGTTTTTCAATTGTAAGATTTGAACCGTTGAGGATAATAGACATGATTTTCTCCAATGGTTGATATTTTGTAAAGACAACTTAAGAATTTGACAAGAAAATGCATAAGTAATTTGATTGCTTCAGAAAGGTTTACTCTTTAAGATAATTATAATAATTTTCTTGTGAGGAATTGAGTCAGAAAAATAAATTAGATGAATTGTTAATATGAGTCTTTATACAATCGTATTTATACTGGTAACCGTTTTACTCCTGGCCGGGTTGGCGTTGTTCGGTTTATTGATCAGCAAACTGGATAAGTGGATTGACCGGAGGGAACGGCTCGGAAAAGAGAGTATTTATAAAAATAAATCCGATAGAACAGAAAAAAATAAGCAGTGATAGTTTATTTCAGAACAACAACCCTCTCAACACTTTTCTGAATCGTTCCGCTTTGTAATAAAGCTATTATTTTATCGAGATCGTTTTTTAGAATTCTATCTCTCTTAAGTGTCGGAATCTCTTTTCTTATTGTGTTGTATGCGGCTCCTGTTCCAATTCCGCACTTCAACGGTTTTAAGAAATCGATACCTTGTGATGCGAGAAGCATTTCAATTGCAATTACGTTTTGAACATTTCTAAGAATTTGAAAACATTTCCGTGCTGAAATGGAGCCCATCGAATTGAGATCCTCCTTCCCGGCAGAAGTTGGAATTGAATCGACACTCGCAGGATGCGATAAAACCTTGTTCTCCGATACAAGAGCTGCGGCAGTATACTGTGCGATCATATAACCGGAATTAAGTCCCCCTTCCTTCGCAAGAAACTTCGGCAGTTTTTCGGATGTACCGTTGGTAAGCCGGTCGATTCTTCTTTCAGAGATGTCGGCCAACTCTGAAAGCGCGATAGCCATAAAATCAAGAGGAAGAGCCAGCGGCTGGCCATGGAAGTTTCCTCCGCTTATATAATCTTTATCCTCAGGGAAAATAATCGGATTATCGTTAACCGAATTGAGTTCAATTTCGATTCGTGAACAGATATAATCAATTGCATCCCTGGATGCACCGTGAACCTGCGGAATGCAGCGTATTGAATAGGAGTCCTGTACGCGCGGATCGTCCTGTAAATGAGAAGCGCGAATCTCACTCTTATTAATCAATTCAAGAATATTACGGGCGGATGCTAATTGACCCGGATAAGGTCTTAGAGAATGTACACGTTTATCGAACGCACGGTCTGTGGAACGCAAAGCTTCATGCGACAGAGCTCCGGCAATATCTGCCAATTTGGTTAACTTTTTTGCTTCTATGCAGATGAATGCACCGTATGCTGTCATCATCTGAGTGCCGTTGATAAGAGCCAGACCTTCCTTGGCCATGAGGCGTACCGGATTAAGTCCTGATTTTTTTAATGCGGATTTTGCAGAAACTATTTTTGAATTTGCTTCTTCCGGATTAGTAACATCACCAATCAGCTGTACCTTTCCTTTACCGATCATTGCCAGAACGAGATGAGACAAAGGTGCTAAATCTCCGCTTGCGCCAACCGATCCCTGGGAGGGGATTACAGGAATGATGTTGTTATTCATCATATCAATAAGAAGCTGGAGAGTATCAAGTCGTATTCCCGAGTAACCGCTTGCAAGTGCGTTTGCGCGTAAAAGCATCATCAGCTTTACAATGAACAGAGGCAGATTTTCGCCGACCCCGGCCGCATGACTTACGATCAAATTTTCCTGGAGCTGTTCAATATCTTTCTTCGGAATTCGAATGCTTGAGAATCCTCCAAAACCTGTCGTTACGCCGTAAATTGTTTTATTGCTCTCAATCCATTCATCAATAAGCTTTCGTGCCTTTTGCACTTTCACCCTGGATCCGGGTGATAATTCAACTGTCGGATTTTCATTAAGGAAGAATTCTATTTTTTCCAGGGATAGCGATTTACCATCAATTATCAGTTTCATTCAAATCATTCCTTTGTATTAGTGTTGCTGCAAATCAGAAGAACCGCTTTAAAAATATTTAAATCCGGTTTTTTAAAGTTACCGAACCTGCTATTATATTACCCGTATATTGCTCTGTTTGCTAACTCGATTATGGGTTTATACCATTCAAAAAATTACTTAAATGCTATCCAGGTTCCGCCGGCGGCATTTACTTTTGTATTTCCCCACACCACGACTTTCAATACAAATCCGTCGCGTGATATACCGGTTGCTTCAACCGCAATTTTTAATCCCCGGGATTCGAGTGTCTGATTAACTTTTGAATTAGCTTCAACTTCGAATTTATCCCCCTGTAAATCGATGAGACTTAGCGAAACTAGAACAGTCGGCTTTTCCTGGTAAGGTTTTTCAAAATTTATTTCAATTACAGTTTCGCGTTTACCTTCATTGGCATTCAGGTTAAAATTCTTTGTGGACTTATCGACAAAGAAAGTGCCACCCTGAACCTGTGCGGTAATTGAACTTGAAAATGAGAAGACAAGAGCGGCTAAAAGAATAAATAATTTACTTTTCATTTCGGACTCCTTTTTTGTTCTCTATTAATTTCTTAATTATGTTATGGTTTTCAGCACCGGCACGATAATTTATCAAAACATATTCTTCGTCATACTCGGCGTTAATAACCTCCGCAAGATTGTAAATCCGCGAAATAATTGCCGGATCCTTTTGATTGATTCTTATTTTATGTGTTACAAAATTCTTTTCATAAAGGTTGATCAAAGATTCCGTGAGTTTCCCGATCCCGATTCCACGTTCGGCAGAAATAAACAGCGAGCCCGGGTGATGGGCGGCTAATAATTCGAGCTTATGCCTCTCTTTAAACAGATCAATTTTGTTAAAGATCTTAAGCTGCGGTTTATTATCACTCTTAAGCTCTTTAAGAGTTTCTTCAACTACTCTAATGTGATCTTCATAAAACTCATGCGAAGCATCTATTATATGCAGGATCAGATCCGCATCTTTTACCACATTTAAAGTGCTTTTAAAAGACGCAACCAGGTTATGCGGCAGCTTTCGTATGAATCCAACGGTATCGCTGAGAAGGATTTTTTTATTCTTCTCAACCTCAAAAACTCTTGTCGTGGAATCTAGCGTCGCAAAAAGTTTATCCTCCGCAAGAACGCCGGCGTTTGTAAGCCGGTTAAGCAAAGTGGACTTTCCGGCATTCGTATAACCAACGAGAGTGGCATTGATAAGATTTTTACGCGAAGCGCTCTTGGTAATCTGCTGTGCTTCTATCTTTTTAAGATTCTCTTTCAGTTTGCTAATACGTGTTCTAATCATTCGTCTGTCGGTTTCAATCTGAGTTTCGCCCGGACCTTTAGTTCCGATACCGCCGTACTGTTTGGAAAGGTGGGTCCATGCTCTTGTAAGCCGCGGAAGCATGTACTGCAGCTGGGCAAGCTCCACCTGAGTCTTGGATTCCCGTGTCTTTGCGTGTGAGGCGAATATATCAAGTATCAGTCCGCTCCGGTCGAGCACTTTACGCTCAAATAATTTCTCAAGGTTGCGTACCTGTGTCGGATTTAGGTCATCATCAAAAATGGCAAGCTGAATATTGTTCAGTTCAATAAGCTGCGCAATCTCTTCAGCTTTTCCTTTGCCTATAAAAAATGCCGGATCTGGGTTGTTTCTTTCCTGCAATATTTTAAATACAGTTTCTGCACCGGCTGTATCGGTAAGAAGTTCAAGCTCTTCAAGATGTTCTTCTGCCTGATCTCTTGAAAAGTTTCCTGTAGAAAGAGCAATAAGTACCGCTCTTTCTTTCGGCCGGTTCTTTAATTCTATAATAGTCGGTTTCATTCACTACCGGAATTAATGTTCTGTAAAATTAACGTAAAAAAATTAATTCAATGTACCCATTTCTTTTTTCGTACTTCTTGCTACAAACATTTCGAGAAGCGCTAAAAGCAAGGCAGCAATTATAAAATATTGCCACAATTCGTCTCCGAATCTCGCGCCGTTAACCTGTTCAATAATATTACCCTTTTCGTTAAGCGATGTTGTGCCGTAATCATATCCTGTCTTTCTAAGAAAATCATTAAGATCGGATACAGAAGAATATTCGGAAATTGATTCCATCGGATCATGATTAACCGCGAAATGATCAAGTAGTCTGTTGCCGGAGTAAAAACTGAAAGTCCCCGTTAAATTTGTATTCATATACCGGAAATAGTTTTTTCCAGATATAGAATCGGCGTTGATATATTCAACTAACCCGTCGGGCTTTATAACTTTTATCTGATTCGAAAAAGCGCCCCGGATATTAACCGGCAACTCCTCGCCCGATAGAATCTGGTTATTGCCTTTGGAACTGAAGGAGAGGTACATAATCGATTTGTTAATAAGTGTAGGGAAGAGTGATTTTAATGGAAAATTACTCCAGCTTAAGACGGGCGAGATATTATAGAGAAGAATTTTACCGCTGCCGGATTTATGTTCGCTAAGAAATGACGATCTGTCGAACATCGAAATTATATTTATGCCGCTGCCGGGATTTATTTTCAGGTAATGAAAAAGATCGGAGGATTCGATTTTGGTATTCCCGCTTTCTTCGAAGAGATCTGTAAAAAGGGGATGATTCAAATCGACACGGTCGAACTGACTGATTGTTTCTCTGGAGTTAACCGAGCCCGTAAAATTCTCCGGAGCGGGAATATTTAACTTTCTGAAAAAGGATTGAATTGACGAAAGAGTCTCTTTGCTTCCCGGGAATAGTAGTACTCCTCCGCCTTCAATCAGGTACTCGTCAAGCCGGTTTGCCGGTTCTCCGTCAACCGATCCGGTGATTATAACCGCATCGAAATTTTTAAGTTGATAGGCGAATAAATTTTCGATCTCTGCTTCCGTTACCTGTAAAGATGAAGGAGGTTGACTTGATAAAGCAAGCTTAATAAAACGGGTATCCTCAATATCTTTGTATAGAAGAAGTACTTTGATTTTATCCGGTATATAGAAATTAAGAAAACGCTTGTTGTCGCCGTTAATATCGTCATCTTCAATTTCAACGGAAGCGGAAATTACTCCTGTGTCTGATAGTGTTGTTTCGAAATAGAAATCTTTGGATTCTTTAGGGGATAGCAAGACACTCTGCTGTGCGCTCCTCTTTCCGTTGATTAACAGGGAGGCTACCTGGCTTACTCTCTCTTCGGAATAATTTGTAATTGTTGAATAGAATCCGACCTTTTTGCCCTTCTCAAAAATTTGATTCCCGGATTTTATTCCGTCAACACCCGTATTGTATATGGTCCTACTTCCCATATCAATTATAAAAATCCGCGAACCGTTAAGTAGCTGAGGCAGATATGATATTTCGTTTTCATTTCTGAAGAAAGATCCCTTCTGGAGATCCGTGAAAATGTAAATTTCCTTATTTATGTTTTGTGAATCATAAAGGATTCTGCCTGCTTTTATAAGAGCTTCATTCAGTGTGCCCCGTGTATTCAGGACTTTTATCGCTTCAATCTCACTTTTTATC
Source organism: uncultured Melioribacter sp. (assembly GCA_964532065.1). GTDB lineage: Bacteria > Bacteroidota > Ignavibacteria > Ignavibacteriales > Melioribacteraceae > DSXH01. The sequence goes on from CAZHHG010000003.1 coordinate 21,481, forward strand.
AGTTCCAGATTAGACTTTGGAGTAACCGACATACCCTGATCGGAAACGAATGGTATTACTGCAATCTCATCACCCATCTTAAAGCTGCCGGTCAGTTTTATAGCCGCCTGCTTAGCCTTATTAAAATAGGAGCCTTCATTAAAAACCACCGACATACTGAATGTATTATCTATTATAAAAACAGCGGAAGTTGCAGCTGCGGAAGATCCCGATCCGGAACCTGTTACTGCCGGTCTTGCGAATCCGAGAACGACGAATACAATTATTAAAATACGCAGCAACAGCAGCAGCCATTGTTTCAGTTTAATTCTCCTGATCTTTGTCTTCTGAAGTTCCTTTAAAAAATTTAAAGTGCTGAATTCAATTTTTTTTAATTTCCGGAGATTCATGAAATGAAGCAGGATTGGAACCGATGCGGCCATTAAACCAAATAGAATAGCTGGATTTAAAAATGTCATACTCTTTTTCTTAACATCCTTTCCTGTTTTAAAGAATGATATTCAACCTGTTTGCGCAGAAAATAATCAGATTATCTTAGTAAGGAGTTGTATATATCTATCAGTTTTTTTGTAAAAACTTTTATATCGAAATGTTCTACAGCTCTCTTTCGTGCGGCAGTTCCAAAACTGCTTCGCAAACCACCATCAATAATCAGCCGTTCTATTTTTACGGCCAGATCGTTCCAGTTCATTTTTTCGAAGAGGAGGGAGGTTTCACCGTCTACAGCAATGTCGAGCACCCCATCGGAATTGGAGCAGACAGAGGGTTTCCCCATGCTTAATGCTTCGGCAAGAGCAATACCGAATGCCTCGGCGTGCGAAGGGAAAACAAATATATCAAGAGCGGCCAATACCCGTGGAGTATCTTTACGGTATCCTGTGAATATTAACCTGTCAAGCACATCCTTTTCTGATGCGAGCATTTTTATATCCGCGGCATATTTATCCTCGCCTTTACTCGGCTCTCCGATTATCATGAAACGCAAATTATTATGCTTCTTTAACAATAATTCGGCGGCATAAATAAATTCTTCATGACCTTTACCCGGGCTGAACCGGGCCATCATTCCTATTAATATTTCATTACCGCCAATCTTGAATTCTTTACGGACAAGGTCTTTATCTACTATTGCGGGATTGAAAATTTCAGTATCAATTGAATTATGCAGTAAAATTATTTTATCGGCAGTCAACGGAGTTGTATCCACCAGGTTTTTAGCTATCACCCGGCTGATAGCAAAAGCGAAATCGAGACGTTTATAAATCCACCTGTGCAGGAAATCCTTTTTTATTATGTATGAACCCATCTGCTTGGTAAGCAGAAGCGGGGTTTTTAATGTAGCAAGTTTTAGCGCCGGTACAATTAACCAGAGATCCTTAGATGCCTGGCTGTGTATAACATCGTACCCGTTTTTTTTTAATAGACCCGAAATTTTAAATTGTTCAACTGGATCAAAATAGTTTTTAAACGTTGATGTATACACATTTATCTTTTCGTTAACAGATTCCTGATGAACCCGGGAACCCGGGTAACAAAGAATCTCGGTCTGAATTCCGTTTATTATTAATTGCCGCGCCGTCTGAATCGTATACATTTCCAGACCGCCCCAGCTTCGGGAAAGACATGTAAGGAGAACTTTCATGAATAGATCTTCTGAATTATTGCGCCGTTGAAATAATGAATCAGTATCTCGTCGAATCCGTATCCTTTTTCACCCATCACTGCGGCTCCAATCTGGCAAAGCCCTACTCCGTGCCCCCACCCGGCGCCATGTAAGATAAACTTCCCGGGAACCTTTCCATTCAGGTCATGCCGGGTAACATAAAATGCGGAGCTGTAAAGATGAGATTTCGAAAGGACTCTTCTTATTTCAAGTTCTTTACCTATTGTCAGTTCTTTTTTGTCGCCCGTGATTTTCAGTAAGGTAACCCTTCCGGAGTAGCCGCGCTGCAATGGTGTAAGATCAATAATATTTCCAAAATCAATTCCGCTTTTTGATCGGATAATTTCCGCAAGATCCTCCTGCATGTATTCAACAGTCCATCTGAAAAAATTATTTGTAGGCCTGTCGGAATCAACCATAATCTGAGATAAAATTCTTGTATCGTTTGTATTGCAGTATGCATGCGGATTTGTTTTTATCCACTTCTCGGCAAGCTTATTGTTGGTAAGGTCGTAATCGATCCCGTCTATCTCAAATTTATAATCAACAACGGGTGAAAGGTAATGATGCTTAACCGGTTCCCAGACGTTTTCAAAAGACTCAGTCATACCTCCGCAGCACTTTGAATAACGGGTATCGCAGATTTTATTGTCGTAAACAAGAACTAGTCCGCGCGTAGATTCGATTGCATTGAGCGCATTGTCGTTTATAATTTTTGTGACACCCTGGTATCTCTGGCAATGGTCGTCGGCACAAAAATCGAAGTGCGAATGATCCTCGCGGTCGTACCATCTAATTATTTCCGAATCAGTAACGGTCTCATTCACTGAATTTTTCTTTTTACTCTGTTTCTTTTTATCTAGTTGAGCAAGGAGCCATCCCCGCGATACAATAGCGTGAGCTTTTAACAATTCAAGAGAACTGTTCGGACTCATTTCCGAAGAAATTACACTTATCAGGTATTCCTCGATCGGAATTATATTTATACCCGTTACATTATTTTTTTCTTTTATCAGTTTTAACTTGCCGCGAAATCTCTGGTTTTCCTTCTTCTCCCAGTGAAACTGTTTTCCGATTGTTACATCTCTTAATAAAAACGATTCGGTTTCAATATCGTTAGGCGAAAAGATAATTTCATTTGCCGAATAGATTTCCTTATCCTCCTGAAGAATTGAGATTTTCCCACCTTCAAGTTTTGCCGAATAGCGGCCGCTGTAGCGTCTTTCCGATTCTGTTAAAGTGAAATCTCCGTACAATTCAAAATTGATCTGCCGGCCGGATAAAATTCCGATATCGATATTTGGTTCAGTCATTGAGTAATTGGACCCGAATTTTGGTTATAAATATAGCAATGCTTCGAATAATTAGATAGGTCGAAAACCCCCGTTTCCCCTTAAAATCAGGATTTACACGAATTTTTACTCTTTAAAGGATTTGCTATCTTTGTTCCCCAAAATGAAAGAACTTTTTAATGAATGATTATAGAGTATTACTTTTTTATAAATATGTTGACTTCCCTCATCCGGAAAAGTTTTTAGAAGATCATATCCGTTTCTGTAAGACAAATGATATTATGGGAAGAGTCTGGATTTCCAGTGAAGGGATTAATGCTACGGTATCCGGCACAAAAGAGAATATCGAAGAGTACAAATCGGAGATCAGAAGATATAAAGAATTCTCCGATATCTGGTTTAAGGAGGATAAAGCCGACGGCCACGCTTTTCGGAAAATTCATGTCAGGATTAAGAAAGAGATTGTGAACGCAAGTTTCGGTGAGGTAGATCTTTCAAAAACGGGGAAGAGGCTAAAACCCGATCAGTTAAATCGTTTTTATGAAGAAGGAAAAGACTTTGTCATTGTTGATGCAAGAAATAATTACGAGAGTTATATCGGTAAATTCAAGAACGCGATTACTCCTGATATGGAAACTTTCCGCGACTGGCCTTCGATAGCCGAAAAATTAGCCGATTACAGGGATAAAACAGTTGTAACATATTGCACTGGCGGAATCAGGTGCGAAAAAGCTTCTGCTTATCTGGTTGAAAAAGGATTTAAAGATGTTTATCAGATGGACGGAGGAATCTGGAATTATATTAATCAATTCCCGGATAAGTACTGGGAAGGTTCAGTCTTTGTATTTGATGAAAGAAGAATTGTAACACCCAATACAGTTGAAGAGATCAAACACATCGGCAGATGCTATTACTGCGGAAAGCCCTCGTCATATTATATTAATTGCCATAATCAGAATTGCGATAAGATGCTGGTTACGTGCCACGATTGTAAAGTTGAAAATGATTATTGCTGTTCGGATGAATGCAGGAAATCGGATAATAGAAGAAATAAAGTGCACGGATAGATATCGCAGCTCCATCCTTTAAGTTGTTCGGTTCCTGCGTCGGGGAATTACTATTTCTTAAGAAGCTCTTTCAGTTTATTCTCAATTAATCCCGATTTTTCCTTTTCCAGTCGCCCGGATAATTCTTTTTTCATTTCTTCAACAATTCCCAGCTGATTGTTTATAAGCTGGCTATACAGATCTATCTGTTCATTAATTCCGGAAATTTTAGCGTTATAAAATTTTTCGAATTCACCGCGCTTCTCGGCAATAAACAAATCGAACCTTGCCTTAAGCTGGTTCTGCAGCCTGATCAATTCCTCGCCAACAACCTCTTTCAGGCGCTTTGCTATCTGGTCGTCGAGATCGGTTGAAAGTGCGGCATCAACAGATCCTCCCGTGTTCCACATTCTTACATTTATATTAAAATCTTTAACCCTTTCGAGAACCTGCCTGATAATACTCTCAAAAACATTTTTTGGTTCTGTTTCAAACTGAAGCGTGAAGCCCGACAGCTTAAACCCTGCGCTTATATCGAATGAATTCCCCGGAAGCGCTAATGTGATTTTAGAATTAAGAAGCGCATCTTTTACATTTGTTGGAAGAAAGTCGCTCCTGCCCAGACTGAACTGACCCGTCGGTACCCCGTTAAGAGTAACGGAATATTCATCGACCGGAGATTCTTTACGGCGGTCGATTAAGCCCGTTATATAAATTGTTCTACTATTTGTAAGAAATCCTTCCAGGTTAATTGTTGTAGGAAGCCCGGTAATCTGCTGATTATCGGAAACATTTTTTACAGTTCCGCTTCCGGAAAATAATCCGCTCCCTTTTTTACCTCCCTCTACAACTATCTGTTTAATCCAGAAATCAGGATAGGAATCCGCGGAAGGGAATTTAATATTCTGCCCTTCGAATCTTTTGGTTTTCTGGAATTCCGGTTCGGGTTGATATTTTTTTATGCTCAAACGGGCAACATCAGCATAACCTAGATAACCTTTAACCCGCTTATACATTTCATTACCAACGAGGAGCTGCGCGATGCTTGGTGTGTTTATACCCGGCAGCCGCGCCATATTCTTAAGATTCTGATAATCCCTTTTTACATAATCGTCAACTGAATCAACCGATGTAACTAACATGCTTATGTCGCCATTGATCGATTGGTATCTCTTCTCAAAATTGTTCTTCAACTCGCTTATAGTTTTTATTGAGTTGTCGGCAATCAGAAGAGCGCTGGTTATATTTTGAACGTTATTAAGCTGTGCCGGATCAATCGATTTAATTTTTTCTTCAATTTCAGAAATCTTTTTCTTTCCGACTTCAAATTCCGATATGGTTTCCTGCCAATGCCCTGATACTTTTAAAGTCTGTTTACGGATTGAATCTAGTTTGGCTACAGTCCGGATATCAAGAATTCTTATAAGACTATCGGGATTGAAATTACCCTTCAATTCAGCAATATCGAAAATGGGTGTTGTTTCCTTGACCTGATTAATGAAGTTCTCCGCGCTCTTCCTGAAAGTCTGCTCAGCTGTTAACAGAGTCGATTTATTTCTCTCGCTCTCCGAGAGTTCGCCGCTTGTTTCCCTTTTTGTACCGATTTCGAGACCGTACACTTCAACTGTTTCTATAATATATTTTTTTCTTAACAGCTGATTAAGATCCATTTGGAACTTAACATTTCCGGTTTCGAATAAGTTTGTCCACGGATCGTAAGGATTGGCTACCTCAATCTTTTTCCACTCAACTCCGGGAGGGAAAAAATTCAGCGACAAGCCGTCAATCTCAACTCTTGCGCCGAAAATAGTTTCCCCGGCATCTTCAATTTCCGACTCAATCCATTTATCAAGGAATAGATAGCCGGCGAGTAGAATAAGAAGAAGAGGTATTAATAGGAAGTAAATAAAATTTTTTCTCATTGCATACCTCCGAAGTCACGAATCCGGGTATACAATCTAATTAACGAGCTCTGTTTTAAGACCTGGTAGATTTTCCATTTCTGAATTTTTGAATAGAGATGTTTTCTATACTGGATTACCAGAGATTTCATGCCGAAGTAAACAGGTAAGGCAATAATAAGAGCACACAAAAAACTACCGATCACAACGGTGTTGTTAAAATTTGTAAGAGGGGCGACCGGTGCGTTATAAAGTGATGTCCAGATGTTACGGAGCCATTCGACCTGGGTTAAAATCTGAAAACCGATCCAGTGAAAAATCGGATCAAATATGAAAGCGATGATACTGAACAATGTCAACGAGAGAAAGACTGCGCCCAGGTTTACATTAAGTAGAGCAATAATAATCCATATCAGCAATCCCTGTAGCGTGAAGAAAGGCGAGAGTCCGAGTATAGATCCAAGCGCAAATCCGCCTGCGATTTGAGCGGGTGTCTGCCCCTCCCTGAAAATTTTTAAGAAGTCCTTTAGAATTTTTAACCAGAACATAACTCTGTTCCTATAATTCGGCTCAATTAAAAAAATTATTTTTCAGCAAGTAATTTTAATTGTTTATTCATCCGGAGCGATTCAAACCATTCAACCGCGCCAATTATTGCGGGTAGGACTGATGTTGAATGCGTTCCGTCGGGAATAGTTACAAGTTCAACATTTGCGCCGACCGATCTGAAATAGTCTCTTGCGTTCAATGAATTTTCATACGGTACAAACTCATCGTTATCGCCGTGATAAAAACGGATCGGTGCAGATGGTGTCCAGTTGAGCAGACTATTTGATTCAAACGCAGCAAGAACGGTTGATTCGGTGCCGTTTACAAAACCGTCAATAAAGTTTTGATGAAAGAGCTGATCCAGGTTCGGTGTAAGCTGGGCGCTGATTTCGGAAGTTGAGCGTGTTCCATCGAATAGAGACGGAATCCGTTCGGCGTATGGAGATTTAAATATCTGATTGATCCGGTTCCATCCGTAGATTTTATCGTAAGCCGCAAAGAAGAATGCCAGGAATGAAGGTTGATTGTAGACCTTTTTTTGAATTATTGACCGGGCTGTAAGAGTTAAATCGAACGCACCGGCCATAGGAGCAGAAGCAGCTACAAAAATTTCGCCCCGGTAGTTAGACTCAATCTCTTTATGTGCTGCAAGCGTAACATAACCCCCTTCCGAATATCCGGCTAGAAAAACCTGGCCGTTCAATTTTAAATTCGATCTCTGCGCGAAAGTCCTTGCTGCTCTGATGAAATCGATAACTGTCTCGGCGGATGATTTCTGGTGATGATAAGGATGAATTAAATTCGATACACCAAGTCCTAGGTAATCGGGAACCAGCGCATAATATCCGAGCGATGCTGCTATCAGCCCGTCCGGAGAAGCAAACGGATTTACACTTGCCACATTAGATCTTTTAGTCTGCGTACCGTGATGCAGGCTGACGAGGGACATTATTTGTTTTCCTCTCGGAATAAAGAGAGCACCCGATGCTTCAACAAGGTTACCGTTCGGTTCCCTTGTTCGGTAGACAATTTTATAAACTTCAACGTCGTGCCTTAATAAATTATCGAACTGAAGATTGCCGGCAAGACCGTTCAGAAACGCCTGAAGAAACGAGGTGCTGTATACACCCAGCGAAGTGGAATTGATTAACTGTCCGCGCGATTCAATTTCGGGTTCGACCGGCTGTTCATCGCGGCATGAAACCGACAGAAATAAAATTATGGGAAGAATCAGCAATAACCGGTACTGTGAAATCAGAATTCTATTTATCATATCAATTACTATTTACTTTTTTTTTGACGTTCAGCTAAAAATTCATACAACCGTCCAGGTATAAGACCAACAATATTTGTAAGCCATACCATCGGCCGGGGGAATTGAATTACACGTTTCCTTTTTTTAATACCATCAATAATGATCTTTGCAGTTTTTTCGGCTGTCAGAAGAAAGGGCATATGGAATCTGTTAGAACTTGTCATAGGCGTTTCAACGAATCCGGGTCTGATCGTAATAACCTTTATACCGTAACGGAACAATTCAATTCTAAGCCCCTCGAGATAATTTGTCAAAGCAGCTTTACTGGATGAATAAAAACTGCTTCCTGAATAACCGCGATTATCGGCCAGGCTGGAAACACCGGCAATAATTCCGTTTCCTCTCTTAAGGAATTCGGGCAGTATCTGCTCTATCCAATAAATGACACCGAATAGATTTGCCCCGTAAATCTCTTCGGCAAATTCGGAATTATAATTTTTCACGTTCATATAATGACCGGCTCCGGCATTTAGTATTGCGATATCAACAGATCCAAAACGATCTACAATTCTTTTATAGGATTCAGCCACTTCCACTTTTTTAGATACATCGCACCGGAGAAGAAGTATAGGAGTGTTTCCGGGAATCTGATTTTTGATCTCCTCCAGCAATTCAATCCTTCTCGCTGCAAGAACCAGATTTGCTCCTTCGCCGGAAAGTGAATAAGCTAAAGCCTTCCCGATACCGGAGGAGGCGCCGGTAATCAGTATTGTTTTTCCTTTTAGATTCATTGATTGTGAATTTCAATAAATGAGTGGCCTAAAATTATTTAATCTCATCTCTATCTCCTAACCGGTCTCACTTTTTTTAGTAGGACAAAAATTTGTATCTTTAGCAAAAATTATTCCGAAGTTTAACTGTAAATACCCGGAAAGGCTTTTAGATGAATCCAGAATTCATTGAAATTGATGATGTGTTGATTAATACGGAAGTATTGGATATCGAGTTTACATGCGACCTTGCGCGTTGTAAGGGTGCCTGCTGTACTATGGAAAGCGAGTTCGGCGCGCCTGTTACCGAAAAAGAAATAGAGAAAATCGGAAGTCTTCTCCCGGCTGTTATGGATTATCTTCCTCCCGAACATAGAGATGTTATAGATAAACATGGTTTCTGGATTCAAAAATCGGGTCAGCTTATGACCCGCAGCCTTAATAACCGTGCCTGTGTATTTGTATACTATGATGGTGATGTTGCTAAATGCGGAATTGAAAAAGCTTTTATTGCAGGCAAAATTGATTTTGTGAAACCGGTTTCGTGTCATCTCTTTCCGATTCGGATTTCAAAGTTCGGCGGGGATGTAATGAGGTTCGAAAATTATCATGAATGCAAACCTGCACTTGAAAAAGGGAAAAAAACCGGAATTAAAGTAATCGATTTTTGCCGTGATGCTCTCGAAAGAGAATACGGCACTGAATGGTTTTTAAAAACTAAAGACTCGGTAAGTAAGTAATTATGTTGTCACTACATCAAAGACTGGCTTTACAACAGAAATTGTCGCCCCAGCAGATTCAGTATCAGAAACTGCTGCAATTGAATACACTCGCTCTTGAACAGAGAATAAAAACCGAGCTGGAACTCAATCCGATTCTGGAAGAAACGCTGGAAGAGGAGATGACTCTCGACCAGCTTGAGGAAAATCCGGACGATCAGGAAGAATCGGCCTCTTCGGAAGAAGAGGAAACTTATGACAGCAAGGACGACGAATTTGAACTTGAAGATTATATGAACGAAGCGGAAATTGACTATGAGTTCGAACGAATTAACCGCAGCAACGACGAGGAAAAAATCCACCCCATTGCCCCTCAAAGAAAAAGTTTACGCGACAACCTTATAGATCAGATCCATATGCTCGATCTGACGGAAGACCAGTTGATAATGGGCGAGAATATTATCGGCAGTCTTGATAAAGACGGATATTTTAAATCTGACCTTGAAAAACTTGTTAATGAAGTTAACATGTTCGAAGGGACTGAAATTACAGTTGCCGAGGGAGAACGGATTCTGGGGATGATTCAGACTCTGGAACCCGTTGGTATCGGTTCGCGAAATCTCCAGGAGTGTCTTCTCATTCAAATAAAAAATTCCTCATTCGATCCCTATTATTCTTATCTAGCCGAAAAAATCCTTTCGGAGCACTGGGAGGACTTTGCTAATAAGCGTTATGATTCTATTCAGAAGAATATGGATCTTTCTAAAGAAACACTGAGAACCACGCTCGACATAATTCAGAAACTGAATCCTAAACCAGGCGAAGGGAATATCGATTCAGAAGAGATGAATCAGATAACCCCCGATTTTATTATTGAGAAAGTTGAAGATAATTACATCGTAACTCTCAACGACCGGAGCGTTCCCTCCGTTACTATAAGCAAAACATATCTGGAAATGATTGATACCAACAAACGGAAGAGAAAGATTTCCGAAAGGGAGAAGGAAACGCACAAATTCCTGAGGGAAAAATTTGAATCCGCTAAATGGTTTATTGCCTCACTACAGCAGAGGAGGCATACACTTATGAAGATAATGAGATCAATTCTTGAAAAGCAGTATAACTTTTTCGAGAGCGGTCCGAAGTTTCTCCGGCCCATGATCTACAAGGATATTGCGGATGAGATCGGAATGGATATCTCGACTATAAGCCGTGTTGTAAACGGTAAGTATGTTCAAAGTCCGCAGGGTATTCACGAGCTTAAATACTTTTTCAGCGAGGGTCTTTCAACCGATAGCGGAGACGAAATCTCCAACAAGCATATTAAAGAACTGATTAAAGAAATATGCGATAACGAGCCGAAGGACAATCCATACAGCGACGATAAAATTGCAGCCATACTTCAGGAAAAAGGGATCCATATTGCGCGTAGAACCGTAGCTAAATACAGGGAGCAGTTACTTATTCCGGTAGCGCGTCTCCGAAAACAACTATGATAGTTATTGATTTAATAATTATTGTTTTCCTGTTTTTCCTTTTTGCTCTGTCTCATTCCTGGCTGGCATCTCTCAAGGTTAAAAAAAATCTTGTTCAAAAACTCGGAAACCGGATTGCGTTTTACCGGCTCTTCTATAATCTCTCATCCATACTCCTCTTTTCATTCTTCTTTCTTGTTTCTCCCCGTCCCGATGTTATCATATATGACTTACATTATCCTTATGATATTATTACATTTGCACTTCAGGTTCTTTCATTTTTTGGTCTTATCTGGTCTGTAAGTCAAACAGACCTTAAGGAATTTGCGGGTATCTCGCAGGTTAAAAGATTAATGGACGGGAGATACCGGACGGAGGATCTGGACGAGAAACAGGTTTTTAGAAAATCCGGCGCTTTCAGATTTGTAAGACATCCGGTTTATCTTTTCTCCATATTGTTTCTCGGATTAAGACCTTCAATGGATCTATTTTATTTTGTTATGTTCATCTCTATCGTAATCTATTTTTATGTAGGATCGGTTTATGAAGAGAGGAAACTGATCGAAATTTTCGGAGATGAATACAGAGAATATCAGAAAAGGGTACCGAGATTAATTCCGTTTACAAGATCCGGCAGAACCTGAGTACGGATGTCCTGAATCTTCAGAATCAATCAGATTAAGAAAAAATTTAAGCAGCAGACCGGAGAATAAATATGAAAATAAGATCGACAACAATACTGGGAATTATTAAAGACGGACAGGCCGCACTTGGCGGGGACGGACAGGTTACACTCGGCAATACGGTAATGAAGCACAATTCTATGAAGATCAGAAAACTTCTTAACGGGAAAGTAATTTGCGGATTTGCCGGATCGACTGCAGACGCATTCACTCTTCTTCAGCGTTTTGAAGAAAAGCTTGAACAGTACAGCGGGAATGTCTCGCGCTCGGTTGTTGAACTTGCTAAAGACTGGCGGACTGATAAGTATCTGAGACGTCTTGAAGCTATGCTTGCAATAATTTCTGAAGAGAAAGCTTTTATTGTTTCGGGTACGGGGGATGTAATAGAACCCGAGGATAATATTGTTGCAATCGGAAGCGGCGGTATGTATGCTCTCGCTGCGGCAAAAATGCTTAAGAAATACAGCAACCTCCCGGCAAAAGAAATTGTTCAAGAGGCTTTAAAAACCGCGGCGGAGATCTGTATTTATACAAATGAAAAAATTACTGTGGAAGAGATTTCCAAATGAGGAAAAAGAAAATGGATAACGGCGAATTGATGAAGAACTTAACTCCTACTCAGATAGTAAGGGAACTTGATAAATATATTATCGGGCAGAACGATGCCAAACGTGCGGTCGCTATCGCACTTAGAAACAGATGGAGACGCCAGCAGGTTGAAGAAGGCATTAAAGAAGAAATAATGCCGAACAATATTATTTTAATAGGGCCTACGGGAGTTGGTAAAACGGAGATTGCACGCAGGCTTGCAAAACTTAGCGACGCACCCTTTGTAAAAGTTGAAGCTTCAAAATATACCGAGGTTGGATACGTTGGCCGCGATGTTGAATCGATGATACGCGATCTTACCGAACTGGCTGTCAGTATGGTCCGTACCGAAAAGACCTCCTCCGTGCAGGAAAAAGCCGAGCGGATGGCAGAAGAAAAAATCCTTGATCAATTGATTCCCCCGGTCAAAAAACCTTCCGTCAGCATTAATGAAGAAGGCGAGAGTGAAGAAGTTCAGAATGAGAAAACCCGCGAATGGATGAGAGAAAAATTGCGCAAAGGTGAACTTGACGACCGGATGATAGAATTCGATATCACTTCCCCTGCTTTCGGAATGCAGGTCCTGGGTCCTATGGGAATGGATGATATGTCTATGAACCTTCAGGAAATGTTCAGCAGTATGATTCCCAAGAAAAAGAAGAAAAGGAAAACCGCTATAAAAGAAGCACGGAAAATTATTGCTCAGGAGGAAGCGGAAAAACTGATCGACATGGAGGCCGTTCAGAAGGAGGCCGTTAAGAGAGTTCAGGAATCCGGAATTGTGTTTATTGACGAGATCGATAAAATAGCCGGCGCTAAAAGTCAGCAGGGACCCGATGTTTCGCGCGAAGGTGTTCAAAGAGATCTTCTTCCTATCGTTGAAGGCTCAACTGTTAATACAAAGTATGGTCCGGTTAAAACCGATCATATTCTTTTTATCGCATCGGGTGCCTTTCATGTTTCCAAACCGTCGGATCTTATACCGGAGCTTCAAGGAAGGTTTCCGATCCGTGTTGAGTTGAAAAGCCTTACAGAAGATGACTTTATAAAAATTCTTACCCTGCCTCAAAATGCACTTTTAAAACAGTATGCCGCTCTGCTTCAGACCGAAGGAGTGGAAATTAAATTTAATGATGGCGCTATCAAAGAAGTTGCCCGTACCGCGGCAATAGTTAATGACCAGGTTGAAAATATAGGCGCACGCCGTCTCCACACTATATTAACAACACTTCTGGAAGATATTCTGTTCGATGTCCCGGATACTATGCCGGAAAAAGAAATTAATATTACCGGAGAAATGGTTAACCTTAAGCTGGATAAGATTGTTAAAAACAGGGATTTGAGTAAGTATATTTTGTAAAACCTTCCGGAATATGGGGTGATTAATGAATCGATTTATAAAATCATTGTTGTTTATTTCAGTTCTAATTCTCAGCGGTTGTTCGGGAAGCTCCGGAGACCGGCTGTTAAATCTTGGCGCTGTAAAAAAAGTTGTGCAGAATTATTACGAATCGGGCAGGTATGATGAAGATCTGAAGAGAATTATTGATGATGCTGTTGAATATTTTAACGGGCTGACAATTATGCCGGAAGCGACGGTTGTATTTGATATAGACGAAACGGCGCTGTCTAATTATGAGCATATTAAAGAGATTGACTTCGGTTATTATTATGAAATCTGGCTTGAATGGCTGAAGAAATCCGACGCTACAGCTATTCCGCAGACAAAAAGATTTTACGATTATCTGATATCGAAGAATATCAGAATTGTTTTTCTGTCTGGAAGAAACTGTGATTCCTATCAGGCTACTTTAGATAACCTTAAACAGCAGGGTTATACCGAATTCGATACTGTAATTGTTCGAAAAGAAAACGAACGTGATTTAACAGCAACAGAATTTAAATCATCAAAAAGAAAAGAACTCGTTTCCCGGGGTTATAAAATAATTGCCAATATAGGCGATCAGAAAAGTGATCTTTCAGGGGGAAATTCCGGATTTGAAATTAAACTCCCTAATTATATTTATCTGATCGATTGAAAAAAAATGTTTCTGTTTATTATTTTAAAAACAGGAATATTTAAATAGTGTCGGCATCGTTATTATGACAGAGTCGAAATTTAAAACAGCAATTGTTGTAGGATCAACAGGATTAATCGGAAGACATCTCGTTAAAAAATTACTGAATGACTCCCGCTACGGAACAGTAAAAACATTTTCAAGAAGATCTGCAGGAATCAGCCACCCGAAACTGGAGGAAAATATAGTCGACTTCGGTTTGATTGAACAATGGGGTGATAAAGTATGCGGTGATGAATTATACTCCGCACTCGGCACAACAATTAAGAACGCCGGAAGTAAGGAGAAACAGTATCTTGTGGATTACACTTACCAGTATGAAACAGCGCATGCGGCGGCGGTAAATCAGGTTGAGAAATTACTTCTTGTTTCATCTGCAGGAGCGAACCGCTATTCACTCAATTTTTATCTTAGAATAAAGGGCTTGCTCGAATCTGCTGTTTCCGAAATGCCTTTTAAAAGAATTATTATTTTTCAACCCTCACTTCTTATCGGTGAAAGAGAAACTCCCCGGTTTACAGAAAATATGGCCGGGATAATTATGAATTCTATATTAAAGTATTTTCCCGGTACCATAAAACTCAGGCCAATTAAAGCTGAAACTGTTGCCGAAGCTATGTTAAACGCCGCTAATGATTCAGCTTACGAACAGCTGATAATTTATAAATCCGATCAGATATTTCGAATAGCGGAATGAAAAATACTATAAGATGGGGAATTATTGGTTGCGGAGACGTAACCGAAATTAAAAGCGGTCCCGGCTTTCAGAAATCGTCAGGTTCGGAACTGGTTGCTGTTATGCGCCGTAACGGGGCTCTCGCAAAGGATTATTCCGAAAGACATAACGTTCCTAAATGGTATGACAATGCCGATAAGTTAATTCATGATCCGGATGTAGATGCTGTTTATATTGCAACACCACCGTCATCTCATAAGAAGTATACACTCGCCGCCGCCGGAGCAGGAAAGCCTGTCTATGTTGAAAAACCGATGGCCCTTAACCACCGCGAATGTGTAGAAATGATTGATGCTTGTAAGAATAATAAAGTCCCCCTATTTGTGGCTTATTACAGAAGAGCATTGCCAAGATTTCTTAGGATTAAATCGTTGATTGATCAGAAAGCTATCGGGGAAATCCGCTCGGTCAATATCAGGTTCTATCAGACACCTTCGGAAAAAGATTTGACGAAAGGTGATAACTGGCGGGTTGATCCGTCTATAGCCGGTTGCGGATACTTCTGCGACCTCGGTTCTCATATGATCGATCTACTTCAATTCTATTTTGGAAAGATTATTACAGCTTCGGGTTTTCATTCGAACCGGGCCGGATTGTACAATGCAGAGGATACGGTTAACGCAATTTTTAGTTTTGAAAATGGTATCCACGGATCGGCCGTGTGGTGTTTTGTTGCCGGGGAAAATATCGATCAGACTGAAATTATCGGCTCGAAGGGCAGAATAATTTATTCAACCTTCAGCAGCGATCCCATTATCCTGATCTCTGGCGGTAAACAGGAGGAGATAAAAATCGATAATCCCGAACACGTTGCGCAGCCCCTCATTCAGATGATAGTGGATGAATTGCTCGGTAAAGGTAAATCGCCCAGCAACGGTAAATCCGGAGCTTCAACCGCGTGGGCTATGGATAAAATTCTGGGAAGGCTCTAATTACTGATTTATAGAATCCGGAATTCAATATTAATCTTCAATTCATTTTTGCTGTCCACCGTTTTCCGAATTCAATCTTGTCGGATACATTTCAATTATTTACCAGCATTGGCAAAAGTGTTCTGATTCATATTAACAAAATATAATTTGTTCTTATTTACGGAACTGAATAAATTTTGATTGGAAGTAGTCCGGAAATGAAATGAATACTAACTTTGAAAAGGGCAGTAAGGATAATGATTGAGTTAAACCATGAAGTAAAGGCATGGGTGATCTCGGCAACAATGGGATACGGGCATCAGAGGGCAGTATTTCCATTAGAAGGAATTGCCGAAGGCAAAATAATTACAGTGGGCGCAGGCGATGCAGCATCTAAGAATGAAGAGAAATTATGGAAAAGAGTTCTTGGCGCTTATGAATTTATGTCGCGTGCCAGAAGCATTCCGGTTATCGGCAAACCTCTCTTCAGTCTTCTCGATTCACTTCTGCATATTCCTTCATATTACCCGATCCGCGACCTTTCAAATGCGACTTTCCAGGTTGATCTACTCGAGTCGAGCATCAAAAAAGGATTATGCTCTGCAATGCTGGATAAAGTGAAGACAAAAAATCTTCCGATTGTAACATCATTCTATGCTTCAGCGATTGCTGCCGATATGAAAGGGAGCCACAATGTATATTGCATAATTTGCGATGCGGATCTTAATAGAGTGTGGGTGGCCCGTCAACCGTATGAAAGCAGGATTCATTACTTCGCGCCGTGCGGAAAAGCTGCTCAGCGCTTAAGAGCATACGGAGTACCCGATGAAAGAATTTTTATAACCGGCTTTCCGCTCCCTTTAGAACTTCTGGGAGGCCACGATCTGTCGGTTCTTAAAAGAAATCTCGGCACCAGGCTTATAAATCTCGATCCTAAGAATGTCTTCAGGGCCCGCCATGAAAAAAATGTCCAGCATTTTATTGGAGAGAAAAATTACTCTGAAGTGAAAAAGAGAAAGTTAACAATTGCTTATGCGGTCGGCGGGGCAGGGGCTCTTAAAGAAATCGGCGGCAGAATAGCGCTCAGTCTTAAGGATAAAATTCTGAGAGATGAAATAAAACTTCTGCTTATTGCCGGTACAAAACAGAATGTATTAGAATACTTCAAATCAGTAAAAGAAAAGATAACTGATGATGATTCAAGGATTGAAATAATTTATGCCGAAACACTCGAAGAATATTTTCACAAGTTTAATGAGGCAATGCATCAGACCGATATACTCTGGACGAAACCGAGTGAGCTTTCGTTCTATTGCGGTTTGGGATTGCCCGTGATTATGACTCCGCCGATCGGGTCGCAGGAGAAGTTTAACCGTTTGTGGCTGTTCGAAATTCAGGCGGGCATTAAGCAGATGAATCCCGATTATACGGATCAGTGGCTGCACGATCTGTTAAACAAAGGAATTCTTGCAGAAATGGCATGGTCGGGATTTCTGAAAGCAAGAAAAATGGGGACGTATAAAATAATTGAGATTCTTGAAACAGGCCGGATGAATCATTCCAATTCACCGGTTTTCCGTTAATTAACAAATGAAAAAGAAAAAACATCTATTTATATATTTAAGAACCGGCGGAGGCCATTTGGCCCCGGCGCGTTCTGTTGCTGAATATATTGAAAAATTTAAAGGCGGTGAGGCCGAAACTCTTCTTATCGACGGATTCGGTGAGAGCAGAAAATTTGCGCGTTTTGTTATTGAGGACGGTTACCGCCTCCTACAGAGCAAAGCAAAGTGGTTCTATGAATTTCTTTATGCCACGCATAAATTTAAAATCGTTTCGCATATCAGCGCTTACCTTGTATCAATTAATATTACCAAATATTTACAAAAAATAATTGAAGACTACCGCCCCGATAAAATAGTTATATTTCATTTCTTCCTCATTAAACCGGTCTATTCAACACTAAAAAAACTGGGGATGAATCTACCCGTTGTAACTATTGTAACGGATCCTTATACAGCTCATCCATTATGGTTTTTAAAGAAAGATCAGAGTTTTATTCTTTTCAGTAATGTACTTAAACAGAAATGTATTGAATCCGGTATAAGTCCGGACAATCTGAAAGTCTTTCCTTTTATACTGGGGGAAAAATTTACATCCGCTCCCGGGAAGAATGAAATTACAGATCTTAAAAAGAAATTCGGACTGAATAAAAATGTGGTTCTTATTCTGGGCGGCGGCGATGGTATTCCTAACGGATTCAGGATTTTTAATACACTTGCTTCAGGCAAGGGTGAATATGATCTTCTGATGGTATGCGGCCGGAATAATAAATTGTATGAGCGTGTTCTTTATCAAAAAAAGAAGTATTCCGGCAGAAGAATTGAAGTATACGGATTTGTAGATTTTATTCATGATCTGATTTCCGTCTCCGATCTGGTTATTACCAAATGCGGTGCTTCTACTTTTATGGAAATCCTGATGTGCGGAAGAATCCCGGTGGTCAATAGCTATATCTGGGAACAGGAAAAAGGGAATGTCGATTTTATACTGGAAAACAGACTCGGGATTTACGAGAAAAACATTAATAAGCTTGCGGCCATTGTGAATAAATTATTTGAAAATCCCGGATTGCTGGAATATTATTCGAATAACATATCCCGCGCAGGACTTAAAAACGGTACGTCGGAAGTAGCTGAATATCTAACCGGTTCTCAAAGTTAGATTAACAATCCTGTACTGGCCAGGCATGAAAACCTCAATTTGCCTGCAATTCCCGGTCATAAGTTCTTGTAACTCATTTTATCCGGTCGTTTACAGCCGGCCAAATCTGTTCCCGGCCGAGCATTCAGCATCAGGATTCTTTATATTTGCACCTGATTATTACTAATTTGAGAGAAGTTAATGTCCTCTGCTAGTTTTTCTGAAATACCCAAAACGTATAACTCTAAAGATGTTGAGGAGAAGTGGTATCAATACTGGTATGAACATAATCTTTATCATTCCGAAGTAGATGAATCTAAAGAACCGTATACTATTGTAATACCTCCGCCAAACATAACCGGCATTTTGCATATCGGTCATATTCTTAATAACACTCTTCAAGATATCTATATAAGATACAAACGGATGAAAGGTTTTAATGCCTGCTGGATTCCGGGTATAGACCATGCGTCAATTGCCACCGAAGCTAAAGTTGTTGCGATGCTTAAGGAAAAGGGGATTAATAAAGACAATATCTCGCGGGAGGACTTTCTTCAATACTGTTACGAATGGAAAGAAAAATACGGCGGAATAATTTTCAAGCAGCTCCGGAAACTCGGCGTAAGCTGCGACTGGCAGCGTGAGCGCTTTACAATGGATATTCATTATTATAGAAAAGTTATTGAAGCATTTGTAAAGCTCTATAAGGAAGATCTTATTTATCGCGGTTACAGGATGGTAAACTGGGACCCGGCTTCCAAATCCGCAATAAGCGACGAAGAAGTTTTTTATAAAGAGGTTAAAGGTAATCTCTGGTATTTCAAGTATCCGGTTAAAGACTCAACCGAATTTATTATTGTTGCTACAACACGTCCCGAAACTATGCTTGGCGATACCGGAATTGCCGTAAATCCCGAAGACGAGAGATACAAACACCTGATCGGAAAAACAGTAATTCTTCCTATTGTCGGACGTGAAATTCCTCTCTTTGCCGATGATTATGTTGATAAGGATTTTGGAACCGGTGCTGTTAAAGTTACACCCGCTCATGACATAAATGATTATGAAATGGGCCTCCGGCATAAATTAGAGATGGTTAACATCTTTAACGAGGATGCAACTTCAAATGGAAATGTTCCTAAAGAATTTAGAGACCTCGATAGGTATGATCTCCGTTTTAAAGTGGTTGCCAGAATGGAGGAACTCGAACTTGTCCATAAAGTTGAGGACTATACAAACAAGGTTGGATACTCCCAGCGCGGAAATGTACCGATTGAACCTTATTTATCCGAACAATGGTTCATGCGGATGGAAAAACTTGCCAGACCTGCTCTCGATGCTGTTATGGAAGGGAAAGTAAATTTTTATCCCGAACACTGGGTAAAAACTTATGAACACTGGATGACAAATATAAGAGACTGGTGTATATCCCGGCAGCTCTGGTGGGGGCACCGAATACCCGTCTGGTATCATAAAGAGAGCGGAGAGATCTACTGCGAGGTTGAACCGCCGGCGGATGCTGAAAACTGGTACCGTGACGATGATGTGCTCGATACATGGGCTTCGAGCTGGCTCTGGGCACAGGATGTTTTTACTGATGAAAAAGAACAAAACTATTATTATCCCACCGATCTCCTGGTTACCGCTCCCGATATAATCTTTTTCTGGGTCGCAAGAATGATTATTGCAGGCATGCATTTTAAAAATCAGATTCCTTTCCGCGATGTCTATTTCACCAGTACCGTTCGCGATTCGCAGGGCAGGAAAATGAGCAAGTCGTTGGGTAATTCACCGGATCCTCTCGATCTTATTGATGAATATGGTGCCGATGCCCTCAGATTTACTATGATCTATATTGCCCCGCTGGGCCAGGATGTTCTTTTCAGTTCCGATAAATGCGAAATAGGTAGAAACTTCGCTAATAAAATCTGGAACGCGGGCCGCTTTCTTATGATGAATGCTCAGAATATTAAAGTGGATAAAGAGCTTGTTGACAAACATCTCGACTTTACCGACCGCTGGATTCTGTCGCGCTTCGAAAAGACAATCAAAATGTTCACCGAGGCAATCGATGAATATGAAATCAATAATGCAGTTAAAATAATCTACTCTTATGTATGGAGTGATTTCTGCGACTGGTACATTGAGCTTTCGAAATTCAGGCTTTATAATGCTGATGACGAAGTGAAATCGGCCCTTCTCTCCCGTGCGATATCCCTGTTTGAAGAGATGCTTAAGCTGGTTCATCCGTTTATGCCTTTTATCACCGAAGAGATCTGGCAGCTGCTTGGAGAAAGAAAAAAGGGAGACAGTATTTCTATTCAGGAATTTCCTAAATATTACGGTATACTGATTGACGAAGTGGCGGAGAATAATGTTGAGTTCATTCAGAATATTATTAACGCGATCCGTAATATCAGGGGAGAAATGAATATTCCTCCTTCCAGGTTGATTAATGTTTATTTAAAGACCGGAAGGATAAACGACGATCAGATAAAATATATTAAGTCGCTCGTCAAAATCGACCAGCTGGTTGTTGATCCAGCAATGAAGAAACCTAAGGCGAGCGCGTCCGCGGTAGTTAAAGATTGCGATATTTTCATTCCGCTTGAAGGACTTATCGATCTGAATGTTGAACGGTCCAGAATTGAAAAGGAAATTACCAGAATTTCCGGTTCCCTTGAGAGCGTTAAGAAAAAATTATCGAACGAGGGATTTGTTGCAAAGGCACCTGCTGAAGTTATTGAACGCGAAAAAACTAAAATGAATGACTGGGAAACATCCCTCGGGAAATTGAAAGCAATACTGGAAGATCTTAAATAATTACTATTCTAATCTTTATTAAGGATCTTACTAGTTTTTTTAGTCTGTCATTTGCGATAATGCTTTATACTCATTTACCCGTTAGCCCTTGAGAGCCCGGCATCACTCGATAATTTTTTCATACCATACTTCCGCAAAAAACTATATTTACTTCAAGTTCCTTTCCTTTTATTTATTTCTTATTTTAAATCAGCTTCAAAAGAAAATTTGGATTATCCTATGGACGTAGAAATTCTCTCACGTATTCAATTCGCTTTTACAATTGCTTTCCATTATATCTATCCCCCTCTCAGCATTGGCCTGGGAGTTCTTCTTGTTATAATGGAAGGAATGTATCTAAAAACCGGCAACAAGCTTTACGAAAGAATGACAAAATTCTGGGTTAAGATTTTTGCTTTGACGTTTGCAATGGGAGTTGCGAGCGGAATAGTTATGGAATTCGAGTTCGGTACAAACTGGGCAACTTACTCACGCTTTGTCGGAGATGTTTTCGGCAGTGCTTTAGCCGCCGAAGGTATCTTTGCATTCTTTCTTGAATCGGGATTCCTTGCTGTTCTTGTCTTCGGCTGGAATAAGGTTAGTCCTAAAATGCATTTCTTTTCCACTATTATGGTTTCTTTCGGATCGATGCTTAGTGCAGTATGGATTGTAGTTGCTAACTCCTGGCAGCAGACGCCGGCCGGATATCATATAGCTGGAGAAGGAATTAACGCTCGGGCTGAGATTACGGATTTCTGGGCTATGGTATTCAATCCTTCATCAATGGAAAGGTTATCTCACGTTTTATCCGGCGCATGGCTTGCGGGTGCTTTTCTCGTTTTAAGTGTAAGTGCTTATTATTTATTGAAGAAAAAGCATATTGATTTTGCAAAATCATCTTTTAAAATTGCTCTGGGTCTGGCGGTTTTTGCTTCTCTATTCCAATTGTTTACAGGTCATAAAAGTGCGGTTGGTATAAGCGAAACCCAGCCCGCAAAACTTGCTGCATTCGAAGCGCACTATGATTCATCTGCCCCGGGTGATCTTTATTTGTTCGGCTGGGTCAACGACCGGAAGCAGGAAGTAAACCTGGGAATTAAAATCCCGGGAATGCTGAGCTATCTTATCCATGGAGATTCGGAGAAACACGTCACCGGTCTGAACGCATTCAAACCGGAAGATCGTCCTCCCGTTAATATTGTATTTCAGTCGTATCACCTCATGGTTGCCGTCGGTTTCTTTCTTATCGGATTAAGTCTGCTCGGTTTGATTCTTCTGCGTAAAGAAAAAATATTCGGTATGAAATGGCTCCTCAGAATTTTTGTTCTTGCTGTTCTCGGACCTCAGATTGCCAACCAGCTCGGCTGGATTTCTGCCGAAGTCGGAAGACAGCCCTGGATAGTATATAACCTCCTAAGAACCTCGGAAGGACTATCTAAAGTTGTAACCGCCAATCAGGTTCTGTTTTCATTAATACTATTTACGGCAGTTTATGCTCTACTTTTTATCCTTTTCCTTTATCTGCTGAATGAAAAAATTAAGCACGGACCGGAGGAGGCGGAGTTAATCCCTTCCGAATACGAACATCAGAAAGGAATTCTTAACAGAAATTAAACTATAAACTAAATTTGATATAATATGGAATTTCAATTCGACTTAAACACAATCTGGTTTATACTGATCGGAGTTCTTTTAACCGGTTACGCTATACTGGACGGCTTTGATCTAGGTGTCGGTGCATTACACCTTCTGGTTAAGGACGACACTGAACGGCGAATTATGATCAATTCAATCGGCCCCGTCTGGGATGGAAACGAAGTATGGCTTGTTACAGGAGGCGGCGCTCTCTTCGCCGCATTCCCGCACGTCTATGCAACCGTCTTCTCCGGATTTTATATCGCACTGATATTGCTTCTGTTCGGATTGATTTTCAGGGCAATCGCTATTGAATTTAGAAGTAAACAGCCGATGAAATGGTGGCGTAAGATGTGGGATGTCGCGTTCAGCGTATCAAGCATCCTGATCGCCCTCCTGATGGGTGTAGCGCTCGGAAATATTATCACGGGTGTACCCATCGATGCGGAAAAAGAATTCGCGGGAAACTTTTTCACGCTAATCAATCCTTATACTCTCTTAGTCGGCGTTACAACAGTAGCGCTCTTTATGATGCACGGCTCAATCTACGTCGTTATGAAAACCGAAGGAGAATTACAAAATAAAATTAGAGGCTGGGTTAACAATACAATTATCTTTTTTGTTATCTGTTATGTCACCACAACGATGTACACACTTATTTATTATCCGCACATGGTTCAGCATTTCAAAGATGCACCGCTGCTTTTCATAATTGCTGTTTTGAACATGCTTGCAATTGCAAACATACCGCGTGAAATTTTCTACGGACGAGATTTCCGTGCTTTCCTCTCATCCTGTGCGAGTATAGTAGCGCTCCTCGCATTGTTTGCCGTAGGACTCTTTCCGAATATTGTACTATCGAACACCAATCCGGAATTCAGTCTCACAATTTATAATGCGGCTTCATCGCAGAAAACGCTTAATATAATGCTGATAGTTGCAATTATCGGAGTGCCGTTTGTGCTGGCATATACAATAAGCATCTACTGGATTTTCAGGGGAAAGGTAAAGATTGATACAATGAGCTATTGAGTTGGATTTATAAGGTTTGATTAAAGATATACACGCAGAGGTCGCAAAGAATTCGCAGAGTCCGCAAAGTTTTTCTCTGTGATCTCTGCGCAAACTCAGCGTTCTCTGCGTGTTAATCTTTTTATTCTTCATATTAATTTTCAATGTAATTGGCCGATAAATTACATTCGTCACTTAGTGATTATTTCTTTTGAATTGAGGTTCGATTCATTATATTAACGAGCGTTCATTAAGACGGCAAAATGAAATATCCCAATACTAAAAAACTTATCATAGAAAAAGCTCTCGATTATTTCTCTACAAGCGGTTATGCCGGCGCATCGGTAAGACAGATTGCCCGCGCCGTTGGAATCCGCGAAAGCGCTATCTATAATCACTTCAACTCCAAAGAGGAAATCTTCCTGGCAATCCTATCGGAATTCAAATCAAAATCATTGAGCGATAAAATATTAAACGACGAATTACTCGATGAACTCGACAATCCCGAAAAATTCCTTCAGGATTTTGCTTTGAAACTGATCAGCCTATGGAATAGTCCCCGTGAAAGAAAGTTCATCCGGCTTCTTCTTATGGAACAGTTTACTAAAGTCGGCGCAACCGAACTATCGATCACCGAATATATAAACGAGCTTCGCGGTATCTGCAGGCTTATCTTTTCTGAAATGATTAAAAATAATATTGCACGGAAATATGATCCTTCCATTCTTGCCGAACAATTCACCGCTCCTCTCTTTCTGATGAGAACCGAGTATCTCGCTAAAGATGAAGGAATTAATATCGATAAAGTTTCGGAGATGGTAAGAAAACATGTAGCATATTTCTGGAATTCAGTAAAAGTATGATGGAGAAATTGTTTAGGAAATAATGACGGCCGACAAAAGATCTAAAAATAGTCTGATTGAGCGATTGAGATTCTTTCAGTCGATTGTGCGGAAAATATCCGAAAGAAAACCTCTGGAAAAACTCCTCGACGAAATTATAGATGAGAGCAAATCCCTTCTGAATTCGGAGGCCGCCTCGCTGCTTCTCTACGACAGTAAAGACAATCTTCTTCATTATCATACCGTAGCCGGACGAAAGCGTTCGTCCATAAAAGCAAGGACAATTAAGATAGGAGAAGGAATTGCCGGCTGGATAGCAGGTAAACGCATTCCGGCAATTATAGACGACTGCTATTCCGATAAGCGTTTTAACAGGGAATTTGATTCGAGATCAGGATTTAAAACAAGAAATATGATCTGCGTGCCGATGTTGAAAAAGAAAGAATTGATCGGTGTTATTCAGTCGATGAATAAAAAAGGAAACCGGAAATTCACTAAGGAAGATCTCGATCTATTCGAAGCTCTTGCCGCTCAGTGTGCCGTTGCCATTGAAAATGCAAGATTAACCGAACTGGAATTCCGTGAAGAACAGTTGAAAAACGAACTTGAAACAGCGCGTATTATTCAGCAGCGTTTTATCCAGCAGGAATTTCCCCATTTTGACGATATAGACTTCGACCTTAGACTGATCCCCGCAAGAGAAGTAGGCGGCGACTATTACTATGTCGACCGTATTAACGAAACCAAGACTCTCTTCATGATTGCCGATGTTTCCGGAAAAAGCATCTCCGCGGCTCTTATCGTTTCAACACTCTATTCATTTATTAATTTTTATTTGCTTCAGAACAACTCAAATTTTGTTCTTAAACACTTCGTCGAATCTTTTAATAAATTCTTAATTTCATCTACCACACCGGATAAATTTGTAACTGCCTGGTTCGGGCTTTTCAATCACACCGATAAAAGTTTAACGGGCATCAGTGCCGGACATAATCCCACATATCTTCTGCGCGGCGGTTCGGATCGGTTTGAAACTCTCTCCGAAGGAGGACTTATGCTCGGCAGTATTGACCTTCCATATTCAGAAGAAAGGATAAGACTGAACAAAGGCGATCTGATTTCCTTTTATACAGATGGTGTCACGGAAGCAATGAATTCTAAAAATATTGAATTTGGTGAGGAACGTTTTAAGAAGATATTAGCCAGAACAAGAAATTATTCTGCACGGGAAACTATAAACACCGTGATAAAGGATATTAATAAATTCCGGGGCGCGGCCGAGCAAAGCGACGATATAACAATCGGGATAATAAAATGCTGAATTCAGAACCAACCAGAAATGACATTATTGAAGCTCATGATAGAATTAAAAGGCAGATCCATAAAACGCCTTTACTTACATCCCAATCTCTGAACCGGATGACCGGGTGTGAACTCTATTTTAAATGTGAAAATTTTCAGAAGGTGGGGGCATTTAAATTCCGCGGGGCAAGCAACGCACTCCTATCACTCGATAAAAAGGATCTCGAAAAAGGAGTTATCACCCACTCTTCAGGAAATCATGCCGCCGCACTGGCGCTGGCCGCAAGCATGCTGAATATTCCCGCTTATATAGTAATGCCTGTTACCGCACCGGAGATTAAGAAGAAAGCTGTTGCCGGATACGGCGCAAAAATAACATTCAGCGAACCGACAGTTAGATCCCGTGAGGAAGCCGCTAAAAAAATAGTGGATGAAACCGGCGCTACGTTTATTCATCCTTACGACAATTATTCCATTATAGCCGGACAGGCTACATGTGCGAAGGAAATTCTTGAGGAAGCAGATGATCTTGATTATATAATTTCACCTGTAGGGGGAGCGGGACTTGTATCCGGTACATGCCTGGCAGCCCGGTATTTATCGAACGGAACCAAGGTAATTGGAGCCGAACCTAAAGGTGCCGATGATGCGTTCCGTTCGCTCAGAGATAAAACCATTTATCCGTCTCTAAAACCGGATACTATTTGCGACGGACTACTTACACAACTCTGCGATAAAACCTATACGATACTGGAAAAAAATATCGACTCAATAATAACTGTCGACGACGATACCACGATAGAAGCTATGAAACTGATCTGGGAACGGATGAAAATTATTGTTGAGCCGTCAAGCGCGATTACTTTCGGCGCTGTTCTCTCCAATCAGGAGTTATTCAGAAATAAAAAGATTGCGCTAATATTATCAGGAGGGAATGTAGATCTCGAAAAACTCCCCTGGAATAGAAAAACCCGGTAACATTAAAACCCGGATCGGATATGAAAAGAATATTTCTATTTTTAATAATTCCACTAACGGTTTATTGCCAGAAGAATTATCTCTCCAATCTCAATGCGACAAAGGACGATCCTGTCTATACATCATACGCTTCGGCTATCGAAAGATCCGATTATAAAATTGATCAGGCCTACTCTCTTAGCTGGTTCGATCCTGAAAAAGGAATCGGATTTGAATCAACTAACGGGGGGAATATACTTTATGCATTCGAACTGAACGGGGTAGTTAAGTATCAATTAAAAAATTTTTACAGGGAGCCGGTAATTACAGTGTCCTACCCGGACCTGGTAAAATTCTACTGCTACCCTTATAAAGGAATCCGCGTCGAAGCTTCGATGTCTGTCTATAGTTCCGGATTTGCAATTCACGATATCAAGATTTTGAATGAAACCGGGGAATCGATAGAATTAAATATTTATCCTATGTTTCAATTTGCTGGAGGGATTGAAGAATTAAAATACATCACCCGTAATAATTCTTTCCATTTCCGGCACAGAAAGGAACGGGATGGATGGATGAAAGACCACTCAATTCCGATTTCTGAAAATCTGCAGTCCACCTTTTTCATAACCGATATTCCGGATGGTTATGGTTCTTATCCTTCTTTAATTGAACCGGTTTCCGCTAATTCCCCGGCATTTCTTAATTCTCTTTCATTAAATCATCTGAATGGATCAACTTCGGAAAAAAATCCTACGATTCTATCATTCCGGAAATTAATGAAGATAAACCCCGGCAGTTCCAGTAAAATCAGAATTATAAGAGGGATTGAGGATTCCGCTGTTAACCCGGAAGCATTTATTGCCGATGCTGAAAAAATGAGAGGAATTATTTTTGAAGGTTTAATTAAAGCAAACGAAGAAATCTTTTCACGTATCCCCGGAATAGATTCTTCCGATGAAGATACGAAGCTGCTCTATTATAACGCATTCAGTCTTATCCGGCAGTGCATGATGCGCCCCGAAGGTGAAAGCGGTTATAATTATTATGTCTTTTCAAGAGAACCGAAATGGGGATGGGGTTACGGCGGACAGGTATTTCATGAGAGCCTCGTGATGCTTGCATATGCTTTTATGGATCCGGAAAGCGCAATGAATTCTCAGCGGGTCTATTTTGAAAGGCAGCGCGATGATGGTTATATCAATTACCGGACCGGTCCCTATCTTAACGAAGAGATTGTTCATAACGGCGAGTATACAAGCTCGGCGCCCTGGTTCAATTATATCAATTACGAAATTTTTAAGATCAGCGGAGATAAAAATTTCCTGAGAGACGCCTACAATAGCGGGAAAAAATTTTATAAGTGGTATACGGAACGGAGGGACTCTAACGGAAACGGATTATCAAGCTGGGGAGGACACGCGGAGCTTGAATCAGTTCGTGATGCCAGGGTAGCGGTGTGGGATAAAGTAGGCTGGGCATCTAATTTTGAAGGTCCGGATCTCAATTCGATGCTTGTTATGGAGGAAAAATCATTAGCTGCAATGGCCTCAATACTTGGACTGGAAGACGAGAGCAGAAACTGGGAAAGAAAATCACTTGAAAGGAGTGCGCTCGTTAATAAGTATTTGTGGGACGAGGAATCTCAATTCTATTATAATGTTAACAGGAATGATCAGAGCTTCACTTTCAGATCGAAGAATGATTTGAAGATAAAGGAAATTATCGGATTTCTTCCATTGTGGGCAGGTATAACCGATAAGGATAGAGCGGATAAATTAATTAAGTCTCTTTTAAATGAAGACGAATTCTGGCGCCGATATGGAGTGCCGACGCTTTCGGCGAAAGATGATTATTATAACCCGATCGGATACTGGAACGGTCCGGTCTGGGTACAGTGGCAGTATCTGATATTCCGCGGACTTCTCGATCACGGTTATAAAAATGAAGCGGTTCAACTTGCCGGAAAAGTTATGAGCAATGTAATTAATCAGCTTAAGACCGATCATTACTTCTGGGAATTTTATAGCGCGGATGACCGGCAGGCGGGATGGAATAAGACTTATATCTGGACCGGAATCATTGCCCGGTTTTTAATCGATATAAATTCATTCTGATATTTAAAATATCTGTTAGATAATCAGTTCATATTAATTAGTAGGCTTGGACTGCTGATGAAAAAAATAATTTTTCTGATAACAATTCTTTGCCCTCAGGTTTTCTCTCAATCCTTTTACATTTTTCCGTTCCGAAATCCTGAATTATCAATCGAAGAGCGGATTGAAGACCTATCAAGCCGGTTGACGCTTCAGGAAAAAATTTCCCAGTTGGTTTACAACGCACCGGCAATAGAGCGGCTCGGTATTCCTGAGTATAATTGGTGGAATGAGGCCCTTCACGGCGTGGCGCGCAATGGGCTTGCAACTGTTTTTCCTCAGGCAATTGGACTTTCCGCTACTTGGAATAATCAGTTAATTCTTCAGGCGGCCAATGTCATTTCAGACGAAGCCCGCGCCAAGTATAATGACGCAATCGCGAAAAACCAGAGAGGAATATATCAGGGATTGACGTTCTGGTCACCGAACATAAATATCTTCCGTGATCCTAGATGGGGCAGAGGACAGGAGACCTACGGAGAAGACCCGTATCTAACCGGACAGATTGCTGTAAATTTTATAAATGGATTGCAGGGGAAGGATCAGAAGTATTTAAAACTTGTCGCAACATCAAAACATTTTGCGGTTCATAGTGGTCCAGAACCCGACCGTCATTCATTTAATGCCGAAGTAAGCGAATACGACCTGAGAGAAACTTATCTTCCCGCATTTAAAAAAACTATTGATGAGGCAAATGTTCAGTCGATTATGTGCGCGTATAATAGTCTGAGAGGAGATGCCTGCTGCAGCAACGATCCGCTTCTGAATAAAATATTGAGAGATGAGTGGAAGTTTGACGGATATGTTGTATCGGATTGCTGGGCTATTCAGGATATCTGGCAATTCCATAAACAGGCGACTGATGCAGCCGGGGCATCTGCTAATTCGATCAAAGCAGGAACAGACCTTAATTGCGGAGTCTCTTTCAAATTTCTTTTCGAAGCGTATCAGAAAAAACTTGTCGGTGAGGAAGAGATTAATTCAGCCTTTAAACGGATCTTTAAAGCGCGGTTCAAACTTGGAATGTTCGATCCTCCGGAAATAGTCCCGTATTCATCCATCGACATTAAAATAGTCGATTCAAAAAAACATAAGGAGATAGCACTTCAAACATCCAGAGAATCGATTGTCCTGCTTAAAAATGAAAACAACCTTCTTCCTCTTAACAAAAAATTAAGAAGCATCGCCGTAATTGGTCCGAATGCTGATGATGTGGAAGTCCTTCTCGGAAACTACAACGGTTTTCCTTCTGATCCGGTAACTCCGCTGAAAGGTATAAAAAAGAAAGTTTCCCCAGCTACGCAGATTTATTACGAAGCCGGCTGCGATATTGCCGAAGGAATGCCGAATTCATCTGTAATCCCTGCCCGGTTTTTATTTACAGGCGAAGACAAAACAAAGAACGGTTTGAAAGCTGAATTCTTTGACAATTCCGGATTTATGGGTAAACCAGTAAAAGTAGTTATCGATAGAAACATCGACTTCCGCTGGCTGCATAATCCGCCGTACCCCGGATTTGATCAGAATAACTTTTCAGTCAGATGGAGCGGGTATTTAGTTCCTTCTGTTTCAGGTGAGTATAGAATTGGCGGATGGGGATTTAACGGACTCCATATTTATTTCGAAGATTCGCTCATTGTCAAATACGACGGAGAGCACCATCCTATAAAGCGATTCGGTATTGTGAATCTTCAAGAGGGAAAGAGTTATAAGATAAGGGTTGATTATTATTCTTCATCTCGATATTCAATGGCGCAGCTTCTCTGGTCTCTGCCTGATCCCGGACGGGAATTGCGCGCAATTGAGATAGCAAAGAAATCTGACGCAGTTATTATGTGTATGGGAATTTCACCGCGACTTGAAGGCGAAGAGCTCGAAGTTAAAATTCAAGGATTCCAGGGCGGGGATAGAACTACACTCGATCTTCCGGAAACTCAGCAGAGGTTAATAAAAAAGATTAATGAACTTGGTAAACCGGTTGTTCTAGTGCTTTTAAATGGAAGTGCTCTTTCAATCAAATGGGAGTCGGAGAATATTCCCGCAATTGTTGAGTCGTGGTACGGAGGTCAGGCTGCGGGTGATGCTCTTGCAGATGTTCTGTTCGGTGATTATAATCCATCAGGTAAATTACCCGTCACATTCTATAAATCTGTTGATCAGCTTCCGGATTTCAGAAATTATGATATGAGGGGAAGGACTTACCGTTATTTTGAGGGCGAGGTGCTTTATCCTTTCGGATACGGTTTGAGCTATACAACATTTGAGTACTCAAACTTGAGATTGGATAAAGAAAAAATTAATAGAAATGAAACGGCAAAACTCTATGTGGATATTAAAAATACCGGAAGAATTAACGGTGCTGAAATTGTGCAAATGTATATAGAAGGAAAAGGAATTAAGCGGAGTGATGCAATTAAAACACTAAAAGGATTCGAGAAAATATTTCTTTCAAAAGGCGAAACTAAGACCGTGACTTTTGAAATAACCAGCCGGACGCTTGAAAGATTTGTTGAAGGAAAGGGATTTGTAGTCGAATCCGGAGTTTATAAATTATTAATCGGATCATCTTCCAGAGATTCCGATCTAAAATCAGTTGTTTTGAAAGTGGAATAAGGAATTAAGGGTTTATTTATGCGATCAGTAATAATATTCATGCTTTTTTCAATAAGTACTTTCGCACAATTTCTTTCGGTCAAAGATGATTATCTTAAATTCAATGCAGGGCAAAACGATCCGTTATATACCACGTATACTGCCGCTATGGAACGCTCCAGATTGTATGGCGATAAAGGTTATAAGATGGATTATTATTCCGATTGTTCGCCAATAACATATTCGGGAGATCAGGCCGGAAGGTTTTATTGTCTCTGGAAAGTGGATCAGGTTGTTGTGATGAATACAGGCGAGTATTTTAAGAAGCCTGTCGTTACATCTTCGTTTCCGGATATGGCAATAATTGAGTATTCTCCATTCAGGGGAATAAAAGTTCAGGAAACATTTTTCGTTTTCAGTTCCTCAATTGCACTGGTAAATCTTCAGATTATAAATGAGGATAAGATTCCCCATCGTATAGAATTATATCCTGTTCTTGAACTCGGCAACGATTATTTGCTGATAAAAGATTACGATAAAAAAAATAACGCTTACATAACAAATCATTATGAATCGAAATACAGGCTTGTAAGCTCTCTCTATAAAAACGCTCCGTATCCTACCGATACGCGCGATTATTTTACAGCCGGATTTACACCTTATTCTCATGGTGGCTATAAAGGCGGGATGGAACAGTTTTATATCACAATTAAAACCGACTTTTATGCTAAGGATAGAAACGATTCACTAAATCATAAGAAAGAGGGCTATGTAAATTTTGTATCTCTTCACGGAAAATTTTCACTTAATCCGGGTGAAGAAATTAATGTCCGCTATTTCCGTGGCTGGCAGGATCGGAACGAGGACATTACTCCGCTCATTGAACAAATCGATAAGCTGAAAAATGATTCACTGCAGAAATATGTTGATGATAACGTTAAACTCTTTTCGGGAATTCCGAAAATAAATTTTGCAAGTGAAGACGAGAAGCTTGTCTATCTGAGCTCGTTTAATCTAGCAAGAGGTTCTTTTTATCCTCCCGCTGAAAAGACAAATTATAATTTCTATGTGTTCTCACGTCAGCCGCTTTGGGGATGGGGTCACGGCCATCAGGTTCTTCACGAATCTTTAAGTATGCTTGCCTATGCATACCTAGATCCTCATTCGGCTCAGGGTTCTCAATATGTTTATATGGAGCAGCAGCGTGGCGACGGTTTAATAGCCTACCGTCACGGACCGCGCGGACTTCAGGATTATCCTCATTACAGCAAAGTTCTCGGCAGGGATATGTCTACTACCTCGGCCCCGTTCTTCAGCTGGATCAATTGGGAAATCTATAATGTAAGTAAGGATAAAAATTTTCTTGAAGACGCCTACCGGAGCGGTGTAAAGTATACAGAATGGTTAATGGAGAACCGCGACCTCGATAAGGACGGAACATTTGAATGGGGGCCCTACGGTATAATTGAAAATGTTCGTGACTGGTACAATGCCGTATTTCAGGTAAGTGCCGAACGGTACCTCGATGTTGACAAAGAGGATATTTCCGATGAACTGGAATGCCTCGACCTTACATTGATGGTGGTAAAAGAGATGCGTTCGCTTTCGGAAATCGCCGAGGAGCTTGGTAGAAAAGATGAATCTGCTGAGTGGAAAAGAAGAGCGGATGAAATTTCGAAACTGATCAATGTTAGGATGTGGGACGATGAAATGGAATTCTATTTCTCAATTAATAAAGAGGATCATTCATTCAAGTATCTTACAAGAGATTTAAGGCGCGAAGAGATTATCGGATTTCTTACTCTCTGGGCGGAAGTCGTTCCTGAGGATCGGGTAGATAAACTTATAAAGAAATTACTGGACCCCTCAAAATTCTGGAGGAAGTACGGAATTCCAACTCTGGCTGCTGATGACGAATGGTATACGCCTTATGTCGATTACTGCTGCAAGTGGAATGGCCCTGTCTGGCTCCTTTGGAATTATATGGTTCTTGACGGACTGAAAAAGTATGGTTATAATAAGATAGCCGGAGAACTGGCGGATAAAATGATGCTTGCCGTTACGACGCAGCTGAAAAAGAATCACAACTTTTGGGAATCCTACAGTCCGGATAACGAAGTACTCAACTCGCCGCCAAATTACATATGGGATTCTATTATGGCCAGGGTACTGATTGAAAAATATAATCCCAGACAAAAAGCGCGATGATGAAATAAGTTAATCCCGAAAGGATAAAATTTTTATTAACAAATTATGATGCAAACAATGAAACTACTAAAACTAACCACGGCATTTATAACACTACTTGCATTAACTGTTTCAGCTCAAACCCCCAGGTTTGAATTAAAAAATAACGATATAACTCTCACCCGGGCAGCTCAGCCGCATCAGTACTTTGATAAGATCGGAAGCAAAGCCGCTCTTATGGGATTTGAAAACGGATCATTCGAAATGTGGATCTGGCCCTGGAAAGTACTCCGCAATTTCGACCTCCAGTTCTTTGTCGGGACAACAACACAACCGATTCTTTCAAAAGACATACTCCGGGAGATTTCAGTTACACCCGAAGCAACTACAATTACTTTTGTATATGAATCTTTTACGGTAAAGGAAATTATTTTTATTCCTCACGACAAACCCGGAGCAGTTATTCTTCTGGATGTTTATACAACAACACCGCTTACAATTGTACCCGGATTCATGCCTGTGATGCAGCCGCAGTGGCCCGCCGGAATCGGAGGTCAGTACAGTTACTGGGACAGCAATATGAAAGCATACATTATTTCAGAATCCCAGAGGCGCGGAATATTTTTATGCGGATCCCCATTAGCGGAGCAGATGGCAGCTCCGCCGGCGCATATGTTTGCAGATAATCCGATTCAATTCAAATTCACCGTTGAGCCGGATAAATCCAATGAGAACTTTTATCCGATAGTAATAGCGGGAATGCACAACCAGCCGCGCGATTCAGTCTTTGCACTTTATAAGGATCTTACGCAAAATGTAGAAAAGTATTACGTCGGTACCTATAACCGCTATAAACAATTGCGTGAATCTACAATTCAGGTAACTACACCGGATAAAAAACTGAATCTGGCTTTCGAATTCGGAAAGGTAGCATTAAGTAATTTAATGGTGGAAAATCCGGTTCTGGGAAAGGGATTGGTTGCCGGTTACGGATTGAGCGGTGGAGGCGGGCGTCCCGGTTTTGCATGGTACTTCGGCGGCGATGCGTTTATAAATTCCCTCGCAATTAATAGTTATAGCGATTATAAGACTGTTAAGGACGCTCTTTTGTTCACACAAAAGTGGCAGCGGCAGGATAACTTCCCGATCAGAAAAAAAACGAAGGATGAAAAAAATGCGGATATCGGAAAGATGGCTCACGAACTCTCTCAAAGCGACGGACTGATTGACTGGTGGAATGATTATCACTACGGTTATAATCACGCCGATACTACTCCCTGGTATCTTGTTGCTATGGGGGACTATTTTAGAAAGACAGCCGACATAGACTTTATCAAAAAAAGCTGGAAGTCGATTGTTCAGGCATACAAATGGTGTATTACAAAAGACAGCAACGGTGACGGGTTGATGGATCTTAAGGGTGCCGGGCTCGGTGTGCTCGAATTCGGCGCGCTCGTCAGAATAAATAATGATATGTATACTCAGGGGTTATGGACTCAGGGAATAAAAGAGATTAATCTGATGGCAAAACTGGTTGGCGATAAAGATATTGAAAAATCCTCCGCCGATCTTCTGCCGCGTGCAATATCGGCTCTTGAAAAATTATTCTGGATGGAGGATCTCGGATATTACAGCTTCGGTGCAAGCGACGACGGTAATCAGGTGCGCGACAAAAATATCTTCCCGACCTCAATACTGTCCTTCGATCTTCTCGATAAATCGCGTGCGTCCAGATCGGTGGAAAAATTCAACGAAAGCGATATGATTACTGATTGGGGTGTGCGAAACCTGTCGAATAAATCTAGCCTTTATGAACCGACAAATTATAATTACGGAACCGTATGGGGTTTCAATTCAATTTTTGCAAATGCGAGCCAGTATAAATATCATTATAATCTTTCAGCATACTCGCTCCTAATGAATACAATACAGCATGCTTTCGATTACGGACTCGGTATTTTTCCTGAAGTATTCTCGGGAGATATTAACACAAAACTAGGAGAAGCATACCATAACCAGGGCTTTTGTACAAGCGGTTATATCTTCCCGATGATGACGGGCATGCTGGGTTTGAATGTAAATGCGATTGATAACACACTCACTTTTGCACCGAAACTTCCGATGCAATGGGAATCTCTCGATATCAAAAATATAAAGGTCGGAAAGTCTAACCTGAATCTTTCAAATAAATTGAAGAACGGGGAATGGAAACTGAATATAGAAAAAACAGGTGAAGGGGAGATTAACTTTTATTTCAGGCCTGATCTTTTTGTCGGATCGGAAATTAAGTCGGTTACTATCGACGGCAACCCGCTGGAATTTAAATCTGTACTGGAAATGCCGGCTGTTCAACTAAATGCTGATTTTAAGATCAATGGAAAACATGAAGTAGTTGTTAAATATAAACCTTCGGTCGAAATCTATCTTCTTCCGCAATCCACTCCGATCGGGGCGACTAATGAAGGTTTGAAAGTGATATCTCAGAAATTTCTGGACGGAAAACTTTACATTGAATTAGAGGGCTTACCCGGTGTTGAATATCAACTTGGTATAATCAATGAGGATCTTGCGGAATCAATTGAGGGAGCAGTGGAAAACGACGGTAAATTACTAATTTTGATACCCGGTAACGGCAAAAACTTTGTTAAGCATCAGCTGGTTATTAAAATAAAGTAATTGAGAATATATTATTGAACAAGGGAGATTAAAATGAATTTTAAAAAAGTTGCAGTAATAATCCTCGCCGGATTATTTCTCTTTTCATGTACCAAACCGGTTCCAGAAAAATCCGAACAGAAAAAAATGGAATTGAAATCCGCTCGCGACTTCAATTATAAAATGGAGATTGAAGAAAAACTTCTGCGGGTTAATACTTTTCTTAATGAGAATAAGCTCGACGGCATTCTGCTTACACAGGTCCGCAATGTTTACTGGATTACGGCCGGGCTTTCAAATAATCAGATTGTTTTAAATAAAGATGTCGGCGCAGCGTCGCTGCTGATAACAAAAGACGGAGGCAAATACCTTCTCTGCAGCGGGGCGGAAGCGCAGCGCATGATGGATGAAGCACTTAAGGAGCTTGGATATAAACTGATTAGATATAACTGGTACGAAGCAAATCCTGTTAAAGATGTACGCGGTGAACTTATTAAACAATTCGGGAAAATAGGGAGCGACACAGACTATCCCGGTACGGTTAACATTGCTGATAAATTTAAACCGCTGCGCTATTCAATGAACAGTTACGAACTGGTCAGATATTCTTATGTAGCACGACAATCAACAGAAGCTGTAGCTGAAGTCTGCAGGAAAATAAAGCCCGGCATGAACGAATTCGAGATTGAAACTATTACTGCGAATGCTCTTAGAGACAGGCAGATTCTACCAACGGTTCTCCTCACTGCTGTAGACGAAAGGATTTATAAATACAGGCATGCGCTCCCCGGAGGAGCGGTGCTTCAGAAATATGCGATGATCAATATCTGTGCTGAGAAATGGGGAATGCCAATTGCAGTTACAAGGTTCGTTCATTTCGGTCCTCTCCCGGAGGATCTTAAAACTAAACTAGAAAAAACAGCTGTTGTTAATGCCCGCTATCAGGAGTTTACCCGACCCGGAATTCCGGCTTCGGAAATATTTGAGAGGATGAAAGAATGGTATGCTTCAGTTGGATATGAAAACGAGTGGATGCTTCATCATCAGGGCGGTGCAATCGGTTACGACGATCGCGAATGGGTAATTTATCCCGGAATAAAAGATGTGGTTCTGGAGAACCAGGCATTTGCATGGAATCCTACAATTACCGGAGCTAAAGTTGAAGAGACTATTATTGTGAACAGTGACGGTTACGAGGTATTTACAACATCTTCAAACTGGCCTATGAT
This sequence comes from uncultured Melioribacter sp., assembly GCA_964532065.1. Lineage (GTDB taxonomy): Bacteria > Bacteroidota > Ignavibacteria > Ignavibacteriales > Melioribacteraceae > DSXH01. The sequence continues at coordinate 59,218 of CAZHHG010000003.1, forward strand.
TATTGTTAACCTGAACGGGAAAAAATATCCGCAGCCGTCAATACTGATCAGAGACAATGAAAGCTACGGATTAGTACATACGGAAGATTATGAGATAGATGTTAAGTAGTATCTGATAATATTTCAGTTATTAATCACAATTATTTTTAGAAGAGGTTTTTTATCAGCCAGCTTTTTAGAGGTTCATTGATTTGATATTCTTCAATCCAATGGGGATTTTCTTTGAAAAAATTCTCGTAGATCAGAATCCTGACGTCACCAATCCGCCCGATTCTTTTTTCTGCGGGAATCAATTTATGCTGCTGAATCGGATAAGCGTAGGCATTGCTGAACCATTGAATATTTTCCAATTCAATTTTAGAACATATTACAGCGCTTAATATTGCCTGGTGAAGAAATATCTGATGTTTTATATCAGAACAGTAGTTTCTCTGAAATTCTTCATCACGCACCAGTTTTGTGAACACACGCTCCCAATCAGCGAAAATTCCCGATTCCGGATTTACGGAGATGACCTGACAGTTAATATAAAACCGGATTCGTTTGCTTTCCACCAACGATTCTACTATTGGCACCCGATCGGCATCAATTTTTAATTCACTGTAAATTCTTTTCCAGAAACCATCAACCGGACTTTCTTCTAACTGACCAATATTATTCAGAAGAAAAACAGGCCGCATAGCCGCTGCCATATTTGTGTTAAGTTCCAGCTCGCCCGGTTCGGAAAATACAAGACATTCATTATCAAGCCACACAAGACTGCAATTCTGATTTTTTAGAATTTTTTCAACCTGAGCCGTGGCGTATACTTTTTTGGAAAACAAATAATCTGAAGCAGCGGAATCGATCTGACTCGGGAGAAATTCAACTTCGTAGCCCGACAACTTGTATATATGTTTAGCCGCTTGTTTATCGTAAACTATAAATATTTTACTCTTATTATATTTTCCCCCGTTTTCTCTTATACTCTTTATTAATAATTCAGAAGTCTGTATATCATTTTGATCTGAAACGGATAGAACAAAAACCAGCTTTGAAAAATTAGATGTTCCGCCGAATGTTTCTCCCGGGGATGAAAAAAATATAATTATAAATATCAGGGAGTAAATCGATATCGATCCATATATTAGTCTCATGTTCAATCCGTATTCACAACCAATATTATTTATTAGTTATATAGCATTAAAATTCTATTCTTCTTCCTGTCCCCAATTCGACAAAATTGGCTCCGTATGCTTCTCTGAACATTTGGATCTGCGTCTCGCCGGTGCAATGTGAAGCTCCGCACTTTTTTACTCCAAGCTTCTTGAACTGTTCGATGATTTCTTTGACCGAAGATGATGAGTACTGGCCGAGATGAAATCCTCCGATTACCATATAAATATCTTTATCCAGTATCTCCTTAGCCTTATTAAGAATGCTTACAATCCCGGGGTGAGAACATCCGGTAATAATTATTAATCCTTTATCGGTGTCAAGAATCATCGACTGTTCTTTAAACTCCTCGCCCATTTCGCCGGTTAAATAAATTCCTTTGCATAATTCAAGTGATGATTTAACCCGAATTAATTCGCCGTTCCTTTCTTTTACCCGGTTTTCAAATTTCGTGGTGAAGGAGGCCGGTACATAAACTTTAAGGTTGTCCTTTGCATTTAGAATATAATTCAATGCCGCAATATGATCTCCGTGTTCGTGGGAGAAAACAACCGAATTGATATCACCTAAGTCAACATCCAGAGCTGTTACGTTAGATGCAAAAACAAGTTCATCTCCGCCGGCATCAAATAAAATCCTATTGCCGTTGAAATCAACAAGACAGGAAAGTCCCCAGCCGCTTTTTGTTTCGGGATTGAAAACGTAATTGTCGAATAAAACTGTGATGCTGTTCGGCTTGCTCTGGGCTTTTGAAGCTACTGTGAGCAAAAGCGGAGTTAGGAGTACCATTGCAAGAAATGTTTTCATATTATTATCCTTTAATAATCCTGATAGATTTCCCCTTTCGAAAAATTATTAGTAATTAAGAACAAAGTTTGATCCCAATAAAATATTTATTTGGCAAAAGAAAAGTGCATCTGGCATATGAGCCAGTTGTCATTTCTCTTTTCCAGAACTCCGGTCCATCTGACATTTATCCAATTTGCCGGTTTTCCGTCCCATTCGCCGAAATCATCCAGCAGGCATGAAAACCATGCCACTGTTCCGCTTTCGGATATATTGATACGCAAATTTTTAATTGTAAAATCGATCGACCTGAATCTAGGGTTCATAAAAAATCGATCGACCTGCTTTTCAAAATTTTTGTAACCATAGATGGTACCGGCCGAATCCGGGTGGAATATAAAAAATGTGGAATCAGGAAGAACCGATTTAAGGACTACATCTTTTTTCTTTTCGGGGATCGCCCACCCGATGTGTTTATATATTGCGTCAATTATTTCTTTCTCGGGATTTATGTTCTTCTCAATGTTCTGACAAGAGTAGAGAAGAATTATTGCAAGTACAAATAATTTTTTCATTTCCAGCCGTCCGGTTTTAACTTGTTAATAAATCCGCTGCTGATCCAGAAAATATCAGAGTTTCCGTTCTGCGGGCTGCTGTGGATTTTTTTCATTTTATCATAAGTCAAAGAGATTTTCCCGGATTCCAAATCATTGTCTAACCGTACTGACATAAAGAAGAAATACTCTCCATCGGGTGAGACGTATGGACTCCATTCCTGACTTTGCTGAGTATTTATCTTATCGCCAAGATTTACGGGTTCGCTCCAACTATCATCCGGAGTCCTGTATACTATATAATAGTCGGTGCCGCCTCTACTGTCGGCTCTTCCAAAAACCGGTACGATTATAAAGCTCTCATCCGGCGAAATAAATGCGTTGTACTGTGATTGTCCGCAGTTGATTTTTTCGTTAAGTTTTTCGGGCTCTGTATACTTACCGTTTACAAACCTGGAGCGATAGATATAATTTTTACGGGTCTGTTTTTCTTCTCTTGTAAAATACAAGGTCCCGTCGTTTGTAATAGATGGAAAGTATTCTCCGGCTTCAGTATTAACCGGTGGCCCCAGGTTATATGGTTCGGCCCACATATCACCTTGTCGCTCAGCCACCCAGATATCCTGATCGTTTGTGGTTTCTCCTTTAGATATATCCGGACGGTTTGAAAGAAAAAATAATTTTTGTCCGTCGGGCGATAAAGCCGGCTCAAGATTTATATATCTGGGATCCGAAGCAAAAGGCAATGGCTCCGGCACCGTCCATCTCCCGTTAATTAATCTTGTTACAAAAATTGCGCTGTAATTGTAGTTCCCGGCAGCCGAACAGAAATAAATCTCTTTTCCGTCCGGGGTAATAGCAATATCACGGTTATGCATTCCGTCGGAAACGATTCCGGCGGCAAAGATTTCCGGATTTTCACCGGGAGGATTCTGGCCTAAATATTTACCGGTAAGCTCCGGAAATTTTGTTTGATTGGTCTGAGCTATTAGAGAAGAAAATAAGCTGATTAATAAAAATATCGGAAATATTAATCTCATAGTCCCGCCCCCGATTTTTGACGGATGTTACAATACATATATTTATTACTTAAGTAAAGGTAAAATAATAGGGTGTTGGGATTTCATAATTTCTATTTGTTAAATGGAACTCGAGATATTTTTTAACAAGTGTTTTTTTATTAACACAGAGATGTTATTTTGAATAAAATAATATTCCAATTTATTTCATATAATTTTACCTGGATATTCTGAAACTCTAACCGGAGAATCTTAATGATTGAATCAGGCGGTGTTGAACAGATCTCAGTTGAGAACGATCTTATAAAACTGATTTTTCTTCCGGGAATCGGCGGGAAGATGATCGGTTTGATCAATAAAAAAACCGGAACTAACTTTTTATTGGAACCTCAGAACATAGATAAAAATTATGAACCGGCTTTTCACGGCGCTTCTTTTCAGAATTATGATACAAGCGGATTTGACGAGTGTTTCCCGACAGTAGAGACTTCTTCGATTACAACAGCAGAAGGGAAGGAAATTCTACTGCCGGATCATGGCGAACTATGGTCGAAACCCTGGTCCTTCAGGAAAGTGGATGATTCAACCCTTATCGGTTCTGTTACGGGGACGGATCTGAATTATACATTCAACAAGAAAATCCGTATAGAGGGGAACCGCGTAATTATTGATTATAAAGTTGAGAATAACGGTGAGAGTCCTGTTCCTTATATCTGGGCGGCACACCCTCTTTTTAAAGTTGAGCCGGGGGATGAGATCTATCTAACTGATGAAATCCAGAATGTTTTGCTTTACTGGTCCAGTGATTCAATGCTCGGCTCGAAAGGAGATCAGCTTGAGTGGCCGTTCATAAATTCTGTAAACGACTTTTCGGTTGTTCCGGATAAGAATTTCGGGAAAGCGGTGAAATTATTCTCGGAAAAACTCACGATGCCTGCGTGGACTGCTCTGCATAAAAAAACAAAAAAAGAATCTTTGCTTATCAGTTTCGATACAATAGCAAATCCTTATCTGGGGATCTGGCTCTGTTACGGAGGATGGCCCGAGGAGAGATCCGAAAAGCATCTTACCATTGCGCTTGAGCCGACCAACGCCGGATCCGACTCATTGTCTGCGGCAGTGGAAAAAAACTCCGCCGGAATTATTGAACCGAATTCGGCAAATTACTGGCGGATGGAATTTGCTGTTGTGAATGAAATCTGATACCTAAAACTTTTCGGTAATTAAGCAAGAAAAAAAAGATTTTTTATTTTGATTTACTTATTAGGAAAAGAAAATTTGATTTTATAACTTGCCCGTGTCCTAAGAAGTGAATTAAAATTTTAATCCTAAAGAAACTCATGTTAAGAATAACTCTTGAATCACCAAATCAAATCAAAGACATTGCACCTCAGAAAAAAGAAGATCTCACATTCGAAGTGAAGGTTGTAACAGAAGGACTTTTTCCGGAAGTCCGCCTCAGCTTTTTGTCTGATCAGCAGAGAAAAAGATTTAAGAACTCACCTCACGAAATGCCCGGCGGACATAAAGAAAATCTATTCCGATAATTTTTTAAGGAACATTCCATGCAAGCAATCGGACTGACTTTTGTTGATTGGATAATTATTCTAATCTATTTCGCATTTGTTCTTGGTATTGGATGGTATCTCCGGAAATTCACAAAAAGCGAAGAGGATTTTTTCCTTGCAGGACGAAAAAATTCTTCCTGGGTAGCCGGCCTGGCTTTCCTCTCAGCAAATCTCGGCGCTCTTGAACTTCTCGGTATGACAGGAAATACCTTTAAATACGGAATGTACGTCGCGCATTTTTACTGGATCGGCGCGATTCCCGCAATGGTATTCCTTGGTATCTATATGATGCCTTTCTATTACAGCAGCAAAATAAAATCGATCCCCGGTTATCTGAAACTCCGGTTCGATGAAAAAACGCGCGTCCTTAACGGAATCGCTTTTGCAATTATGACACTCCTAGTATCCGGTATTAATCTGTATGCGATGGCTCTGGTACTTCATACATTTCTCGGCTGGAATTGGGATATCAGTATGTGGGTCTCGGCACTTACGGTAATGGGATATGTAACACTAAGCGGTTTGATGTCGGCAATTTTTACAGAAATAATCCAATTCTTTTTAATCTGGTTCGGACTTTTTCTAGTTTCGATTTTAGGAATAATAGAGATCGGAAGCCTTGATCAGATATTAAACCGTTTACCAGAATCGATGAACACTCTCTGGTCAACTTCCGGAGACCCGACACAAAACGGAATGTTTATTCACTGGGCGGGAATTGTTCTCGGCCTCGGTTTTGTACTATCGTTCGGATACTGGACTACTGATTTTCTTGTTGTACAGCGGGCTTTTTCAGCAAAAGATTTGCGTGCGGCCAGGATGACACCTCTGCTCGCATCCTTTTTTAAGATGGCGTTGCCGTTCATTGTAATACTTGCCGGACTTATAGCAATTGCACTTTCGAATGATCCGGAGAGCGGATTTAAATTGCTTGAGGACGGAGGTCAGGTCAATTATGACTCAGCTCTGCCGCTTCTTATTGCGAGGTATTATCCTACGGGCCTCGTCGGTCTCGGCGTAACGGCCTTGCTTGCCGGATTTATGGCCGGGCAGGCAGGGAATATTAGCGCATTCAACACCGTGTGGACTTATGATATTTATAAATCGGTTCTTAATAAAAACGCGTCCGATTCCCATTTACTCTGGATGGGTCGCGCTTCTACAGTAGTCGGTGTCATTCTTTCTCTTGGAACTGCATACTGGGCAAAAAGTTTTCCGAGCATAATGGATTACATGCAGGCAATTTTCTCCTGGGTTAACGCTCCTCTTTTTGCAACGATGCTGCTCGGCATGTTTATCTGGTGGATTACTCCCAACGGCGCATTCTGGGGACTTGTTGCCGGAATGCTCTCATCATTCTTTATGTGGCTGGGGGTTAAATTCCACTGGTTCAGCGAAAGTATTATTACTATGTCCTCTGTACAGAGTGATATGGCTGCCAATTTCTGGCGCGCATGGTGGGCATGGCTTATCTGTTTTATCCTTACAATCGGTATTAGCTTCTTTACTAAGAAAAAACCGAAAGAGGAACTTATAGGACTTGTTAAAGGACTGACCGAGGAGAAGCACGACGCTCATCTTCCATTCGTCAAACGTCCTGAGTTTGTTGCAATAGTTTCTGTTGTAGTATTAATTGTATTGAATCTTTTATTCTGGTAAATCCTCTCTTTGTGTCTTGATGACCATTCGTTTATGAGTTATTCAGGCACAAGGTGGAGAAAATTTAAGTGAGTCGGAATACAGTTCAGTTTATGGGATTAAAATTTTGTGATACTAAAGAAGTCCGGAGTTTAATATGAAACCAATCTGGTATTTTGTAGGATTGATACTTCTGGTAATAGGCGGAATAATTTTTTTGACAGGTATTTATCAGGTTATAAATCCACCCGAGGTTAAAACCGTTCTTTCCGATACACATCCTAATATCTGGTGGGGGATTATAATGATGCTTTTCGGCGGACTTATGTATTTCAAAACAAGAAAACAATCGGTCTGATCTATTCATTCTTTGTAAAAAATAAATTAGTTTTACTTTGGAATTTGGGCTATTCACACCATAGCTGAATTCCTTTCCGATGGAAAGACTAATTAAATTTATCTGCAATAGCGAACTCATCTCTATAAAAATAAATCCTGCCGAAACAGTTCTGGATTTTTTACGGCATAATAGAAAGTTAACGGGTACAAAGGAAGGTTGCCGCGAAGGCGACTGCGGTGCCTGCACTGTGATAATTGGATCCCTTCATAAAGGTAATGTTAGTTACAAGACTGTAAATTCCTGTCTTCTTCCTGTTGCCGATCTTCAGGGTAAACACCTTGTATCAATCGAGGGTTTGAACGGAAGTGAATTAAATTATATTCAGGAGCAGATGATTGACGAAGGAGGAACCCAGTGCGGATTCTGCACGCCGGGATTTATTATCTCGCTCACTAACTATTTTATAAATAATAGGGAATACTCATCCGAAGAAGCTGCAGCTTCTTTAGACGGAAATATGTGCCGGTGTACCGGTTATGCCGGTATTATACGCGCGGCGGCCAATACCGTGAACTCATTGAACGATTTTAAAATCCCCGGAACCGGTGCGGTACCTTTTCTTGTCGACCGGAAAATTCTACCCGGATACTTCCTGGAAATTCCTAAAAAGCTGAAAGCTCTACAGAAAGAATTAGGCGATGGAAATCCCGCTTCTTCATCGGATGTTGTCTCGGGCGGAACCGATCTTTATGTACAGCACTGGGAAACAATGCTTGAGAAGGAAATCAATTTTATTTCGGAAAATCCGAACCTGAAATTTATTATCAGGAAAAATAACCGGATCCATATCGGCGGAGCCGTTACGGTTTCTGAAATCTGCTCTTCAAAGGAAATCATCAAATATTACCCTCAACTAGGAAATTATTTAAAATATTTCGGTTCCATGCCTATACGCAACAGGGCAACAGTTGCGGGCAACATTGTAAATGCATCACCTATCGCTGACCTTGTAAACATTTTTATTGCGCTTGACGCAGAAATTCATCTTACGTCTAAAAGAAGAGTAAGGACTATCCCAATTAAGAATTTTTATAAAGCTTACAAAACTCTCGATAAAAAACAGGATGAAATAGTAAAGGAAATTTCTTTGCCGGTACCGACTAAGAATCTATTGTTCAATTATGAAAAAGTCTCACGGCGCACGCATCTGGATATAGCCAGTGTCAATTCATCAATCGCCTTGAAGTATGAGAAGAGTAAAATAAAAGACGCTTCAATATCTGCCGGCGGTGTTGCACCGGTTCCGCTTTTTCTTAAATCTACATCTGAATATTTAACCGGAAAAGAAGTTAATAATAATTTATTGATCGAAGCCGTTAAAATAGCCGGATCTGAAATCTCCCCTATTACCGATGCCCGCGGATCTAAAGAATATAAATCTCTTCTTCTCGGTCAATTAATTAAAGCACACTTTTTTAAATTTTTCCCCGATTTGATTAACGACGAGGTTCTGAGATGAGAAGCTACGATTCCATACAGCATGTAAAGGGGGAGTCGAAATTTGTTGATGATATTATTCAGCCCGACGGAACTCTCTTTGGAGCGGTTTATTATTCACCGGTTGCCCGGGGAAAAATTCTGAAAATAGATTTTGATGAAGCTCGTAAAATTCCCGGGGTCTATTCGGTTATTACTGCTTCCGATATTCCGGGTGATAACCAGATAGGTGGAGTAATTTTAGATGAGGAGTTATTCTCAAGTGGCCATCTGCATTTCATTGGGCAGCCGATAGCTCTTATTCTGGCCGGGAATAGAATTTCTGCAAACAAAGGAGTTAAAGCTGTAAAGGCGGAGTTTGAGAAACTTAAACCGGTACTTAATCCGCGTGAAGCTTTCACGAAGGGGGATTTGATAGTACCACCCAGGATCTTTTCTCTAGGAGATGTTGATTCCGCCTGGAGTGAATGCGATTATATTATAGATGGCTTGGTTGAATCGGGGGGTCAGGAACACCTATACCTGGAAACCCAGGGCGCGCTTGCTATTCCCGTTGAAGGTGGAGGAATTAAGATCATTTCATCTACGCAGGGCCCAACGGCAGTTCAAAAAATTGCTTCGAGAGTTCTTAATCTTCCAATGAATAAAATTGAAGTTGATGTTCCCCGCCTCGGCGGCGGTTTCGGCGGCAAGGAGGATCAGGCAACAGCGTGGGCTGTTATGGCTGCGCTTGGAGCGCTGAAAACCGGCCGCCCGGTTAAGATTATTCTGCCGCGCCAGGAGGATATGCGGATGACCGGTAAGAGGCATCCGTATTCATCCGATTTCAGAATCGGCTTGAACAAGGAAGGAAAGATTCTTGCTTACCAGGCATGGTATTATCAGAATGCAGGGGCTTCTGCAGATCTTTCAACAGCAATTCTGGAAAGGACTCTCTTCCATTCAACAAACAGCTATTATATCCCAAACGTGAAAGCGACGGCATACTGCTGCAGAACAAACCTTCCACCGTTTACCGCGTTCCGCGGCTTCGGCGGCCCACAGGCGATGTTTGTAATCGAATCTGCAATTCATAAAGCCGCTGAAGTAATGGGAGTTGATCCGTCATTCATTCAAAAGAAAAATCTGCTTAAAGAAGGAAATGAATTTCCTTACGGACAACGTACAGAAAACTGCAGAGCGGAAATCTGTTTCGAAGAAACCGTGAAAATATTCAACTATGAAATTGAAAAGAAGCGGATCGAAAAATTTAACTCCGGAAACAGTCTTATTAAAAAAGGAATTGCATTGATGCCGGTCTGCTTTGGTATTTCATTTACGACCACGTTTCTTAATCAGGCAAGCGCCCTCGTTCATATCTATACTGACGGAAGTGTAAGAATCAGTACGGCAGCCGTTGAAATGGGGCAGGGTGTTAATACAAAGTTGACTGCTATTGCCTCCCGGATATTTTCCATTAATCCCGATAGAATTAAAATTGATACTACGAACACTTCGCGTGTGGCAAATACGTCTCCGACCGCTGCAAGCAAAGGAGCAGATCTCAATGGTTATGCGACGATTAATGCCTGCAACTTAATTATAGAGCGGCTGAAAAAAGTTGCAAAAGGAAAATTGTGTGCCGGAGAATCTTCGGTTGTTGAAATAAAAAACGAATTTGTTTATTTGAACAATGAAAGGACCGATATAGATTGGGTTAAACTAATCAACATTGCGTATGTCGAACGTGTCAGCCTTAGCGCGCAGGCACATCACGCAACGCCCGATATTTATTTCGACAGGGAGAAAATGAAAGGAGACGCTTTTGCCTATCACGTATATGGTACCGCGCTTGTTGAAGCAACCGTTGATTGTTTGAGAGGAACATATGTGATCGACTCGGTTAAGGTTGTTCACGATTTCGGAAAAAGCCTGCACCCGGTTACAGACAGGGGACAGGCAGAAGGAGCAGTTGTTCAGGGATTGGGATGGATAACACTGGAGGAAGTGATTTATAACGAACATGGAAAGCTCCTTACCGATGCTTTATCAACTTATAAAATCCCGGATATTAATTTTGCACCGAAGGATCTCGAAGTTCATTTTCTCGAAGATGTTCCGAATCCATACGGACCGTTTCAATCGAAAGCGGTGGGAGAACCCCCTTTTATGTACGGTATTGGCACATACTTTGCAATTGTAAACGCTATGAAAGCTTTCCGGCCCGGTAAATCTGTCATATATAACGCACCGGTTACCAATGAAAAAGTTTTGATGTGGCTCCATTCAAACGACTGATTATCTGTTAGAAGTTTCAACTGATTTTTGTTTTAGGTAAATTTGCTCTGCATCTATTGTCTGGAGTTTGAATGAAAGTATGGAAGTGGGAAGTTGAAAACAGAGATTATCTTCAAAAAACTATTAACCGCTGTAGAGAAAAAAAAATAATTCTCCCTACCTTTGAACAGCTTAAAAAACCTGAATCTATCCCGGGAAAAATTAAAGACGAATTGAAGAAAATCGGATTGCAGGAAACAAATCCTCTCAATCTTTTCCGGATAAACTGGTGTAACCAACCGGATTCAGGAACATTCGGAGATATTAATTATCTCGAAATTCCGCGTGAGATAACCGGCGTTAAAGCCAGAATTGTGGGACTCGTTGGAAGATATTTTCCGACCGGTGCTCACAAAGTCGGTGCAACTTACGGCTGCCTCGCTCCTTATCTTGTAACCGGCAGATTCAACCCTGAATATCATAAAGCGGTCTGGCCTTCAACCGGGAACTACTGCCGCGGCGGGGCGTTCAATTCTGTTCTACTCTCTGTTCATGCGGTCGCAATTCTGCCCGAAGAAATGAGCCGGGAAAGATTCGACTGGCTTAAAGAAATGGGAGCGGAGATTTATGCGACTCACGGCTGCGAAAGCAACGTTAAAGAAATTTATGATAAATGCCATGAACTGGAAGCTCTAAGCGATGAGTACCTTATTTTTAATCAATTCGATCAGTTCGGTAATTCCATCTGGCACTACGAAATAACGGGCTACACGATTGAAAAATTATTCGATCAACTTAAGAGTGAGAATAGCAGACTGAGCGGATATGTAAGTGCTACGGGATCCGCGGGCACCATCGGAGCAGGCGACTACCTTAGAACAAAATTCCCCCACATTAAAATTGTTGCGTCGGAAGCATTGCAATGCCCCACTCTGTTATGCAACGGTTTCGGTGGCCACAGAATTGAAGGTATCGGAGATAAACACGTACCATGGATTCATAACGTTAAAAACACCGATTGTGTTGCGGCAATTGATGACGAACAAACATTAAAGATCCTCCGGCTTTTCAATGAACCGGCCGGAAAAAGCTGGCTTAAGAAGCAGGGGATTGATGAGAAGAGTATCGCTAAAATGAATGAACTTGGAATTTCCTCAATTTGTAATCTTATCTCTGCAATTAAGATGGCGAAATATTACGAGATGAATGAGAACGATGTTATCTTTACGATTTTTACTGATTCAGTAGATCTATATAATTCGCGACTTAAAGAAATGAATGATGCTTGGGGTAAATACTCCGAATTAAATGCTGAGATTGATTGGACTTCCATTATTAAGTATCAGAGTATAGATTATTTTAAAGAGCTCGGTTATAATGATAGAAAAGCAATTCACAATCTCAAATATTTCACATGGGTTGAACAACAGGGTAAGGATGTAGAAGAACTTAATGCGCAATGGTATGACGAGGACTACTGGCAGGAGCGTTTTTCAATTGTTCCTGTCTGGAATAAATTAATTGAAGAATTCAATCAACAGGTCGGATTAGTATAGAAATCTGGTTTTATTAGAAAAACGAATCGTAATTTTCTTCAGGATTCGTCACAATAATCTTATTACTATTTCATTCTTACTTATGGATGAAAAGCCTGACATATTAAAAAATCTTCTTCTTCCCGCGGAAGGCAATAAACTCCGCTTTTGTGATCTTGTCTTCGATTCCAAAATTGTTGAAATAAAGCAGAGGACAGAACAGCTGTTCGACTGGGATGATCTGAAGGACAGAGCGAATCGGGATAATATACTTGCTGCTTATTGTAATGACGGAGAGTCTCCGGAATATCTACTTGCTATTCCCGGGGGGATTGATCCGCATGTTCATTTCGACACTCCCGGGTTCGAGTTCCGCGAGGATTTTGAACACGGTTCAAAAGCTGCAGCATCCGGCGGTGTTACAACCGTAATTGATATGCCATGCACATCTGTTCCGCCCGTAACAACCGCAGAGAATTTCCGGACTAAACTTATTGCTATTGAAGGCCGGAGTATGATCGATTATGCTTTCTGGGGTGGTGTCTCGGGTAAGAATTTTGATGAAACGGATGTTGAAGAAAATATTATGCGGCTTTCAAAGTCCGGCGTTGCCGGATTTAAAGTATATCTAATTTCCGGAATGGAATCATTTACTGATCTTACTCCCAGGCAGATAGAATTTGTCGGGCGCGTAATTGAAAAAACCGGAAGACCGATGGCCGTCCACTCCGAAGATAAAGAGCTTATAACCGTTCGCGAGCATAAATACAAAAATGCAAACCGGAATGACTGGAAAGCATATTGCGACAGCCGCGATCCGAGATCTGAAGCAGTAGCAATTGATAAACTCATATCTGTCGCTCAGAAAGTAAATTGCAGGATCCATGTTGTTCATCTGAGTTCTAAACTCGGACTCGATCAGATAAAAAAAGCACAATCAACTAAACTCCATTTTACGACTGAAACCTGTCCCCACTATCTTTATTTTACTCAGAAGGATTTTCAAGACGCATCGATCAGAAATTTTCTCAAAACCGCTCCACCGGTAAAATGCGAAAAAGATCTCGAGGCTTTATGGCAGGGATTAGTTGACGGCTCAATTCAATTTGTAACGACCGATCATGCCGGCTGCAATCCTGTCGATGAGAAGTCCTCATCAGATTTCTGGGAAGTCTACGGAGGAATTCCGGGCGTTGAACACCGCGTTCCGTTCCTTTTAAGCGAGGGATTTATGAAAGGAAGACTGACTCTCGAAAAAACAGTTCAACTCCTTTCAGAAAATGCCGCCTCTTATTTCAACCTGGAAAATAAAGGAAAGCTTAACCCCGGATACGATGCCGATTTCTGTCTTATCGATCTCTGGCAGTCCGGGAAGATCGAATCTGCAAAAATGAAAAGTAAAGGGAAGTACTCGCCGTTCGAAGGAATGACTCTGAATTCTAAAGTTATCCAAACATATCTGCGCGGCAGAAAAATATATGATTTGAATAATCCCGTATCGGATCATTTCGGTTACGGTAAGTTTATATCAGTGAGTTAGCCATGGCCGGGAAAAAATCATTCAAAATTATTAACGCATGGATTGCCTCGATAAAGAATGATAAAATTATCCCCCTCTTTGGAGATCTGGAAATTGAACATGGAAGAATAACCGGAATATTTAAGAGGAATCATAATAATTTTTTAGAAAGCAAATCCAGGCTCGGAAACTCTGTTTATAATGCGGGCGGAAGGCTTATAACTGTTCCGCTGATAAACTTTCACGATCATTTTTACTCCCGTCTTGCAAAAGGACTCCCTATTGTCAAACCGCTGAACAATTTTCAAAATGTTCTTAAAAACCTCTGGTGGGATCTGGATAAAAAGCTTACTCTTGATATGATTGAAGCTTCGGCACGAATGTCCGTAATTGAATCTATTAAAAACGGAGTTACATACATTTTCGATCATCATTCATCCCCGAATTCAACCGACGGAAGTCTGGGAAAGATTGCAGAAATCCTGATTGAAAACAATATCCGCGGGGCTCTCTGTTTTGAAACCTCTGACCGAAACGGAGTACTTTCCGCAAGATCCGGACTAGAGGAGAATATAAATTTTCTTAAGAAATATTCGAGCGCTAATTTAAAATCCCTACTAGGACTGCATGCATCATTCACATTATCAGACGACACTTTATCAGAAGCTGCCGAGCTTGTTAAGGAATATGAAGTAGGAATCCATATTCATCTTTGTGAAGATAAAAGCGATCGGTTCCTAAGCCGTCGTTATACAAACCGCCTTCCTGTTAACAGGCTTGTGAGATATAATTTGTTGAACAGTAAAAGTATTCTGGGGCACGGCGTCCATTTGAATCAGAAAGAATATTATCAGATAGCAGAATTCGGAAGCGCTCTTGTCTATAATCCCGATTCGAATATGAATAATGCTGTTGGCCTTCCCGAGTATTCCAGTGTACCCGCCCTAATTCCGATTCTTATCGGAACCGACGGAATGCATGCCAATATCGCTAAGTCTATGAAACAGTATTTTCTTCTGATGCGAAATCAGAACACACCGATGGGTGAATCATTCAGACTTTTTATCAAATCTTATTTAGATCAGATCGGTTTTGTTAAAAAATATTTCGAGGATTTCTCTTTGCTGACCCCGGGTGACAGGGCAGATCTTATTGTCTGGGATTATATTCCGACTACACCAATCTCAGAAGAAAATTATTGGGGCCATTTCATTTACGGTGCGCTGGAGAGTAATATACAAACTGTTGTTCAGGAAGGAAATTTTTTGATGAAAGACTATCATCTTGTAAACATTGAGGAATCTGAATCTTTCAAAGAAATATTTAAACAGGGCAAAAAATTGTTTTCGTTATATAAATAAATTCCGATTGAAGACTAGAAAATTCAATATTGTCGGCAAACCTGTAGTCCGGGGAGATGCATTCGCAAAGGTTACCGGCCGGGCGAAATATGCGGATGATTACCGTTTCGGAAACGAATTATACGGGGTGATGGTCCGTTCCGGTTCCTCTCATGCTATTATAAAGGGAATTGATTTTTCGGAAATAGAAAATGATAATTCCATCGAGACGATTATTAAATGGGAAGATATACCGGGTTGCAAAAATGTTGGACCGATTAAACCCGATCAGCCGGTTTTCTGTAAAGATAAAATTGTTACACCCGGAGACGTTGTGGCAATGCTGGTCGGCCGCGATGAAAAGAGGTTGAGAGAATTAGCCAAAAATGTGAAGATTGAACTTGAGGATCTTCCCGTTCTGGACGATCCGGCTAAAGCACTTGAAAAACAATCCGTTCTTATACATCCGGAATTAAAATCGAATCTTATTACTTATTATCCATTACGCAAAGGGAATGTTGAAAAGGGTTTTAAACAGAGCGATGAGATAATAGAACAGACATATACTACTCAATTGATAGAACATGCCTATATAGAACCGGAATGTGTAACGGCAATTCCGGGCGAAGGAAATTTGAAAATAAAAATAATCGGCAGTATTCAGAATCCGTTTACAACCAGGAAAGTTGTTGCATCGGTTCTCGGGTGCCGATTGAATGAAGTAGAAGTAATTCAGGCGGAACTCGGAGGATCTTTCGGCGGCAAGGATGATACTATGAATATAATTTCTGCCCGCGCTTCAATTGCCGCACTCAAGTTAAACCGTCCTGTTAAAATTAAATATGCTCGTGAAGAATCGATTGTTGAATCATATAAACGCCACCCTTACACACTTAATTATAAGATCGGATTCAACCTTGACGGAAGAATAAAGGCAATGAAAATTGATCTTCTCGCAGACGGCGGCGCTTATGCTTCCATGAGTCCATTTGTAACGTGGCGTTCTGTTGTTCAGGCAACGGGCCCTTATCAGGTTCCAAATGTTCATACAGATGTGCGGGTTGTATATACCAATAATCCTTATACGGGCGCTATGCGCGGATTCGGTTCACCCCAGCCGATCTTTGCAATCGAATCGTTAATGGATGAAATTGCTCTTCGAATCGGGAAAACTCCGTTTGAAATACGCCGGATAAACGGATTCAAACAGGGATCCGTTACAGCCAGCGGCCAGAAGCTAACCGGCCATGAAGTAACTCTTAATAAAGTTTTGAAGAAAGCGGTAGAGGTTTCCTCTTTTAATTCTAAATGGCCTGAGAATAGGGATTCTAATTTTAGAAATGTGAGCTCGACTGAATCCCGGAATTATTCTCTGATTTTGGGAAAGGAGAAATTTATTGACCCCGATAAATTATGGCGTAAAGGAATAGGACTTGCGCTCAGTTACCGCGGATGCTCGCTCGGCGCCGAAGGTATTGACGCTGCCTCAGCATATGTTTCTATTCAGCCCGACGGCACAGTATATCTTCTTTCAGGATTAGCCGAAAACGGACAGGGATTAAAAACTACTTTTTCTATCGTTGCCGCGGAGGTTTTCGGAATATCAACCGACAAAATCATTTATCTGGAACAGAACACTTCAAGGATTCCCGATAGTGGTCCTACAGTGGCGTCACGGGCAACATTGATGGGCGGCGGAGCTACTAAAAACGGTTGTGAAGAATTGAAAAGACGCCTCGTGAAATTAATTACATCGGAATGGAAACTGAAAAGTACCGGGAATCTTACTTTTATCAATAACAATATTGTTTATAATGGTAAAAAGACAAGGAAGATTTCTTTTAATGAATTAATCAAAACCGCCTATTCAAAAGGTGTGAACCTCTCAACTATCGGATGGTACGCAGGACCTGATGTTCATTGGGAGGAAGAGACGGGACAGGGAACAGCATACTTCACTTATGTATACGGATGCCAGGTTGCTGAAGTCACTGTTAATACAGGAACCGGCGAAGTCTATATAAATAATATCTGGGCGGTACACGATCCCGGAAAAGTAATTAATATCCTTGGTGCTGAAGGACAGGTTTACGGCGGAGTTACTCAGGGAGCCGGATATGGGTTGTGGGAAAAAATCTCTACACATAACGGAAAAATAAGAGAGAATAATTTCGACCAGTTTTTAATTCCTACAAGTAAAGACATTGATGCCATTCACCCATATTTCATTGAAGGGAAAGACAAATACGGCGCATGGGGCGGAAAATCGCTGGGAGAACCGACACTTGAACTAACCGCAGCTGCAATTTCTAATGCGATTACAAATGCTACCGGCCAGAGATTTTTTAATCTGCCGCTAAACATTGAAGAAATATTACTTAGAAAAAAATTGTATCCGGAAAGTCTTAAACGCGGAAGCACATCATGATACCCGTAAAAGAAATATTGCTTCCCGGATCTTTGAATGAATTATGCAGACTTCTTCATAATAATATCGGTTCATCAAAAATTATTGCCGGCGGGACTGATATCGTTCCCGGTTTTCATATAGAATCCCCCCGCTTTACCCGCATTGAAAAACTAATCGATTTAAATAGAATTGTTGAATTGAAAGAAATCCACGTAAAAGACAATTTTATTTCAATAGGTTCGGCAGTGACTTTTTCGGAGATTATTTCAAATGATCTCTTAAATGAAAAGATACCGTTGCTTGTTAAGGCCTCTAAAACAATTGGAAGTACTCAGATTAGAAACCGGGCAACACTTGGGGGCAATTTTATTAACAACGCACCCTGCGCCGACAGTGTTGCGCCGCTTTTGGTTTATGATGCGGAAATTAAGATAAAATCTTATACAGCAGAAAAAATAATTAAGCTGCAGGATTTCCTTGTCAAACCATATGAAACAAGATTAAAACCCGATGAAATTGTAACCCATGTATTAATTCCCATACATAAGTTAAACTATATCGGTGATTTCTATAAGCTCGGAAGAAGAAGATCGGTTTCAATAAGCAGAATTTCTTTAGCGGTCCTGCTTTATTTGAGAGAAGGCACGATTGACGACGTAAAGATTGCGAGCGGGGCGGTTACTCCGATTGGAACTAGATTTTACGATATCGAAGAATTTGCAAGAGGGAAAATGCTGAATGATGAATCGGCGAAGGAGATTGCCATTAAGTTGGGTGAAAAGATTCTTCAAATTTCCGGTGTGCGGTGGTCAAGTGAATATAAAATTCCTGTAGTGCAGCAGGTTTGTTATCATTTATTAAAAAAATTAGAACGCGGATGAAATCTGATATAACGGATTCACCGGGAAATCCCGTTCTAATCGGCTGCTTTTGGCTGAAAGTATTTTATAAAGAGTTTTTATGAAAATAGAATTCGTTTTAAATAGAAATAGTATTAACGCAGATGTTGAACCAAATATTCGTCTGCTTGATTTATTGCGGGAAAAATTTAATCTGACCGGGACTAAAGAGGGATGCTCGATTGGCGAATGCGGTGCCTGTACGGTTATTATGAATGGCAAAGCAGTTAATTCGTGTCTGATACTTGCCGGTCAATGTGACGGTGCCGAGATTATTACGATAGAGGGAATTGAAGAGGATGGTAAGCTTCACCCTCTGCAGGAGAATTTTATGAAATACGGCGCAATTCAGTGCGGATTCTGTACCCCCGGAATGATTATGTCCGCATATGCATTGCTTTTGGAAAATCCCGATCCTACCGAAGAGGAAATTAAAGAGGCGATCGCCGGAAATCTGTGCCGTTGTACAGGATATAAGCAGATTATCGATGCCGTTGAAAAATCCGTGAAGTAAATCTTATAAATAAAAACTTACCCGGCTTCTTCAATCAATACGTTAGAAATGAATAATCCTCGATAACACTTTTCATTAACATCAGATATTCACTAAATCTTTCATCGTTCTTATGTAATTCGTTAATCTCTAAAACATGTCCGTTTATTCGCGCTACTATCCTGTTTTCTTTAGCGTCGTTAAAAATATAAAACCCATCATTCCCGCTCTGTTTGAAATCTTCTTCAGAGGTGAACAATGTAAACTTATCTTTATAAGGTGCACCGTCATGCGGACAGAATGTTTCGCAATTACCGCATTCGTTGCAGAGTGAATCGATGTGAAGAATCTGGTTTTCATCCCTGAATGCCGGATGATTTATTTTAATTACTATGTTCGCACGGTTCGGACAAACATCAGCACATTTATTACAGATCGAATTGCAGCTTAAACAACGAGAGGCCTCTTGCACCAGACCGTTGTTACTCCACTCAATTTTGCCTTTAAGAAGGTGAAGGGCATCGTAATCTGTCCGGGAATATTTTCCAATATTTATCGATGGGTAAAGACGATTCTCCTTTTTAAGGATTGCATCGGCGGCTTTCCTTCCGTCGGCTATTGCTCTCACAATTGTTGCGGGGCCGTTCAGCGAATCGCCCCCGATAAATACGTTCTCAATATTAGTTTCATTTGTTGCCGGATTGACAACTGCTTTATTATTAGAAACCATAATTCCATTGGACTGAAGCAGAGCGGCATCAACACTTTCTCCGATGGCGGAAATCACAGTGTCGATATCAAGCTCTTCATATTCACTGTCAATTGCAATAACACCCCGGCGTCCGTCCGGTTCGGGTTCGGACAGTTTCATTTTATTACAAATCAACTTACCGTTTGTAAAATAATAAGGGAGCAATAGTTCTTTAAATATTACACCGTCAGTCAGAGCCGCTTCAAATTCCTCGAGGTCCGCCGGCATATATTCTTTTGTCCGCCTGTATAAAAGATAGACATTCTCAACACCTTCTAATCGCAAAGCCGCGCGGGCACTGTCCATTGCTGAATTTCCGCCGCCGATTACAGCTACATTTTTACCGGGAGAAATTTTGATACCGTGGTGATAATCCCATAGAAAATCGATTGCGTTAAGAATCTCCTTGTCCGAAGAGATATTCAGCTTGTTTGATTTCTCTGCGCCGATTGCAATATAAATGTACTTATAACCTTCATGTTTCAACCTGTTTACCGAAAATGATTGGTCAACACCGAAAATAAATCTGACTCCGAATTGCTCAATGAATTTGATATCGTTGTCAATTGCGGATTGCGGAAGACGGAATTGCGGAAGAACATTCTGTACTATTCCGCCGGCGTTCATGTTTTTTTCTAAAACTGTTACATCAAAACCCGACTTTGCCAGGAAATACGCCGCGGATAAACCTGAAGGCCCGGCTCCTATTACAGCTGCTTTTATTTTAACATTGGGTCCTTCTTCAACAGAAATATTTTTTAAGAAACCGTCATAACCATTTAACGCGGCCTCCTTTTTAAGATCGCGTATCTTTAAGCTTTCGTCATAATCAATTCGAGTGCAGTGATACATACACTGATGATCGCAAACATAACCCGTTATATGCGGAAGAGGATTTTTATCTGTAATAACCTGTAGTGCTTCTTCGTACCTTCCTTCACCGGTTAAACGTATATATTCCGGAACATCCTGATGAATGGGGCAGGCAACCCGGCACGGAGCAATGAAACAATCGAATGTATTCAGCTTCCCGGGTACTTTAATCGAGTCGGTAATCCGTGTTTCCTTTCGGTAATATTTGTCGTTAAGCGATTTCCCGGCAAGTGCTTTCAGCTTCTGAAGATCAATTTGTTTGTTTGGGCCGAATGGTATTTCCCTTAAGGATTCAGAAATCTGAAGAAGTCGGTTATATCCTCCCGGCTTCAATAGTTCGGTTGCAAACGTTACAGGCTTAATACCTGTCTCAATTATCTCCTTAATATTATTGATTGAAGCTCCACCGGAAAACGAAATATTGATATCGCCTTCAAACTTCTCTGCGATTTGTAAGGCAAGGTTTATTGTAAGCGGGAATAACGGCCGGCCGGATAAATACATTTCATCGCCGGGCAGCCGCTTCTTTTTATTCCTTACCGGCAGAGTATTTGAAAGTTTTATTCCGAATTCTTTTCCGTTATGATCTGCGAATGATTTCAAACGCCGAAGCATTAAAACGGCATCATTCCACTGAAGATCGTTGTCGAATGAAACTGTTTCAGGAAATACATTTTTATAGCCGAGATTAGCTAATGTACTTTTAACAAAATCATAACCGAGAAGAGTAGGATTTAACTTAACATAAGTATGTAATCTTTTTTCTTCGATCAGGTATTTTACAATCGATTCAATTTCATCGGGAGGGCAGCCGTGCATAGTAGAGAGTGTAACAGAATCCGAAATTACCGGTGAAATCCGGTCAACAGAATCGATCAGATCATCACGGTTTATCAGATTCTTTGTGATGAACTCTTTAAGAATATTTTTATAGATCGAAAAGGATTCGGATTTTTCAGCATTCATCATCTTGTCAATAAAATCATTCATCCTGGCGCTTTTGATTCCATCGAGATCATACCCTACACTCATATTGAAAATAAATCCGCGTTCTTTTCCTGATGAAATTTCAAAATAATCTTTTATAAAATGATTCAGCATCCATGCTTTTAAATATTCGTCATATGATTCCTCTAATCTCAATTCCTGCGACCACTCAACATTATATCCCTCATCCTCAATATCTATACATGGGCGGTCGATGTTTAGCTGGTCGTTTTTTTGTACTGTCTTTAATTCGAAAAACCGTCCGCCCGTTAAATATCCCGCAATAATGTTCTGAGTCATCTGGGTATGAGGACCGGCCGCAGGCCCGACCGGATTCTCGAGCAGTGTTCCCAGAAAGTTCAAGGCTTTCGCAGCCTCACTCTTGAAAAAGCCGTTCTTATTTATACCGAATACGCTCGAATGATTATTACTTTCATGAAAGATCTGATTGAGAAGTTTGAAAAATGAAATCGGCTTCATTATTCCCGGCATGTTAAAACTCCATATAACCGATGTAAATATCTCTAATTATAGTTAATTTATAAACAGAAAATTTGAATATAACTAACACTATCAAGAATCAGTTCGAGAATTAGGTTTATGAAAGAAAAATTATTTAAAGCGGTGGAAGCGGAAAAAGAAAATCTTTTTTCGCTGATTCAAAAGTTGGTCCAGATAAAAAGTTACAGCGGTGAAGAAAAAGAAATTGTAGAATTTATCGTGGCTAAGATGAACGAGTACGGATTTGACGAATCTTATCACGATTCTTTCGGAAATGCAATCGGGCGGATTGGAAACGGCCCGGTAAAAATTATGTATGATGCTCACATTGATACCGTAAGGGTAACGGAAACCGAGAACTGGAAGTATCCTCCTTTTGACGGAGTTATTGAGAATGGCAGGCTTTATGGACGCGGGGCGGTTGACGAAAAACCCGCGATGGCCGGATTTATGATTGCCGGAAAAATTCTAAAAGCCCTCTTCGGCAGCGACCTTCCGTTTACTCTTTATGTGGTTGGATCGGTTCTGGAAGAGGATGCCGACGGTTATCCGCTTTATCACATAATAAGAAATGAAGGAATTAAACCGGATTTCGTTCTGCTGGGTGAGCCGACCGATATGAAAGTCTACCGAGGTCAGCGGGGGAGAATGGAGTTGAAGATTACGGCTACCGGCAAATCAGCACATGGCGCTCATAATCAGAAAGGAATTAATGCGATCTACAAAATGATGCCGATCGTTGCCGATATTGAAAAGTTAGATAAAAAACTTAGACCGAAACCCCCACTGGGTAAAGGATCGATTACGGTAAGCAATATCGTGTCCAAAGCTCCCTCGATGTGCTCGGTTTCCGATTTCTGTCAGATTCATATCGATAGAAGAATGACTGTAGGAGAAAATAAGAATAGTGTAATTAAGGAGTTGAAAGAGATAATCAGGAAACATAAAAGCGATGCCAAGATTTCTATTCCCGATGTTGAGGGAGTAAGCTGGAAAGGAACTGATTTTTCCCAGGAGGCATATTTCCCGACGTGGGTCTACGAAGAGAAGCATCCGATTGTTGAAGCAGCGATGAGAACTTCCAGAGCTGCTATCGGTAAGGCAAAGAGCGGAGTATGGAGTTTCTCTACGAACGGAGTTGCGACAGCCGGACAATTTGGAATCCCGACTATCGGATTTGCACCGGGAAGGGAAGAACTTGCGCATTCGTCTAAAGAGGAAATTTTATTAAACGATCTGCTTAAAGCGGCCAAGTTTTATTCTCTGTTTCCGTTTGAAGTTGTAAAATAAATGTACGACAAATCCTCATCCTATCAATCAAGGAGACAAATATGGAATTGAAATTCAAAGGGAAGCATTTTTTAACTGAAGACGACTGGACAAAGGAAGAGCTCGACATAGTATTTGAAACATCTTTCGATCTTAAAAAGAAATTCTATGCAGAGGAACCGACACTCTGGCTTCCTCATAAAACACTCTTCATGATGTTTTTTGAGCAATCGACCCGAACAAGAAACTCAATGGAAGCGGGTATGACGCAGCTCGGAGGCCATGCTCACGATCTTACACCCGATAAAATGCAGATTACGCACGGCGAAGTTGCAAAGGATACAGCGATAATACTGAGCCGAATGGGACACGGAATTGCTTGCCGTAACTGCTTTTACGGTATCGGCAATAAATACCTTAACGAACTTGCACTCAACTCACGCAAGCCTGTCATGTCTCTCCAGGATGATGTTTATCATCCGTTCCAGGGACTGGCAGACCTGATGACTATATTCGAACACCTTGGTAGAAATACAAAAGGATTAAAAGTTACGGTGTCCTGGGCATACGCGACAACTCACTCAAAGCCATTAAGTGTTCCCCAGACACAGATTCTTTTATTCCCCCGATACGGTATTGATGTAACAGTGGCACATCCTAAGGAATTTCCTCTAAGTAAAAATATTGTTGATAAGGCGATGATTAATGCAAAAGAGGGGGGAGGTAGTATTAAGTTTACAAATGATATGGATGAAGCGTTTGAAGGAGCGCAAATTGTAATACCTAAAAACTGGGGCGGCTTCGGATTTTACGATGAGGAATATTATCTCTCCAACGAAGAGCAATGCAAGAAGGAAATGAAATCCAATCTGGATAAATATAGGAATTGGATTTGTGATGAAAAAAGAATAAAGCTTGCGGATAAAAATGTTAAGCTGATGCATGCGCTTCCGGCCGATAGGGGAAACGAAGTGACCGACGAAATTCTCGATAATCCCGATATCTCTATTGTGTTCGACGAGGCTGAAAACCGTCTTCATACTGCTAAAGCGATTATGGGATTAACAATGTAATTTCAATTTTATTCCGGGCTAAGCGAAGAATCTAAAAACTTTTTTCTGGCAGTATCAATATTGTTTTGCTTATCAGGATCATTATGAGCAATTATTATTACAAATGTTTCGATTGCCGTAAAGAGTATTCTTCAATACAAATTGAGGAAAATTTTGTTTATCTGTGCCCTCACTGCGGTAAAGCGGAAAGGAATAAACCGCTGAGAGGAATACTTACTGTTGAGTACGATTACAGAACCTTAAAGAAAAAATTATCCCGCAAGAAATTTCTATCTCTTATTCCCGGTAAGTTCGCTAATTACAAACCTCTATGGCCGCTTAAAAAATATCCGGCGGTTGAAATACTTAACAGACTTGAACTTAGCGGTTCGCCTGTGTTGAAGTATAAAGTTGATGGAAGAGAAATTTATTTCTTTGACGACACTCGAAATCCGACTCTGTCATATAAAGACCGGGCGTCATCTCTTGTTGTATTGAAAGCACTCGAGCTCGGAGTTAAAGAAATCTCTGCCGCTTCTACAGGAAACGCAGGATCCTCTTTAGCCGGAATCGCCTCCCGACTCGGAATGAAGGCTTATATTTTTGTCCCATCTTCAATTCCTGAAGCAAAAAGAATTCAGATTCAGGCATACGGTGCATCGATTTATCCGGTTGACGGTAGTTATGATGATGCTTTCGATATTTGCCTCGAAATCTCATCAGCAAAAAAAATCTATAACCGTAATACAGCCTACAATCCCTTAACTATTGAAGGAAAAAAATCAGCCGCGTTCGATATGTTTATTCAACTAAGAGGGGAATTGCCGGATTATATATTTGTACCGGTCGGCGACGGTGTGATTATATCAGGATTATTCAAAGGGTTTTATGATCTGAAAAAACTCGGCTGGATAAAAGAATATCCTAAGCTGATAGGTGTTCAGGCGAAAGGAAGCGATGCGCTTGTCCGCTTCATGAATAAAGGGGAATTCAGGTTCAAGAAAGCGGATACTATTGCCGATAGTATCTCGGCTGCGGCACCCCGCAATTTATTTATGGCCGCGTGGTCAATCTCTATTACGAAAGGATCTGCCGTTGCCGTGAGCGATCCCGGGATTTTAAAAGCACAATTTAAAATATCCCGTACTACCGGACTGTTTGTCGAACCGTCATGTGCCGCATCATATGCGGGATATCAGAAATTTATTAACCTGAACTTGATTCCGGAAAATTCAAAAGTTATGCTGATGATGACCGGTAACGGATTAAAAGATACTGAAGCGGCGGCTAAACAATTTCGCAAACCTGATCCTCTCTCATTTAAACAGATCAAGAAATTATTCCGGGTAAAATGAAAGTAAGCGGATTGATTCTGGCAGCCGGTCTCTCCGGCAGAATGAATTCATTTAAGCCGGTTATGAAAATAAACGGGAAACCATTCATTCGAATAATTGCCGAGAATCTGCTTCGGGTTTGCGACGACCTTATCGTTATTACAGGATATCAAAACAAACTGGTTGAAAATGCTGTAGTAAAGTCCGAACGGATCAGATTTGTTTATAATGAAAATTATGAAGAAGGTATGTTCACGTCCTTAAAAAAAGGATTATGTGAGGCCATGGATTCCGGCTGGGTAATTTATCACTTTGTCGATCAACCGCTGATCCCTGAAGAATTTTACCCTGAGTTTATCGGACAGATTGAGGAAGGTTTTAACTGGATTCAACCCTCATTCAATTCTGTCAAAGGTCATCCGGTTCTTTTGGAAAAATCTCTTTTCCGGATTATTATTGATGCCGCAGACAATTATTCATTAAAAGAAATAAGCCATAATCCGATAGTAAGAAAAAAAATATGGGATTGCGGATATTCTCAAATACTCAAAGACCTTGATACATTGGACGATTTTGAGAAACTTAAACCGTAATAAGGATCATCTTAATGAAAGATCTGAAAATGTGGAAATTTATTTCCGAATCGCTGAAAAAGAATGAATCTGTTCTTCTTACTGTAGTTCTGGAATCGAAAGGAAGCTCGCCAGGTAAAGCCGGTTTCAAAATAGCCGTTTCGGGAAATAACGGGTCCGTCGGCACTATTGGCGGCGGCCAGATGGAGTACGATTTGCTCAAGGAATGCGGGAGAATATTAAAATCGAAGAAGAAAATTCTGCTTCACAGAGATCTATATCATAGTAAGAAAGTTAAAAAATTGCAGTCAGGTCTCGTCTGTCAGGGCCGTCAGACTAACTTCACAATAACTCTGGATAAAAAAGACCTAAGCAGAATTGAAAGAATTATTCAGTCATTCGATAAGAAGGAAGAAGCCGTGCTGGTCCTTTCACCTGAAGGTTTAAATGTTAAACCGTCATTAAGAAACAGTAAACATATTCTCTATAGATTCAAATCGGAAAATGAGTGGAGTTATGAGGAGAATATCGGCGTTAAAGAAACTATTTATATTATCGGCGGAGGGCATGTAGGGCTTGCTCTCTCGAACCAGATGGAATTACTGGGATTTCACGTGGTTGTATTCGACGACAGAACTGATCTTAATACTCTGAAAGAAAATCATTCAGCTGACGAGATTATTATTACTTCGTACGGTAACATCGGAGGAAATATTGAAGAGGGAGATTATTCATATGTTGCCATTGTTACATCGGCATTACCAACAGATAAAATTGCTTTAAAGCAGATCCTTGGTAAAAAAGTTAGATATATCGGCATGATGGGAAGCGAAGCTAAGATTAAAAGAATCTTCAACGAACTTAAGGCAGAAGGAATTAATCCTTCATTATTTAAAAAGGTCCATTCTCCTATCGGTTTGCCAATAAACAGTAATACAGTAGAAGAGATAGCTGTTAGCATCGCTTCACAGATAATAAAAATCAAAAACCGTTAAAACATTCTGAGGATTATAATGAGTCTCGCATTGAAAGTTAATCAGAAATTCCGGGAATTGTTTAATGAATCACCTGTAATTGTCCGTTCGCCCGGCCGCGTTAATCTGATAGGCGAACACACAGATTACAATATGGGATTTGTCCTTCCGGCCGCTATTGATAAAGCTATTTATTTTGCTATCGCTCCCGGAAAGAGCGAATTCTGTAATTTCTACTCAATCGATTTTAACGAGGAAATCCGGATCAGTGTAAATGAAATCCACAGTCATGAAAAAAACTGGGCCAACTATCTTCTCGGCGTAATTGATCAGTTCCAGAAGTCTGGAAAGAGGATAGGAGGATTTAATTGTGTGTTCGGAGGGGATATCCCGATCGGTGCCGGATTGTCATCTTCGGCAGCTATCGAAGCAGGTCTCGCTTTTTCATTAAATCATATTTTCGATCTTAAGACCGATAAAATGGAGCTTGTTAAACTTTCTCAAAGAGCCGAGAATGAATTTGTAGGTGTAAAATGCGGAATAATGGATCAGTATATAAATATTTTCGGTTCTTCAAAAAAAGTATTAAAAATTGACTGCCGTTCTCTTGAATATGAATATCACCCGTTCGATAAAGAAGATTTGAAAATAGTACTATGCAACACACTTGTCAGTCATTCGCTCGCATCTTCTGAATATAACAAAAGAAGGGAGGAGTGCGAGGAAGGTGTAAAAATATTGCAGAAGCATTATAGTGAAATTAAAAGCCTGCGCGATGCAGATATTAGTATGGTTGTAAATCATAAATCTGAATTCACTCCGGATGTTTTTGCCAGGTGTAAATATGTTGTTGAAGAGAATGAAAGAGTTCTTAAGACATGCGAAGATCTTGATAAAAACGACTTTGTTTCGTTCGGCAACAGAATGTACGGTTCGCATGAAGGATTGCGGGATCTTTATAAAGTGAGCTGTCCCGAACTTGATTTTCTGGTTGAATCAGCTTCAGGACTCAAAGGTGTGTTCGGATCGAGAATGATGGGCGGCGGATTCGGCGGCTGTACAATCAATATCGTTGAACATGAAATGGTTGAAGGTTTCGTTGAAGAGATTTCGGGATTATATAAGAAGAAATATGGAAAGGTCCCGGAAATCTATGTATGCACTATTGAAAGCGGTACGGACTTTTTCCATCAGTATTAATAGGAATAAATCAGGCCATTATTCTGAGCGGAATGTGATTTTCTAGTTGTAACCGTTCTCGCCGGTCGGATTTATTTTGTTTAACCATTTTTTTTCGAGCTCTTTTATGTCGAAAGAGTAATCATAAGCCGCGTCCTCTTTCGGCTTAACAATTTCAAGCACCTCAAAGACAAAATTCTCCTTTCCGAACTGTTTGTATTCATCCTGTAATTTTTTATTTATATGTGTTCCAATTTCCAAAGTAAAAGTATGGGCATTGAATTTGGCCGGGATGTTTTTACTCCCTCCGATGAAGACCTTCCCGTTTGCAAGATTCCGGATCTGATAGATCCCCATCTGCTGGATTTTCTGTTTGTAATTCCTTTTTATTTCTTTTCTGTCCATTATAGTATTCCTTCCAGATAATCTGTGTTCAGCCAGTAATATTGTTTATCCCGTTTCATTGCGCCTTCTTCAATCAGCAGTCTTCTTATGGTGCAATAGTCGTCATAATTTTCCATAATTAGTTTATTCACTTCA
>CAZHHG010000003.1:88282-117297 GCA_964532065.1 uncultured Melioribacter sp.
GCAAACTGATCCAGAACGATGAGTCGCTTTTTCCTTTGAACGGGCAGACGTATCAATTGATCCTTTTTATAAAAGGCTCTAAGTACCTTTTGCCTATATTTTTCAATTCTGTCTCGGTGAGAGTCTTTCTCTGTATCATCACAATCGATCAGCTCCTCTAGTGTTAAACCGAAAAGATTTTTGTTTATTTTATAGATTATATAATACTGTTCTTTGGTCTGGCTTATTAGACCGGCCATTTCCAGCTTTTTCAGATGGAATGAAACAGTAGAGACGGCCAGATTCAATCTGTGGGAAATCTCCTCCACATATTGAGGTTTTTCCATCAAAGAATTTATAATCCGAAGCCGTGATGTATCCGCAAGCGACTTCATAATGTGAATACTTCTGCTTATATCCATGCTGATTTATATTTATTTCGACAATTATCGAAACAAAAATAAGTCATTGTATTATATAAGTCAATCTATTTTTACAGATATCGAAATAAAATATTATATTACTGAATGGAACAATCCGGATGCCGGGTGCATCTAAAAAAGCAAAAAAGGGAGTATTAAGATGATAGACGAATTCAAAGTAAAAGGTAAGGAACTGATTGATAAAGTTGAAGAACTTATAAAGGAGGGAAATGCCCGACGTATTATAATTAAGGATGATAAGGGGAATACGTTTATTGAGATACCCGTTACGATTGGTGTCCTGGGCGCTATGTTCGCGCCGATATTAACTGCGGTAGGAGCACTTGCCGGCATGGCGGCCAACTTCACTGTTGAAGTGATACGAAAAGATTCCACTGATCTTCCGGTTGGCGAAAATCAGTCTAACGAAAATTAATAACATTACCTTTTGTGATGAGGCATTTCAAATGGTATTTCAAACGATAATTCTACCAGTCCCTTCATTTCTCCATTCACGAACCAGGGTGACTGGTAGATCATTTTCTTGCTTCCGTTTTTTTCAATAGTATAAACATTGGTTTTTTTATCCGAGATCAATCCGCGTATAATTCTGTTTGATACGTCAGAGTGGCAATCGGACAGATTTTCCCCTATCAATTTCAATCCCCCGTCCTCCTGGAATACAGAGGCTGATTTATCATTCATGTAGATTATTTTCCCGTCAATGTCGCAGATTGTAACTGCGCCGGGAAATTCTTTTATCCAATCAATATTCATAACTCTCCGGTATTACTTATTCAAACATTTCGACATGAATGGCGAGACAGTCGACTTATCCGTCATTCAGATCATTTTACTCTCTGGGAAAATCGTTTTTTTATGTAATAAATCCAAGTCGTGGACTGGCACAAAAATTAATAATGTAATAGCGAAACTTTATTAACAAATAAAAGGAGTTACAAAATGAAACGCTTAGCATTATTTGCATCAGTTCTTTTCCTCGCACTTGTATTCACTTCCAATTCCTATGCACAAACAACACCAGCCGGAAACGGTAAAGGACCCGGCACAAAAGTAAACTGGGTGGATGCCGACGGCGACGGTATTTGCGATAACGTCAGTACTTCTCAACAGGGTGTAAACAGAGCAGGTAAAGGATACGGAAAGAAAGATGGAAGCGGTACACCTTCCAGACCGCAGGACGGTACAGGATTTGGTAAAAAGGGCGGAAACGCCACCGGAACAGGTGTTCATGACGGAACCGGACCTAAAGGCAGCGGATATCGTGGCGGAAGAAAATAAATAATCAATAATCCTTATGTATTGAGAGCGTGGGAAATCTCACGCTCTTTATATTTTATTTTGATAATTGCATAAATACTGTGTATTTTTGTTATGAGCATATGCTCATAACTAATTATGGCGAGACCCTTTAAGAAAAGAAGAATAAGATGTAATCCCTCTGCTTATTATTTCAAGCCGCGCGGTATTCCAATGAATGAACTTCAGGAGATTATTCTCAAACCGGACGAACTGGAGGCTTTGCGCCTCGCAGATTTAATGGAATATTCTCATGACAAATCAGCGGTTCAGATGAAAATATCACGTGCTACATTCGGAAGGATCGTAGCTTCGGCACGTTATAAAATCGCCGACGCTCTTCTTAATGGAAAAGCCGTTAGAGTCGCAGAAAAATTATTAATAAACAAACGAGGTTGAAATGAAAATTGCAGTTGCTTCAGATAATCAGGTGAATGTTTCGGGACATCTGGGAAAGGTTGGCGGATTTATTATTTATGAAATCGAAGATTCGAAAATTGCTGGCAAAAATTTTATTAAAAATAGTTTTACAAATCATGCCCGCGGTGAAAATCATAGCCATCATGGCGACGGTCAGCATCATTCACATTCCCGGTTGATCAACGCACTTGAGGGAGTTGAAACTCTGATTTTCCTCTCCGGCGGTTGGCGAGTGGTTGAAGATCTAAAAAACAACGGAATAAAACCTTTTCTTACAGACGAAACCGATGCGGACAGAGCAGTTGTCAGATATTTAAAAAACGAGCTTGTAGAAAAAGTCGGTAATATCTGCAATCATCATTAAATTGAACGATATTATTATATTTTCAGAAATAGATCTCGGTACTAAGCGATACATTGCGGATCGGCGCAATATTCCCAATAAACTCCACATAGTTGTAGTTGAAAAGATTCCTTGCATTGAGATAAATTTTTGCGGGTATATTCCATATTAAAAAATTATAACCGGCAGTAATATCTGTTACAAAAACGGGAACCCGTTTGTCGCCGTCGACTACAAGAGCCAGCGGGGGTTCAACGAGTGCGTTATCAATCTCTTCAATCCTGCTCCAGTGTCTGAAATCGATTCCAAAATCGAATTGCCCGGGTGAATATTTTATTTGAGCGTAAACTGAATTGCGTGGACGGTATTTCATCGATCGGTTCTTTTCAATATCCCTGGCCCATAAATAATTATAGCCGACAGAAACTTTAAGCTCCTCCGGAATAATAGACCAATCGAGAATTGTTTCAATTCCCTGAATCGTGGCTTTGGAGAGGTTTATAAATTGAATATCACCTTCGTTTGTGAGATTTGCTTCAATAAAATTATTGTATTCGGTATGAAACAGAGCCGCGTCGAAATTTATTCCCGGCCCGATTTTATACTGGACCCCGAATTCGAATGATAGACTTGTTTCGGAAGTAAGGTTAGGATTCTCCTTAACCCCGACACCTCCCCCCACGGCGGCCGAAGTAAAAACCTCAGCAGGTGTTGGTGCCCTGAATCCGGTACCAATGGAAGCCCGTAAAATTATATCGTTGTTAAGTTTATAATTAAGACCGAGCCGTGGTGTAATGGCGTTCTTTCCCGAAATCGTATCAATCTTAATATAATCGAAGCGTAATCCGGCTGTAGCAATTAAATTTTTAATTCCTTTATATTCGGCCTGCAAGTAGGCGCCGGCACCGTAAAAATGTGTGTTCGAAAATATGTTTGAATTTACATCCGAGTAGGAAGCTTCAAGTCCAGTTGTTATGATCAGATTATCCGAAGCGAAATAATTCGTAAGAAATTCACCCCTGAACAGATTTGCTATGGAACTTGTAATCTCCAGTCCATACCCGTCGAAACTGGTTCTGTAATAACTCCCTTTCACCTCCGAAGTAAAATTCTCGTTGAACTTATGATGGTAAATTAATCCGTTGAATATCCTGTCAGACAATACATAATTCCCGTTTTCTTCATCTTTAGGAACCAAAGCATTCCTTGAATCCTTCCAGTATAGAAAGTTGCCCCTGTTGGAATAAAGATAATTCGAGAAGAAAAGAATGTAATTATCAGGTGTGAATGAATAACTCAATTTAATGTGACCGAGGTACCTTTTAAAATAATCATTCTGCCGGTAGCTCATATTGTCGAATTTTTTGAGTGAAAGTGTGTAACCGAGTTTTTCTGAAGAGCCGGAATGCGTTAATTCAATTCCATAAAATGTTCTGTAGTTATCATTCCATTTCCAGAGATCGTGCGAGGGTTTATCGTAAGCACCTAAATAACTTTTAAAATATGTAACAGGGCTCTGTACTTTTCCTTTTGTGATTATATTAATAACACCGCCAATTGCAGATGAACCGTAGAGCGAACTCGCGGGACCTTTTATAACTTCAACCCTTTCGATATCTGATAAAGGAATCAATTCCCAGACAACATCACCATTATCACCCGCATATAGAGGGATACCATTAATGGCTACGAGAACCCGGGCGCCAACCCCTTTGCTGTATCCGCTTGAACCGCGAATGCTTACCTGCTCAAGATTCATTTGAACCCCGGGAATATACCGGAGCATATCGTCGAACGAAATAAAATTTTTACGATTGATATAGTCGGGCTGAATTATTGTTGTGCTTGCTGTTATATCCTCCAGCCTCTGTTCGTATTTCGAAGCGCTTACAATTACCTGTTCCGTTTCAATTACGGCTTCTCTTAAAACAATTGTTACCGGTTTTGAAGATGCACCAACAGTAATATTTCTGATTGTCCGCTTTCCATACCCGATACATGATGCTTCAAGGTTGTAGACACCGAATGGAACGTTCTTAATCTCAAAATTTCCATTTAAATCCGACGCGTCGCCGTAGGTTGTTCCCGAAATAATCAGATTGGCGCCCGGTATCGGCTGAGCTTTATCGCTTATTACTTTACCTATTACCGAACCGGTTTGAGCCGATATCGAGATAAATGGGAGAATACATATCACGGATAAAAGCTTTATTAAAGATCCTTCTGCTTTTTTCATACCGAGATCCTTTTCCTTACATTGGCGGCTGGGGCGGTGGATTATTAAAATCAACTTTTATATTTACGTCAGGCGTGACCTGATTGGAACGGATTATCAAACTCTTTGGATTTGTCTGAACATCGTTGAAACAGTAGACTCCTACAACAGTCCAGTCCTTTCTTAAGAAAGAGATCTCCGGTGTATTCGATTGCGCGACAGCAACGTACTTATACTCCCCGGGATAGAGAGTAATTATATCAGCAAGAAAATTATCTTCAAGGGAGTTATAGGAGAATAAAGTATCCCTGTATGGTATAGAGTCTACTATAAACGCGAAATTCTGAATTGAAAAATCATTTGCTGTAAGTAAAGGATTTTTAAATACAACGATATGTGTCCGTTTTATCCCCTCTGGCCATGTACCCGAGAATGTGACACTTCCTCTGAAACCTCCCGGAAGAATCGGCTCGCCGGGCTCAATCCCTTTATCGCAGCCCTGTAGAAGAATAAATCCCGAAATAATTAAAACGGCAAAGAATTTATGCATTTACGACCTTCTTTCTTAATACCGGGCAAATATAGAAGTTTAGTCACAAATCGCCAATAGACTAATTTATAAAATGAATAGTCTTAAACGACAATATGGTTTTAGATAAATTCAAATGTGTGGATTTTGACCGATCCTATTATTATGATAATGAAAAGGTTTTTGAAAATTTTGCAAAAAAAGTCCACTAAATATTACCTCTTGGTTTTAATTCATCTCTGGATTCTTTCATTATCAAACGCACAGGAAGGACAATACCAGTTTAAGCAGATAAATATTGAGGACGGACTTTCTCAAAGCACAATTAATTGTATGCTTCAGGATAGCAAGGGATATATCTGGATTGGAACTGCCAATGGATTAAACAGATATGACGGGTATAACTTCAAAATATTTGTAAATGATCCTCTCGATTCCACATCAATTTCGGATAACAGTATTCTTTCAATTTATGAAGATGAAAAAGGATTAATATGGATCGGAACCGTGGAGGGAGTCCTTAATAGTTTTAACAGGAAGACAGGATTATTTAAAAGATATAATATTACGGAGAGAATAAAAATAGATCCCGCGTTCGATGAAAGACGTTTTGAATTTCCGTTGCCCTATTCAAGACATGGGGATAAGGCAATAACCGCAATTGTAAAGGGGAATAATAATTCTCTCTGGCTCGGTACCTGGGGTGCAGGACTGATTAATTTTAATACTATTACCGGAGAGACTAAATATTTCGGTCTGGGCCTTAATGATCAAACAGGGTTCAGAGCTAAAAGAATTAAATCAATAATCTCTTCAGGTAATGATATCTGGATCGGAACGATTGGTGAAGGAATCTATAAATTAATTGAATCGGACAGCAAGCAAACTTTTATACACTTCCAGAAGGGAACCGGAAATAAGAGTTTGACCGATAACCAGATTATCGATCTCCTCGCTGATAAAGACGGTGGATTGTGGATCGGAACATACGGAGGCGGATTAAATTATTTATCGAAACAGGATCAGTCGTTATCCCCCGATAACGCCTCGTTTACTTCCTATTTAAGCGGTTCCGGAGAAGGAGCTTCTGTTTCGAGTAATTTTATTACCGCACTTATCCAGGACAGCTTTGGTGCGATTTGGATTGGAACATACGGCGGCGGCCTCAATAAATTTGATCCTTCAAAAAAAATCTTTAGAAGCTACAGAAACGACCCGAATGTTCAATCGACTATATCGAAGAATGATATTCTATCTCTGCTGGAAGATAATTCAGGTAATATCTGGATTGGAACTCATTTAGGAAAAGGACTTAATAAATTTGAACGTTCCAGTATTAAGTTCAAGCAGTTAAACAGGGATATTTACAATAAAAACGGTTTGAACGACGATATAGTCTGGGCTATTACTGAGGATGATAAAGAAAATATCTGGATCGGTACATATAACGGCGGATTAAATAAATGGGATAGAAAAACCAATCTCTTTTCATATTTCCGTTCACAGCCCGGTAATCAATTATCGTTGAGCGACAATCATATCAGATCTCTGTTGTATGATGACCGCGGATTACTCTGGGTCGGAACCTATGAAGGCGGGCTAAATCTCTTCTTCCTGAACTCCGGCCGTTTTGAAAGCTACCGTAATATTCCTGATGACAGTTTGAGTCTCGGTGCAAATCAGGTTCAGTCAATTTTCATTGACAGCGAAAAGAATGTCTGGGTCGGTACTTTCGGCGGAGGACTGAATAAGGTAAATTCTTTCAGCGAATTTCCCGAAAAACTTTCCTTTGAAATTTTTAAACATAATCCCTCCGATCCTTTCAGTCTGAGCGATAACCGTGTTTATACGATCTTTGAAGATTCTGAAGGGATATTATGGGTTGGTACTTTCGGAGGAGGACTTAACAGGTTCGATAAAAGAAACAAAAATTTTATTTCTTACAAAAATATTTCAGGTGATGAATCCAGCTTAAGCGATAACCGTATTATGGGAATTTACGAGGATACCAGAAAAAACCTCTGGATTTCTACATACGGCGGCGGACTTTTAAAATTTGATAAGAAGAAAGAAAAGTTTTTAAGATACAATCAGAGTAACCGGCTTTACAGCTCCGTTGTATATGGAGTTCTGGAGGATATGAGCGGTAACTTCTGGATGAGTTCCGATAACGGCCTTTTTAAATTTTATTCCAGTTCAGAATTGTTTACCCAGTATGATCTGAGCGATGGTTTGCAGAGCCTTGAATTCAGCGGAGGGGCTTACTTCAAATCACAGAGCGGTGAAATGTTTTTCGGTGGAATTAACGGAATCAATTATTTTCATCCCGACAGTGTAAAGGACAATTACTTTATTCCCCCCATAGTAATTAGTTCCATCAGGATATTCAACGAACCGGTTAAAGGTGAGGTTGATTCAATTTATGTTTCATATGATCAGAATTTTCTTTCGATTGAATTCTCTGCACTCGATTATTCCAATCCAACAGACAACCAGTACGCATATATACTCGAAGGTATGGAAAAGGAATGGCATTATGTGGACGCCCGCAGAAGGATTGTAAATTATACAAACCTGGCTCCCGGCAGCTATATTTTCAGGGTGCGGGGCTCTAATAACGACGGTGTCTGGAATAATGTCGGGACCGAGCTTCATATTTTCATCTCCCCACCCTACTGGCAGACGTGGTGGTTTATTACGCTTGCGGTTCTTTTTGTTGCATTTGTAATCTATTACCTCGGAACCGTCCGGTACAGAAATCTTCTTTCAATTGAAAAACTGAAAAGCAAACTTTCTGCGGATCTTCACGATAATATTGGTTCCGGACTCACAGAAATTTCTATTTTAAGCGAGCTTGCTTCAAACGAATTGAAATCAAATTCCGCCGATCCTTTGCATAAAGTCAGCCTCATAAGCGAAAAAGCCAGGATGCTGATCGATAATATGAGCGATATTGTCTGGATGGTAAATCCACACCGGGATTCACTATATCACGTAATTCTTCGTCTTAAAGATTCCTACAGCGATTTTCTGAATTCGATGGAGATCTCGTTCGGAACAGTAAACCTCGAAAAGTTTTCTTCAGTTCGACTTCCAATGGATTATAAGCAAAATCTCTTTTTGATCTTTAAAGAGGCAATTACAAATTCAATTAAGCACAGTAAATGCAAAAAGATAGTTCTGGAAGCTAACCTGAATAAGGATATTCTAGAACTCAGAATGGAAGACGACGGAAAAGGAATGAATCTCGACAATATTAAATACGGCAATGGAATTCTTAATATGAAGAGCCGGGCAAGGCTTATTGGGGGCGATCTTGAAATTCAATCTGATAGTTCCGGTACGAAGATCAGATTCAGAGGCAAGATTAGCGGAATCAATAAGTTTAGCTGAGACTTTCACTTCGATTTAATTCTCTGTCAGATTAAATAATTCCCCTAAAAATTCATTACTTTTACCTTGTCGAAATTCAATTAATGCATATGATCAAAGTAGCTATTATAGAGGACAATACAACTATAAGAGACGGACTGGCCGCACTTATTAACGGTACACCCGGCTACAGCTGCGTAGGATCGTTCCCGGATTGCGAATCTTTCCTAAATAAAATTTCCGCCCTCGATATAAACGTTGTGCTTATGGATATCGGCCTACCCGGTATGAGCGGTATAGACGGAATTATAAAGGCCAAGAAAATCAAACCCGATCTTAATATTCTAATGCTAACTGTTTATGAGGATAGCCAGTCGGTCCTTAAAGCCCTCTGTGCGGGTGCAAGCGGGTATCTGGTAAAGAAAACGCCGCCTACTAGATTGCTTGAAGCTATTAAAGATGCCTTTGAGGGAGGAGCTCCCATGAGTTCACTTATTGCCCGTCAGGTGATAACTCTTTTCCAGCAGAACATCGGTGTGCAGAATGAAGATAAAGAGGCTCAACTTTCTTCGAGGGAAAAGGAAGTACTAACATCTCTTGCGGAAGGGAATAATTATCAATCGATAGCCGACAGATTATTTATAAGCGTAGATACAGTAAGGCATCACATCAGAAACATCTACCGTAAACTTCATGTTCACTCACAATCCGAAGCTGTTGCAAAAGCAATTAGAAAGGGTATCATTTAATCATATCATTCCTACCGCATAATCATGCAGGTCAGTGCATTTTTTAATCCCCTAAATCGTAAAAACCGCACATTTGTGCTGTTGAGATGCCCTTTTTTATTTCATAATTAGAACCCGGGATCATTGATAGTTGCTTTGAGCCGGATTTGGAGGGGGAGTCCGGCACTGGAAATAACAATCACAATATAAATGGAGGAGAAAATGGAAAACACAGTTTTAGCAGAAAAGAATCCTCTTGCTGAATTAATTAGCGATGATATTTATTCACTCCTTACAAGCCGTGGCCTGATTGATGAAAAGTCGGTCCGCGATTATATCATCAGAAAAAAATTCAAATCTCTCAGATCAAACAAAGTAAGTGCAAGCGATGCTATCGAATCTTTAAGGGAGGAATATCCTTACCTTCAATTCGATACTATCCGTAAAATCGTATATCAACCAAAGAATTGACACCACACAAATACTCCTCATAGAAAAGCAATGCCGGGAATTAATTGAAGTTAATTCCCGGTTTCTTTTTAAACCGATCTTAAAACAATTTGATTTTTAACTTAACCAGATAATTTCATCTTTATTTTTCATAAATTTGCAACAATATTTTTTCGGGTAAATATTTTCAAAGATTGTTTCTTCAGAAATATCTTTCGATTAAATTCAAACCCGGCATAATACCAGTTTTAAGTTTTATTAAATCTTAACAAAATGAGGAGTTAATATGCAAGAAAATCTCTTTTGGTTTGTACCTATTGCATCAGCAGCTGCCTTGATCTTTGCGTATCTATTTTACCGTCAGATGATGAAAGAGAGCGAAGGTACGGAAAGGATGGCTCAAATTGCTCTCTACGTAAGAAGAGGGGCAATGGCTTATCTTAAACAACAGTATAAAATTGTTGGATTTTTCTTTCTTGGTTTAACACTCATCTTCGCCTTTCTCGCCTACGGACTTAACGTTCAAAATCCATGGGTTCCTTTTGCTTTTATAACCGGCGGTTTCTTTTCGGGCCTCGCAGGTTTTTTCGGTATGAAAACAGCGACTTATGCTTCTGCGAGAACTGCAAACGCCGCAAAGGAATCCTTAAACAAAGGTTTGAAAATCGCATTCCGGAGCGGCGCTGTTATGGGTCTGGTTGTCGTCGGTCTTGGATTATTAGATATATCAATTTGGTTTATAATCCTGAATGCTATTTATCCACATGAACTTAATGAAGGTCATAATCTTGTAATTATAACAACTACGATGCTTACATTCGGAATGGGTGCATCAACCCAGGCATTGTTTGCACGTGTCGGCGGAGGAATTTTTACAAAGGCGGCAGATGTCGGTGCCGATCTTGTTGGAAAAGTTGAAGCAAATATTCCTGAAGACGATCCTAGAAACCCCGCTACCATTGCCGATAACGTAGGTGATAACGTAGGGGATGTTGCCGGTATGGGGGCCGACTTGTATGAATCCTACGTCGGTTCTATTCTCGCAACAGCCGCATTAGGATCCGCAGCTTTTATCGATAATCCTTCTCTTCAATTCAAATCTGTTTTAGCTCCGATGCTTATTGCTGCAATCGGGATTGTTCTCTCAATTGTTGGAATCTATGCAGTTCGGACAAAAGAAGATGCTAAACTTGGAGATCTTCTGAAATCATTAAACAGAGGAATTAATTTCAGTTCTCTCCTGATAGTTATTTTTTCTTATATCGTAGTTCACATGCTTGGATTTGATAACGCGACCGGTATCTGGGGATCAATTGTTACCGGATTGGTCTCGGGAATTGTGATTGGTAAAGCAACCGAATATTTCACCGCATATGAATATAAACCGACACAGTTCGTTGCTCAGAATGCCAAGACCGGTCCGGCTACCGTAATAATTTCCGGACTTGGAGTGGGAATGTTATCAACAGCAATTCCAGTCCTTGCCGTTGGAATCGCGATAATACTTGCATTCTTATTTGCGTCTGGATTCGATCTCGCGAACATCAATATGGGATTATACGGAATCGGTATTGCTGCTGTGGGAATGCTTTCAACACTCGGCATCACTCTTGCTACTGATGCTTACGGACCGATAGCAGATAATGCCGGCGGAAATGCCGAAATGAGCGGGCTCGGTAAAGAGGTTAGAAAGAAAACTGACGCCCTCGATTCTCTTGGTAATACAACTGCTGCGACCGGTAAGGGTTTTGCAATCGGGTCGGCAGCTTTAACTGCTCTTGCTCTTCTTGCATCATTTATAGAAGAAGTAAAAATCGCTCTGGTCCGGTCCGGTGTTACAGAGCTTGGAAATGGAATAAAAACCCAAACTGCTCAAATTGTTGATTTGATTGAATATTATGAAGTGAATCTTATGAATCCGAAAGTTCTTGTCGGAGTTTTTATTGGATCGATGATGGCATTCCTTTTCTGCGGATTAACTATGAACGCGGTCGGGCGCGCTGCTTCCAGAATGGTTGATGAAGTAAGGAGACAATTCAAGGAAATCGCGGGAATTCTTGAAGGAAAAGCTGAACCGGACTATGCCCGCTGTGTTGAAATCTCTACGAGAGGTGCTCAGGTTGAAATGATTCTTCCATCCAGTCTTGCAATTGCCGTTCCGATAATTACTGGTCTTATTTTCGGAGTGGCCGGAGTTATGGGATTACTAACCGGCGGATTAGCTAGCGGGTTTGTACTGGCTATCTTTATGGCTAATTCCGGCGGCGCATGGGATAATGCCAAGAAATTTATTGAAGAAGGAAATTT
Organism: uncultured Melioribacter sp.; assembly: GCA_964532065.1. Lineage (GTDB taxonomy): Bacteria > Bacteroidota > Ignavibacteria > Ignavibacteriales > Melioribacteraceae > DSXH01. Next base: position 100,368 of record CAZHHG010000003.1, read on the forward strand.
AGGCGGCAAAGGATCGGATCCGCATAAAGCCGCTGTTATTGGCGATACTGTTGGCGACCCGTTTAAAGATACTTCCGGACCGAGTCTCAATATTCTGATTAAGCTTATGAGTATGGTCTCGATTGTAATGTCCGGACTTATTGTTGCATATAGTCTTTTTTAATTTATAGAGGGAAAAATGAAGAAACTGTTATTTCTTTTTATTATGATTCTGTTTTTATCTCCGGTGATGGCTCAGCATGAGCATGAAACTTCATCGGATGTCCCGGAATTATCCGAATACCACGAAGTTATCTATCAGCTCTGGCACGTCGGCTGGCCCGAGAAGGATGTTGCTTTACTGAAATCTTTGCTGCCTCAGATTGAAGCCGGTTTTGCTAAACTGGAAAAAGTTGAGCTGAAAGGAATTCTACAGGATAAAAAAACAAAGTGGAACGAAGGCCTTTCGGCTCTCAAAGCTACTGTTGAAGAATATAAGTCGGCTGCCGGCAAAGACGATCCAAAACCGCTTCTCGATGCTGCCGAAAAACTTCACACTCAATATGAAATGCTCGTTCGTACTGTTAAACCGATGGTAAAAGAAGTCGATGCATTCCATCAGGTGCTATATATGCTATATCACTATTATGCACCGGAGTATAACTTTGAGAAGATTAAATCCGCCGCAGCAGAAATGAAGATAAAAATGGTTGACGTGATGAATTCGAAGCTTTCAAAAAGACTAGAATCAAGAACTGAAAAATACGATGCATCCAGGAAAGCACTTAATGATGCGGTCAATCAGTTCAATTCGGTTGTTGAAAAAGGTAATAATAAAGATGCTGTTATTTCCGCCGTGGATAAGGTTCACCACCTTTACCAGGAACTGGAAAAGGTATTCGATTAATTCTATTAATAAATACCCTCTCGAGACGAGAGGGTATTTATTTTATTGCCCGCCTTAACGCATATTCAAAATTGTCTAACCGTAATACTGCATTTCCTGAATAGCTGAAATCATTGGTATTAATAGAGCAATAAATAGAATTATTCCGAGCACCATAAGTACAAGAGAAATGATTATTAGTATTTTAATGATCTTAAAATACTTAGCCTGAAGTTCAAATCCGGCACGCATTGCCCTTGCATCATTATTCATTCTGAAAATATCGAATTGTTCAGCCGACTCCCTCATTCTCATTCCGATAAAGATGTAAGGGATACCGACTATGGCCCCAATTATCGAGAGACAGTTGATAGCCCCGATGATTATAACGAACATCCCCACAAATTTCATGTCTCTGATCATTTGTGAGAAAATCATCTGGAAATAAGTAGGAGGTTTGAAAGATTCTGAGGAATCGAGATTGATGTTTTCTATTTGATCCATTAATACTTCTCCTCTATTTGGTTTGAAGTCGTGTGGAGCTAAAGGGATTCGAACCCTCGACCTATACGTTGCGAACGTACCGCTCTCCCAACTGAGCTATAGCCCCTCAACAAACAGAAACATCTAATAAAAAATCAGATTTTCAATCGATAAGGTCAATATATTCATCTAAAAATTTCCGGGCCCATGCGTTTTCCGCCGAAATCCAGAATAGTCTATTGCTTATTGTAAAAACATAATGTGTCTGTCCCATTCCAAATGTTCTATATACTTTTCGTCCGGATACTTCAAGAAATGAACCCCTTTCAAAAATAGAATTTTCGGGTGATATTTTCCTTGTCATTTTTTCATAATTATCGGATGCTGAGTTTTCATCGCTGTAATAAGTTATATAAATAATCGCATTACCCTTCTCTCCGCTGTAAAATCCGATTTCATTCTTTTCTGAAGTAACTGAGTTGAAGTGGAGACGGTTTACGAAATTAATCGCTTCTGCTCCCGTGAGGTGTTCTACAAGTTTTAATCCGGAAAATTCTTCGGGGATTGTTACCGGTTCTTTTGTGCAGAATGATAGTGCAAACAATAGAGCGGCGGAAAAAATAATTCTTCTCATCTTCTATTTCGGAAATTATTGATCAAAATATACGTTATAATAATTAAATCTACTTGTTGAGAATTCACATTTAAGACTATAAGTTTATTGTCATAAAATTGTTCTTTTCCTCTTCTCAATTAAATTCAAAATATGGGGTCTGCAATGAAAAAACATCTCATTCAACTTAACTATTCAATTCTCTTGATCGCACTTTTTTCTTTCCTATGGGTCACAGCTCTTTCAGGACAGGATCAAAAGGAGAAACCGGAAGTAAAAAAATCGAAAATCAAATCTTACAACGAAGTAATAACTAAAGATGCCAAAACTAATAAAGGGGTTTTCACAGTTCATTATGTAGACGGCAAGTGGTATTACGAAATTCCACAAAATGAAATAGGCCGGCTCTTCCTATGGGTTTCCCAGATCAGGAAGGTTCAGTCGAAACTCGGTTACGGCGGAATTTCCTACAACAATCAGGTTGTAAGATGGGATAAACGAAATGATCAGATTCTTCTAAAACAAATTCAGTATACTCTGGTTGCAGACGAAGAAAAAGCCGTCTACCATGGTGTGGACGCATCTACATTTCCTGCAATACTAATGGCTTTCGATATTCAGGCGTATGGACAGGACAGCTCGATGGTAATAGATGTAACCGATTTTATGACAGCAGAAAAAACCGAATTCATCCCTAAGAAAAATTTCAAAGCCAGGCGTCTCGATCCCAAGCGGTCATTCATTGAAAAAATAACACCGTATTCAGAAAATATCGAAGCGGATGTTGTACTCACTTTCGATGTTGATGAAGTTGCAACGGATAATACATTAAGCACTGTTTCGGTTATGATGCATTACAGCATGGTCCATCTACCGCTTCAACCGATGATGCCGCGGCTGGCCGATTCGCGTGTGGGATTCTTCAGTCTTACTCAGGAGGATTACGGATACGATTCCCACCGGGCTGAAATGAGAACTTATATTACAAAATGGCGGCTTGAGAAAAAAAATCCTGCAGAAAAAATTTCCGAACCTGTAAAGCCGATTCTCTTCTATATCGATCGAAGCGTCCCTGAAAAATGGAAGCCGTATTTTAAACAAGCGGTTGAGGATTGGCAGGTCGCTTTTGAACAGGCAGGATTCAAAAACGCAATTATTGCAAAATATGCACCTGCGCTTGATGTGGATCCCAACTGGAATACCGAAGATGCAACTGTGTCATCAATTAGCTGGCTTCCGAGCACAATCGAAAATGCATTCGGTCCGCATGTTCACGATCCGCGTACGGGTGAAATCCTTGAGGCCGATATTAAAATCTATCACAATGTTATGAACCTTATTACTACATGGTACTTTAGTCAGGTAGCTCCTCTCGATCCAAGAGCGCAAAGAATTCCCCTGCCGGACGATCTGATGGGCGAACTATTGCGTTATGTAGTTGCGCACGAGGTTGGCCATTCACTCGGATTCCCGCATAACGGACGCGCAAGCTCCGTCTTCCCTGTCGATAGCTTAAGAAGTAAATCGTTTACAGAAAAATACGGTAACGAAGCTTCGATAATGGATTACGGAAGATTTAATTACGTTGCACAGCCGGGTGATAACGCAAGATTATATCCGATGATAAGCATTTATGATAAGTTCGCTACTGAGTGGGGCTATACTCAATTCCCGGAAGCAAAAACACCGGATGAAGAAAGACCTTTCCTCGAAAAAATAGTAAGACGACAGGATACAAATCCATTCCTTCAGTTCAGCAACTTTTCTCAGTATGACCCATCCTCTCAAACCGAGGATATGGGTGATGACGGAATTAAAGCAACCGAACTCGGACTTAAAAATATTTATCGCGTAATGGATATTATTATTCCGGCCGCAACTTCTAAAGAGAGTACGGACTATTCAATGCTGAACCTGCTTTATGAAAGGGTAATTCAGCAGATGGCACGCGAACTGGGTCATGTTGCAATGATTATCGGCGGCGTTAATAAAGTTGATAAATATGTAGGGCAGCCCGGACCGGTTTATACTCTTGTTCCTTATGAGAGGCAGAAAAAAGCTGTGAACATGCTTCTCGAAAGCGGTTTTAATTTTAATCCGGTTCTGGTTAAACGCGAACTGCTCGAATTAATTGAACCATCCGGGCATGTAGACAGGATTACTAACTCTCAGATCGCATTACTGAAAAGTCTTCTGAACGATACAAGGATTCAGAGAATGTCCGATGCGGAAGCGAAACAGTACAAGGGCGAGAAGATCTATACCGTTAGTGAATTCCTGACAGATCTTTCAAACGGAATTTTCAGCGAACTTACAGAGAAGAGTATTCAGATAAATCCATATAGAAGAAAACTTCAGCGAGCTTTTATTGATGAACTAGGTAAGAAGATTAATCCTGAAAAACCGGTACAGACCGCTTCGGCAGTACCGGTACGGACTATGCAGGTTGCTCAGCGTTCGCCGGAGTTTACTGATCTTCCTCCTGTAGCCCGGGGAAAACTTATTGAACTGAAAGCGAAACTATCCTCTTCCGCTTCAAAATCGAAAGATGATGTTACCAGATATCATCTGCAGGATTTAAGTGGCATTATTGAAAAAATTCTTAATCCTGCCAGATAATAATTGAAAAAGGCCGGATCTTTTTTTTGGTCCGGCTTTTTTTCTTACCGGCAATATCTGATAATTATCTTTTTTATATTAGCATTGTATTAGAATATCGAAAGGTAAAAAATGGAATATACTTTTTTGGGAAAAACAGGATTAAGAGTAAGCCGAATCTGTCTCGGTACAATGAACTTCGGTCCTTATACATCCGAGCAGGATAGTTTCGGTATTATGAACCGGTCGCTTGAACTCGGTATTAATTTCTTCGATACTGCTAATGTTTACGGATGGGAAAAAGGAGTGGGTGTTACTGAAGGAATACTCGGAAAGTGGTTTACCGAAGATAAAAGCAGAAGAGATAAGGTGGTTCTTGCTACTAAAGTTTACGGTAAAATGGGGGATGGGCCTAATGAATCGAAGCTCTCTGCCTATCATATAAAGAAAGCCTGCGAAGACAGTCTGAAGAGAATGCAGACAGACCATATTGATCTTTATCAGATGCACCACATCGACCGTAATACACCGTGGGACGAGATCTATCAGGCGATGGATCAGCTGATCACCGAAGGAAAAATAATTTATGTAGGCAGCAGCAATTTTGCGGCGTGGAATCTTGCCGAGGCATACTACAAAGCAAAAGAAAGACATTCGCTCGGAATCGTCTCCGAACAGAGTATTTACAGTCTCCGCAACAGGAATATTGAGCTCGAGGTTATACCTGCTTGTAAAGCATTCGGAATCGGTTTGATACCCTGGAGCCCGATGGGCGGCGGAATTCTATGCGGTGTTTTAGAAAAAGCTAAAGAAGGCAGAAGAACAAGAGAACCGCTCCAAAAGTCGGTTGATAAACTCCGTCCACAGATCGAGGAATACGAAAAATTCTGTAAAGAACTCGGATTGAATCCCGCCGATGTTGCCTTAGCCTGGGTGCTTAATAACCCCGTGGTTACATCTCCCATTGTTGGACCAAGAACAGTTCAGCAAATTGAGGAAAATGCAAAAGCACTGGAAATTAAATTGAACGAGGATGCATTAAAAAAACTTGATGAAATTTGGCCGGGACCAGGCGGCCAGGCTCCCGAAGCGTATGCGTGGTAACCAATTTAATCCCGCGGGGGAAATGAAACTTTAGAAAGACAATGAATGAACTTACCGGAAAAAACCGGGTATTAGAAGAAATTTGATTTGAAATATATTTATTTGTGCTTCAGTAAGATGAATCTACTAGTAAAAAAAACATATAAGGAATAAAGACATGATTAACCGGAGATTTTTATTTGTCACTTTTATTACTTTTTTACTTGCGGTAACTTTTATTGATTCAACAGCTCAGAAGAAAAAGCTTACGTATAAGCAGGTCTATGAGGGCGGCAGGGATATGCGGGGATTTATGATGATGTCCCGTCCTCAGGGCTGGGCTGATGATAATCATTACCTCGAAACAAAAGCAGATCCATCGAAACCGGGTTCGCGGCCTGCACTAATGAAAACTAATGTAAAGACCGGTGAATCAACTCTCTATATCGACAACAGCTCAGTTCAATTACCGGAGGGATTCTCGATCGACCGGCCTGCAGGTGTTTCCAGTGATTACAATTATTATCTTCTCAATCAGAAGAATAATCTTTACCACTATTCCCGTCCCGATAATTCATTTAAACAACTTACAAATGACGATGCTGAAGAACGGGTTCCAAAACTTTCTCCTGACGGCAGAAAAGTAGCATATGTAAAAAATAATGATCTATATGTTTATGATGTAGAACTCGAAAAAGAGATCAGAATCACAAATGACGGTACAGATCTGATTTATAACGGTTGGGCTTCATGGGTCTATATGGAGGAAATTCTGGGCAGGGCAACTCAATATTCTGCTTACTGGTGGTCACCTAACAGCGATAAGATTGCATTCCTCCGTTTTGACGATAACCCGGTACCTGAATTTTATATTACAAAAGCTGATGGCCAGCACGGTGAACTTGAAAAACAGAGATATCCCAAACCTGGAGATCCTAATCCCTTTGTTAAGCTTGGTATTGCAAATGTATCCGACGGAAAAATTGTATGGGCCGATTTTGAAGATAATGTAGATCATTATATCGCCTGGCCGGAGTGGACACCCGAAAATAAATTAACTGTCCAGTGGATGAACCGTGGTCAGGATAACATAATTCTCTTTGCGGTTGATACAAACAGCGGTAAGAAAACCGAGATCTATAATGAAAAACAGAAAGAATGGGTCGAGTGGTTCGAAGACTTCTATTTCTTCAATAATAAAAGCGGATTTATTTTAAGAACGAATGTCGACGGATATTCCCACCTTTATTATTATGATCTTAACGGAAAACTCAAAAAACGGTTGACTCAGGGGGAATGGGAAGTAACAAGTATTAATCTTGTAGATGAATCAAATAGGAAAATCTATTTCACCGGATGGAAAGAGAAGAGCACCGACCGCCATCTCTTCGTTGTAAATCTTGACGGAAGCGGATTTAAAAAACTTACAGCGGCTGACGGAATTCACAGCTGTTCCGTTTCACCCGGCGGGAAATATTATATCGATTCATATAGTAACATTACAACACCAACTAAAACAGAACTCTATTCAACCGATGGTAAGCTGATCAGAACTTTAAGCGATTCAAGAAATCCAGCTGCCGAAGAGTTTGATCGGGCGAAAATAGAGCTCTTTACAATTCCTTCCGGCGACGGTTATGATCTTCCTGCCATCTGGTATCTACCGGCTGATTTAGATCCGAATAAAAAGTATGCAGTTATTTTTAATGAATACGGAGGACCGAATGCTCCATCGGTCAGAAATTCCTATTCGATGGGTCTCGCCCAGCATTATCTTGCCCAGAATGGAATAATTTCTATTTCGGTTGATCACCGCGGAACGGGTCATTTCGGTAAAAAAGGTGTTGCCCTGATGCACCGTAATCTAGGCAAATGGGAAATGAATGATTATATAGCTGCGGTTAAATGGCTCAAGACAAAATCATTTATCGATACAACAAAAATCGGAATTACAGGCGGAAGCTACGGCGGATATGTTACCGCTCTCGCGTTGACTTACGGTGCAGATTATTTTACGCACGGCATTGCGGAGTTCGGCGTGATGGATTGGAAGCTATACGACAATGTTTATACCGAGCGTTATATGGACACTCCCCTGGAAAACCCCGATGGTTATAAAGCCGGCTCGGTTCTTACTTACGTCGATAAGTATAAAGGCAAAATGCTAGTCACACACGGAACTATAGACGATAACGTTCATATGCAGAATTCTATTCAGCTGATCTATGACCTACAGAGACTTAATAAGGATTTTGAACTGATGCTTTATCCGAATCAGCGTCACGGGATCGGTTTCCCTCTAGCTCAGCACGCGACACGCGAAAGAGTAAAATTCTGGTTTAAGCATTTGCTTGGAAGAGAACTGGATACTAATAAAGATTAATAATTGTCTCTTGATCATGATTATGTTCATGATCATGATCAAGAGATTAACATGAATAAATTATGGAATACAACGAGAACCCCAAATCGTATTATCCGCCGATGCACACGGCAGAACATCTTCTAAACGGAACGATGGATCAGATGTTTAATCGCGGCAGGTGTTTCAGCGCCCATGTCGAAAAGAAGAAATCTAAATGCGATTACCATTTCGATCGGAACCTGACTCCCGAGGAGATTAAAAAAATCGAGGATATTGTTAATGAGAAAATAAAACTTGATCTGCCGGTTGCTGAAGGATTTATGAGAAGAGAGGAAGCTGAGAAATACTTCAAGCTGAATCGTCTTCCCGACGATGCAGGTGATAATCTCCGCGTAATCAGTATCGGTGATTACGATAAGTGCCTCTGCAGCGGTCCGCATGTTCAATCAACCGCTGAGATTGGGGAATTCAGAATTGTTTCTACCGATTTTAATAACGGGGTGTTGAGGGTTCGTTTTAAAATTAACGAGCAGAAATGAAACGAGTATTATTTTTCCTGGTTATTTCTTTAAGCGCTTTAGCGGCTCAGCAGATTTCTAACTTTGACAGAAACGAGATACTGAAATCACTCGAAGAACAAAGAATAGCGTGGAATAAAGGAAACCTGGAGAAGTACATGGATGGATACTGGAAATCCGATTCACTCCGCTTTATTGGCAAAAGAGGTGTTCAGTACGGCTGGGAGGCAACACTGGAAAATTATCGGAAAGGTTATCCCGATCAAGAGGCAATGGGGAATCTGACTTTCGGTGTTATATCGCTTGAAAGTACCGGCCCGGATTCCGCGTTTATGATCGGTAAATGGAAACTCGATTACATTGACAGATCGGTGGAAGGTCATTTCACTCTGCTCTATAGAAAAATAAAAGGGAAGTGGCTTGTAGTTGCTGATCATTCGTCTTGAAATTTATTTACTAGGCAATGATCCGCCTTAACCTGGATTATTTGCGATAAACATTAATAGACTATCTGAAATTAAACTAGTTGTTTCTAATATGATTTCTAAGCTGATACCGAATATATTATTCGTTTCATATGTCTTGTTCTCATTTATTTCACTTTCCGATTGCAGCAGGAGAGAGGACGATTTTTCTTCGCTTGAAAGAATGGAGAGTAAAAAAGCTGAGTCTGTAAGTTGGTTAGCCGCAAAGTATGATGCCGAACCTTTCGACTGCGGGATTCTTCAGGAACAGTTGTACAAATCCGTAATTCTGGATACCACGGTTATCGGTGTTATTAAAAAGGGAAATGGAAGCTACCTTAGAGCCAGAATAAATACAGATTGTAAAGAAAAATATTTTGCGGAATTGTTCTGCGATGAAGAGATAATTGAAAAGTTTAAACGGACAACTACTAACTCTATTCTGCTGGTAGCCGATATTAAAAGTGTTTCGGAACAGGACTTTTTTATTGACGCGGATTCTCTCGGCGGTAAAACGGCTTCCATTGGAAAGGAAAGAATCTGTTTGATCCAGGGTGATTGTCTTGCAATCCTGGAGAACTGAACGGATGACAATGCAAACTGAAATTACTACACTTACAGAATTCGAAGAGACTCTTAAAACAAATAACGCTGTTGCTTTTTATATGAGTACGCCCGACTGTAATGTGTGTAAGGTCCTTAAACCAAAACTCATCGAATTTCTTAAAGAAAATTTTCCTGGGATTGTATTTGTGTATTGCGACATTGCAAAAGCAAAAGAACTTGCAGCCCAGAAAAACGTTTTTACTGTTCCTACAATCTTATTTTACTTTTATGGCAGGGAGTACATAAGGAAGGCGAGGTTTGTTAATCTGGATGAACTAAGGGATGAGCTGGAAAGGATCTACAATAATATTAAATAGACGGAACGGGAATATAATATCCCGTTCCGCCCAGACTCATTTTCCGTAAAAAGCCCTTATCAGTTCTTCCCGGTCGAGCTTTCCCATTTTAAGCATCGATCGGGTTAATCTGTCCAGTTGCTCTTTATCGTCAGTTTGCATCATAGTCATCATTTCTACGGGAACTACCTGCCACGATACGCCGAATTTATCTTTGACCCATCCGCATGGTTGTTCTGAGCCTCCGGCAGATAATTTCTCCCAATAATAATCGATCTCTTTCTGATCATTGCAGTAGACCATAAAGGAAACCGCCTCATTAAAATCGAACTCGTGTTTTAGAGTACCGCCGCTCATAGAATTGAATATATAACCGTTTAGTTTGAATTGTGTAAAGAGAACGGAACCCTCGGGCATTCCGGAGGATTTATCCCATGGTGATTCCATCAGAATTTTTGAATCCGGGAAGATTGACGTGTAATGTTCTGCGGCCACTTTTACCGCGCCGGCTTTGTCGTTCACAAAAAGAATTGCAGGAACAATCTTCTGACCGGAATTTATATCGTCTAAATCAAGCTGCCAGGAGACACCAAATTTATCCTGAACCCATGCGTATTTACTGCTCCAGGTATATTTATCAAGAGGCATCAAAACCGAACCGTTTTCCGATAAAGAATTGTAGAGCCGTTCAATCTCGCTATCCGACCCGCAGTAAACAAAGAATGAAATTGAGGGATTTATCTTGAAAACAGGTCCTGCGCTTATTGCCGTAAATTCAACACCCCAAATTTTAAAACTGACTATATCAACTTCACCTGAAGGTGTTCCTGAAATTGCAGTAACATTTGTTACTTCTGAATCCCGGAATATTGATGCATAATATTCCGCCGCTTCCCTTGCCTCTTTATCGAACCAGAGGTGAGGAACTAGTTTATTTTTTGAAACCATATTATCCCTTTCTTTAAAGCCAATGTTTAATTATAACCGCATTCTGAAATTAATTAATCTGCTTTAGAATATATAAAATATACGTTCCTAAAACTTATCAAGCATTTATACATTAGAAAAAAACCCTCTCCAAAGAATTGAAGAGGGTTTTGTTGAATGAAACGAGAAGAAAGAAATTTGTTTACTTCAGTTCAGGAGTTCTCCCTGGAGTCCAGGGTGCACCTGCTTTTTCAAGTTCAGACTCAATCAATTTAATATCCACCTCGCTGATTTTCTTTAACTGCTGAAGAACCGGCTGAATCTCTTCGTAAAGAACATCGTATGCTACCTTCTGCTTCTCAGTTACATTCGAAGTTGAACGCATCTGGGAGCCGATCATAGTTCTAAGTCTCTGACTCAAAGTTACTTCACGCGGAGGTGTCTCTTCTGCGCTTGCCGCAACCGGAGGTCCGCTGAATTTGAATTGAATGTCATCAAGATCTTTTGCGATAGCGTTGGCCTTTTTCATTAGATCGAATGTTGCGCCCGGTGTATTGTTGATAGTCTGGCGTATTGTCTCAACCTTACTTGCAAGTTCATTTGTAAGTCTCTGCGCGCCCATTACAGTCCTTACTAATTCTGCACCTTTCTTCTGGAACGCGGTCAGTTCGGCCCTGTTTGCTGCTGGCAATGTTGTATTGTTCAAAACCACAACATTAAATTCTGCCTGACCGGCGAGTTTCTTTTCCTCACCTCTGTAAACCATCGACATTTCAACGCTGTATTTGCCCGGCATTGCAAATATTCCGCTGCTCTGTCTTCCAACCGGTTCAAACTTATTGTTGCTTGCAGTAACCGGAGCGGTGCCTTCATACCGGAGATCCCATACCATTCGGTTCAATCCCGCCGAAGCAGAACGGGTTATTTTTTTAACCACCATTCCGCTTTCATCTTTAATTGTGAAGATTAAATATGGAGCTTTCTCTTCCTGTTCTGCTCTTATATCATCGAATGAAGGCTGGGGAATCGGTTTACCGTCTTTGAATAATTCCCGCTCTTTCTCTTTTCTTTCGGCTTTTAATGTTTTAGGAACTTCTTTTATGAAATAAGTAATTGTTGCGCCAAATTCAGGATTGGGCGATTTGAAATAGGTTGAGCCCTGACCGTAACGTCCTCCCATCTGAACATATGTCAACGCATCTTTAACGGGGAATATGTGAGATTCCTTTGCGAAGGTCTCTTTCGATGCGAGACGGATCGGAGTAAAGTTATCAAGTATATAAAACCCTCTTCCGAATGTAGCAATGATAATATCATTTTCACGCTGATGAAGAACTATGTCGCATACTTTTACTTTCGGTAATCCGTTCTTCAATTCAATCCATTTCTCGCCGCCGTCCAGACTGAAGAAAAACGACCACTCGGTTCCTACAAAAAGGAGATTCGGATTTACGAAATCCTGCTCAATACTATTTACCGGCCCATCTACCGGAAGATTCGCAGCGATCGATTTCCACGTCTTTCCTTTATCCATGCTTTTAAAAATATATGGTTTGAAATCGTCACGTTTATGATTGTTGAAAGACGCATAAACCACATTCTCATTGAACCGGTCCGGAAGTATATCGCTTACAAGTGTGTATTTAGGAACACCGGGTATTTCAATCTTACGCCATGTTTTTGCATCTTCAGAAACCTGAACAAGTCCATCGTCGGTTCCCGCATAGAGCAGATTCTCTTTAACCGGTGATTCAGCAAACGATACAATCAAACCGAAGAGTGAAGTGCTCACATCTTTAGCAACTGCATCATAGCTCCAGTACTTACCCATTACAGGAAAAGTGTTGCGGTCTGTCTGAGTTGAAAGATCATCGCTTATTACCTGCCAGCTGTCTCCCCGGTCGTCGCTTCTGAATACTCTCTCGGCCGCACAATAAAGTCTTGTAGGCGAGTGGGGACTGATAATAAGAGGAGTGTCCCAGTACCATTTGTAGGTTTTCTCTCCTTTACCGGGTTCAGGACGGATACTAACGGACTCACCGCTCTTCCGGTCGTAACGTACCATTCCGCCGTATTGGGATTCTGCATAAACTATATCGGGATTATTCGGATCAATTGCGGTCCAGAATCCGTCGCCGCCGTTGGTAACGGTCCAGTCGTCGTTTACAATACCGTCAGCTTTGATAGTCTGCGAAGGCCCGCCGAAACTGTTGTTATCCTGGGTTCCACCGTAGACATTATAGAATGGAAGATCGTTGTCAACATTTACCCTGTAGAATTGTGTTACCGGTAAATTCTCTTTAAAGTCGTATGTTTCGCCCCCGTCCCATGTTTCATAAACTCCGCCGTCGCCACCGATCAGGAAATTATCCGTATCGTCAGGATTAATCCAGATCGCGTGATCGTCAACGTGCCGGTTATTGTTGCTCAGGGCCTTCCATGTTCTTCCGGCATCCACGGTAACATGGGAAACAGTTTCCATTGAATAGACTTTATCAACATCCTTCGGGTCGCAATAGATTTCGTTATAGTACTGACCCGACTCATGATGATCGCTCATTTTCTCCCAGGAAGCTCCGCGGTTTGTGGAACGGTAGAATCCGCTTCCGTTTTCTGCTGCCTGTACAATAAGGTAAAGCACATCCGGATTAACAGGAGAAATTGCAATCCCCATACCGCCGATATCTACTCGCGGCAGTCCGTTCATTATTTTTTCCCAGTTAGCGCCTGCGTCGTACGATTTATAAACCGCGCTTTCGGGTCCTCCGCCGATCTTGGTGAATATGTGTCTTCTTCTCTGTTCGGATGTTGCATAAATAACATCGGGATTACGCGGATCGAAGATTACATTATTAACGCCCGTGTTCTCGCTTATGTTGAGTACTTTGGTCCATGTCTTACCGCCGTCGGTTGTTTTATACAATCCGCGTTCTCCGCCGGGGCCCCATGCGGATCCTTCGGCAGCAACATAAACAACATTCGAATTGCGCGGGTCGATTATTATTCCGCCGATCTGTCTCGATTCCTTCAATCCCATATTCTTCCAGGATTTACCGCCGTCGGTTGTTTTGTATACTCCATTTCCCCAGCCTAAAGCGCGCTGGTGATTATTTTCGCCGGTTCCGACCCATACAACATTTGAATTGTTCGGGTCCATCACAACAATTCCAATAGAATAGGGAAGCGTATCTGTTACAGCCATCCATGTTGTACCCGCATTAGTTGTTTTCCAGACGTGACCGCTTGCAACAGCTACATAATATTCACTGTGATTTTTAGGATTTACCGCGAAGTCGGCTATTCTACCGCTAGTAAATGCCGGCCCTATTCCCCGCCATTTCAGTCCCGAAAATGTTGATGAGGATAAAAAATCCTTCTCTTTCTTAACCTGTTCCTTTTCCTTTTGAGCATAAAGTAGAATTGATGATGCTACAATAAGGAGGAAAAATAGACGTGTTATTTTCATGCTTACCCCGATTATTTATTGTTAAATAAGTTTATGATCCCGTAAAAGAGGGGATTGAGATTGAAAGGGTTTTTATTCCGGATTTTTGATATTTTGCTTCTGCAAAAGACAAAATTGATCTCGTATTTCTACTCTGATATGAACAAACCTAAAAAAAAAATTATTCTAATTCTATTAATTGTTCTCCTCCTTCCAATTTTATTTTTTACACTACGTGAAATTACCTCTCTTAGCAGGGATGAAGAACTGATAGAGGAAATATATAATAATCAGCTCCAATCTATCCTCTTTTCAGTAAATCAATATTCTGACGATATGGTCAGAAGCTGGACTTTAAGGATCTCTTCTATACTCGAAAATAATTTATACGAAAAAAACCTTGAAAAGGACCTGGAAAGTTTATTCAGGGAATCGGAATCGGTAAAATCTCTATTTGTTTCCGATACACTTTTCCGTAATCAATTCTATGCATCGTTTGAAGAGAACCGCATCGTAATAAAGAATGAGAACAACTTTTATGTTGAATTGGCCAATAACAGGAAAGAACTTTTAAATAGGCTCTTCAGGTACAGCGAATCCGATTTCAACAAAATTGAACCGGTTATTCCTGATTCCGGAAATCTTCTCCATTTTCTATTTATTCTCTCCGGCGCAAAGTTCTGCTTTATCTCAATTGATAAGGATCTGTTCGTTCAAAAAACAATTTCACAAAAGGTTCAGAGCGTTGCAAGGGATCAGTTTGTTGTGAGTATATCTGACTCTGTGAGCGGAAGAATAATTTATCAGACCGCCCGTTTCAATCCGGATGAAAGTATGCTGAAAAAAAATCTTTGGCTTATCCCCGGCTTCCGGATGGGAATTGAGCTTAAGGGTGAAACCGTTGCAGATCTTGTGAAGAGCAGGACTTCCACCAACCTTATAATATTTCTCGGCTTCGCGGTTCTGATGTTAACAGCCGTCTGGTATGCGTACAGAAATATTAAGAAGGAGGTTGAACTTGCCCAGATCAAATCGGATTTTGTTTCAAATGTCTCGCATGAACTCCGGACACCTCTTGCCCTTATCAGTATGTTTTCTGAAACGCTCGAACTCGGCAGGGTTAAATCCGAAGAGAAGAAAAATGAGTATTACGGTATCATCAGCCGTGAAGCCGGCCGGTTGAGCAATATTGTAAATAAAATTCTCAGCTTTTCACAGATAGAAGCCGGTAAAAGAAATTATCATTTCAAAAGTTTTGTGTTGAATGATCTTCTTCAAAAAATTTATGATACCTACAAATTTCACCTTTCAAATAAAGGATTTGATTTTTTGTTTAATCAACCTGATTCTCAGGTTTTAATTTACGGAGATGAAGATGCTCTTTCAGAGGCGGTTATTAATCTGATCGATAACGCGGTTAAATATAGCGGTGAGATTAAATCGGTTACTCTCAGACTTCTTAATAAAAATGATTTCGCTCTTGTTGAGGTAGAAGATAGGGGGATCGGAATTGCCAAAGAAGAACAGGGCAAAATCTTCGAAAAATTTTACAGGGCCTCAAAAGGATTGGTCCACGATACTAAAGGAACGGGACTCGGATTATCACTTGTCAAGCATATTACTGAAGCTCATAAGGGAAGAATAGAAATTGAAAGCCAACCCGGGGAGGGGAGTCTTTTCCGGCTCCTTATTCCTCTCAATAAACAGGAGTAGCTATGCCGAAAATTTTAATTGTTGAAGACGAACCGGCTATGCGGATGGGGCTTACAGATAACCTGGAGTTCGAAGGTTATCAGATCGATTCAGCATCCGACGGCGAAACAGGTCTGAATAAAATATTAAGTACTCCTTACGACCTTGTACTTCTTGATGTAATGCTGCCGAAAATGTCGGGTTTCGATGTTTGCAGAAAAGCCAGGGAATCGGGCTCTAAAACACCTGTTATTCTGCTGACTGCTAAAGGAGAAGAAATCGATAAAGTGCTGGGCCTCGAACTCGGTGCCGATGATTACATTACAAAGCCTTTCAGTCTGCGTGAACTTATTGCCAGAATTAAAGCAATCCTTAGACGCAGCGGCCAGTCTCCGGCAGGTGAATCTGTTAAGATCGGCAGGCTCGAACTCCATTTTAAAACTTTCAACGCTTTTGAGAACGGTTCCGAAATTCAAATGTCCCACAAGGAATTCGAAATGCTGGAATATCTTTATCAGCACAGGAACCAGACTGTAAGCCGGGATTCTCTCCTGAAGGATGTTTGGAAACAGGAAGCTACCACTACTAGAACAATCGATAATTTCATTTTACGCCTCAGACAGAAGATTGAATCTGATCCGGATCATCCCAGAATAATCCTAACCGTACATGGAATCGGTTACAAATTAATCGCGGGTTAAAAAGATTTAACGGCAGCACTGCCCGTGACATCTTTTTACAATTCATTACCGGTGCATGACAACTTCATCTTAAGAACCTCCATCTAATATACCAGAGAAAGCAAGAAATAAGTTCATATAAGCTTAAGGAGGTTCAAAATGTTACACACAAAAAACAACTTCGTTAAAAAGGGAATGTTAATTCTCTTTGCTATGGCAGTCTTAACAAGCTCAACTTATGCGGATTTGCAGAATGAGTTAAAGTGCAGAGATAAAAAAGCGGCTATTGCCAATC
>CAZHHG010000004.1:0-48872 GCA_964532065.1 uncultured Melioribacter sp.
ATGATATTATCGAATTATAAACGGATTTGTTTAGATTAGAATTGTTCAACCTCTACCGGTAAACTCATTATTTAAAGAAATTACGATGAGCCCGTAAAAATCCTTATATTCGCATAATAAAAATCAATCCTGATCTATTATGAAAGAACCTGTTGTCGATAAAAATCTAGCAATAGAGCATGGTTTAACAGTTGAGGAATATGACCTGATCTGCGAACGATTAGGCCGGATTCCCACATATACCGAACTCGGAATCTTTTCTGTAATGTGGAGTGAACATTGCAGTTATAAGAATTCAATTGCCCTTCTTAAGACCCTCCCCAGGAGCGGCGGAAAACTTCTGGTTGGCGCAGGTGAAGAGAATGCCGGACTTGTAGATATAGGGGACGGACTGGCTATCGCATTCAAGATAGAGAGCCATAATCATCCGTCCGCCGTCGAACCATATCAGGGCGCAGCAACCGGTGTAGGCGGAATTCTAAGAGATATATTTACGATGGGAGCCAGGCCGATCGCGTGTTTGAATTCACTCCGCTTCGGTCCGCTTCAGGACGCCAGGACTCGCTACCTGTTTGAAGGTGTTGTAAAGGGTATTGGCGATTACGGAAATTGCTTCGGTGTCCCCACTGTTGCTGGTGAAGTCTATTTTGATGAATCGTACAGGACAAATCCCCTTGTAAATGCAATGGCAATCGGAATAGTGGATACCAAACATGTTGCCTCTGCTACCGCATATGGAAAAGGAAATCCTGTAATGATTGTCGGATCTTCTACGGGAAGAGATGGAATCCATGGTGCAACTTTTGCCTCGGAAGAGATTTCGGAAAAATCGGAAGCCAAGCGTCCTTCAATTCAGGTTGGTGATCCGTTCACGGAAAAACTGCTGCTCGAAGCAACACTGGAGATTATAAAGCAGGGATTGATTGTTGGAATTCAGGATATGGGTGCTGCCGGAATCTCCTGCTCAACATCCGAAATGAGCGCTAAAGGGGAATCGGGTATGAATATAAATCTCGATATGGTTCCTCTAAGGGAAGACGGAATGAGCGCTTACGAAATTATGCTTTCCGAAAGCCAGGAGAGAATGCTGGTTGTTGTTAAGAAAGGGAACGAGGAGAAAGTAAAAGAAATCTTTACTAAGTGGGATCTCAACTGCGAAATTATAGGAGAAGTGACAGAGAATAACAAACTCGTTATAAACCACAACGGTAATAAAAAAGCTGATGTTTCTCCGTACGATCTCGTCCTGGGCGGAGGCGCGCCGGTTTATATTCGTGATTCACAGGAACCTCAGTATCTTGCTCAGACCCGCAATTATGATTTGAAGTCGGTTCCTGAACCGGAATGCATCGCGGAAACATTCGAAAGAATTTTAGGCTCGCCGAATATCGCATCTAAAAAATGGGTGTATGAACAGTATGATTCGATGGTAAGAACCAATACAATTGTAGGCCCCGGTTCCGATGCAGCGGTTATTTACATAAAGGGAACCGATAAAGCCATTGCTGCGAAAACGGATTGCAACGGCAGGTATGTTTATCTCAATCCTAAAGAAGGCGCAAAGATTGCCGTAGCGGAGTCTGCAAGAAATGTTGTATGCTCGGGTGCCATGCCTCTGGCAATTACCAACTGTCTTAATTTCGGTAATCCATATAAACCGGAAGTCTACTGGACATTTAAAAAAGCAATTGAAGGTATGGGGGAAGCATGCAGATTCTTTAATACTCCCGTGACCGGTGGTAATGTAAGTTTTTATAATGAAAGTCCCGAAGCGGCAGTCTACCCGACTCCTGTTATAGGAATGGTTGGCCTTATTGAAAAAACAGAAAACGTTACAACAGGAGAATTTAAGAAAGAAGGTGACCTGATATACTTGCTGGGTGAAGATTATGAGGAGATTGGAGGGAGTGAATATCTTAAAGAGATCCACGGATTAGTAACAGGTGAAATACCTAAAATTGATCTGCAGACTGAAAAAGATCTTTATAATTTATTATTGGAACTAGTAGAGGCCCGGGTGATCAATTCGGCTCATGATATTTCCGACGGCGGAATACTGGTTACTCTTGCCGAGAGTTGTATTATCAACAAGGAAAAAATGATTGGCGCCAAAGTGAATATTCATATTAAAACCAGAGAGGATTTTACATTCTTCTCCGAAAGTCAATCCAGAATAATTGTCTCGGTAAATCCGGAGAATAAGGAGAAGTTCGAGAAGATAGCATCTCATAGTTTCACTCCGTTTACATGTCTAGGCGAAACAGGCGGTAAGAGTTTAAGGATAAACGATCAGTATGAATTTCAGCTGGAACTTCTCTCCGGCATCTATTACGATTCGATTGGAAAGAAGATGGACCATCTGAAAGGATGATATGATTAAGTTCAGGATATTCAAATATATCGGCTCATTCATCCCTCTTCCCATTTTCAGAAAGCTTCTGGAATTCGTAAAACATTATTTTATCGGATTATTTAAAAGGATAGATCAGAATAATCTTTTCTTTGCGGGTGCCGGTATCGCTTATTCGTTGGTCCTAGGTATGATACCGCTGATACTTCTTATCTTCTCTATGTTAAGCAACATTTTTGATGTTAATACTCTTCAGGAACAGATATTCCAGATAATCGATACCGCCATACCCTATCCCGTCTATGCCGCTTATATGAAAAAAGTAATTGAAACCCGGCTTCCGGAGTTTGTCGGTTATCGTACAATCGTCGGTTATGTTGGAGCGGTTGGTTTATTGATTACATCAACATGGATCTTCAGCAGTATGCGTACAATCTTAAACCAGATTTTTCATACAAAAATTCAGAAAAACGCATTTATCGGGATGCTGAGGGATCTGGGGATGGTTATACTGCTGGTCATTTTTATTTCACTTTCAACATTCGTTTTTCCTATTATAAATTTGACCCTCGAAGTTGCGCAGACTTCGGAAATGATGAGCAGGTTTAATGTGAGCGCACTCTGGAATTTTATCGTCCGGGTAATGTCGTTATTGATAATGCTGGCAATGTTTTTCGCTCTCTATTATCTGATACCTTATGAAAAATTGCCTAAAAGGGTTGCGCTTCTCAGCGCATTCTGGACAACTCTGCTGTGGGAAATTGCCCGGAATGTCTTCGGTTATTATATTCAATACTTTTTCAGTTCGAATGCACTCTACGGAGCATTCGCTTTAATTGTGGTTATTTTATTCTGGGTCTATTATTCATCATGTATATTTATTGTCGGAGCGGAAATAGGACAGCTCTACAGGGAAAGACTATCTATAAAGAAAAAAAACAAAATGATTAACAATAATCTCCCTGTTTGATTTTATTTGATAGTTTTAAATCAGTCTGCTTTTTATATCGAATTACTATTAAGGATAATTATAAACAGTATATGGAATTACAATGACTTCTAAGTATAAAATCTTCAATCTATTTTTGACCTCTTTTTTTATAATGTCTCTATTATTAGTCCCGGCAGAAAAGCTCTTTTCACAATCCATGCCCCTAGCCGAAAAACAACTGATAAAAGAGAAAAAAGAAAAACTTCTTACACAGGAGGAAAAGGAATCTGCGAAAGCCAAACTCCTTAGAGTAAAGGAGAGGACTAAATTTGCTTATTATAATGAAGACGGAAGTTTCTCCGCACAAAAAGTACTTTTAGAAAAAGTTTATTTCGATGAAAAAGGAAATAGAACGGAACAGATAATTTTGAAAGCTGACTCACTTCTGGACAGGCGCTTTACATATTATTATGATTCGCTGGGTAATGGTATTAAGGGTGAAAGTTATAACGAGTACGATAATATTATTTTTAAACGTGAGTCAGTCTTTAATGATAAATCAAAAGAGATTTCCAGAAAATACTGGGAAGCAAAATCAAAAGGGGAAAGTTTTGCCGAACTGAAATACAACGATCAGAACCTCCTCAGTGAACTGATTGCATACAGACCAAACGGTAAAATTGCATCGATTGTAAAAATGATTTATGAAAACGGCCGCCTTGCATCCGTCGAAACGCACAGCGACAAAGGAAAAATTCTGGATAAGTCGATTTTGATATACGACGGCCGCGGAAATATTACAAGCGAAATTTTTACTACATCCAAAGACACAGCCGCATTCAAGTATACTTATAATTCAGACGACTACCTTATCAAAGCCGAATATCCCGACGCAACCCGGTATATGGATTATGATGAGAACGGAAACATGATTGAAGATAAACAGATTTACTACACCGGCGAACGCGAATTCAAAGTTAGGTTTTCATATTATGATAACGGATTGATCAAAGAGGAAATCAGATATTCGACGGACGATAAGCCTTCATTCTATTCCGTCTATGAGTACGAATTCTATAAATGATTAGTTTATTGCCTCTTGGCAGTACTTCTGAAATCGGCGCAACCTGCTTTTACCTGAATATCTCGGGTACCGGTATACTTCTCGATTGCGGAATTGATCCGAAAAAAAAAGGCATTGAATCCCTCCCCGGTTTTACACTCCTGGAGGAGCTTCCGCTCGATTTCGTTCTTATAAGTCATTCTCATCAGGATCATATCGGCTCTTTACCGTTTCTCGTCCAGAAATTTCCTTATGTTATTATTTACTCAACCGTCCAGACAAAAGAAATTGCAGAAGTAACACTTCACAATGCCGCGAATATTTTAGCTCAAAACGCTGATCCGGAAAATAATTTGAAGATTTACACTCACGATGAGATCGACCTTCTTGTGAGAAGCATTCGAGGAATCGATTATAAAGAGAGGATTGAACTGAAAGGGATGAGGCACAGATCTGTTGAACCAGTCATCATAACTTTCTACGATGCCGGACATATACTTGGCTCAGCTTCCATTCTGATTGAATTCTCCGGCAGAAGAATTCTATTTACCGGCGATATTAATTTCTCTGATCAATCGATAATGATACATGCCGACCTGAAAGGGATAAAAAAAGTTGATCTGCTTTTACTCGAGTCTACATATGGCTCCACCGATTCAGCAAAACTTGGAACCTGGGAAAGCGAAGTAGACCGCTTAACTAAATCCGCTAATGAAATTCTGAATAAAGGAGGCTCTGTTTTAATCCCGGCTTTTGCTCTCGGCAAAACACAAGAATTGCTTGCTCTTCTTTATGACAGGATGATGAAAGGTAAATTGACCGAAACCGCAATTTATACAGGCGGTGTCGGCAGAGAAATCTCTGCTTTATACGACAGGAACCGGTTTATTACAAGACGTAAGGAAAAAAATCTCGTCCTGAAAGAAATACCCCAGAAAAATATTTTTGAAGTTGAAGATTACAATTACTTTCTAAAAAATCCTTCAATTGTACTTGTTTCAAGCGGGATGATTCTACACGGAACAACTTCTTTCAAGTTGCTTGACTATTGGATAAAACAGAAGGAGTTCGCCGTTTTCGGAGTAGGGTATATGGACGAAACAACACCCGGCTACCGGCTTATGAATTCTTCAAGAGGTGATGAGATCCGGCTAACCGACTTCAGTTTACCTCAAAAAGTTAAATGCCTGGTTGAACGCTTTTATTTCCCTTCGCATGCCAGAAGAGAGGATCTTCTTAAAATTGTTGAAGTTGTTAACCCGGATCGGATTTTTCTTGTTCACGGTGATAAAGAGTCGATCGACTGGGTGGGTCGGAATATCCTTCAGAAATTCGAACGGATTGGCGTCAATTCTCTTTCAGAAGGAAATATGATTCCTGTCTGAAAAAATTAATCTATCTTTAAAATCTTTTGATTTACACTTGTCATCTTAATTTTTATATTTGATACCGGATAGGGGGTAAAATTCAATCCGCGACTCTATTATGAATTTAAGATGAGCGGGGTGATCTTATACTTTGTTCTGGTTTATTCAAACTGTTTGCGTTACTTGAACAAATTTGAAATGGAATCGGAATTGTAAATGGAATCACTAATTGTTTTTAATAATTCAATTAAGGAGGATTCTAAATGAGAATTTCAAAACTCATCATTTTATTATTAATTGTTGCAATGGTCTCTTCACTCGCACAAACCAAAAGCACCTCTTCAAAAAGTAAAACCGCAAAAAAAACCGAACCTGTTGAGCAGTATATTCCGCCTCCGCCTCCACCTCCGGCAAAGGATGGAGTATTCATCCATCTCTCGAGCGGAATGGATAGCCCTCAAAGAGTTTTAATGGCTTTAACTATGGGCCTTAAAATGGCCGATGATTATGACGTTTATATCTATATCGATATTAGCGCAGTCCACGTTGTTTTGAATAGCTCCAAAAGTCTTGAGATGCCTAAGTTCGAAACTTCTAAAATTCTTATCGATAAAATTCTGAACAAGGGAGTCAGAATTGCTGTATGTCCCACCTGTCTGGAGTCTGCAAATAAAACACAATACGATTTGATGAAGGGAATTAAACTGGCCAATAAAAACGAATTCTTCGATTTCACTCAGGGTAGAATTCTTACGCTCGATTATTAATTCTTTAAAATAGGAGTGTCCGATTGGTGGGAAGCCAATCGGACATTTTATAGCATCGAGGATCAGTAAAAGAAAGAATAATTAGAACTTTACATAGGACAGCTCTACAGCTTTTTCAGGATGCTGCTCAAGGTATTTCTTCATCAAATGTGAAAGATAGAATTTCTCGCTCATCTTCCTTACACCTTCAAACTCATTGAAAAGGGATGTCCTCTGAACCATATAGATGGCCTGTGTATTCCCGATTTTAACGAGTGAAAGAGCAGCAACGATACGCGCTGCATATGATTCATCATCCCGGAGCATCTGCATTAAATCGATTACGGATTTCTCCGATTTCATTTCACCGAGATAATATGCGCAGCTGATCCGCAATCCTTCATTATCGGATTTTAAGCCGACAAGCAGATTAGCTTCGATTGTTTTGTACTTGGCCTTTACTACCGGATCGATTTCCTGACCAGCAAATGTTGTTGCGGTGAATAATAATGCGGAAAGAAGAACTATCGAAAGGATCTTTACGGCTTTCATGGTGCCCCCCATGCATGTTTGTTATTATTATTTTCAGAACAAGTGTTTTCTAATTTCTATTGTATAAGACGATGCCTTTTTTTGAAAGGTTGCTTGCGGATTTTTTTGTGCCTAACTATTCATGCAGGTGGGTAAATGTAAATTATGCTGAATTGCGACGGAAAATCAATCCGACTTAAATTCTCTGAAAATATTTAAAACTTTTTTATAAAAAAGTAGAACGAAGAGAACCATAATTACGAATAGTATCAAACTTTCCATTTCAATTCCTGAACTTACTGTGGCCAATCTAATCAACCGGTATCTAATCTATTATGAACCAGAGCACCGGATTCATAAACGGTGAGCTGACTCACTTTATTAATTCCTGAAAAAAATCGGAAGAAGAATCTCAACGGCAGCTTACAAATAATTTGCTGGAACCTTAACCATATTTTGAATTGATTTTGCCGGAGAATAAACCGGATTCCGGTATGCATGCAGTCAGGGAAATCGGGAATCAATTATTTATCTTATCTGCGTGAAAATCCAATCACGTTATTATTTAAAACAAAACAACCCCACACTATTGTGTGAGGTTGTTTCTTTTAGTAGCGGGGCTAGGACTTGAACCTAGAACCTTCGGGTTATGAGCCCGACGAGCTACCAATTGCTCCACCCCGCGGTGTAATATTTATAAGGTAATTCTAAGAACATTTTCAAACTTGGGGCTCAAATATATAAAACCTATTCCCCCGAGTCAAATTAATCCTTTCTGTTTCAATCCTCTCTTGATACTTACTCTCTCATTCGCAATATTCGCACTAAACAAAACTGTTGCCAATGCTCAAATCGTTACTTATCAAAGATTACGCTCTGATAGAAAATATCCATGTAGAGTTTGGAAAGGGATTGAATATCATTACCGGCGAAACCGGTGCGGGTAAGTCGATTCTTATCGATGCTATGGGACTATTACTCGGCGAAAGAGCTTCTGTTGAAGTGGTAAGAAAGGGATCCGATAAATCGATCGTTGAAGGTATCTTTGAAATCGAGGGAAATAAAAAAGTCCAGAACCTCCTGGCCGCAAATGAAATAGAATTTACCGGCGAGTTGATTGTCAGAAGAGAAGTTTCGCTGAAAGGTACTAACCGGTGTTTTCTGAACGACACGCCTGTAACTCTTAATATGATTAAAGAAGCGGGCGATCTTCTGGTGGACCTGCATGGGCAGCATGAACATCAGTCGCTTCTTCGCGTTGAAACACATGCTGAGATGCTCGACGATTCGGCGGGACATAAAAACCTGATTGACGAGTACAAAGCAAAATATACAGGATTAAACTCATTTCTGGGAGAATTGAAATTACTTCTTCAGAAAGAGGACCGTTTGAAAGAGAAAAAAGATCTTTACGAATTCCAGATAAAGGAAATTGATGATGTCTCTCCGGTAATTGATGAAGATGAAAAACTCGAAAGCGATCTGAAAATTCTGGAAAACTCTGAAAGACTCCTTTCAACGGCAAGTGAAATCTATCAATCGATCTACGAAAACGAGGATTCTGTTCTGGGACGTATGTCGGAAATCCGCAACAAACTCAACGAGCTTTCGAAAATTGATTCCTCGTTTCTTGAGAAAGTAAATGAAAGCGAATCTGTTATTGCCATTCTTAACGATATCTCTGCTTTTGTAAGATCGTATAAAGATAGAATTGATATTGACCCGGAAAACCTGGAAAAAATTCGTGTCCGGCTCGGAGCTATTAATTTGTTAAAGAAAAAATACGGCGGTTCATTAAATACAGTACTCGAACACCGCGAAAAAATCGGTAAGGAATTCGATCTGGCCGAAAATTTTTCTGCTAAAATCGACTCTCTCCGGAACGAAATAGAAATTGTTAGGAAGGAGTGCGGCCTTATTGCAAAAAAAATCTCAGCCAGCAGGAAAAGTGCCGCTAAAAAAGTAAAGAAGGAAACGGAGGAAGCTCTTAAAACACTGGGAATCCCCGACTCGTGCTTTGAAATAAAGATTGAGAACGAACCGGCGGAAGCTTCATCGGAAAGTTTTATTATTGCCGACGGACGTAAATATAAATGCGATTCCAATGGATTTGATTTTATTGAGTTTTATGTTTCAACAAATAGCGGGGAGGATCCTAAACCTCTTGTAAAAGTTGCTTCGGGCGGAGAAATTTCCCGGATTATGCTTGCGCTTAAATCAATTCTTGCCAGAACCGATAAACTGCCTATACTTATCTTTGATGAAATTGATACAGGTGTAAGCGGACGAATTGCGCAGAAAGTCGGTCAGGCACTTAAATCTCTCGCTTCATTCCATCAAATAATTGCAATTACCCATCTCCCCCAGATTGCCGGTTTATCGGATTTTCATTTCGCGGTTGAAAAGAAAAAATCGGGTGAACGCGTAGTCAGTTCTATTAGAATGTTGAATAATGACGAAAGGATTAACGAAGTCGCTAAATTAATCAGCGGCGAAAAGATCACAGAAGCCGCATTGAACGGTGCCCGAGAACTAATCAACTTTAAATAGTTGTTGAACCTCACAGGCAATCAATTTTTGTCTTTGCAACAATGATTTAGTTAGTTAAATTCATCACATAATAAATTTGGATTTCGGAGGAAACTATGAAAAAAATTTTTACGGCCGCACTAATATCTCTTCTCCTTTTATCATCCGTGCAGGTCTTAAAAGCACAGGACGATCTTGAAACCACACTTTCAAAGCTCTCTTCTACTGTTGGCAAAGCATATGTAGCACCGGTAATATCGGCCTTCGGTTCAAATCTTAATTCCGGATGGGTAAGCATTCTCCCGCCGGCTACAAAATTGGGATTCCATCTGAATATCAAAGTCATCGGTATGGCATCATTCTTCTCCGATGCCGTAAAAAACTTTAACGCTGCGAGCGATTTTTATTTCAGCTCTTCGCAGGCCGATCAGATTCTTTCTGCTTCAGGTTATGGTTCCTCTCATCCTGCTTATGCAACTCTAAAAAATGAACTTACTAAAGCACAGTTCAATGTCAATTTCTCAGGACCGACAATTGTAGGGAGTAAAAACGAGGGATTAAAAGTAAAATTTCCCGGAAAAACAATTCAGTCGGGTGGTCAAACTTATACTTTGAATCCCTATGAGTTATCGGTTCCGGAAGTAAAAGGATTTCTTGATGATCTGAATATTTTTCCAACTGCTGCAATTCAGGGTACTATTGGCACAGTTGCCGGGACGAATGTTTCATTCAGATATTTCCCGAGTGTTAATATTGAGGATATGGGAAAATTCAGTTTCTGGGGAATGGGTGCCATCCACAATCCGGGCGCATGGTTAAAAAATCCGCTGCCGCTCGATATCGGTATCGGCTATTTCTACCAGAAGATGACAGTGGGAGATATTTTCGAAAGTAATGCGACACAGTTCGGTTTGTATGTCGGAAAAACTATCGGAATGATTGTTTCGGTTTCACCTTATGCGGGTGTAACTTTTGAATCCTCTAAGACTACTGTTCAGTACGACTACCAGTCGAATCAGGAAATAGCTCCGGGAGTTCTTGTTCCACCGACTAAACTGAAATTCGAACTCGAAGGCGAAAATTCAACCGGCTTTGTTGTTGGCATCAATATTAAACTGGTTGCGGTTAATATTAATGCCGATTATAAAGTTGCCAAAACAAAGACAGCGAGCGCGGGCGTTTCATTCGGATTATAATATTCATTTCCGGGCCTTGAAGTGAGAACTTCAAGGCTCTTTCTATTCCTTATTCAATTTTCATCGCGGAGTTTAGTAATTCTTTTAACGAGTTGACGTAGGGGAGAAGATCGCTCATATTTCCCTTTCTGAACGATAACTTTTTAGTCATGAGTGCCTGCATCGGCGAAAGAGATTTGCTGAGGATTCTTTCCCATGTTTCCTTATCGGCTTCAATTATAAACTCTGAAATATTAACATCATTCCCGGTAGCAATCCGGGCTTCCCTGCATTCCCCGTTATTAAGATCCAGAAAAACCGGATTCGAACCTGCTTTATCTGTCTGTTCTAAAATTATCTTCCATTCCCAGCCTTCAGAGGAATTTTTATATTCCTGATTATTATTTATCGATTTGCAGAGCTGCGCGGCCCACTCCCCGCTGAAGTATTCCATAATATTTTCTCATCCTATAAGTTGTGACGATTAAAATAGCTAAATTTGTTTTAGTATGAAATCAAGAATTGCCCGATGAAAGAAACAGCCATTTATATTCACATCCCGTTCTGCGATCATAAATGCATCTATTGCGACTTCTACTCGATAATCTCATATGATAATATCCGCTCCTACCTCGAATCATTAAAAAAGGAAATTAAATTTTATGCTGAAAAATTCTCATCCCGCAGGGAGATAATTTCAATTTTTTTCGGCGGAGGAACTCCTTCTTTTATGGAACCGGAATATCTTGACGAAATTATTAATGAAATTAAATCCTCTTTCAGAGTAAGAGAAAATGCCGAAGTAACAATGGAAACTAATCCCGGCACTGTATCGAGAGCTAAACTGGAAAGTTTTTTAAGTACGGGAATCAACAGGATCAGTATCGGTATTCAATCTTTTAATGATAAGGAATTGAAATTTCTTACACGGATTCATAATTCGGCAGCGGCGGTTGAAACTGTTCTGAGTGCTAAAGAAGCCGGATTCAATAACATCAGTATCGACCTGATTTTTAATCTCCCCGGGCAGACAAAAAAAATCTGGCGCTCAAACCTTGAGCAGGCTGTCGCGCTTCCGATTAAACATATTTCTGCTTATAGCTTAATACTTGAACCGGGTACAATTCTGAATAAAATGGTTATCGATGGTAAAGTAAAACTGGAGAGCGACGATCACGATGCTGATCTATATGAATTCACAATTGATTTATTAACCGGGAGAGGATTCGGACAGTATGAAGTTTCAAATTTTGCTATGCCCGGATACGAGTCGGTGCATAATAATGCCTACTGGCGGTACAAGGATTATCTTGGCTTCGGTTCATCTGCTCATTCATTCGTAGATGGAATTAGGTGGTGGAATTTTTCAAGCGTTAAGTTTTATAACGAAGCGGTAATCAGGAATCAAAACGGTGTTGCAGGGAAAGAAACATTGACAAACGAACAGAAATTGAATGAGTATGTTATGTTAGCATTGAGAAGCAGCGGACTAAATACTTCTGAATTCCGGAAATTGTTCGGAAACGACTTTCTTGATCGCTACAGAAATTTTTTTAATGATATGATTGAAAACGGTTTTATTGAAGAGGAGGGTTCACATCTGAAATTTACTTCCCTCGGTTATGCCCTTTGCGACGAGATTCTAAAAAAAATTATTTGATATTGTGATGTGAGTAAATATATTACCCAATCAAAAAAGGGAATGAAATTATGAATGAGAAAAATAATTTAGTATTACCTTTGTCAATTATTGCCGGCGCTCTCCTATTATCCGTCATAATTTTTTCATTTGTCTGGAAATCATCCAGAAATGCCGACCAGACTATCACCGTTACCGGCTCGGCCAAGAAAACAATTGTAAGCGACCTTGGAATTCAGCGCGGAACTCTTCAGGCCGCCAGTGCCGACCGGAGAACCGCCTACCAGATTGTTGCCCAGCAGATGCCGGTTGTGCTCAAGTATTTAGCTGATAAGGGATTCACAAAAGAACAGATCGAAGTATTCGGTATAACCGGATATCCGGTTTTCGAAGTAAGTTCCCAGGGTTACCAGACTCAAAACGTTTCCCATTATGTCTACAGCCAGAGATTTGAAGTCCGGTCCAATGATGTTCAGAAAATTAAGGATCTCTCTCTTACATTAAGTTCTCTGGTAGAAAAGGGTCTAGATGTTCAGGTGGATATGCCCGAATACCTTTTTACAAAGATCGACGACCTTAAAATTGAAATTCAGGCAGAAGCTGCTAAAAATGCTATGGACCGTGCCGGTAAAATCGCTCAGGCTACGGGCAGGAGTCTCGGTTCTCTGAGGAGCGCAAGAATGGGGGTAATACAGATTACTCCGCTCAACTCCAATATGGTTACCGATTACGGAATTAATGATGTAAGTTCCATCGACAAGGAAATTACAGCTGTGGTAAGCGCATCCTTTGAGATCGATTAAGTTTTTTTCCCTGTTTTTTATGCCGAAAAGGAGAATATTCATGACTCGGCTAACATGGGATAATCTCTAAAAGATTTTTGCTAATTCAATTAATTATTCCTACTTTTGTGCATTCTAATTCGCCCCTCGTGGGCGATTTTTATTTGTGTAATATGGATAAAGTGCAAATTTTTACAAAATTCGAAGAAATCGTAGCCTCCCTCGGCTTTCTCCTTATCGACGTTGTTCTGCGTGGTGATAACCACCTCCGCATTGTTGAGATTTATATAGATAGTGAAAAAGGAGTTTCTGTTGACGACTGCTCTCTGGTAAGCAGGACCATTAACGAAGCGATCGAAAAGGAGGATCTTGTAGGAAGCAGTTACAGGCTCGATGTTTCATCACCGGGTGTCGACCGGCCGCTTAAATACCTGGCACAGTACGTTAAACACCTGAATAGGAAATTTGAGGTTGAATTTAATGCCGATGGTGAAACGAAAAAAATGAATGCCAAACTGATAAAAGTAGACGGCGATCAATTGTACTTCATGGAGAAAACAAACGAATTCAAAATAAATTATAAGGATATAATCAAAGCGAAAGTTTTAATCAGTTTTTGATTACGGAGGAGAATAAATGAACACCGAGATAGTAGAATCCTTTTCCCAGATGGTCCGTGAAAAGAGTCTTGATAAAGACGTTCTGGCCGGTATTATTGAAGAAATATTCGGACTGATGGTTAAAAAGAAATTCGGACTGGAAGCCAAATACGATGTTGTTGTTAATATGGATAAAGGTGATATAGAAATATTTCTTGAACGGGTTATTGTTGAAACTGTTAATGATCCGAGTACTGAAATAAGTATCGATGAAGTTAATGAAAAAGGAAACGACGACGACCTGGAAGTTGGTGAGGATTATGTTGAAAAGATCGAGCTTCACCATTTCGGAAGAAGATTGATAAATCTGGCACGCCAGAGCTTGAATCAGAAAATCAGGGAAATTGAAAAGGATATCGTTTATAACGAGTATAATGAAATGATCGGTGAAATTGTTGTCGGAGATATTTATCAGGTCCGGCGCAATGATGTTCTTGTAAATCACAATAAGAATGAATTGCTTCTTCCACGCAACGAACAGATCCCTCGCGAAAAATACCGCAAGGGCGATACAGTCCGCGCAGTTGTTAAGGAAGTTAAAAAGACTCCTAACGGACCAATTATTGTAGTCTCCCGTGGAGATAATTTGTTCTTGAGAAGATTATTCGAAATTGAAATCCCGGAAATTTATGACGGTGTTATAGAAATTAAAGGAATTGCCCGCGAACCCGGTGAAAGAGCCAAAGTTGCTGTAGAATCCCAGGACTCTAGGATTGATGCTGTGGGTGCCTGCGTCGGTATGAAAGGTGTAAGAATCCACGCCATTGTTCGTGAATTGAATAATGAGAATATAGACGTTATCAACTACTCAGAGGATCCGATCGTATTTATACAGAGATGCCTTGCGCCGGCAAAACTGAAACAGATTGAAATTGACGAGGATGAGAGGAAATGCATTGTTACTGCCGATAGCGATCAGGTCTCCCTTATTGTTGGAAGAAGCGGTGTTAACATCCGACTGGCAATGAAACTTAGTGGTTACGATATTGAAGTGATTCGTCAGGAAAAACCGCTCGAAGAATATGAAGAGGATATCGAATTGCCTGAACTTAGAGAAGAACTTGGCAGCGATATTGTCGACCTTCTTATTAATCATGAATTCGAAACTGCTGTCGATGTCCTTAAAGCAGGTATCGATAAATTGAAAACGATTGAAGGAATTGACGAGGAAAAAGCTAAAATGATAATTGAAACCCTCGAAAATCAATTTGAGGAAGAGGAATAAATTAAGACGGAAAAATTGAAAGAACTGGTTAAGATCAATTTCAAAATAAGGTAAATCCAGATGTCCGAAACCGCTAAAGAAAAAAAATTAAGACTTTATAAGTTCGCTTCAGAGTATAATCTCTCTACAGATTCTTTGATGGAGTTTCTCCAGAAGAAAGGATATGAAGTTAAATCTCATATGGCCCTCCTTTCAGAAGAAATGCTGGCCGATATCAAATCCCACTTTAAAAAGGATATTGAAAAAGCCGAGAAACATTACAAAAAAATATCCGATTTCCAGAAGAAAAGAGGGGATAAACAAGAACCTGAGGCTTCTGCTCAACCTGTGCACGCGGAAGAACCTCTGAAAGAGGAAAAATCCGAAGAGCTCGTTGAAAATGCTGAAATCCTCGAAGAAGCTCCTTCTGTTGAGGAAGTTGTAGAGAAAAAAACTGAAGATACTGAGCAGGTAATTGAATCTATTGTTGATGAGGACGTTGAAGAATCAAAATCTTTCAAAACTAAATCGGAAATAGAACTCGAGACTAAGAAAAAGGGATTGACTATTGTTGGTAAGATTGATCTTGAGCAGAAGAAAAAAGAAAAACCGAGAGAATTAACAAAAACCGAAGATAAAGATTCAGTACTAAAGCCGAAAACCGCTGCCACCGCTTCTGAAGAAGAAGACTCGGATGCCAAGAAAAAGAAAAAGAAAGTTCTAAAAGCTAAAAAGAAAACCAAGACTACTGAAGAAGGTACTGAGGAAGTTGTAACCAAAAAGAAACGGAAAATCAAAAAACTCGAAATCGATAAACGCGAAGTTGAAGAAGCTATCAAGAGAACTATTCTTAGTATGGATGAATCATCGGTTGGCGATCGAGCTTCGGTACGTAAAAAGAAAAGAAAAGAAAAATTAGAAATACAGGAGAAAATCCTCGAGCAGAAACAGCTCGACCAGAAAAAAATCCAGGTTACGGAGTTTATAGCTGTTAACGAACTTGCTAATCTGATGGGTGTTCCTGTAAGCGAGGTCATCCAGAAGTGTATCGGACTCGGACTTATGGTTTCTATTAATCAGAGACTCGATGTTGAATCAATTACTCTGGTTGCTGATGAATTTGATTTTGAAATAGAGCTTCAGGAGGATTACCAGGCCGAACTCGATTCCGAAACTCCCGATGCCGAAGAAACTCTCAAATCCCGTCCCCCTGTTGTTACTATTATGGGTCACGTAGACCATGGTAAAACGTCGCTTCTCGATTATATCAGAAGAACAAATGTTGTTGCGGGAGAATCGGGAGGTATTACTCAGCATATCGGAGCTTATCAGGTTGATCTCGAAGGAGGCAAGAAAATTACTTTCCTCGATACTCCCGGTCACGAAGCATTTACTGCTATGCGTGCCCGAGGTGCAAGCGTTACCGATATTGTAATTCTTGTGGTTGCTGCCGATGATGCCGTGATGCCTCAGACAGTTGAAGCTATCAATCATGCCCAGGCAGCGAACGTTCCTATTATTATTGCCATAAATAAAGTTGATAAACCGAATTCAAATATTGAAAAAATAAAACAGCAGCTGGCTGAAAGAAATATTCTGGTTGAGGACTGGGGCGGTAAATACCAGTGTGTAGAAATTTCTGCTAAGTTCGGTAAAAACGTCGATCTGCTTCTCGAAAAAATTGCCCTCGAAGCTGAATTGCTGGATCTAAAAGCAAATCCTAACCGTCTCGCTACCGGTGTTATCATCGAATCGCAGATGGATAAAGGGAAAGGTGTTACGGCTACGGTGCTTGTCCAGAAGGGAACACTTCGTATCGGCGAACCCTTTATTGCGGGAGTTGTTCACGGAAGAGTCCGCGCTATGTTCGATGAAAGAGGTAATAAAGTATTTGAGGCCGGTCCTTCAACACCGGGACTCGTGCTCGGATTCGAGAACGCTCCTCAGGCCGGCGATACTTTTACAGTCGCTGAATCCGAAAGAGAAGCCCGCGAAATTTCATTAAAACGTCAGCAGATCAAACGCGAGCAGGATCACCGTCAAATCCGGCATATTACTCTCGACGAAATTGCAAGCCAGATTAGCCGCGGAGGATTTAAAGAACTTCCGATTATCGTAAAAGGCGATGTGGACGGCTCAATAGAAGCTCTGGCCGATTCATTAATGAAACTTTCGAATCAGGAAGTTGCAGTAAGAGTTATTCATAAAGGAGTTGGTGCTATCTCGGAAGGTGATGTTCTGTTAGCCGCCGCTTCGCAGGCAATTATTATCGGATTCCATGTTCGCCCGAACACTAATGCAAGAAAACTTGCCGAACAGGAAAAGGTTGATATACGGCTCTACAACATAATCTACGATGCTATTAATGAGGTTAAATCTGCTCTGGAAGGAATGCTCTCCCCGGTTCTTTCTGAAGAACTTGTTGCTACGGTTGAAGTACGTGATATTTTTAAAGTCCCTAAAGTCGGAACTGTCGCGGGATGTTATGTTCAGGACGGAAAAATTGAAAGGAAAAACAAGATCCGCCTCTTCCGTGATGGAATTGTAATTTATGAAGGCGACCTTACTTCTCTTAAGAGATTTAAAGACGACGTACGCGAGGTTGAAAAAGGTTTTGAATGCGGGCTCAGCATTGCGAACTATAACGACCTAAAAGTCGGCGATATTATTGAATCGTATAAAATAATTGAAACAAAGAAGAAGCTTGTTTAATGACTCATAGATTAGACAAAGTCAGCAGTTTAATAAAAGAAGAACTCAGTTTAATCTTTCTTCATAAGGTGCAGGATTCTGCGGCTGGACTCGTTACCGTTACGAGCGTAAAAATAAGCCCGGATCTGCGTCATGCGAAAATTTATCTGTCGGTTTATGAAAAAGAAAAACGTGATGAAGTCCTTGAAAAAGTTAATGGATTGAAAGGAATGATAAGAAGTGAACTCGCTTCACGTGTCAAGATGCGCTACGTTCCGGAACTCCATTTCTTTATTGATGATACTCTCGATTATGTTGAAAAGATAGAGGGATTGTTTAAACAGATTCATTCGACTGATGAAACAGGTAAAAATGATAACGAAATCAGTCATAAATAATTATGAACCTGATTTTGAATCAGGTGAAATGATTTTGCTTGATAAATCGCTTTTTAAATCTTCCTTCGATATTGTTTATAAGGTTAGGAAAGCAATTAATGTTAAAAAAGTAGGGCATGCCGGTACACTGGATCCGATGGCTACGGGTCTGCTTATTGTTTGTACCGGAAAAAAAACTAAGGAGATATCGGAATTCAGAGGGCTTGATAAAACTTATTCCGGTACTTTCTGCCTGGGTAAAACAACTCCTTCGTTCGATATGGAGACTGAATTCGATTCGGAGTACGGAATTGAAGGTGTTACCGCAGAAAAAGTAACTGAGGCTTCATCTGCTTTTCTAGGTAAAAGTTTTCAGGTTCCTCCGATCTACTCGGCAGTTAAGCATAATGGTAAATCCCTCTACCAGTTTGCCCGTAAAGGAGTGGAAATTATAAAAGAGCCGCGGGAAATTTTTATTTCCTCTTTCAAAATAACCGGTATCGAATTACCGGATCTTTATTTTGAAATAACCTGCTCCAGCGGAACTTATATAAGAGTTATCGCAAACGATTTTGGGAAAATGATCGGCTGCGGTGCTTATTTGAAAAAATTAAGACGTACTAAAATAGGCGATTATAATGTGGATGAGGCCCTTACTATTTCTGAATTCACTGAAAAATATAAAGAACGGGCTATGGCCTTACAAAATTAGAACTTAACAATGATTCTCTTTACCGAACTTAATAATTATATAAAACAGGGAAATGCAGTTGTTACTGTTGGCACGTTTGACGGCTTGCATCCGGGCCATCTTAAAATAATGGAGACAATGAAAAGTATTGCCTCCAGGTTTAATGGCAAAACAATTGTGATTACTTTTGAACCGCATCCAAGAAGCATTGTTTCGAAAAATTTTGATCTGAAACTATTGACTTCGTTTAATGAAAAGAAAAAAATTCTGGAGAAGACAGGAATAGATCAGCTGATATTGATAAATTTTACCGAGGAATTTTCACAATTGACATCCGACCAGTTTATTAAGCAGTATCTGGTTGATAAAATCGGTGTGGTTCATATGGTTGTTGGCCACGATCATAAATTCGGTAAAGACCGTCTGGGCGATGAGGAAAAACTCCGCTTACTTGGCAGGATGTATAACTTTGATGTTACGGCTGTCCCTCCCGAAAATATCGACGGGGAATTAATAAGCAGTACGAAAATCAGAAATTACCTTTTGGAAGGACGCGTTGATAAAGCAAACTTACTGCTGGGAAGAAATTATACTTTTTCCGGACTGGTAGTTAAAGGCGCTCAAAGAGGAAGAGTCCTCGGATTTCCAACTGCCAATTTAAAAATTGACGATCCACATAAAGCTATTCCTAAAAAGGGAGTTTATATTGTATCCTGCAGATGCGAGCTGGAGAATCTTTTCGGTATAATGAATATCGGATACAGACCAACTTTCGAAAACAGAAATGAACTTGTTATCGAAGTCCATATCCTGAATTTCAACAGGGAGATTTATGGCAAGGAATTGTGTATCGACTTTATTCACCGCCTGAGAGATGAAAAAAAGTTTGCTTCCACAGAGGAATTGATTCATCAAATTGAAGAGGATAAAAAGAAAGCAGTAGAATTAATAAGTGTTTTAGTTAATTAATTGATTCCGGTCCGGCTCACGGTTTCTGGGATTATATCGAACAAATAATCAAAGGAGTTACAAAATGTCGTTATCTAAAGAAAAGAAAACCGAATTGATCAATAAGTACGGTAAAAACGAAAAAGACAGCGGTACCGCTGAAGTTCAGATCGCGCTATTGACAGAACGGATTAATAATCTGACCTCTCATTTCGAAGGTCATAAAAAAGATCATGCTTCAAGAAGAGGATTGATGCAGATGGTTGGTAAAAGAAGAAGATTGCTTGATTACCTTGCGTCAAAGGATATTGAGAGATATCGCAGCATAATTAAAGAATTGAACATAAGAAAGTAAAAGAGGAATTAAATGGTATATACCAAAGAAGTTGAATTAGGGGGCAAGTTATTAAAAATAGAAACCGGAAAACTTGCTAAACAATCGA
Source organism: uncultured Melioribacter sp. (assembly GCA_964532065.1). Classification (GTDB taxonomy): domain Bacteria; phylum Bacteroidota; class Ignavibacteria; order Ignavibacteriales; family Melioribacteraceae; genus DSXH01. Next base: position 20,127 of record CAZHHG010000004.1, read on the forward strand.
ACGGAGCTGTTACTGTTCAGTATGGTGATACGGTCGTTTTAGTTACTGCCGTAGCTGGAGAATTACGCGAGGACATCGATTTTTTCCCTTTAAATGTTGAATACAGAGAAAAAGCATTTGCTGCCGGAAAAATCCCGGGTGGCTTCCTTAAACGTGAAGGCAAACCGAGCGATAAGGAGGTCCTTAGCGCACGATTGGTCGATAGACCGATCAGACCTCTCTTCCCCGAAAATTACCTGAATGATACACAGGTAGCTGCATTTGTCTATTCGTACGACAACGAAAACGATGCCGATGTTATTGCGGCTGTAGGCGCTTCCGCGGCCCTGGTAATCTCCGATATCCCTTTCCTGGAACCGATTGGTGAAGTTAGAGTGGGAAGAATAAACGGACAGTTTATTGTCAATCCTACTAATGCTCAGGTTGAAGAGAGCGATATTGAACTGGTTGTTGCCGGAACCGATAGCTCTATTATGATGGTCGAAGGCGAAGCAAAAGAAGTGAGCGAAGAAGTAATGCTCGACGCACTTAAGTTTGCTCACAATGAAATCAAAAAAATTGTTAAGGCTCAGATCGAACTCCGCGAGCTCTGCGGTAAACCGAAAATGGTCGTTCCTGAAAAAACTGTCGACCAGAATCTTCTGAACGATGTTAAAGAAATCGCTTTAAACAAGTTTAAGGAGATTGTTTCTTCTGTTCTTGCGAAAGAGGAGAGATCGGCTAAAAATAAAGAACTTGAGCAGGAAGTATTAACTGCCCTGGCAGAGAAGTATCCCGAACAGGAAAAAACCATCAAAGAAATTCTTCACGATATGGAGAAAGATTTGATGCGCAACAGGATTCTTGATGAAGGCCTGAGACTCGACGGAAGAAAAACCGATCAGATCCGCCCGATCTCAATTGAACTCGGTATTCTGCCGCGTCCTCACGCTTCCGCGCTATTTACACGCGGTGAGACACAGAGTTTAACAACTCTTACTCTCGGTACTAAGCAGGATGAACAGATAATTGACGGTCTTCAAACTGAATTCAGGAAAAGATATATACTTCATTACAACTTTCCACCTTTCAGTGTCGGTGAAACCGGCAGGTATAGTGGAGTTGGCAGAAGGGAAGTAGGGCACGGCAACCTTGCCGAAAGATCCCTGAAAAATATTCTTCCACCTGAAACCGTATTCCCGTACATGATCCGGTTGAATTCTGATATACTTGAATCCAACGGTTCATCTTCAATGGCAACAGTATGTGCCGGATCGCTCGCTCTTATGGAAGGCGGCGTTCCTGTTAAATGCGCTATTGCTGGAATTGCAATGGGACTTGTAAAAGAAGGCGACCGCTATGCTGTCCTTTCTGATATACTGGGAAATGAAGATCATCTTGGAGATATGGATTTTAAAGTTGCCGGATCGGAAAACGGAATCACCGGTTTCCAGATGGATATTAAAATCCAGGGAATTTCATTCGAGATTATGGAGAAGGCGCTTTCTCAGGCAAAAGCCGGAAGAATTCATATCCTGAAAATAATGAATGAAGCAATTCCCGCTCCCAAGCCTAATATCTCTACTTATGCTCCAATTCTCCTGTCTACTAAAATCAGTACCGATAAGATCGGCGCCGTAATCGGGCCTGGCGGAAAAGTAATTCAGAAAATGCAGAAGGACTTCAGCGTCGAAATTAATATTGAAGATGACGGTACAGTCAGTATTGCCGGCCAGGATCACCAGAAAGCAAAAGAAGCCAAAGAATATATTAAGTGGCTTACCGCTGAACCTGAAATAGGAAAGAATTATAACGGAAAAGTAATGAAGATTACAGACTTCGGCGCTTTCGTTGAAATTATTCCCGGAACGCAGGGACTTCTGCACATATCGCAGATCGACAACAAACGGGTAAATAAAGTTTCCGATGTTTTGAAGGAAGGTGATATTGTTAAAGTAAAACTTCTTAGCATCGAAGGCGGAAAATTTTCTTTATCAAGAAAAGTTCTCCTTAAAGATAAGGAAGAAGAAAAAACCAATACTGAAAACGAATAGTTCGATTTTGCAGAAATCCAGTTTTCTATTACCTGTCCGCTCTGCCGGACAGGTATAATAGAATCAGATTGGTTTCTGCATAATTAATGCTGTGATTTCGAGTTACAAAAATTTGCGGACGGATAGAGAAAAATGAAGATCGGTAATCTTGATATTGAAAAAAAACTCTTCTTGGCTCCAATGGCTGAGGTGACCGATGCCTCTTTCCGAAAAATTGCCAGAGAGAATGGCGCAGGATTTACGTTTACTCAAATGGTTAGTGCTGCAGGTGTTGTAAATAATAATTTTGAAACATTAAGACTCCTCTCATTTAATCGTTCCGAAAAACCGATTGGTGTTCAGGTCCTCGGAAACAATCCCGATATTCTCGGAGAAGCAGTAAGGGAAATCGCAAAATTTAAACCCGATCTGATCGATCTGAACTGCGGCTGTCCTGTAGATAAAGTGGTTAGTAATAATATGGGCTCGGCCCTTCTGGAAGATGCTAAAACTATCGGCAGAATTGTTCGGAAGATGACCGATTCTTCAGGCGGAATTCCGATCTCTGTAAAACTCCGTTTAGGCAAAGATAAAAGTAATATTAATATTCTTGAGACTGCTAAAGCGGCAGAAGCAAACGGGGCTTCTCTTTTATTTGTTCATGCCCGCACCAGAGCGGATAAATATGAATCCGAACCTAATTGGGAATGGCTTAAAAAGGTCAAAGAGAATTTGAGTATTCCCATAGTAGGTAACGGCTCTATCTTTTCACCAGGTGATGCCAAAGAGATGCTGGATCTTACGGATTGCGATTCCGTTATGGTTGCTAGAGGCGCTCTCGGCAATCCATTTATTTTCAACAGGTTTAATCAACTGATAAGTACAGGTATCGATCCGGGTCTACCCGAACCTGCAATTGTTAAAGATGTACTTCTCAGGCAAATCTCTTATCTTCACAAAGAGTTCGGGGAAATTCTCTGTATCGATAAAGCTAAAAAACATTCGATCTGGTATTTCAGATTCTATCCCGGAATAGACCAGTTCCTCGAAAAAGTTTTTTCACTTAATAATCTGGCTTCTATCAATTCTCTGATCGAAGAACATACGGAAAATATTATAAAAGGAAATTTTAAAGAAACTGAATTAAGCGACATCAATAAAAAATTTAAGAAAAAAGTGCTCTTTTGGTTAACCGACGTTGATTCTGAAATTCTCGGTTAATTATTTGTATGCACAAATGAGTTTTACATGAATAAAGAAATAATTATCAGTTCCTCAACTTCTCAAAACAGAGTTGCGATTACGGAAGACGGCAACCTGGTCGATTTCTTTGTCGACCACCCTGAAAAGCAGAGAATGGTTGGCGATGTTTATCTGGGCAGAGTTGCAAGAGTTCTTCCGGGAATCAGAGCGGCATTCATAGATATCGGGCTTAAACACGACGCATTCCTTCACTTCTCTGATATAGGTGAACGCACCGAAGCATTACAGGGTATCTTTGACGACGACGACGATGATGAATCCGATAAAACCCCCGATCGGCAGAATACTCAGCCGTCCCAGGATCAGATTAATCAACCGACTCTCGAGTTGCCCAAACCTGAAATAAGAGAAAGACAATCCACAAAACTCCATAAGGGTCAGGAACTTCTCATTCAGATATTGAAAGAACCCGTAAAAGATAAAGGTGTACGTGTCACTTCTTCTGTCTCAATTCCCGGTCGGTTTTGTGTCCTGCTTCCAATGGATAATAAAATCGGTGTCTCAAAAAAGATTGCCGATTTCCGAGAAAGAAAAAGACTTAGACGAATCGCTCGCGGAATAATACCTTCGGATTGCGGACTTATTATACGCACTGCTGCTAAAGATCAGGATGAGGAATCTCTCTCGGCTGATTTGAAATACCTGGTTAAGATCTGGGCGGACCTTCAGGAGGATGCAAAAAAACTTGATCCTCCATCGCTCCTCTATAAGGATTTAAGCACTACTGTAAGCGTCATCAGAGATCTCTTTACACCTGATGTTTCTAAAGTCTTTATCGATTCGAAAAAATTGTTTAAGGAAATCAGGAATTATGTCCAGTTCATTCAGCCGGGACTCATAGAACGGATTGAATTGTACAAGGACGACCGCCCGATATTCGAAGCTTTTAAGGTTGATGAACAGATCAAAAGTCTGATGCGCAGAAATGTTGCCCTTCCCAGCGGCGGTCATATTGTAATCGACCATACCGAAGCAATGACGGTTATAGATGTTAACAGCGGACGATACGCCGCTAAAAAAGATCAGGAACTCAATTCACTTAAAACCGACCTCGAAGCTTCCAGGGAAATTGTAAGACAGCTTCGCTTACGTGATATCGGCGGTTTGATTGTTGTTGACTTCATAGATCTCGAAGACGAAAAGAACCGTAAGAAGATATATGACGAATTAAAAAAGGAATTTAAAAAGGATAGAGCTAAAACCGCTCTGCTGCCTATGACTGAATTCGGGCTTATGCAGATTACACGTGAACGTGTAAGAGAAAATATTGTTCAGTCGATGACTGAAGTCTGCCCATATTGCCAGGGGACAGGATTGATGACGAAGAAATCGAACCTGATGCACGAAATTGAAGCCTGGCTGAAACGCTACAAGATGGAGGGTAAATTTAATTCCTTAATATTGCGTGTTCATCCGTCTCTGGGTGAAAAATTAAATCAGGGATTTATTTCAACTTTGAAAAAAATTCAGTTGAAATATTTTGTAAAAATAACTCTCGATCAAAGTGAAAAAATAAATCCTCAGCATTTTAGATTTGTTGCTAAAAAAACCAATGAAGATATTACTGATGAATTTGCCTGATTGTCGGGTGAACCGTAACAACTAAAATCAATTTATTTTTACTTAAATTTAATCGTTGAAAAACCGGCAACTATTGTAAGGAGTGGTTAAATGAAGTTTTTTATCGATACTGCAAATATCAATCAGATTAAAGAAGCCGCATCATACGGATTACTGGACGGAGTTACCACCAATCCTTCACTTGTCGCCAAGGAGGGAAAGGATTTTAAGCAGCTGCTTGAAGAGATAATTAAGATTGTTGATGGACCAATTAGTGCTGAAGTTGTAGCGACGGATTTTAACGGGATTATGAAAGAAGCCGGCGAACTTGCTAAGATTCATGAAAATATTGTTGTAAAGGTCCCGCTTATTAAAGAAGGTATTAAAGCGGTTAAAGCGCTTCACGAAGAGGATATCCGCACCAATGTTACACTCTGTTTCTCGGCATCACAGGCGCTTCTGGCGGCTAAGGCGGGAGCTACTTATATAAGCCCTTTCGTTGGCAGGCTCGACGATATCAGTCATAATGGTATGGACTTGATTAAACAGATTGTCCAGATATATAAAAATTATAACTATAAAACTCAGGTGCTTGTTGCTAGTATTCGTCATCCGCTTCACTTAGTAGATGCAGCATTAATGGGTGCCGACGTTGCAACAATGCCGTTCGATGTTATCGAAAAACTTTTTAAACACCCTCTGACCGATAGCGGTCTTGAGAAATTTTTAAGCGACTGGAAAAAACTAAATCAAAAATGAAAATGAAAAAGACAAAATTTTACTCGATCCACGAAAAACTTGGCGCTAAAATTGTCGACTTTGCCGGATTCCAGATGCCGGTTCTCTATTCTTCAATAATCAATGAGCATAAGGCAGTAAGAACATCTGTTGGGGTATTCGATGTTTCCCATATGGGGGAAATTTTTATCCGCGGGGAAAAGGCGCTCGACTTTGTTCAGCATATCACAATTAATGATGCTTCCGTCCTTATAGACGGAAGAGTTCAGTATTCGGCAATGTGTTATAAGGATGGCGGAATAGTTGACGATCTCCTTGTCTATCGAGTTTCCGAAAAAGAATTTATGCTTGTTGTAAATGCATCCAATAAGGATAAGGACTATGCCTGGATGAAAGAGAATAATCCGTTTAATGTTTCTATTGATGATGAAAGCGATGAATATTCTCTGCTTGCAGTTCAGGGTCCGAACTCAAAGCAGGTAATTGAAAAAATTTGTGATAAGCCGCTTGATCTTGAGTACTATCATTTCTTCACAGCAAAGGTTGCCGGCGTTGACATGATTCTTTCAAGAACGGGTTATACGGGCGAACTCGGTTACGAATTGTATTTTAAGGGCGGTGAATCTGTTGCTCTTAAAGTCTGGGATGCATTGTTTGATTCCGGAAAAGAATTCAATATTCAACCGGTAGGACTTGGAGCCCGCGATTCGCTCCGCTTAGAGATGGGTTTCTGCCTCTATGGCAACGACATAGACCAGACTACAAACCCGCTCGAAGCCGGTTTAGGATGGATTACAAAACTGAAGAAACCTTCTTTTATTGCCAAAGATGTTTTATTGAAAGTGAAAGAGGAAGGTCTTAAAAGAAAACTGGTTCCGATGATCTCGGAGGAAAAGGCTTTCCCGCGTCACGGCTATGACCTTTCTGTTAACGGTAAAAAAATTGGTCATATTACCAGCGGTACGGTCAGCCCTGTGATAGATAAAGCGATTGCGCTCGGCTACGTTGATTCAGAGCATGCAAAAGAGGGGAATCAAATTAATTTTTTAATTAGAGGTAAGGAAATTCCGGCGGTCATAATCAAACTGCCGTTTGTGAAAAAATAATATGAAAATAAATGTTCTATTCTCGAATATTAATCTGGACGAACTCTACTTTACAGGAAAAACCTGTGTTGTTATAGATGTATTGCGTGCATCAACTGTAATTGTAACGGCGCTTGCCAATGGCGCTAAGGAAGTTATTCCTGTTAATACGGTCGATTTTGCTGTTAAAGTATCCGGCGATGCATTCAGAAGCCAGACAATACTTGGCGGTGAAAGAAATACAAAAAAAGTGGAGGGTTTTACACTTGGTAATTCGCCTCTGGAATATACATCTGAAGTTGTAGCGAATAAATCGATCATACTCTATACTACAAACGGTTCAAGATCGATTGTGAAAGCTAAATTTGCAGAGAACCTTTTCATAGCTTGTTTCAATAATATCGGTGCGGTTGTAGAACACCTTGCGTCATTGAAAAAGGATGTCGAAATTATATGTGCGGGTACTAACGGCGGATTCAATATGGAAGATGCAGTCTGTGCGGGCAATATAATTGCGCTTTTAAATTCTAATAAGAATGAGATTCAGCTCTCGGATTCTGCAATTGCCTGCGGCCTTCTTTATAAAACTTATTCAAAGAGTATCCTTAAAATGCTCAAGAACACCGAACACGGGAAACTGCTTATTGAAAATGGATTTGCGCATGATATAAAAGAATGCGCAAAAATTGATGCAGTGCAAATTGTTCCGTTTTATAATTCGGGCGTAATAAAAAAAATTGATATGAATAATAAGTAGCTTTGTCGGGCAATAATTTATCAGTAAATGAATGCCAAAAAAAAATAACACAAAAGAGAATAGAGCCGAAGGGAAGGAATATTTTGTTGTATCTCCGGCTAAGAAAAAAAAGCTGCTTGGAATTTTTCTTATTGTTTTCGCACTGCTTATTTTTTTAAGCATTCTTTCTTATTCCCGTTATGACGATTCCTCCTTTTCCTACCGGTTTACCGATTTATTCAATATTTTCAGTTCCAATCCGGAATTGAAGGATAAAGCAGCCGATACCCATAACTGGCTCGGAATATTCGGCGCATATATTTCAAACTTTTTCATTCATTCGACCATCGGATATTTTTCTTTGATCTTCCCGGTAATCATGTTTGTATGGGGTTATGCGGTAATCAAAGCTAATATTTATAAACTTGCCATCTATACTACCAATTTCCTTCTTGTAATGGGAATTCTTCTGTCCGCATTTTTCGGAATGCTCAGATTTACCCCCGAGATCGGTTTGTTTACAGATATATATGAACTCTCCGGAAATGTAGGCGCGTTTTTCGGAATAGCAGTGGGAAAATTACTCGGCGGACTAGGAAGCATTATATTCCTTCTTGCAGCAATGGCCGTTACTCTTATTATCGCTTTCGATATAAGATTCGGAGCAATCCTTGCTTTCATAAAAGGATTATTTCAATCGGATGGGAAAGAAGATTCGGATGAATTATCCAGGTCAGACGAAATTGTAAAGTCCGAAGATAATCTTGCTAAGATTAAGGACTTGCGCAAGGAAAGTAAATTAAGAACCCTTTTTACCGATGTTGATGATACTGAAGGGGAGGATGAAACAATTCCGGAAACAAGGATTAGAATTGTTAAGAAAGATGAACCGGATAAAATAATTGAACCGGAACCGCTGAAAGAAAACGAACCGGCTAAACAGAAAAAAACTGAATCCGCCAAACAGGATAAGCAGAAGAATGAAGAAATTCTTCCTGCAATTGATAAGGAAGCAGAAGCTTCTCTTCCGGATCAGTGGAATGAAGAGATTAAATTCACTCCGCCCAAAATTGATCTTCTTGTTCCCTCAGAAGATGAAGAGGTTAAAGTTCACGAAAGTGAATTGAAAAGAAATGCAGAACTTTTAAAAGAAAAACTCGCTCTATTCGATATTCAGATTGAAGATATAACTGTTACACCCGGCCCGGTTGTAACTTTGTATGAAATAGTGCCCGCGCCCGGAGTTAAAATAAGCAGAATAGTAAGTCTTGAGCATGATATCGCGCTTGCACTTGCTGCTCGCGGCATCAGAATTATTGCCCCTATTCCGGGAAAGAGTGCTATCGGAGTAGAAATTCCAAACGCCAAAGCATCAATTGTCAGGGCCCGTTCGGTTATAAGTAAGTTGAAAGAAGCTAAAGAGGAATTGCCGCTCGCTCTGGGTAAAACAATTTCCGGTGATGTTTATATTACAGACCTGGCCAAAATGCCTCATATGCTCATTGCCGGATCGACCGGTTCCGGAAAAAGCGTGGGCATCAATATGATTATCAACAGTCTTTTATATGCCAAACACCCTTCCGACATAAAATTTGTAATAGTAGATCCTAAGAAGATTGAACTCTCATTCTATAAGAAACTTAACAAACATTACCTTGCGGTATCTCCGGATCTGGAAGAGGAGATTATTACAAATCCCTCTAACGCTCTGCTGGCTCTTAAAGCGGTCGAGTATGAAATGGAGAAGAGGTACGACAAGCTTGCTAAGGCAGGTGTAAGAAATATAGTTGACTACAATAAAAAGGTGCTCAATCCGAAAACCCGTCCTAAAGATACCGAAGAAATGAAGCACTATAAATTGCCGTATATAATTGTGATAATTGATGAGCTTGCGGATTTGATGATTACTTCGGGTAAGGAAGTTGAAGAACCGATTGCTCGACTCGCACAGTTAGCTCGCGCAGTTGGGGTTCATCTCATACTTGCCACGCAGCGTCCTTCAGTAAATGTTATTACGGGAGTAATCAAAGCGAACTTCAGCGCCAGAATGGCCTATCAGGTGGCTACTAAGATCGATTCCAGGACCATCCTGGATATGAACGGAGCCGAGCAGCTTCTTGGCAGCGGTGATATGCTCTTTCTGCCCGGAGGTATGCCTAAACCGATCCGCATTCAGAATGCGTTCATTTCAACTGAAGAGGTGGAGCGTGTTACAAACTTTATATATGCTCAGGAAGGATTTTCCAAACGGTATTTCCTCCCTTCAATGTTTGAAAAAAAGAAGGCTGATGCGGGAAGTTTTCTATCCGATCTCGATCCTATGTTTGATGAAGCCGCCAGGGTTGTTGTAAGACACCAGCAGGGATCGGTCTCTCTGCTTCAGAGAAGGTTGAAACTTGGTTATTCCCGTGCTGCCAGAATTGTAGATCAGCTTGAACAGGCCGGTATTGTCGGACCTTCGGAAGGCAGCAAAGCCAGAGAAGTAATTGTAGAAAACGAAGAACAACTCGAAACAATCCTTAGATCTTTATAATACTATGAGATTTAAAATTTTTTTATTCGTTTTTTTCGCTCCGCTTTTGTTTGCGCAGACTGGTAATGAGATACTAAAAAAGGTCCAGTCGAAATTTAATTCGATATCCAGTTTCAGTGCTGGATTTTCCCAAAGCATTTTCGGTCCCGACGGAAAACCTGCCGGCAAAGAGAGCGGCACTTTCGTGTATAAAAGGAAAAATAAATTTATTGTCGATCAGAAAAGGAGTATGATAATTTCTGATTCGGAATCGGTTTGGAATTACGACAAAAAAAACAAAAAAGTAGTTATAAGTACGTTTTTTGATGAACCCACTTCATTCTCTATTGAAAGATTTATTTTCGATTATCCATCGCAATGCAGAGTCAAATTTGTAAAAGAAGAATCTTCTGATCTTGAAAAGGTAATATTATTAACTCCCCGTGATGAGCAACTGGATCTTAAAGAAATAAAAATCTGGATCAATAATTCGGATATGGTTTCAAAATTGCAAATTGTTGATCTGATCGATATGAAATACATTTTTTCTTTCTCGGATATTAAAGAAAATCCTGAAGTCTCAGATCAGAAATTCAATTTTACTCCTCCAAAAGGGACAAAGATTATTGACTTACGCTGATAAAAATAAAATTATTCTAAAACGATTAACCGGTTACCTACTGCCGGTTATATTAACTTTTCTATTCCTTTACCTGGCTTTTGTGAATATCGATTTAAAAAAATCATTCTCCATTATTACAAATGCTTCAATTCTCTGGCTTACCGTATACATAATAGTTTTTTTCATTTCCCACTATATTCGAGCTCTACGCTGGAAGATTATGATTAAACCGGTAAAGGAAGATGCTTCCACATTTAATTTGTTCGGCGCAGTAATGATAGGATACGGGGTTAATTGTGTTATACCCAGGCTCGGCGAGGTCTATCGCGGTTTATTCATTGGTAAGTGGGAGGGAATATCCCGGTCTGCAATGTTTGGTACCGTTATCATCGAAAGAATAATTGATACCGGTTCCTTTGCGCTTGCTTCTCTTATAAGTGTCTTTCTCTTTCCGGGGAATCTTTTTGATGAAATATTATGGCTGAAGACTTCGCTGATAATCGGATTTGCCTCTTTACTTTTAATTACGGTTTTTATTGTGATCATTGTAAAGTATGAACAGAAGTTTACCGTCGCAATTGTAAATTTTATAGCCCGTTTTAACAAACGTCTTTCTGAAAAACTTTCCGGCATCTTCTCAACTCTTATCAGCGGCTTTTCCAGCATCCGCGGATTTGCAAGTATTATTCATGTCGTATTCTATACAATAATTATTCTTCTGCTCTATGCACTTAATTCATATGTCGGTTTCTTTATGCTCGATATGCAAAATTACGGGGAAATCAATTTTGCAATGGCTTGGGTTTTTATGACCATAAGTGCTTACGGAGTAGTTATCCCGACTCCGGGCGGTACCGGTTCCTACCACATTATTTCTATATTTGTTTTAACAAATCTGTACGGATTTGAATACGAACTGAGTGCGGCTTATGCTCTTTTAACGCATTTTATTTCCTATTTTGTTTTCATTGGTTCAACTATCGGCTCTATTTACCTGATTAACAGAATCCGTGAGAAAAAAGGAATCAGCAAAGAAAATTTTTACTCTGTTTTCAATATTTATCCGGATCAAAAATGAAAAAAATATTTTTTCTCTTTCTTTTACTGCCTTTTCTGAATTTATATGGACAGTGGGATTTCGGCATTTCGATGGGTCTCGATTTCAAATCGGCTCCTGCATACAGGGATTATATTAATTTTAATTTTGCTTCACCGGATAATAAGTTAAAATCGTTTAACAGCTCCGTGAATTTTTCGGGCGAAGCAGGATACTTAATTAACAAGTCGTTTCAGATCGGATTGGAATACAGCATTGTTATCGATTCTTATAACTCGCCGCTCGGATCGGGCGGAATTTATGAAATCTCTTATCTTATGCACAGACCGAGTGTTATTGGATATTATGTTATCGGAGGGGCTGGATATAAATTCAAATTCGGCGGGGGACTCGGTTTAAGATTTGTCTCCCTTAACGAAGAAATAATAACGAAAAGCGAATATGAATCATCCGGATGGGGATTATTAATAAAAGGGGAAGCCAATACTCTTTTGAGCGGTAATCTATATGTCCTTTTAGGTCTCGATTTTCGTTACGATCTTCCGGGTGAACTCTCCTCAGATGAAAATAAAAAGATTACAAATTTTGCAACCGGTGAAATAGTGAATCTTAACGCAATCTCTATAGGCGTTAAGCTCGGAATCTCATATCTTCTTTAATGGAAATCTATGTCGATACTTGAAGCTATAATACTCGGAATTATTCAGGGCTTAACAGAGTTTATCCCTATTAGCAGTACCGGTCATCTTACTGTAACCGGTAAACTGATGGGACTTATTTCAGAATCTACTCCCGAAAGATGGACGGCATTCATTGCTGTTATACAAATCGGAACTCTCGCCGCTGTACTAATTTATTTCTGGAAAGATCTTGTGAATATCCTGAAAGACTTTCTTCTGGATAATTTCATTAAAAGAAAAAAAATCCGGGATCAGAATCAGAACTCAATAATGGGCTGGTTCTTAATTCTTGCAACAATACCGGTTGTTATTATCGGACTCGGATTTAAAGATATAATTGAGGGAGTCCTTACAAAAAATTTATACGTAATAGCCGGAAGTCTGATTACGCTTGCACTTATTCTTGCGGCAGCGGAGAAATACGGTAAGTTCAACCGTCACGCCTCGGATTTCAAGTGGTACGATGCGCTCCTGATAGGCATTGCTCAATCGGTTGCGCTGATACCCGGTTCTTCCAGATCAGGCACAACAATTACAGCAGCATTATTCCTGGGATTCAACAGGGAGACAGCAGCCCGCTTCTCGTTTCTGATGAGTATTCCTGCTGTAGCTGCAAGCGGAATGCTTCAGCTCTATCAGGCTTTGGAGTATATCGATTCTTCTGGACTGATAAACCTGATCGTTGCGACATTTGTATCGGCAGTTTTCGGATATCTTTCGATCGAATTCTTATTGAGATACTTAAGAAGGAGATCGACATTTGTTTTTATTCTATACCGGATTCTTGCGGGTCTGGTAATACTGGTTTTAATTTACTCGGGAATTATTCAACCGTAGGGAGGAATGATGATTAAAAAAATACTTTTCATAATTGCAGTTTCACTTTTTATATCAGCCTGTTCAAATAAAAATGAAAATTTAAAATCCGAAGAAAACAAACAAACAATAGAGAAAGGAGATCAATTGGATCAGTTAATGGATTTGAAGAATAACGAAAAATTGATTGCAGCCATAGAAACTAATATGGGCACATTCGAAGTAGAACTTTATGCAAGAGATGTTCCTAAAACCGTTAAAAACTTTATCGGCCTGGCTTCTAAGGGATATTATAACGGTGTAATATTCCATCGTGTAATCAAAGACTTCATGATTCAAGGCGGTGATCCTACCGGTACCGGAAGAGGTGGCGAGAGTATTTACGGCCCCAAGTTCGAAGATGAATTTGTACCGTCGTTGATGCATGATTCACCGGGTATTCTCTCGATGGCCAATGCCGGCCCTAATACGAATGGCAGCCAGTTTTTTATAACGGTTGTTCCTACTCCGTGGCTTAATGCACGTCATTCCGTTTTTGGTAAAGTGATTAAGAATATGGATCTCATAAATGCAATTAGCCAGGTGCCTACAAATAATATGGACAGACCTCTGGAAGACGTTGTAATGCAAAAAGTGACTGTTGAGAAAAGAGCCTTATAATTAAATGCAGACCAAAGAATTTTTTACCTCCAGATGGGGATTAATTCTTGCTACACTCGGTATTGCCGTTGGAACAGGCAATATCTGGCGATTCTCCAGGGTCGTTGCCCAGAATGGCGGCGGTTCGTTTCTTATTCCCTGGGTCGTCTTCCTTTTGATCTGGTCTGTTCCTCTTATAATTGCCGAGTTTGCTCTTGGTAAATCGACCCGGCTTTCACCAATTGGTGCAATTGGAAAAACCGCGGGTAAAAAATATGCATGGATGGGAGCCTTTATTGCATTTGTTTCAACGGCCATAATGTTCTATTATTCGGTTGTAACAGGCTGGTGTATCCGTTATTTAATTTCTGCATTCTCCGGTGATCTTTTTAATACTTCGAATCATCTCGAATACTGGAATAATTTTACCACGAGCGGTTTGCCGCTTCTTTATCACCTGATTGCAATTCTGATTGGTGGAATTGTTATTTACAGGGGTATAGTAAAAGGTATAGAAAAGGTTAATAGAATTCTTGTCTCTTCATTATTGATCATTCTTATTATCCTGCTAGTTCGCGCCGTCACTCTGCCAAATGCCTTTGAGGGAATAAAGTATCTCTTTACTCCCAGTTTGGAATATTTGCTTGACTATAAAGTCTGGCTTAATGCTCTTACTCAAAATGCATGGGATACAGGTGCGGGTTGGGGACTTATTATGACTTATGCAGTCTATATGAAAAAGAAAGAGGATGTAGCACTTAATGCTGCATTAATCGGTTTCGGAAATAATTCAGTCTCTCTTATTGCCGGGATCACCATCTTTTCAACTGTATTCGCATTGAGTTCAACCGATGCGATGGTTCAGATTTCACAATCAGGTCCGGCTAATACCGGATTAACTTTCATCTATCTTCCTCTGCTGTTTACAAAGATGTCCGGCAGCATTCTACTAAATACAATTTTTGCTTCTCTTTTCTTCCTGGCATTGTCTTTTGCTGCTTTAACATCTCTTTTTTCAATGATGGAATTAGCAACCAGTACAATCATCGATTTTGGCCTTTCACGGAAAATCGCGATTGTAATTGTAGGTGTTGCAGGGTTTACTTTTGGAATACCTTCGGCATTAAATATGGACTTTTTTATTAATCAGGATTGGGTGTGGGGGGTAGGTTTAATACTTAGCGGGGCATTCATAGCGTTTTCACTGATTAAATACGGAGTCGATAAATTCCGTATCGATTTTATTAATGGTGATGGCAGCGATATTTTTATAGGTAAATGGTACAATTATATTATCAAATATCTTGTTCCGGTTCAGGTTGTTATATTACTCTCCTGGTGGCTTATTTCATCAACTACATGGGACCCAGAATGGTGGAATCCGTTTCATGTAGAAAATCTTGGTACATGCCTTGCACAATGGTTCTTAACTATTTCTGTCTTTGTTCTGCTTAATAAATTTTTTGTTAAATATATTCTCGAGTCTGACAGGTAAAATGGAAACTTGGATAACTGCTTTCTTTGTTATAGGAATTGTCTGGGGCGGTGTAGCCTTTTTTCTGATTAATGCAATTAGATCCGAAAAAAATAAAACAAAAGAACCTGATTAAATGGCAAAAAAATCAATTCCATCTGTCAATGAAATTCCGAAATTTCTTCACAAGGAAAAACTTCTCCCTCTTTTTTTTCTTATAGGTGAAGATGATTATACAATCGAAAAAACGGTTGAAGAAATCAGAAAATTTGTTGAGCCCCTTGTTTCGTCTGAATTTGATAAGGAATTTATTAACTCTGAAAGAAATGTAAACCTTACTCAGATTCTTGATACTGCTTATTCATTCCCTTTCGGCGGAGGCAAAAAATTAATAGTAATTAAAAATTTCGAGAGTATTGCTAACAAAAAGGAGCTGAACAATTATATTAATTCTCCCGCCGAATTTACGGTGATGATAATAACACAATTATCAAAACCTTCGGATTTGGCGAAAGAACCTTATTCACTCCTGATCGATAAAAAATATCTGTTTGAAGCAAAAGCTGAAAGCGGTAATGATCTGATTGAGTGGCTTATCGGGATTTCCGAACAACTCAGTTCTCCATTCGATTATGATACAGCTCAGGGATTAATCGAAATTGTCGGAAACGATAAAGGCCTTCTCGAAATGCAGGTCCGGAAGATTTTGGATTATTCAATCGGTAAACCGAAGCTCAGCTTCGATGAAATAAAAAAACTGGTTTCACCTACAAAGCAGCACACAGTTTTCGACCTTCAGGATGCTATTGGTGCGGGTAATAAATCGAAAGCTCTTGAAATTGCATTCAACCTGCTTGATGCCGGAATTTCGATAGTTATGATTATAAGTATGCTTGCCAAATATCTAAGTGCGGTATCACAGGTTTCGGAATTTAACCGTTCAAATGTAAATGATAATGAAGCCGCTAGAAAGATCGGTGTGAGCTGGTTTTATTATGTCAATTGCAAAAAGGCCCGGTTTCTTATGCCGGATGAAAGGTTACTGAAAGCCTCCCGGGCATTATTTAATGCAGATATGGCCGTAAAATCGAGTAATACAGAACATAAAACGATTCTGATTATGATGCTTTCAGAAATGATGGGAAATTAAAAACTTTGAAAATCTTGAAAAAAACCAACTTTATAACTAAAATTAATTCAAAAATTTTGAAACAATCTCAAATTTGACTGGGTATAATTGACACTTAATCGGAATCTAATAGAGTTAACCGACGAAGAATTAATAAAGGAATTTCAAGTTTCCAATACAATGGACGCTTATGAAATTCTGGTTCGGCGTTATAAAGATCCGCTAATGAATTTTGTTTTCAGGTTTGTGGGGGACCGGGATGCATGTTCGGATATAGTTCAGGATACAATGATAAAATTTTATCTCAATAAGGACTCATACCGCGAATTCGCAAAATTCTCTACCTGGATTTATACTATTGCAGGCAACCTGGCAAAAAATGAATTGAAAAGAAGAAAAAGAAGAAGCCTTTTCTCAATCGATAATACCGATGACGAACGTTCTATTCAGATTGAGGATAAGTCTTTTTTAGCTCCCGACCGGTCAGCCGACAGCGAGATTAAAAACCAGATGATTCAGAATGCTCTGCTTAGAGTTAAACCGGTTTATCGGGAAGTTGTAATTCTTCGCGACATTCAGGGTCTATCTTACGAGGAAATCGCTGAAATTACAAAACTGTCTATCGGAACTGTAAAATCCAGAATCAACCGGGGGAGAACGCAATTGCAAAAACTATTGAAAAATATTTATAAAGAGTAAATTTATGGGAATAAACATCTACAATGATCAAAACAATAAATTTGGAAAATTAATTGAAGATTTAAAAGATCTACCAAAGATTAATGCACCGGATAATTTTGAATTTCAGTTGATGACTAATATTCAGAATAAAAATTTCGGGACAAAGGAAGAACCGAGAGAGAAATTCAACATAATCAAATTTTTTGCACCGTCTGCTGTTGTTGTAACTGTGATTATCCTCTTTTTTATTTTCCTGCCAGCTAATGATCAACAGTATGAAAATCTGCTTATGAGTGATCCTCCTCAAATCATTTCTCAAACGGATCAATCACCTTCAAATGAAGATCTAGATAACACAGCTGCTTTATCGGGACAGGAGAATTACCCGCCTGCTGAGAAGAGGTCACTTCAATCCGGTTCGGGTGAATTAGCTGTTAATCCAAACGATGCTGTATTATCTAACAATGCCAAATACCCGATTTCACGCAGCCGGTCGGTGGCGCTTGATGATTTTATATCCGGAAATAAACAGAAGAAAAGCAGCCTTCAGCAGGGTAATGTAGTGAGGGGAGGGGAATCGGCATCCGAATTTGATGGCTTTTTCATCAGGGAGGAGTTGGATGCAAAAACACTACAGAAATACAGGGCTACGTTGGATTCTATTAAAAAGGCTGAGGCTCGGGCAGATTCATTAAAAAGAGCTAAAAAAACAGAATAATCCCAAAAATCGACTAAATATTTGTTTTTTTGAGCCATCATCCGTAAATTTCGACCTCAAAAATCAGCAAGGAAGTAGTTATAAATGAAAACAGGTATTCATCCAACTTACAGAAAATGTGAAGTTTCATGTGTTTGCGGAAATACATTCGTAACACGCTCAACAGTAAGCAGTATTAAGCTCGAAATTTGTTCTGAATGCCATCCATTCTTTACCGGAAAGCAGAAAATTGTCGATTCTACCGGTCGTGTTGAAAGATTTAAAAAGAAATATGGATTTAAACAGGCTTAAACAATTACTTTTTTTTTACACAAGGGCTGTTCGGTATTACAGCCCTTTCGTGTTTTAAATGGTCCTGCAAATTTTTGCTTTTCTTTTTATAATGGATTTTTATAATGAGTGATGAACAGAAAACCGTTTCAGATAGCTTGAATCTTTATCAGGGTGTTAGAGGTTTTGCAGTAAAAATTTTGAATCGAATTGACAGAACCGATGCCTATCTCGATAAACTCCTTGAAATCGAATTAAAAAACTCGAATCTCTCAGGTCCGGATAAAGCTCTTTTGTTTGAAATTGTCCATGGAGTTATGAGATGGATGGGCAGGATCGACTGGATACTAAATGGATTTTATAAAGGTCAATTCTCTAAAGTTGTACCGAATATTAAAAATGCTTTAAGAGTAGCTCTTTACCAGATCCTTTTCCTGGATAAGGTACCCGACTACGCTGCTGTGAATGAAGCTGTTGAGTTTGTAAAAAAGCTTCAGGGACAGAAATATGCTGACGTGGCGAACGGTGTATTGAGAAATATTATTCGCAACAAGGAGGGGATTAGATATCCCAATCCTGATGAGGATCCTGTCGCATACCTGAGTGCTTACTACTCACATCCATCCTGGATTGTTAAAAGGTGGACAGCACGTTTTGGTAAAGAGGAAACTGAACGCTTACTGATTGCAAACAACAACAAACCTTTTCTTACACTTCGGGTAAATAATCTTGTAACCACTAAAGCAGAGTTTAAAAAACTTCTCGATTCAGTTGGGCTTAAATATACCGATAGTAAAGCACTCGATCAGTTTATTAAAATGAGTTCGCTTTCCAACATTACCGATTGGGAATACTTTGCAAAAGGTTTTTTTTCAGTTCAGGATGAAAGCACCGGATTCCCTGTTCTTTTACTTGATGTCAAACCCGGTATGCGAGTCCTGGACCTTTGTGCAGCCCCCGGAGGTAAAACCGCTTTTATTGCCGAAATGATGGAGAATAAAGGTGAAATTGTTGCTCTGGACCGTTTCGAGAGCCGTTTAAAGATTCTAAATAAAAACCTTGATCGTCTTAAAGTTTCTAATGTAAATACAATTGCAATTGATGCCAATGAGTTTTCCGACGAGAATGGATTCGACCGTGTTCTTATTGACGCACCCTGTTCGGGACTCGGGACTCTGACAAAAAAACCTGATCTTAAATGGAAGAAAGACTTGGGTGATATCAGAAAAATTGTTAATATTCAGCAGGATTTAATTAGAAAGGGAGCATCACTCCTTAAGCCTGGCGGCTATCTTGTCTACAGTACATGTACTATTGAGCCGGAAGAGAATTTCGAGAACGTTAAAAAGTTCTTAGATGAAAATCCGGATTTTAAACTCGTTGATGCTTCATCCACTATATCGCGGGAATATGTAAGTCCGGAGGGATTTGTTCAAACATTTCCTCATATTCATGATTTTGACGGCTCATTTGCCGTAAAACTGGTTAGGGAACAATAACTAACTTAATAGATTATGAATGAAGCTTTAAAAAAATTTGCGAAAGAATTAAAATCTTCCCGAGAAGCAAAAGAAATATCCCTCAACTATATTGCCAGCCGGACAAAAATTGATATCAGATTTCTTCAGGCAATTGAAGAAGGCAATTTTGATTTATTGCCTGAAATTTATATGCGTGCGTTTATAAGAGAATATGCTCAATTCTCCGAAATTGATGTAAAAGAAACCTTAAAAAAATTCGATCTTGCCAAACGCGGCCTTCTGGAAGAGAATTCCTCGCAGGAAAAAGAACCGAATGAATCTTCAACCACTGACCAGAAAATCATTGAACCGGTTGAGACAAAACCCGCTCAAAAAATTCTTGAAGAAACCGAACCGGATTCTAAAGAGCCGGAAGAAAATCAGGTAACAGCAGATATCCCCCCAAAAAAAATTGAAATAAAAAATATATATGTCCTTTCATTTTCCGCTCTTATAATAATATTATTAATTGCCTATTTCGTTTTTTTTGACAGTCCGTCCAAAGAAATTATTGCCGATATACCCGACAATGAAAGGATTGAACAATCCGGCGAACGTTTTGAACTAGAAGCACCGGCTCAAGACAATCAATATATTCCTGAAGACGACAGCCTTAAGCTGGAATTAACCGGATTGGGCCGTGTCTGGGTAAAAGTACAATCCGATAGTAAAATTGTTTTCCAGGGTTTCCTAATTGAAAATCAGAACTCTTCCTACAAGGCAATGAACGAATTCAGAGTTTCAGTAGGTAATGCCGGATTGATTTCAATGGATTTAAATGGCAAACAGTTGCAGCTACCGGGGGTTAGGGGAGAAATCAGAAATTACATAATTAATTCAGATACCGTTAAATCATATATATTATCAGTACCGTCTAAGAATGAAACCGGATCCCCAAACTAGAATTAATCAACTCCGAAAGCTGATTAAAGAACATGATTATAACTATTTTGTTCTGGCCCGGCCTACGATCAGTGATTTTGAATACGACCGGCTCCTTAGTGAACTGATTCAAATCGAAAAAGAGAATCCACATTTAATTACGCTTGATTCACCGACTCAGAGAGTGGGATCGGATATATCAAATGAATTCAGGCCTGTAACACATTCAATTCCGATGCTCAGTTTATCCAATTCCTACACTGAAGATGAAATTCTGGATTTCGACAGGAGAGTTAGAGAAGGCCTCCCTCCTGATGAGAAAATTGAATACGTATGCGAACTTAAAATTGACGGTGTTTCGGTCAGCCTGAAATATAGCAAAGGAAGACTTGTAACCGCAGCTACACGTGGCGATGGAACTACAGGCGAGGAAATAACGAATAATATAAGGACAATTAAATCTGTACCTCTGACAATTGATAAAGTCCCCGGAAAAGATTTAGATTCTATTGAAGTACGCGGTGAAATATATATGGAAGTTGAGCAGTTTAACAGGCTGAACGAAGAACGCGAGCTTAACGGTGAGAAAACTTTTGCAAATCCTCGTAATTCAACCGCAGGTACAATAAAATTATTAGATCCCAAAGTTGTTGCCCGCCGCCCTCTTCAGATTTTTGTCTATTATCTTTTTTCCGAATCTGATCAGCTTACCACTCATGCAGAAAATCTTGAGCTTCTTCAAAAACTCGGCTTCAGGGTAAACAAGAATTACAAACTCTGCTCTTCATTAAACGAAGTTCTCTCCTTCTGCCGGTTCTGGGAGGAAAAAAGAGAAACACTGCCCTACGAAATTGATGGTGTGGTTATAAAAGTTAATTCGCTTAATCATCAGAAAATTTTGGGTAGTATAGCAAAATCGCCCCGGTGGGCAATCGCATTTAAGTTTAAAGCCCGTCAGGCAAAAACTAAATTGAACAGAATAACCTGGCAGGTTGGAAGAACCGGAACTCTTACTCCAGTAGCTGAGCTGGACCCGGTCTTTTTAGCCGGCTCTACCATCAGCCGTGCTACTCTCCATAATATCGACGAGATCAGGAGAAAAGATATCCGGGAAGGCGATGCTGTCATAATTGAAAAAGGTGGTGATGTAATTCCCAAAGTAGTCTCTGTTATTCTTGACGATCGTCCCAAAGATTTGAAAATCGTAATTCCTCCGGATAAATGTCCGGTCTGTAACTCCTCTCTATTCAAGCCCGGGGATGAAGTAGCAATTTATTGTGAGAATAATTCATGTCCTGCGCAGGTTAAAGGAAGACTACTTCATTTTGCATCGAGAGGTGCCATGGATATCTCAGGACTGGGGGAATCGTTAATAAACTTATTTGTCGATTCAGGTTTTTTACGAAGTTATTCCGATATCTATTATCTTGCTAATCGAAGGAACGAATTAATCGGTATTGAGCGTTTGGGCGAAAAGAGCGTCGATAATCTTCTGACTGCAATTGATGAGAGCAGGCAGAGACCGTTTGAAAAAGTCCTGTTTGCATTGGGTATCCGGTATGTAGGAGCCGGTGCTGCTAAAAAACTTGCACACTACTTTTTGTCGATCGAAAAACTGATTGAAGCCCGGCCGGAGGAGATTGAAAATATCCCGGAAATCGGACCGAGTATTAGTATGAGTGTTAATCGATTCTTTTCCGATCGGAAAAATATTAATGAAATTGGAAAACTAAGAGATATCGGTTTGATTTTCTCTACGCATAAAAAATCGGAAAATTCTTCAAAGCTTAAAGGTGCATCGTTTGTTTTAACCGGTACTTTGCCGAACTACTCCAGAGAGGAAGCCAAAGAATTGATTGAAAAAAACGGCGGAGTAGTTGTCTCTTCAGTTAGTAAAAAAACTAATTTCGTCCTCGCCGGTGAAAATGCGGGCTCAAAACTCGATAAAGCTGTTTCGCTGGGTGTGAAAATTCTAACCGAGGATCAGTTTCTGGAAATGATAAGGTGAAAAAATGTTCGAAAAATTGAAATTGAAAATGGCACATTATTATATCCGTAAGAAATATCTTAAGCCGGTTACCGAATCATTCTCTTATAATAATATTATTTCGAACAGCAGGGATTTTTTTGTATTAATGCCAAATGATGATACTGATTTTTATCACGGACTCGAACTGATTAAATACCTTCTAATAGGCAATAAAAATGTCACATTGTTTCTGCCGGAGCATAAATATAATCTGATCCCGGAAAAAGAAAAATTCCGGTTTGTCAGTTACCATGAGGATCAAAAATCCAGATTAAATCTTCCGGCCAAAACCCTGGTACAGCGTCTAAAATCGAAAGAATTTGAAGTTGTAGTAGATCTTAACCGGAATGAGAACGTATTTTTCAGCTCCATAACCAACATAGTTTCTTCACGGTTCAGAATCGGATTTAATAAAGAAAGATCGGAAAAATATTATAACCTTCAGATAGTCAATTCAGCGGGTGATCCTGAGCTAATTTACAGGAATTTTGTGGATTTTTTAAGGATGTTTTAGAAATCGAACTTTTGAATAATGAAATGAATTTGTAGATTAGGAACGTAATTAATCAATTTTGGCGAATAAATGAGCGAAAATATCAATTTTGAACTTAGGCGGTCGGGGGATATTACCGTTTTTAAATTAAATGAAAAACGGTTTGATGCATCGATTGCTGGTTTTGTTAAAGGCGAGTTTACTATCCTTATGCACACTGAAGAAGTAAAAAAACTCGTGATAGATCTCTCTGAAGTTGAATATTGCGACAGTTCCGGTTTAAGCGCCATCCTTCTTGCATTCCGAATATTACAGTCGAACGAAGGCCATATTAGATTGGCATCCCCTACAAAGAATGTAAAAACATTGATCGAAATTTCCCAGTTGGACAGAGTTTTAACAATCTGCAATACTGTAAACGAAGCAGTAAAAGACTTGGAAAGTATATAGCTTGAGTTAAATCTCTTTAATAAGAGTGCTTTCAAAGGAAATAAAATTCAATTCCTAAATTTGCCTTCTAACATTATAAAATTAATTTTATTTTTCATTGTGAGATCTGTTCATAATCTGTATCTGCTGAGTTTTTATGATTTCTAAAGAAGTATTGAGTAGAATACAACTTGTAGTTTTCGACCTGGATGGAACAATCCTGGATGACAATGGTAATCTGGACTGCGACACCGTTGTACTTGTTAATAAATTGAAGAATACCGGAGTACAATTCTCTATTGCAACCGGAAGACTTCATAGTGCCGTACTCGATTTTGCCAACACACTTTCTCTTGAACTTCCTCTCATAACCCTCGATGGCACGTTAATTAAAAATCCCGTTACCGGTGAAGTTATCCATCAATCAACTTTACCCGAGAAAATCGTGTCCAAAGCATTGGTTCTTGCTGAACGGTATTTCCTGAAAATCGCACTATGCCATGGCGACGCGATCTATTATACGGAGGAGAATTCCGTTATTCAAAATCTATTGGAAAAATTCGGTGCAAAGTATGTATTTATTGATTCTTATGACGGGTATACAAAAAATACACTAGAAATAGTAATGACAGGGGATTATAGCGACCTGGTCCGCCAGGCTTCCAATAAACTTTCGTTCCCTTATACTTTCGGTGTAAGAAATTCCTTCTATAAATCCCAGAGTCATGGCGGAATCTATTATCTTGAAATTAGAAAAATGGGTTCAAGTAAAGGTGAAGGATTGAAAAAACTCTGCAGGCAGCTCGGTATTAAAATTAAAAATACCGCTGTTATCGGGGACTGGTATAACGACCAGTCATTATTTGAAAACGACTCATTGAAAATTGCCGTTGCAAATGCCGTCCCTGAAATAAAAAGGCTTTCCGATATGGTGACAAAGAGAACTAATAATGAGGGGGGAGTAAACGAATTTTTAAAATTATTACTAAAAGCTAAATCATAGGTAATATGAATAAGAACAAAGAGAAGGTAATGAGACAGAGTCTTCGACTCAAAATCCTTATAATCATCGTTACTATTATTCTGATTGTAATGATGTTTCCCAAGGGGGAATCGATTGAGTCGGGTGTAACTGTCGGTTCTGTCTGGATAAAAGACGATATTATTGCCTCCACTACCTTTGAAGTTCTTAAAAGCAGTGACATTTTTGAAACAGAACAGATGCAGGCGGCTTCGAGAGTACAACCGATATTTTTAAGGGACAACAGCATTTCCTCGCTTACAATCGACTCTTTACGTAAATATAACCGCGTTCTTCCAAACCTGATCGACTCAAGAAGAATTGATGGAGGATCTCCGAATACAGCTTTCCTCAGCAATAATTCCTTCGAAATTTTTTCGCGTTTTAAGAGAAGAGCCGCATCGTTTAACGGCGTAAAAACATATTCGCTTACAGAAGTACTCCGTCTTTCTAGGGATCTTCTTGAAAGGGTTTATCAGAGAGGGCTTCTTAATCTCTCTTATAAGGAAATTAACCGGGACAGCATTTCGGTAAGAGACGGAAAGTTCGAACGCGTATTCCCGAAAACACTCTATCTCGACCGGGAAGTAGCGAATGAATATATAAACAGTTTTATTACAATTAATATCGGAACCAATAACGATTTGAATGAAGCTGTTGCAGAATACGTATCCTATTTCCTTAAACCGAATCTTATCTACAGTTATGAGCTGACCAATACAGCAATTCAGAATGCAAAGGATAAAGTTCCGCGCAATGTAGGTATCGTAAATGAAAATGAAAGAATTGTTGCAAAGCACGACCGCATTACACCCGAAGTTAAACTGAAGATCGATTCATATAGAATTGCTAAAGGGGAGGAGATCGGATTCTGGTCCCGGCTTGCACAGAATATCGGCAAGTTCACTCACATATCCGTAATTCTGATTCTTCTTATTATCTATATCTATCTATTTAGAAAGAGAATATATAACGATAATCTAAAGATTCTTCTTATTTCGATAATTATTCTCTTCATCAGTTTTATTACATACCTGATATATAACCTGAATGTTTCTGCCCCGGTAGAATTTCTTGTTATTGTTCCGGTTGCCTCGATGCTTCTGACTATCATTTTTGATTCCAGAGTCGGTTTCTACGGTACAATAGTGATCTCATTGATTGTCGGGGGATTAAGAGGAAATGACTATGTCTTTGCTATAATGAATATTGTGGCCGGCGGACTATCCGCCTATACGGTTAGAGATATTAAAAACAGAACTCAAATCTTCCGGTCTTTCTTTTATATACTCGTCGGATATGTTTTAAGTATTATTGCATTCAGTCTCGAAAGGTTTGCGTCATTCGATCAGATGCTTGTCAGCTTCGCATTCGCAGCTTCCAATGCGCTGATAAGTCCGGTATTTACATACGGACTCATTATTTTCATCGAACGGATTTTCAAAATAACCACTGATCTTACTTTGCTTGAGCTTACCGATTTCAACCATCCGTTGTTAAAAGATCTGGCGCATAACGCTCCCGGTACTTTCAATCATTCAATGGTAATAGGTACTCTTGCAGAGACAACCGCCGAGGCTATTGGCGCAAATCCCATCCTTGCGCGTGTCGGGGCTTATTATCACGACATCGGGAAATCACTGGACCCGTCAAGTTTTGTGGAGAATCAGATCAATTCAGAAAATATTCATGAGAAACTCACACCGGAAAGAAGTGTTGAACTGATCCGGAATCATGTTGAAAAGGGAATAATCCTGGCTCAGAAAAGCGATTTACCGCAGGAGATAATTGATTTTATTCCGATGCATCACGGTACAATGATAATCTCTTATTTCTACGAAAAAGCTAAAGAGCTTTACGGCGGGGAAAATGTTGAAGTTGATAATTACCGTTACCCCGGACCGAAGCCGAATACAAAAGAGACTGCACTGGTTATGCTTGCCGATGCCTGTGAATCGACCGTTAGATCCCTGACTGAAAGTGACCCGCAGAAAGTCGGAAACATTATTAACAATCTTATAAATGCAAGGGTGGATGACGGACAGCTCAACGATGCTCCTCTGACTTTCAAGGATTTAAGTAAAATCCGGGAATCGTTTCATAAAATCCTGATCGGTCAGCATCATAAACGAATCCGTTATCCTAAACAGGAAAAACTTGAATCTGATAAGGATGATGATTAGGTATCATGCAAGAATTCCTGAAAGAATATCTTACCATTTTACGCTTTGAAAAAAATCTTGCCGATAATACAATTCTGTCGTATGAAAACGATATAAAAAGTTTTCTTGATTATTGTTCTAACAATAATGTAACTGATCTTAATAATCTTACGACAACTGATCTGACACGGTTTTTTGAGCAGCAGCGGCGAATAGGTAAAGACAGTTCCACTTCAGCACGGTATATGTCCTCACTAAAGGGATTTTTCAGCTATCTTATTGATAGCGGATATATTGAATCTAATCCGACTGAAAAGCTGATGTCCGTTAAAAAATCCCGGAAGCTGCCAACTGTTCTCTCATTCGATGAAGTAGAGAAAATATTAAATATCCCCGATACTTCTGAAATTACAGGGTTGAGGGATAAAGCCTTGCTGGAATTATTCTACTCGTCGGGCTTGCGGGTATCGGAACTTATCAATCTTAAAATCAACGATCTTTTTTTTAATGATGAAGTAATAAGAGTATTAGGGAAAGGATCCAAGGAAAGGATAGTTCCTGTTGGAAGCAGCGCTATTAACTGGATTACAGATTATCTTAAAAGATCCCGTCCGTATCTTGAAAAAAAATCGGTCAGTCAGAATTTCCTGTTCCTCAATAAACGGGGTACAAAACTTTCAAGAATGTGGATCTGGAAAATAATCGACCGTTGTGCAAAGGACGCCGGAATTACAAAGGAGATTCACCCGCATACATTCAGACATTCTTTTGCAACCCACCTTCTGGAAGGAGGAGCCGATCTTAGAGCTGTTCAGGAAATGCTCGGCCATGCCGATATATCAACCACTCAGATTTATACGCATATAGACCGGGAATATGTAAAACAGGTTCACAAAGAACATCATCCCAGAGGTTGATCAGGTGAGTGGAACTAATATTCTAAAATTTTCTTTTCTTTTTATTCTACTCTTAAGTTTTACAGGATGCAAACCGCTTGAGACCGATAGCGGAATGGAAGGTTTTTCAATCTGTCTCGGAGAGTTTCCGGACTTCGACCAGGCCGAGTTGTTTAAGTCGAAACTTGATATTCAATTGTGGAGCAGAACGATAATCAAGTCGGATGAGGGTCGTCATTTGCTGCTTATCGGAAATTTCGATTCCTCCTTTGATGCGGGTAATGAAGCTCTGGATTTGTTCCGTAAAGGACTTATTACCAATTATAAAATTTTCGAAAACGGAAAATTCGTCTACGATGATTTTTCAAACGTTATGTTTGTAGCCAGGTATCAGGGAAGACCTTCTGTTTACAAGTACAACTTGATGACAAGGCAATCCAAATTATTCTGGAGTCGTTGGGGAAGAAAGGTTATTTCGTTAAACCACTCAGCAGACCGGAGCTATCTCTTTTTTGTAACAGCTTTAGGCTACGGCAAACAGGGTAGTTTTTCTTATGTGCGTGATGCACGTGTTTACCGTTTTAAAAGTTCTGCTGAGGAAGTGGATGAATTAACGGAATTAGGTACCGGACTGCAGATTTATACTTACTGGGATGCAAAGGATACTTTTAAAGTTAATTTTACAAAACCTGACTCAATTAACTCAGACATTCTGATTCAGGAAATTTCTTCGTATCTGTATGATGGAAAAGTAGTAGATCGCAAAAATCGTACTTTCAGTTTGACTAGCGAAGGATTTCCTAGGCCCCCTTCAATTCAGCCCCGGCTTCTCTCCGGTTCTATGGCAAAATCTATTCGACTTGCCCGTCACGAAAACCAGTCTTATATTTATTTGCGGGACTTGAAAGAAGGATCCGAGGTATTGATCGGTAGCTTTAGCGGAGAATTGTCCGATTCAAGATGGTCTTTGGATGATAATCATCTCTTCCTTATTGTCAGAAATAGAATTGTTAAGAGGGGAAAAACCGAGGAGCAGAATGATTTAATGATTATTGATACTTCTCAGAAGAAGCTGGTCAGGACTTTTCACTCAAATTATTATCAGAATTTATTAGTTCACGGAAACTTCTTATTTTATGACAGCCGATCCGGCACAGATTCCTACATTACGATATATGATTATCTTAATGATGATGTTTTCGACGAAATCAGATTACCCGGCGGATGCGGTATAAACAAACTTTAATGCAGAAATAATGAAAACTTACTTAAGAATTCTCAGCTATGTAAAACCGTACTGGAAGCACCTTTCGGCATCCGTT
>CAZHHG010000004.1:48882-51257 GCA_964532065.1 uncultured Melioribacter sp.
CCGTTTTATTCTCTATTTTCCAGGCATTACTCAACGGTGCATCGATTTATCTTGCCATTCCGCTCCTCGATACATTGTTTCAGCAGGCCGGAGTAGCTGCTGCCGGTTCACAAAATGTTCAGCAGGAATTAGGACAAAAAGCAAGCGGCTGGTTGAGTAGTATAATTAACGACGCGATCAATTATTTTAAGAGCATAATATTCAGCGGAACAACCTCAGAAATACTTCTGAAGATCTGTATCCTCATTGTTATCGCATTCCTAGGTAAAAACCTGTTCGGGTACCTTCAATCTTATTACCTTGCTTTTGTTGAACAGGGAATGATACGTGACCTTCGGAATGAATCCTACCGTCACCTTCATAAACTTCCGATGAGCTATTTTAAGAACGAAAAGACGGGTAACCTTATCTCCCGAATTACAAACGATGTTAATATGGTTAATACAAGTGTCTCGGCTGTTTTCCTGAATATGATACGCGAACCGTTAACTATTATCGTGTTCATTGCAATTGCAGTCTCCATCAGCTGGCAGCTGACGCTTTTCTCTTTTATCGTCCTTCCGTTTTCTCTAATCATAATTAGTTACATCGGATTGATTCTGCGTAAGCAGAGCGGGTTACTTCAGCAGAAAATGGCGGATATTACAACGAATCTTCACGAGACAATTACCGGTGTGAAAATCGTTAAAGCATTCGGAATGGAGGAGTATGAGAATAAAAAGTTTTTCGGGGAGACGAATAAATTCTTCAGACTGGTTCTTAAGATAACACGGATACGAAACATATCAAGCCCGGTTACCGAATTCTTAAGTGTTATTGTAGGTGTAGTTATTATTTATTTCGGTGCTCAGCTTGTGCTGGTTGATAAAACAATCAAGCCTAGTGAGTTTATAACATTCCTATTTGCAATTTTTCAGCTGATGCCGCCTGTAAAAGAATTGAGTAGTGTAAACAACAGGATACAGGAATCGAGCGCGGCTGCCGACAGAATCTTTGAGATTCTTGATACCGAGCCGGGTATTAAAAATACCGCGAAGCCGGTTGAGATCTCTTCATTTAATGACAAAATAGTATTTGAGAAAGTCTCATTCCTTTATGAAGATTCAGGTGAAGCTGTTCTTGACCGGATAAGTCTGGAAGTTAAGAGAGGATCGGTTCTTGCAATTGTTGGAAGCAGCGGGGCCGGTAAAACCACTATGGTAGATCTATTACCGCGCTTCTACGATCCTACTTCCGGGAGGATTCTTCTGGACAATATTGATATAAAGCAGATCAGGTTGGAGGATCTCAGGAAATTGATGGGAATTGTTACTCAGGAAACAGTTCTATTTAACGAATCGGTCAGAAGTAATATAGCTTATGGCCTGGATGATTATCCCGAAGAGAAATTGATTGAATCGGCAAAAGCCGCAAACGCGCATAATTTTATAATGGAACTACCAAAAGGATACGATACAGTAATTGGCGAGAAAGGAACTAAACTCTCCGGCGGGCAGAGACAGCGTATTTCTATTGCAAGGGCGCTCCTTAAAAATCCACCGATCATGATACTTGATGAAGCTACATCTTCTCTCGATAACGAATCGGAGGTTCTGGTTCAGGAAGCGATTGAGCGGCTGATGTTCGACCGAACCACGTTTGTAATTGCACACCGGCTCAGCACAATCAGGAATTCAGATAGAATCATTGTGCTCGATCGGGGTAAAATTGTCCAGGATGGCAAACACGAAGCCCTGCTGGCCGATGAGAAAGGAATCTATCGGAAATTATATGAACTTCAGTTCAGAGATTGAATTTGACAAAAACAATTAGTCCGGTGATAAATAAGTTCGATCGGGTACTGTTTGCGTTCATACTTATTTTTCTGGCAAGTATGACCAATTCCATCTTTCTAAATCAGATCGGATATTTCGGGGCGCTGTTTATGCTTCTTGCCCGATGGTATAAAACCGGTGAAAATAAATTTTTCCGCACAGGTCTGGAAATCCCTTTCATTTTATTTTTGACTACCGAACTGGTGTCGGCTCTATTTTCTATAAATCAATCCCAGGCGTTTACAATATTTTTTAAACGATTGCTTCTTATACCCGTAGTTTACATGATAGCAGCTTCGGCCGACAGCGACGAGAAAGCAAAGCTCTTTTTTAAGGTCTTTGTTGTTGCTGCTCTATTAACCGTCGTTGTTTATCTCGGGATTGCATACCGCCATTATTTCTTGCAGCTCTACCGACTGGAATCGAAAGGCCCTTCTGTCTTTCAATATGTTATGACTGCCGGCGGATTAATGAGTTTTATTGTAATAATACTTTTTGCTTTTCTGGTAAATGAAAAAACAGAATTGAAGTACAAAGTGCTTATCATAATCTCATTTATGA
>CAZHHG010000004.1:51267-102366 GCA_964532065.1 uncultured Melioribacter sp.
TTGGTGCTTTTGCCGGAATCCTGTTCATCCTCATGATGAAAAAATACTGGAAGCTTTTAACACTTCTCGCAGGAGCGTTTATATTACTTCTTTTTGTATCCGAGAAGGAGAGTAAAATCTGGTCAATTAATCCCGAAAATTTTGAAAAGGATCAGATTTCATTTGATACTGAGGGAAGAGCGGTCAGCTTTTATAAGTCCGGCTCAGTTATTTATGTTGCTGATTATGAGAAGGGTGTATCAGTTTATAATATGTCGGGTAATCTGATTCATTCAATTCCGACTGAAGCGCCGGCAACCAGAATAGAATTGTGGAAACCGGGATTTGTACTTATCTACCTAATCGATTCACGTTTTCATATAGGCGAATTATTCGGGGAAGGAAAAATAAAACTGATATCCTCATCTCAGACCCCCGGATTAACCCGTGATCTGGAATTCAATAATTCCCGCTTCTATACAGCCGATTTCGACAGCGGACTAACAGTATACAATGATCCACTTGATCTGAGCGATAGAATCCGTTACCAGCAACTTGAAGGAATTGCCAGGGTGAGTGCCGACTCTTCCGGAATCGCAACTTATGATATAAAACGAAGCCTTCTTTCGGTGTACGGATTTGACGTTGATAAGTCGCTCAGACTCATCGATACCGTGACAGTTAGAACACCCACATTCTATGTGTGGAAATTTGGTCAGACAATTTTATTCCAGACAGATAAAAATCTTCTTCATTATCAATTACAGGAAGATAATTTAACATTAATTAAGGAATACGACATTCAGGGAATATTCAGAATTGATGAAAGTGGTGATAAATTATTCGCAGCAACAGTCGGAGGCAGATTTTATAAAATTGAATTGAATGATGAAGAAATTAAATTTGATCTATTTCTTGATATTGAAAAAAATATAACCGACTTTGCCTCAGGTGGCGACCGGCTGGTCTACAGCACTCTTAAATTAAACCGCCTGGCTTCCATCATCGATCCTTATCACGAAACAAATATCGAACGGTTGCATCTCTGGAGAACAGGATTTAAGATTCTTGCCGATTATCCTCTCTTTGGTGTCGGGGATATCGACCTCGGCCAAATCTATTCGGAATACAAGCCTGAATACGTTAAAGAGAATTACGGCCATCTTCACAATAACTATATCCACTTCCTGGTAATTCTGGGTATTGCCGGTTTTATAATAGTTATATATCTCCTCTATTCAATTTTCGCTCTCAATCTGAGAATATATAAACATTTGAAAGACATTCCATTCTCCTCATCATATTCTCTCGGAACTCTGGGTGCGTTTACAGGATTTCTGGTCTCGGGCCTCGCTGAATGGAATTTCGGCGACCAGGAAATTATTACTATGGTTTGGTTTACACTTGGACTTAATATTGCTTTTTATAAGATGTATATTAAAGACGGAATTAATAAAAATCCGGAGTGAGTTTATTGCTAAAAATTTCCTCCATAATAATTGCCAGGAACGAGGAATTGAATATAAAGCGATGTCTCGATAGCCAGATAGGTGTTGTTGATGATATCGTTCTTATTATTGATTCAAGCACTACCGATAATACATTTAAAATCGCCTCGGCTTACCCCGGCATTCATTGCGAAGTTGTTGAATGGAAAGGGTATGCCGAAACAAAAAATTATGCGCTCGGATTAACGCGCAACGACTGGGTTCTGTGGATTGATGCGGATGAAGAATTAACAATGGAATTACGATCGGAACTCGGTGTATTTAAGCACTCGAACCCCGGATATAACGCCTATTCGGTTGCACGCAGGGCCTTTTTCCTTGGCAAGTGGATAAAACATAGCGGCTGGTATCCTTCCAGGGTTGTGAGGCTCTTTAATAAGAATTTTGCCGGGTTTAATAGTAAGTCGGTCCATGAAGGTCTTGATGTTAAAGGCGGGATCGGGATTCTTAAGAACGATTTGAATCATTTTACTGATCCTACCATCGAACACTATTTCAGCAAATTCAATACCTATACTTCACTTGCGGCAAAGGACCTATTTGAAAAGAGGCGAAAAGTCTCTGTTGGTGATTTTTTGATAAGACCGGTTTTTCTTTTTTTCAAAATGTATATCTTACGTTTGGGATTTTTGGACGGGATACACGGATTAATCCTGGCTCTTTTCTCGTCTTCATATGTCTTTACAAAGTATGCAAAACTTTGGGAACTAAATAGAAAAATAAAATGATTGGAATAATCCCGAATATCGATAAACCTGATATTGTAGGTACGCTATCCCGAATTGTTGAGGACCTTCATAAAAATAATCTTGATTATGTTATTAGCAGTTCGATCCTACAATTCGGCAGCAGTTTTAATACCCTCCTTAAAGAATCCAGATTCGTTCCTATCGAAGACCTTATTAGATCCTCACATATAGTGATCTCTATTGGGGGGGACGGAACAATGCTCTCTACTGCATATGCTGTAAGGAACAATTCAACCCCGATTCTTGGCGTAAATATCGGCAAACTCGGATTTCTTGCCGAGTTCGATGTAAAAAGTTTCTCTGAGTTCATTCCGGAAATAAGAGATAAGAATTATGTTATTGAAGACCGAATGGCACTTGTTGGAACCATTGAAGAATCTTCCTCTATAGAATTGTATGCAATTAACGATATCGTAATTGATAAGGGCCCCTGGCAGAAAATGATAGAGCTTACGGTAAA
This sequence comes from uncultured Melioribacter sp., assembly GCA_964532065.1. Taxonomy (GTDB): domain Bacteria; phylum Bacteroidota; class Ignavibacteria; order Ignavibacteriales; family Melioribacteraceae; genus DSXH01. The sequence goes on from CAZHHG010000004.1 coordinate 53,964, forward strand.
AGTAGACGACGATTATGTCTCTACATTCTCGGCCGACGGAGTAATAATAGCTACGCCTACCGGCTCAACCGGATACTCGCTTTCAACGGGAGGACCAGTAGTTAATCCGCGTGCCGATGTTATAACACTTTGCCCAATTGCACCTCACACTCTTACTATGCGTCCGCTGGTGATTTCAAGCGATCAGAAAGTAACTATTCTTGTTAAATCGCTACACCAGAAAATTCAGGTTAGCTGCGACGGTCAGAGGGTTCACTCATATAATTCCCCATCTGCAATTCATATCTTTAAAAGCGACAAACCTTTTAAACTGGTCCACTCCAGTAAAACAAATTATTTCGAGATACTTCGAAATAAGCTATACTGGGGACTTGATGTAAGAAAAACCAATAATTCCTTATAGGTGGCACAATGAAAAATACTTTTCTCTTTCTGATTCTTTTCAGTATGATTATCGCCGCACAGGAAAAGAATAAAATGATTAACGATGAACGTTCAGGTAAACCGATTCTGATTGGATTTTGCGACAGAACCGCTTTTGCGGATACTAATTTTGCATGGTGGTACGATTCGGAGTATCAGAATTATGAAACCGATAAAGGAGTGATCGATTCTTTAAAGGGTAAAATTGGTGATCTAACTATCACAATAGTTATGGCTACATGGTGCAGCGACAGCCGTAGGGAGGTCCCGCGTTTCTTTAGAATACTTGACGAATTGAATTACGGAACGGATAATCTTAAAATGATCTGCGTCGATAGGAAAAAAGAGAGTCCCGAAGGAAATGTTCAGTCAATGGATATTAAATTTGTCCCGACATTTGTTTTTAACCGGGGAGGAACTGAGGTCGGTAGAATAATTGAAACACCAAATAGTACTCTCGAAAGGGATCTTAAAGAAATTGTTTATAGATAAAAAAAATACCGGATCAGCTCCGGTATTTTTTTATCATATCATTTTATAAATCAGTTCTTGCTTGGTTCCATTGTTGTAACTTTAACCTCAGAAACATCCTTGTAGTTTTTCGGTTTCCTGGAAGATCCGTTTTTCTTAGCAGTAATTTCAACCTCGATTTTTTCCGTATCGTTTTTCTTCCCATTACCGTTTCCGTTCCCATTTCCGTTACTGCTCTTCGATTCATGATAGGCATAAATCTGGTTTTTGAAATTTCTGAGCACAATACTGTTTTCATCCTTGTGAAGTACATATTGAGGTAATATCGGAATTTTACCTCCGCCCCCGGGTGCGTCGATTACAAAGTGAGGAATTGCAAGCCCGCTTATATTACCGCGAAGTGCAAACATGATCTCCAGGCCTTTATCGATAGATGTTCGGAAATGATTTGCTCCTCTTGTTTCATCGGCCATATAAAGATAATATGGTTTGACTCTGATTTTAAGCAGCTTTGTAAAGAGTTCTCTCATTACTTCTGCGTCATCGTTAACACCTTTCATCAGAACCGACTGATTTTGAACCGGGCACCCTGCATTAGCAAGCATTTCGCATGCTTTTGTACTTTCAGGTGTAATTTCCCACGGATGATTAAAATGCGTATTTATATAGATCGGGTGATACTTCTTAAGCATTTCGCACAGCTTTGGTGTTATCCTGTGGGGAAGTACACACGGCATCTTTGTGCCGAGCCGGATAATTTCTATATGAGGGATGGAACGTAACCGCTGGAGTATTTTCTCGAGCATTGTATCTGTTAACATAAGTGGATCGCCGCCGGACATAATTACGTCCCTGATCTCTTTATGTTCTTCGAGATATTTAAATGCGGATTCCAGTTGCCTCATAGAAATTTTATCTGAGTTACCCACTTTCCTTTTACGCGTGCAGAATCTGCAATACATACCGCACTGACTGGTAGTAAGGAATAGAGCACGATCGGGGTACCTGTGAGTAATATTGGGGACAGGACTCATGGCGTCCTCCTGAAGAGGATCTTCGTAACCGTCCAGGTCTTCGAGCTCCTGAACATCGGGAACGCACTGAAGCCAGATCGGATCACCAGGATAACGGATCAGACTAAGGTAATAAGGATTTATTCTCGCCTGGAAGAATTCGTCTAGACCTTCTGCGACCTTCCGGTCTATGTTGAACTTCTCTACAAGTTGATCAACCGTATGAATGCTGTCTCTAACCATTTGCTGCCAGAGTTCCATGACATGTGCCCTTTGTGTTTTGTTATTTTATATATTTTCCGAAAACAATTAAATGATCATTTAGTTTATAGAAATCTCTTATCTCGGCTACTATTGAATAGTTATTCCTGAAATAGAAATTCCTTGTTGCTTCATAATTGTCTTTGGAAGAGGTCTCTGCCAGAATCCATCTTCCGTTATTCTCTTTAACAAAACTTTCTGCATGGTTAATAAGCTTTTTCCCGACACCCTTATTCTGTGTTCTACTATCAACAACAATCCAGAACATATCGAATGTTCCGTCGGTAAGTGCTCTCTTGCCCGTGCAGTGATATCCCAGAATCTTCCCATCCTCATCATAAACAAATACGTTATAGTATTCATGATCCGGATTCGCAATCGCTTCATCAATCAGTTCGACTGCAATTTTTTTTTCTTCGGTACTGAAATTATCAGTCCCTTCGATTATAGTTATTAATTGTTTTCTGTCGTCAGATTGCAGCTTGCGTATCATATTGTCTTCTTTCTAAAGCCAGCATTGTAAGCCGGTAAAGTAACTCTTCATAATTAATTCCGGCAGCTGCAGCCGAACGGACAAATCCGGAATCGGGTGAAATATCGGGATTCGGATTAACTTCAATAACGTAAGGAATATTCCTGCTGTTCAATCTAATATCGACACGGGCATAGTCTCTGCACTCAAGGGCTTTATAAGCATCCATAGCCATCTGCTCGATTTTGATTCTAAGTTTCTTTTCGAGCGGAGCAGGGCACCTGGGCGTAGTGTGCTTATAATAGATACTATCCGGCGACCATTTAGCCTCGTAAGTAATAATTTTCGGAAGCTCATCGGGCAACCCGTCGAAACGGATCTCTGAAATCGGAAGGATCTGATCCCCGAGTATTGCGACATTCAGCTCCCGGCCCTCAATATACTCTTCAATAATTACTTCCTGTTTGTAAGTAGAGAAGAGGTAATGGAGTCTCTGCTTAAGTGATTCATGATTTTCTACAACAGAGAATTCGGAAATTCCGATACTTGCATCTTCACGTGCAAGTTTTAGTATTGCCGGGTATCTGAGTAATAATTCTTTTGGAGAAGGAATGTGATTTAATTTTGCGATGTAATGTCTAGGCGTTTTTATTCCATGCGAATTCAGTATCTGTTTTGTTCTGGATTTTACAAGGCAATTGCCCAGACAGATCGGATTGTTTCCTGTGAAAGGGATTCCTAAAAGATCAAACAATCCGGCCACATAACTCTCAAGATTCGAAACACCTTCAACCGATTCAACAAAATTGAGTATTACGTCTGGTGAGTAATGGTTTATTTTTTTAATTGCGGAACGGACATCGCTGTTAACCGGAAGTGTCTCAACGCTTATATAACGCTTCGAAAGGATTTTTTTTATACTATCAATCTGGTTCAGAAAATCGCGCTCGGATAAATCAATATTCTGATTTTCGTCAGAGATTTCTTTGCCGAGATAGTTGTTGTAAAAACGGGTCGGCTCATTAAAGCAGATTAATATTTTCCTGTCTATATTCATATTAAATTATGTCTCTTAGCCGCGGTTAAAAGAACTTTGTTTATCATATCGTTGTAAGTCATTCCGTTTGCACGGGCAGCTTTCGGGAAACACGAATTGTCTTCGGGCTTTGGTAGAATTCCCGGAAGCGGATTAACTTCGATAATATTCGGTTCACCCTTTGAATCAAGACGAAGATCAATTCTGCTCCAGTCTTTACATCTGAGAACCCTGTAAGTCTTTAGGGCAACGTCTTTAATCTTTTGTTCAAGTTCCCTGTCGATTTTTGCAGGACAGGTGAAAATATCGAGAGGATTCTCTCTTGTATCAACCACCCATTTGGCTTCAAATGAATATATAGGCAGGAGATTACCGGGGAGCTGATCAAAATTAATCTCAACTATCGGAAGTACTTCAGTATCCGAATTATTTCCCAATATAGCGACGGTAAACTCTCTTCCGGGTAGAAACTCTTCTATAATAAAGGGCTGATCGTACTCGGCAAGATTTTCCCTCAATCTTACTCTCAGGTCATCTATATTATTGATATATGATGAATTAAAAATTCCTTTACCCGATCCTTCTGAAACCGGCTTCATCATTACCGGAAATGAGAGATTGAAATCTTTCAGGTCATCTACACTTTCAGCAAACATAAAACGGGATGTAGGTACCCCGTTATAGGCAAGTACTTCCTTCGTTCTCGATTTATCGAGACATGTAGCAAGAGTTAACGGATCAGATCCGGTGTAGGGGATTGAAAGCATATCGAGCATAGCCGGTATCTGGGCTTCACGGCTGATTCCGTTTGCGCATTCGGCAACATTAAAAACAATCTCGGGGCGTAAGCGGCGGAATTTTTCGAAAGCATCTTCGTTCGCTTCTATCATTGTTACATCATGATGGAGTTCGAGAGCGTCTTTGATTGCGTTTATTGTTTCGATTGTATCCCACTCGGCATAAGTATCGTTGAACTGAGAAGAATTTTTTGATTTAAGAGAGAGTTGTGCGGATTCGAAAGAGGATTCTTCCGGTTTGACATTATATGTAAGCGCTACTTTTAATTTTTTATTTAGTTCCAAGGAACTGATACAGAATTCCTTCCAATCTTTGCTTACTAATATAACTATTAAAAAATTTTTTGCAAGTTCGAGAGCGAAATTTTTTTTTGGTGTGAGATAGAGACGTCGTAAAAAAATTTTGCGGATCTCAGGTTCAGGCGATCTGTGACATTAGAATGTTGCTCGCGAAATTATCCCGGAGATTTTTTTTGATGACTGAATTTTTATCCTTGTCAAGTGTCGGATCGTCGTTTATAATTTCAAATGCTGTCTCTCGTGCGGAAACGAGGAGTTCAAAATCCGAAACAATATTTGCATACTTAAACTCCGGAAGACCGCTCTGCTTTGTTCCGAATATATCGCCTGTTCCTCTCAGCTTCATATCGACTTCAGCAAGATCAAATCCGCTTGAGTTGCTGATCATCGCATTAAGCCTGATGATTGATTTGTTCCTCTCTATCTGATCCGGCGAAAGATAATCGAAGTTAAAGTTGAACTGGCCTGTTTTTACAGCCAGATCATCCTTCGTGATTAGTATACAGTAGGCCTGCTTGTCGCTGCGCCCTACGCGCCCGCGCAGTTGGTGAAGCTGCGAAAGCCCGAACCGGTGGGCATCGTTAATTACAATTATATTCGCATCGGGCACGTCGATTCCAACCTCGATAACAGTGGTCGAAACCAATACATCGTATTTCTTTTCGGCAAATTCGAGCATCACTTTTTCCTTCTGCCGCCAGTTCATCCGGCCGTGTATCAAACCGATTTTTAATTCTTTCAGATAGCTCTGTTTAAGCTCGTTGTAGTAAGTTTCGGCGGCTTTCAGTTCAAGCTTTTCGGATTCATCAACAAGCGGGTAAACCATGAACGTCTGGTATCCCGCACGCGATTTTTCGATTATGAAATCATATACATCAATTAATTTTTTTTCGCCCCGTAGATAAGTTTTAACCGGTTTCCTGTTAAGTGGCATCTGATCAATAATCGAAACGTCAAGATCGCCGTACAATGTCATCGAAAGTGTTCTCGGGATTGGAGTTGCAGTCATTACTAGTACATCCGGCTGGATCCCTTTTCTTATAAGTCTGGAACGCTGAACCACACCGAAACGGTGCTGCTCATCGATAACAACCAGTCCGGGATTGTTGTATTCCACATTCTCTTCGATGAGCGCATGAGTTCCGATAATTAAATTAACCTCACCCGATTTAATCTGATGCAGAAGTTTTTTCCGATCTGATCTATTCTGTCCTCCTATAAGAAGTCCTGCTTTTATTCCGAACGGTTCAAGCATTCCGGAAATTCTTTTATAGTGTTGATCGGCGAGTATCTCGGTAGGTGACATAAGAATTGCCTGGTAGCCATTTGAAATCGCAATAAACACACCTACAAGTGCTACGATCGTTTTACCGCTTCCTACATCCCCTTGCAGAAGCCGGTTCATCGGACGGCCGCTTTCAAGGTCCTTTCGGATTTCAGAGAGTACTTTTAGCTGCGCGTCAGTCAGCTTGAATGGAATTGAAGCAAGAAATTTTTTTAACGGTCCGATGTGGACTTTAAAAGCGATTCCGTTCCCTTTGTTCTTTATAAACGATTTCCGGAGAGCAACCATACATTCGAAATAGAATAGCTCTTCGAATTTTATACGTCTCCAGGCAGTTTCAAGAGCGTCGGTACCGGAAGGGAAGTGAAGGTTTCCTATTGTTGAATTTATATCAGGTAGCCCTTTAGCCTGTATTAAATCCTCCGGAAGGGTTTCCTGTATATTGCCGGAATAATTTTCTACGGCAAAGTTTATAATTCTCCTAAGACTGAAATCACCAAGGTTTGCAGTCCGCAATTCCTTTGGTACTCGGTAGAATGGAATAATTTTACCGGTATGTAAAAAATCCTTCGATTCTTTTTCGGCTAACCTGTCGAAATCCGGATGAACAAACTGAAGATGTCCGTATTTGGTAAGAACCGGTTTTGCGGAGATTGCATAATAATCACCGGGATTAAATATGTCCTTAAAGTATTTGATACCCTGAAACCAGACACATTCAAAAAATCCGGATCCGTCCTTCATCTTTAATTTGAAAATCTGTTTTTTACCGTACCTGATTAAATCTTTAGTAACTACTTCACCTATAATTGTCACTTCTCCTTCGTATCCGTCCCGGATAAACTGAAGTACTTTAACACTGTTCAGAATTGTTGAGCGGTCAAGGTATCTGGAGGGGAAATAAAATAACAAGTCTCTGATTGTATTAATGCCGATTTTGGCAAATGATTCCGAACGTTTGGGTCCGACCGATTTCAAATATTGAACGGATTGAGAAAGAATATCGGGCATATAGAAATTTTGTTTTGTTTCCGGTTAAATATAATAAATTAAACTTAAGGTGGGAAAAGGGAAATGCTGACTAATCAAGTTCGGGTTTCATATCCCGGGTCATGAGTTCGTAGGTTACTTTAATCGGGTCTCTATCCTCAAATAAAATTTTATAAACTGCCGAACAGATAGGTGTGGTAATTTTATGTTCCTGCGATAACTGGTGAACCGACCTGCAGGTTTCAACACCTTCGGCAACCATCTGCATCGATTTGAGCACGTCTTTAAGCTTCTTTCCTTTGCCGATCTGCTCACCCACATAACGGTTACGGCTGTGCTTGCTCATACAAGTAACTATCAGGTCCCCCATACCAGAGAGTCCGGAAAAAGTCTCCGGTCTGGCGCCAAGACCTATTCCGAGTCGAGATATCTCGGCTATTCCTCGGGTCATAATTGCGGCTTTCGTATTATCACCGAATTTTGCGCCGTCAATTATCCCGGCTCCCACAGCAATCACATTTTTAAGAGCGCCGCCGTATTCAACCCCTAATAGATCTGTTGATGAATAAACCCGGAAATACGATGTTATAAAAGCAGATTGAATCTGTTTGGCAGTATTTTCATCATTGGACGCTGCAACTACTGCAGTAGGGATCTTACGGCTCACTTCTTCGGCATGACTGGGTCCGGAGAGGACTCCTACCTGCGAATCGCTTAAATGCTTAAGTTCACTCTTAATTACCTGGGAGACAGTAAGTAGAGTCTCCTTTTCAATTCCCTTGGCCACACTTACAAAAGTCGTATTGCTGAAATCGTATCGTTTCATCTGGTGCATTACACCCCGGACAAACTGAGAAGGGACTGCAATGACGATCATGTGTTTGTTTACAGAACTCTCTTCGAGAGAGTGTTCTATATTTATTTCTTTAGGAATTTTAATACCCGGCAGGTAGATTTTATTTTCGCGGGAACGGTGGATTGTCTTAGCGTAATTTTTTTTGTATTCCCATAACGTAACCTGATGACCGTTATGATGAAGAAGAATAGCTAAAGTAGTGCCCCAGCCGCCGGCTCCGAGAACCGATATTCTCATAATGAAATTATTTCTTGTTGAACAAAGAGATCTTGCTTTCGCTTCCTTTAATAAGACGGTCGATGTTCTTCCTGTGGGTATAAAGAACAAGAAGTACCAATCCAACTACAAAAGGAAGAATAGTCTGATATCCGGGAATTTCGACACCGAAAATATTCTCTCTTACCACCAGAATTATTGGTAGTGAAACTGCAGCCATCATTGAACCGAGAGAAATGTATCTGGATAGAGTAACTGTAAGAGTAAATACTGCCAGAGCTAAAAGCATATCAATTGTTATAAGTGTAATAAGGAATCCAAGTGCTGTAGCAATTCCTTTACCGCCTTTGAATCCTGCAAAGACCGTCCAGATGTGTCCAATTACTGCTGCAATACCACAAATTATCTGAACCAGAGTGAAATCGTCGAATGGAGTTATGTTACTGAATGGAAAACTATCAAGATATAGACGGGCAACAATTACTACAGCGATGGCCCCTTTAAAAGCATCGAGAATGATCGTTAGAACTCCCCATTTCCATCCCAAAACACGGAATACATTTGTACCGCCGGCATTTCCGCTGCCGTGCTGCCTTATATCAATACCTTTTAATAATTTACTTAGAATTATACTCGTAGGAATAGAACCAACCAGATAGGATAAAACAACTACAAAAATTAAATTAAGCATTACTACCGCCTGAAATTTGTCGAAAAATTATACAAAATGTACTTTATAAACAATTAAAAAGAGCACACAGTTCACTCATTTAATAATCCGTTCGAAGAGTTTGAGATCATCGTCACTGGTTATTTTGAAATTAAAACTCGAACCTTCTACTATTTTTACGTTAAAACCGGCATTATGGACAATCATAGACTCGTCAGTTCCCAGGAAACCGCTTTTTTCAGCTTTTTTAATCGATTCAATAAAAATATTGTATCTGAATACCTGGGGTGTCTGGACATAATAAATTTTGTTACGATCCAAATAAGAATCTACCTCGCTATTGCCTCTAATAAGCGTATCCTTTGCATTGATAGCGACAACAGCACCGCCGGACTCCTTAGCGGCATTGATTGAGTTCTCTAAAATCTCTTCAGAAAGCAACGGCCTAACGGCATCATGAACAACTATAATATCATCCCCGGAGGCATTTAAGGATTTAACCGCATTAAAAACCGAATACTGTCTTTCACTTCCACCTTCAACCGGATCCCGTAGTTTTGTAAAACTGTACCTGATTTTTATTTCGTTTATAAGGGGAAAGAAATCCTTCTGTGCCGATACAATTATTTCATCGATCAATTTTGATTTTTGAAAAAGATCGATAGTATAAGCAATCAGTTCCTTACCGTTGAACCGGAGATATTGTTTGGGAAGCGGGCTTGAAGTCCGCAATCCCTTTCCCCCGGACGGTATTATAGCAAAGACTTTCATCAGACTATCAGCATGCCATCGCCATAACTTAAAAAGCGATATCCTTCTTTCAGAGCTTTCTTATATGCTTTCATAATAAAATCGTAATCGGCAAAAGCAGCGGCAAGCATCAGCAAAGTTGATTCCGGCTGATGGAAATTGGTGATCAGCCTTTTAGTTATCTTGAAGTCATACTGGGGGAAAATGAATTTATCTGTCCAGCCGAAATTCGGTTTGGAAAATCCTTCGGCAGTAACGCTGCTTTCAAGAGCACGGCAGGTGCTTGTTCCAACAACAAATACATTTTTCTTTTCATGAAGAGCTTTATTAATAACCTTTGCAGTTTCGTCAGGGACTTCAAAAAATTCCGAATCCATTTTGTGTTTTGTTAGATCTTCAACTTCAACAGGTCTGAATGTTCCAAGGCCAATGTGAAGAATTACCGGGACAATTTTAGCACCTTTTTTTTCAATCTTTTTAATAAGAGCATTCGAGAAATGGAGACCTGCTGTAGGAGCGGCAACCGATCCGTCAACTTCAGCAAAAATAGTCTGATAATCATCCTTATCCTTTGGCGTTGTATCACGTTTAATGTAAGGCGGCAGGGGGGTATGACCAATCTTTTCGATTGCTTTGAATATATCACCGGCGTCCTCGTTAAAACGGACAGTCCTGCCTCTGGAGGTTGTGTTATCAATTACCTCGCACCAGAGTTTATCATTAAAATAAATCCGGTTACCTATTCTAACTTTTCTGGCCGGATCAACAATTACATCCCAGATATTCTCTTCTTTATTCAGTTCACGAAGAACAAAGACTTCTATTTTGGCATTTGTTCTTTCCTTTTTACCGAATAGGCGTGCCTGCATCACTTTTGTTTTATTTACAACAATCACATCTCCTTTGTTGATGAATTCAAGAATATCGGAGAATGTTTTATGTTCGATTTCGCCGGTGGCACGATTGAGCACCATCATCTTAGCCTTTTCGCGCGGGGAGACCGGGTGTTTGGCAATCGCAGTTTTAGGTAGATTATACTTAAAATCTGATAACTTCATCTATACTCCTTTTTTAATTTCTGATCGATCCGTTAAAACGGAATAGAAGAATCTTTAAAAATTTATTTTAGATTCCTCGTCCTCCCGACCGGAGCCGGGAGGATTCAGAAGAACAGCATTATTTTTTCTTATTTACTTTTTTCTTTGAAACGGATTTTTTAACAGCACTTTTCTTAACAGCCGGTTTGCCGGATTTCATTTCTTTAGCAACAGCCTGTGCAGCGGCTAAACGTGCTATTGGTACCCGGAATGGAGAACAGCTTACATAATTAAGTCCGATCTTGTGACAGAACTCAACAGATTTTGGCTCTCCGCCATGTTCTCCGCATATACCAATTTTAAGATCCGGTCGGGTAGATCTTCCGCCTTCAACAGCAATCTGCATCAATTTTCCGATTGCATCGGTATCAATCGATTCGAAAGGATCGCCGGGAAGTATTTTCTTTTCGAGATAATCCGGCAAGAATCCGCCGATATCGTCACGTGAGAAACCGAATCCCATTTGTGTTAAATCGTTTGTTCCGAATGAGAAAAACTGAGCTGTCTCGGCTATCTTATCTGCTGTTAAGCATGCTCTCGGAATTTCAATCATTGTTCCTGTGAGATGCGGAATTTTTTTCAAACCGAATTTTGCTGCTACTTCTTCATGAACTTTATTGATTATCAGATACTGATGATTTATTTCATTTATATGGCAAGTAACAGGGATCATAATTTCCGGGAATGGTTTTTTACCTTCTTTAATGAGTTCGGCAGTCGCAACAAAAATTGCTCTCACCTGCATCTCTGTAATTTCCGGATAGGTAATACCGAGACGTACACCGCGGTGACCCATCATCGGATTATTTTCATGCAGAGAGTCGGCACGGTCGTTCAATTCCTCGATCGAGATTCCCAGGCTTGCGGCCAGTTTTTCTCTTTCATCCAGTCGTGTCGGAACGAATTCGTGAAGCGGCGGATCAAGCGTTCTGAACGTAACGGCATATCCGTCCATTGCTTCGAGAGTGCCTTTAACGTCTCTTAGAACGTACGGGAAGAGTTCGTCGAGAGCGTTTCTTCTTTCGGTTTCGGTTTTAGAATGAATCATCTTGCGAAGTTTGAACAAAGGTTCTTCGGAGTTTTTACCATAGAACATATGCTCGGTTCTGAAGAGTCCAATACCTTCAGCTCCGAATGCACGTGCTTTTGCAGCATCTTCCGGAGTATCTGCATTAGTTCTTACTTTCAGTCTTCTTACCTGATCGCAGAGTTTCATAAATGCCTGGAAATCCGGATTTTCTTCGGCAGCCTTTTTCATCGGTAATTCGCCAATGTATACCGCGCCTTTGGAGCCGTTCAATGTAAGCCATTCACCTTCGCGGACAGTTGTTCCGCCTGCAGTGAAATATTTCTCTTCATAATTAATTTTAATTGATCCGGCGCCAACTATACAGCACTTACCCCAGCCGCGAGCAACAAGAGCTGCGTGGGAGGTCATACCACCGCGTGCGGTAAGAATAGCCTGAGCGGCGCGCATTCCTTCAATGTCTTCTGGATTTGTTTCTTCGCGGACAAGAATAACTTTCTTGCCTTCTTTTGCCCATTTAACGGCATCTGCAGCAGAGAATACAACCTGCCCGCTTGCACCACCCGGTCCGGCAGGTAAACCTTTTGTAAAAGCTTTAGTAACCAATTCAGCATTCGGATCGATGATCGGATGAAGGAGTTCATCAAGCTGAGAAGGATTTACACGCAATACGGCTTCTTCCCTGGTAATCAATTTTTCTCTGTACATATCGAGGGCCATCTTTACAGCGGCAGGACCGTTTCTTTTTCCAACGCGGCACTGAAGCATGTAGAGTTTTCCTTCCTGTATTGTGAACTCAACATCAAGCATATCACGATAGTGTTTTTCGAGTGAACGCTGGATTTTATGAAGCTGTTTGTATGTATCCGGCATTCCGGTTTCTAATGACGGGAGGTGGGAAGTATGATCGGTTTTGCCGACTTCATTAATCGGGTTAGGAGTTCTAATACCAGCGACCACATCTTCACCCTGCGCATTGGTTAGCCATTCACCGTAGAAATAATTTTCGCCGGTAGCTGGATTACGGGTGAAAGCAACACCTGTTGCCGAAGATTCTCCCATATTGCCGAATACCATCGACTGAACGTTTACAGCTGTGCCCCAGCTATCCGGAATTCCTTCAATTCTTCTGTATGAAATTGCACGTTTACCCATCCAGCTCTGAAATACTGCAGAGATAGCTCCCCACAATTGTTCCATCGGATCTTCCGGAAATGGTTTTCCGAGAACTTCATTTACTTTTGATTTATAAATCTCTATTAATTCTTTAAGATCATCTGATGTCAGGTCTGTATCGTTATGAACACCGCGTGCTTCTTTCATTTTATGGAGTTCTTTTTCGAGCTGAACGCGAACACCCTGGCCTTCAGCCGGTTCTATTCCGGCAGCTTTCTCCATTACAACATCGGAATACATCTGGATTAATCTGCGGTGGGAATCGTAAACGAATCTCGGATTACCTGTTTTTGCGATTAATGCTTCACGGGTTTGATTATTGAGACCGACATTGAGAATTGTCTCCATCATACCGGGCATAGAAGCACGTGCGCCGGATCTGACTGAAACCAGCAGGGGATTAACTTTATCCCCGAATTTTGCACCCATTTCCTTTTCAACTTTGGCAAGAGCATCTTTAACCTGTTTGTCTAGTTCTTTAGGATACTTTTTGTTGTTTTTGTAATAGACTGTACAAACTTCAGTTGTAATTGTAAATCCTGCCGGAACAGGGAGACCGATATTAACCATTTCGGCAAGGTTGGCACCTTTTCCACCGAGAAGTTCTTTCATATCAGCTTTTCCTTCGGCTTTCTTTCCACCGAAGAAATAAACATACTTAGCCGTTTTACCTTTTGCCATTACTTAACCTCCAATTGATAATGTGATTTCTTATTTATTTGTTAATCTATCTTTTAACAGTTCTTCAAACTCTTCCTGTTTCTCGAGCATTAGTTTTATCTTAAGATAATAGATGTCGATATCGTCAAGATCTTTTGAAAATTTGAAGAGCTTTACTGCATCCTTCTGAGTTGTTAAGACAGAATTAGCATTTGTATCGTAAAATCTTTTTCTTATTTCCTGAATCTCTTTCAATGTATAATTTTTATGATCAGGCAGAAGCATTTTATTTTTTATGTCGATCCTGTTGTTTTCAAGCACGCTCAAAAATGAATGAGGTCTGGCTATTCCGCATACTACAAGACTCTTCTGACCCTGGAATTCTTCAAGAGTAAATTCATGGTGACTCTTAACATCAAAAATTCCGGTAGCAGTGTAATATCCGTAGAAGATTGTTTTATTCCTGAAATATTCATTCAGTTTCTCAGGTATTTCAGCTCTTTCAGAAAATTTTCTGTTTATGATAATAATATCGGAACGGGAAAGGGAGTCGAACGGTTCCCTCATAAGTCCTAAAGGAAGAATTTTTTGTTCTATGCTGCCTGTTTTCAACATGAATCTCTGATCGACCATTACAATATCTATATCTCTATGAATCCACCGGTGCTGGAAGGCATCATCAAGTATAATAGAATCAACTCCGGAATCTGCGATCAATTTTCTGGCGCCGATTACTCTTCTTTCCGAGACAGCAGTTGCAACTTTTGCTTCGTCGGAAACCAGATACATCTCGTCTCCGCAGTCGTCAACAGTTGTTAGAATTTTATTCCCGTCAGAAACAAATAGATAACCGTAGGAAGTTCTGCCATAACCCCGGCTTAAAATCCCGGGTTTTTTATTAAACTTTTTTAAGAGCTCTGCCAGGAAAATTACCGCAGGTGTTTTACCGGAACCGCCAACAGTCAGGTTACCAACCGAAATAACAAAAGCATCGACTCTGGATATTTTGAATATACCTTTGTCGAAAAGATAATTCCGGACCTTTACTATGAAAGCGTAAATAATAGTAAGCGGCGATAATATTAGTCTGATTAAATTAAGCACTTTTCCTGTGCGTCCTTTTGAAGCCTGTTTAGCAGTTCTTCACATTCAATTATTTTTAGTGATGTTTCGTCATAGCTCATATCCTTTCCGAAATAAATCGGATCGGAATATATTGCCGTTACCCTGCTGAAGGGGAGAGGCAATTCAAATTTGTCCCAGCTCTTGAAAACTATTTTCCTGTTGCAACCGATGCCTGCAAGCACAATGGGGACATTTCCTTTTTTTGCTGTTACAACCGCACCGGCTTTCATCTTATGAATTGGACCGGTAGGACCATCAGGTGTAATTGCAAGAGAATAATTCCGCCTGATCAATTGAAGCAGCATTTCGAGCGCTTCGTTGCCGCCGACGTGACTGGAACCCCTCACGACTTCGTAACCCCATTTTTTGAGAACATGTGCCAGGACATCGCCGTCTCTGCTGCGGCTTACAAGTGCAGAGCAATTATTTTTCCTGTTCAAATACCATCCGATAACCATCGATCCATGCCAGAAAGCAAAAACGAAATTCTGATTGCCATCTACCAATCTTCGAACATTCTCTCCGTTTTCAATATTAACTTTTACAGTAGTTAAAAGAACATTAACCAAAAAACCGGCAGATCTAATACCGGCAATCCTGAGTATTTCTTTTACCGAGTTGCTAAGCTTCATTTAATTTCGAAAAAATTAATTCGGCTGCCCGTTTTGATGCACCAACACTTCCAAGCTTCGATTTAATGCTGCCCAGTTTAGCTTTAATATTTTCGTACTTCAAATTGTCGGACAATACTTCCTTACTTACTTCATATATTCTATCAACATTTACGTCTTTCTGAATAAGCTCCGTTACTACAGTTTCCCCGAGAATAATATTGGCCATCGCGATGTTGTTTATTTTTACAAGCATTTTACCCAGGTGATAAGTAAGAGCATTGGTTGAATAGACTACAACAAATGGGAGCTCAAAAATCCCGGCTTCGAGTGTAGAAGTGCCTGATTTTATAATACCGAATTTTGAATATTTCAGAAGGTCGTATCTATTCCCTTTAATAAGTTTAAAGTCTTTTATTTCAGATAATCCTTCAAAAACATGTTCGTCGATATTTTCAGCGCAGGCCACAACAATCTGCATATCAAATTCATCGGCCAGCCGTTTTGCCGCTTGGATAGAAACCGGAAAAAGTTTCTTTATCTCATGTTTGCGGCTTCCCGGCATAACAAGTAAGATTTCCTTTCCCTCTTTCAGTTTCAGCTTTGCGTACAATTCCTCTTTCTTAAGAAACTGATAACCGCTTATCTGTTCTACCAGCGGGTGCCCGACGTAGACAGCATCCACGCCGTTCACTTTGTACAGTTCTTCTTCAAACGGGAAGACGACGATCATTTTATCAATCAGTTCCTTAATCTTTTTAATTCTACCTTTTCCCCAGGCCCAGACTTGCGGAGAGATATAATAGATAATTTTTTTCCCAGGCTGTTTTAATTTGCCGGCCATCTCAAGATTAAATCCGGGATAATCTATCAATACAACAGTATCAATACTTTCCTGCGTAACTTTTTTCAGGATTTCGTTCTGAACTTTCCTGATAAATGGTAAATGCCTCAATACTTCAATAAATCCAAGGAAGGCCATACGTTTAATATGAAATAGCGGCTGCATCCCTTCAGCAATCATCCGGTCTCCGCCTATTCCGGATACCTTTATTTCGGGATCCAGCTTTTTTAATTCATGAATTAGAGATGCGCCGTGCATATCACCCGAGGCTTCGCCCGCTATGATCATTAATTTTCTCAAGTTGTAATCCAGTAAAGAATTACCAGAATAATTACAGTCAGCAATATTGCCTGTAGAGTTCTTCTTTCGGATTTCAATCCCATATGAAGTTTAAACGGCGGCTGTTCCAATCCTGGATTATTATATTTTGTTAAAGTAGGAATCCATCTCGGAACTTTATTGAAATAATCAGTATACATGCTGCCGAATTTTTCGCTGAGAAACGCTTCCTCCTCACGGATAATATAATGGTACTGGAAAATGAAAAAGAGCGCCGCAATAAAAAGTAGATACGGGTAGAGAGCCATAGACATCACGCCAATTCCGGTATAAATCAGGAGGTTTCCGAAATAGAGAGGATTCCTTACATGGGCAAAAGGACCCGAGACAACAAGATAAGTTCCTCCAACACCTCCGCCGGTTGTTCTGGTTTCGCTTCCAGCATAAGAAACACCCCATAAACGGAAAAATTCTCCAATAAGCACGATTATAAATCCAACAATCATACTCGCGAGAGTTGCTTCCTGAAATATTATCATCAGTAGAAGGAAGGGTAGGGGGGTATAACTTCTGTATTCAAAAATCTTTTTGGAAAACTCTTTCATTTTTATCCCTGGATATAAATTTCTTTTCTTTTAAGTTCAGCCTGATGACGTTTCTTCAGCCGCTTTTTATCTTTAAGCTGATCCATTTTTTTTATCACGTCGCTGAAGTTTCCAAAGGGGAAGTAAGTGATCCGGTTCGACTCACAATATTTTAAAAGTGAATTCTTGGCAAAAATAAAATCGCAGTATTGGGCAGGGCAGACATCAGACCAGCCGTCGCCGACGTAAACCGAATATTCATCATCGGAACTGAAATTTAATATATGATTCCGTTTACAATTAGCGCAGCGATCGCATTCCGAATCGGTATGTGGAAATTGAGGAATAAGTTTTCCGTTCTGAATTGAAACCCTGTTGGAATATACTTCAAGGTGAGACAGGCCTTCTCTTTTAAGAATATGTTCGATGTAATAGCTGAGCCCATCGCTTAAAATTCTGATCTCGAAATTATTTGATTTGCAGTACCCGACAAACTCTTTAAAAGTGCCGTCAATTTCCATTGCATTTAGAAACTCGCCGAATTTTAATTCATCAAAACCGACTAATGTTTCGCAGAGGAGCTGCCAGCTCATCTTTGCGTTTATCTTTTCATTAATCCAGTCTTCAATAATTTCCCGGGCGCGTTCTGGATTTCCGAATTTTAAAAACATAGCTTCGCCGACATCGTTCTTTGTAATAGTGCCGTCAAAATCAACAAATATTTTAAAAGTCTTGTCGTTCATCAAACTAACATTATTCCTGAGTTTCGGGAATTTCTTCGAACCTTACACCCACCAGTTTTGAGATACCTTCTTCCTGCATTGTAACGCCATACATTGTCTCTGCGGATTCCATAGTTCTTTTATTATGAGTCACAATAATAAATTGAGTTTTATTGCTGAATTCTTTTAAAAGTTTTGTAAATCGATCGATGTTTGCATCATCGAGAGGGGCATCTACTTCATCGAGAATACAGAAAGGACTCGGTTTTACAAGATAAATAGCAAACAGGAGAGCCGTAGCGGTAAGAGTCTTTTCTCCTCCGGAAAGTAATTCAATTGAAGTAGGCCTCTTTCCTTTCGGCTTAGCGACAATTTCAATTTTTGCTTCCAGCGGATCTACGTTTTCTTCGAGAATAAGATCGGCTTCGTCGCCGGGATTGAAGAGAGTCTGGAAAATATTTGTGAAGTTCTGACGGATCTGATCGAATGTTTCTATAAACAGTCTCTGGGCAGTGTCGTTTATTTCGTTGATGGTTTTTATTAGGTCTCTTTCAGATTCAATCAGGTCGTCTCTCTGTTTGTGTAGAAAATCGAGCCGTGTCCTTTCTTCTTCGTATTCTGAATATGCAAGCAGGTTAACCGGTCCGAGATTCTTAAGTTTGTCCTTAAGTGAATGGACTTCTTTAGTTGTCTCTTCAAAATTGAACGAATCAAGATCATCAAAATGTTTTAAGACTATTTCAATTGAATAATTTTCATTGATATGCTGCTGAATGTTTTCCAGGCGGAAATTCAATTCGTTAACCTTAATTTCAAATGAATGTATTTTATCGGATACCTCCTGTCTTACTCTTCTAAGATCATTCAGCTGTTTTTCATATTTACCGGCTTCTTCTTTAAGGATTTTCAGTTTATTTTCAATTTCGCCAGCTTCACTAACTAGGACAGAGCGAATTTCGTTAATTTTTTCAAGTTCTGTCCTGGTGGCATCGATTGAAACCGTTAGATTATTTGTCTCACTGCTGTTAATCTTCAGATCCGATTCCCGTTTTGTGATTCCGTTATTTATTGAAATACTATCGTTCCTGGACCGGTTGATTGAGTCGAAGGTATTTTTTATCTGTCCCTTAATACGTTCCTGTTCGAGTCGAAGTCTGTTTTGTGAATCGGTAACTTCATTAAATTCCTGTTCCAGTTCTTGCAATAAAGTTTCACTTCCGGAAATTTCTTTGTCGAGGGTTTCCTTATTGTTCTTTAAGTCGGTTAGTAATGAAGTTAGTTCGTTTAATTGTTTATCGAGCAGATTGGATTTTTCAACAAACTCATGAATCTCTTTTTGTGATGATTCAATCTCTTCATTTGCTTTCTTGTGTTCAAATTCCAATTGTGAAATCTGCTTGTCTATATTTGCAATATCGTTGGAAATTAATTTTTCGCCGTCGCTCAGATTCTTGATATCGATTTTGGAGAGTTTCAATTCAGTTTCGGCGATAAGGGATTTAACCTTTTCCAGCTCCGATTCGTGTTTCGGGTACTCCTTTTTAAGATTTTCGAGCATCTGCTTTCTGCCGAACAGTGTTTCATCCTGTTTGGGCATAGACCCGGCTTCAATAATTCCGCTACTCTGAATAAGATCTCCATCCAGCGTCACAAAACCGAAATCGGGATATTTATTGTGAAGCATAATCGCGTCTTTCAGTTCCGAGGCAATGGCGATGCGCGATAAGACCTGATCGAAGTATCTTTTCCACCGGTCATCGGTTTCAACATAGTCTTTCGCCCACCCGATAAATGAAGTCTCTTTCTCGATTCTTCGGATTTTTCTGCGGATCGAATAATCAGATAATTTTTCGAGTAATGATTTTTTAACGCTCAGATTATTCTTTAGCAGGTAGAATGATGCTTTACCGAGATCGTTCTTTTTTAGATAGGTGATCGCTTCCTGCAATTCGTCAACGGTTTCAATAAGAAGATTGTTAAGGACTGATTTTAATCCGGCTTCAAGAGCGAACTTGTATTTATCCTGAGTATTACCGACGTAAGCAAAGATATTTTTTTCTGATCTGCTCCACTCTTTATTTTCCAGAAGGACTTTTGACCCTTTGGAAATTCCTTCAAGATTTGAGATAAGTGTCTGCAGGAATTCAATCTTCTCTTTGAGGCTTGTAAGTAAAGCCTTTTCTTCAATCTCTTTTTCTTTTAATGAGTTAAGAATTGTTTCTAAATCGGCTTTCTCTTTTTCTCTCAGTGCAATCTGAAGTCCGGCTTCAGTAAGTTTTTTTTCCGCTTCCGTTTTTTCGTTAATCAGTTCTTCAACAAATCCAACCGTTTTAGCTATTCTGTTTGTAATGTTCTGAATTTTTATATTAAGTTTTTCGATATTGGAAGAATGCGACTGAATTTCCTTCTCCAGAGCTGACTTCAGATTTTCCTTATCGGAAATATCCTTCAGGAAATTAAAACGCTCTTCAACTAGATTTTTTAATCCGGCTCTCTTTTCTTCAAGCGTATTACGTTTCTGGCCTATTAGAGATTCGTTTGTCTCTATCTCTTTAGATTTTACAGATTCTGTTTCATTCAGGGAGATGGACTCGTTCTCAAGATTTTTGATATCGCTATCAATCTCAAGAAGCCGCTTTTTCAATTCTTCTATTTCATTGATCAATCTATTGTGATTGTTTTGAAGAGAATTCAATCTCTCTTCGGATACAGAGATTGTCTTCTGGGCCTGATGCAACTGGTCCGTATTGGATGATATTTCATATCGTTTGTTCTGGAGTTCTGATTCGATCGAATTAATCTGATTCCTGAATACAATTAATTCATTCTCTATACTTCTAATGTTTCCGTCGGTAGAATCTTTTTGAGTAACCAGGCTTTCGATCTCACTCTTCAATTCGGCATTTTTCCTGTTGTAAAGCGCGAATTCACGTTCGGCAAGGTCGATTTCCTTGTCTCGCAAAACCGATTGAATCTGGTTGAATTGATCGGCTCGCTTGGCCTGGCGCTCAAGGGAGCGGACAGTTTTTTCAACCTCAGAAACTATGTCGTTCACACGCGTAAGATCAGCTTTAACATCCTCAAGTTTTTTTAAGGATAAACGTCTTCTCAATTTATACTTATTTACACCGGCGGCCTCTTCGAACAATCTTCTTCTTTCCTCGGCTTTACTGCTCAGAATTGTTTCAACCATTTTCAACTCAATAACGGAATATGCGTTTGTGCCCATTCCGGTATCCATAAAGAGGTTGGTAATGTCTTTCAACCGGCAGATGTTTTTGTTGAGCAGGTACTCGCTTTCTCCGGAACGGAAAATTCTTCTTGTTATTGTTACTTCAGAATACTCCGTAGGAAGTATTCCGCGGTCGTTAACAAGAGTAAGCGAAGCTTCGGACATTCCCATCGGTTTGCGCTCGCGGGTTCCGTTAAATATTACGTTTTCCATTTTATCGCTTCGGAGAGTCGTTGTTTTCTGCTCGCCGAGCACCCAACGGATTGCATCCACAATATTTGTTTTGCCGCAACCGTTTGGGCCAACTATTCCTGTTATGCCGCGGTTGAACATAATGTTTGTTCTATTGGCAAACGACTTAAAGCCGAAGATTTCTAATTTTGATAAAAACAATTTATCCTCTAAAAAGAGATCAAATTATATTGCTTAATGGAATTGGTGATGAAATAAATAGTGGAACTGGTTAATTGGAAATAAACTAAAGTTCCACCGATCATCACAACTAAGAGAATTAAACCGTAGAAATAAACAGCGAATCTTCTTACATCGAAGAGTATATGGATTCCTTTCAGCATTCTTTGAATAACCCATAACCAGAATAAAATTATGAAGATTAATACTATCGTATTAAAACTTCCCGCTGAAAGAATTTTATAAAGAATCAACTCAACAGGCAGAAGAATTGTAAAAGGTAGAAGCGACCAGACAATCATGAAAAAGATGCTGCTGAATTGCACCTTCGTTTTAATTAACAGGGAAGCAGCTTTTACCAATATCCCTATCAACAAAATCTTTAATATGATTACAAAAAACAGAATCATAAAACTTTTTTCAGGATTCCATGCTGCATAACTGAAGCTTTTAAGCAAGTAAGGTTCACCAAAAGAAAGAAGTATCTTTTCCGCAAGCAGATTTGTCCTTAAATAATAGAACATAATTGTGAAAAGGAGCGAAATTGATCCCGCCTCTACAAGTAAAAGAATAAAAGTATGAAGACCGGAAATAATTCTTCTGTCCCTTATGTCAGCAAAGAAATTATATGGTCTGAACAATGCTCTGGAGCAATCCTCCCGGAATTTCTTCCTGGTATTAATTAACAAAGCCATCACAATTGAAAGGCCGAGAGCAATTAAAATAAAAAGCAGTTTACTCTCGTCTTTAACGCTACCAATCGGTATTGTTACTTTACTTTTATTGTTTAGTCTGGATGAAAGTACTTTGTAAACAAGATTATTAGGGTTAAGGTTATCGTTGAAGATTCCGAGTTTATATTTTGACTCATCGGAATATCCGGAATATAGAGAAACAAAATCACCGGAGTAATTAAATAGTGTGTTAATAAAAAATCCGGACGATTTACTTCGCAGAGATAATTCAACTATCCTGTCAAAATACTTTGCTTGTGACTCGGTTGAATTTTTAACCAAATAACCGCCTGAACCACCGTAATAATTCGGATAATTAACTTCGGAGAAAAAATAAGTATTTGAATTTTCCATCTCCGAAATATTTTTAAGTATATTTTCTACCATATCCGGATGAGTGGAATAAAGTTCTATTCCGGTAAGATTCAAACCAGCAATTTTCTCTGCCTGAATACCTAAGAAGGAGGCATAAAAATATGACGATTTTTTTCCGTTAATAATTTTTTCAAGAAAGTTGCCTGTTATAAAAGAATTGGAGAGATACGAACTACCCAAGCCGAAAATTACCGGACTTGATTTGTGGGAATAGACATCAATTAATTCCCGTAATCTGTTTGCGGCTCTTAATTGGAAATCCTGGTTCTTTAAAATCTCCTCCGGGATTGAGTTTAACGGAAGCTCTACAAAAGCGAAGAGGCCGAATTCCTGGCATAGCTCTATAGCGTATGGATTTGGATATACCTTCGAGAACCGGACGGAGTTAAATCCTGATTCTTTAATAAACTTTAGATCTCTTTGTAATCTTTTAAAATCACCCGTTCTGCTTAGTTCATCTTCATTTACGATGTAGGTAATTCCCTTGAACTTGAACGGTGTGTTATTGAGTGTGATTTTATTTTTAGAAAAATCAATTCTAAAAAAGGACAATTCTTTCTCTGCTTTATCAATAACCTGTTTATTGTTCAGAAGTGTCAGTTCCGCAGTATAGACATTCGGTGTTTCGTCTGACCATAACACTGGATTCGAAATCGAAACAGAATGTTGAATAATTGTTCCTGAGCTATAATTTGCGGGTAGTTGTAAGTCGTAAGAATAGGTGCTACCAGAAAAATTCTTAGGTACAATTTGAAGCTTTAATTCAATTCCTGCTTTGTTCGAAGTTTCTTGATTAATTAGATTTAGATTTTCCAGTGTAACGCTTAGATCTCCCCGGGCTGAAGAGAGTGAAGGATCGATTGAGTAATCAAATTTAAAAGAGGATAAATGCGCTTTCGGGAGAATGATAAGATTGATATTCCTTAATATTCCTTTGTTATTCCTCGGGAATAAGAATCGTTGATTAACCGGGATCGTTTCATTTGAATTCAGTCGCGTGTCGATTTTGAGTTGCAATTTATTCGGTAGATCGGACTTAATAATATCTTCGGGAAGATCCATTTCAAAAGGAATCTCGCCACCGGATTTCTTAAAAATATTGTTACCGTTTAAAGAAATCTCAACAAAATAATTAATTCCCGGAAAGTGAAGTTTGAATACCGAATTCTCAATTTCAGATTGAGTAAAGTATAATTCTTTTTCCAGAATAAGGGATTCTGCACCTTCAAAAATAAATGGGATTGTTGTTTTAGCATCACCCTTTTCATTTCCGTTTGAAAAGACCCGCCATTCGCCTGCTAACGGTTTAACAATCCTTGTTGAAGAAATTTTAATTAAACTGGAATCAATATTCTCAGAATGATGAATCAGTGGTTTTATTCGAATTTGTGCGGTTGAATAGGAGGAAATTAATAGAATCGAACAAAATAGGGCGAATCTTGTAATTTTTGTCATTTTATGGTGAATTATCCAAATAAACCCTTAAATATACTAAAAAAATGAGGGCATTTCAATTCAGGATTATTGGAAATTCGCCTGTTTTCCAATCATTTTAAAATTTTATTCGGCAGATTCAATAATCTGGATAAATGATTCAGCTTTCAAGCAAGCCCCTCCAACCAGAGCACCATCAATATCCCGCTGACTCATTAAACTCCTTGAATTTTCAGGTTTTACACTTCCACCATATTGAATTATCAAAGTTTCTGAATATTTTTTAGAATAAAGTTTTGCGATCAGTTCCCTAATAAATTCATGGACTTCCTGTGCCTGTTCAGGAGTTGCATTTCGACCGGTCCCGATAGCCCAAACTGGTTCGTAAGCAATGATTAGATTTTGCAGATCATTTTCACTTATTTCCGCTAAACCTTTTACTATTTGTTTCTCGATAACAGAAAACGTTTTGTTTTGCTCTCTTTCAGAAAGGCTTTCTCCTACACAAAAAATAGGGTTCAAATTATTATTTAAAGCAGCTTTTATCTTTTTGTTAATCAACAGATTTGATTCAGAAAAAATTGTCCTTCGTTCTGAATGGCCTAAAATAACATATTCACAACCAACACTTTTTAGCATCGAAGGGGACACCTCCCCTGTAAAAGCACCGTTTTCTTCATAATACATATTCTGAGCACCTAATAGAATCTCTGAATTCTTTATTAGTGTTTTTACAGTATCTAAAGAAATGAATGCAGGACAGATTATAATCTTAGTGTTAAATTTTTTTGTTCCAATTAAATTTTTAATCTCCGATACCAACCTGATTGATAACTGGAGGTCATTATTCATTTTCCAGTTACCGGCAACGATTTTTTGTCTCATATCAAACCTGATTTAAAATTGATTAATAAAAAACTGCTAGTTAACAGCTTCGACTCTTTTAATTCCGGGCACTTCACGGATTAAAGCTCTTTCTACGCCGGCGCGTAGCGTCATTTGGGACATAGGGCAATTGACGCAAGCCCCTGTTAGTTTAACTTCAACAATTCCTTCCTGAGATACGTTAACAAGTTCTACATCACCGCCGTCCGCCTTCAAATAGGGTCTTATTGTATCAAGAGCTTTTAAAACTTTTTCTTTCATTACATCACTCATTATTCTCTCCTTTACTAATCTCACATAGAGATTTCAATATTGGGGATCTTAGCATTAATATTATTGATACTTATTTGGGCTGCCAGATTTTTACTTATCTCTATAATTTTCTGTGCTTCTTCGCATTCCGGTGAATCAAAAACTATCGGTTTGCCTCCGTCTCCTCCAACCCGAATATTAGGATTGATTGGTATAGCCCCTAATAATGGAATAGACAGTTCACTTGCCAACCGGTTTCCCCCACCTGAACCGAAAATGTCATATTTCCTGCCTGTATCGGGAGCAATAAAATAACTCATATTTTCAACAATCCCAAGAATGGGTACATTTACCCGCTGAAACATTTTGATAGCTTTTCTAACATCTATTAAAGACATGTCCTGGGGAGTTGTAACTACAACAGCACCGCTCAAAGGAATTGTCTGAACTAAAGTGAGCTGGATATCTCCGGTACCCGGAGGTAGATCGAAAACCAGATAATCGAGTTCGCCCCAGTGGACATCCGACATGAATTGTTTAATTGCACCGCTTGCCATAGGACCGCGCCATATAACTGGAGCGTCGTCTTCGATCAGGAAGCCGATCGAGATTACTTTAATTCCATAATTTTCCAGCGGAACCATTTTTGCGGTTTGTGTGTCCTGAAAAATTTGAGGTTTATCCTTAATTCCGAGCATCAAAGGAATACTTGGTCCATATATATCTGCATCAATCAATCCGACTTTTGCACCTAATTTTGCGAGTGCAAGAGAAAGATTAACAGCGACGGTACTTTTACCAACACCTCCTTTACCACTTGCCACGGCAATAGTATTTTTTACTCCTGGTAATAAAGAGTTAAGTCTATTGTCGGTATTACCTCTTACCGCTGCTGTCATTTCAATTGAAATTGTATAAGAATCAGGAACTACATTTTTGATTGCCTCAATACAATCATCTTTTATCTTATCCTTCAATGGACAGGCAGGTGTAGTAAGCTCTACAACGACATGAATTTTGGATTTATCAACATTTATTTCTTTAATCATATTAAGAGAAACAAGGTCCCTGTGTAAATCAGGATCATTTACTTTCCTTAACGCGGTCAGTACGGTCTCTTTATTAACTATTGACATTAAAATCTCCGGAAATTTTGAATGTAAAAATAGGAATTTTTTAGCTTCGTATACAGATGCAGAAATTAGTACGGATGAAGACCGCTTAGAAAATATTAACGGAAGCTTGACTATATTTTTAAGTATACTTAAATTAGAAACAAAAATTACTTAAATATATGTCAACAGTATCAAAAGAGAATTATCTCAAGACAATCCTTAACCAGAGAATGACGATGGGAAACGGTGCCACAACATCACAAATGGCAACGGATCTATCTGTATCTAATGCAGCTATCAGCGATATGGCAAAAAAGCTATCGAAGCAGGGTCTGGTTAATTATGAAAAATATAGAGGGATGGAATTGACATCCAAAGGTGAAAAAATCGCTCTGAAGATAATCCGGCGGCATCGATTGTGGGAACTCTTTCTAATGAAGGTGCTAGGATTAGGATTAAGTGAAATACATGATGAAGCGGAAAAATTAGAACATCATAGCTCCGACTTTCTCATCGATAAAATTGATCATTTTTTAAATTATCCGGATTTTGATCCGCATGGTCATCCTATTCCTAAAAAGAATGGGACGCTGCCGAAACTTCCAAACCTTTTAAAATTATCGGATACTGATGTTGGAAGTAAATATGAATTTGTAAGTGTGAACGATAAAGACAGCGAATTGATTAATTATCTTGTAAAAGCCGGGCTGCTATTAGGTTCAAAACTCGAGATAATTGCTAAACTTAGCTTTGATAATTCGATGACGGTTAAATTCAACAATACTGAATTATCACTTAGCAAAAAAATAACTGATAGTGTTTTTGTAATCCCTATTAAAAAAACAGCTTGAGTCATTTATGAGTCCAATTATATTGCTTTCAATAGGAGCCGGTTTCATCCTGCTTTTAGTAATTATTTTTTATCCGGGTAAGGGCTTAACCGACAAATGGAAAAGAGTAAAAATACAGGATGAAAAAATGTTTCTTGAAGATGCATTGAAACATTTATACGACTGTGAATACAAATCAGTCGATTGTTCGCCGAGCAGTTTAAGCGGTAACCTGTCAATCTCAATATCTCAATCAAACAGACTCATATTCCGGTTGGCCGAATCAGGTTTAATCAGTCGGTCCGGAGACAGGATTCTCCTTTCAAATGAAGGAAGATCCTATGCTCTAAGAATAATAAGAATCCATAGGTTGTGGGAAAAATATTTGGCCGATAATACCAGCGTAAAAGAAACCGAGTGGCATTCATTAGCTGAATTGAAAGAGCATGAATTATCAGTCGATGAGACCAATCTACTTGCTGCAAAATTAGGTAATCCGCTGAAAGATCCGCACGGCGATCCGATTCCTGATGAAGCAGGTGAAATACCTGTTATCTCCGGAATTTCACTCCCGGAATTATCGGAAGGTAAATTCGGAAGGATATTGCATCTTGAAGACGAACCGAAAGAAATATATTCCCAGCTGGTGGCTCAGGGTCTATATCCCGGAATGCTTGTACGGATTGTTGAAAAAAATAAAGACCGGATCAAGTTCGAATCTAATGGTGAAGAATCCGTTTTATCACCCATCCTTGCATTGAATGTTCAGGTTCAACCGGTTAAAGAAACCGATGATATCGATCAATCATTTGAAACTCTGGCTGATATTTCGGAAGGGGAGGAAGCTTTAGTAGTTGGACTAAGCCGTGCCCTAAGAGGCCAGCAAAGAAGAAGAATGCTCGACTTTGGAATAGTCCCCGGAACTTTAATAAGGGCACAGTTAAAGAGTCTCGGAGGTGATCCAACAGCTTTTGAAATCAGAGGTTCTACTATTGCTCTTAGAAAAAACCAGAGCAGCAAAATTTTTATCAGGAAAGTATAAACTATGAAATCAAATGAAAATATAAATTGTGCAACATGTCCAGCTCACAACATCAATAACCTTATTAAACTTGGTGTTGATATGACCGACTATGATTTTGTAATTGCACTTGCAGGAAATCCGAATACAGGTAAAAGTACGGTTTTTAACAGTCTGACCGGATTAAGACAGCATACGGGAAACTGGCCCGGAAAAACAGTTGGAAGAGCCGAAGGAGGATTTCTCTACTCTGAAAAGCGATTTAAAATTGTTGACTTGCCGGGTACCTATTCACTCCTTTCAACCAGTACGGATGAAGAAATTGCACGGGATTTTATTCTCTTCGGTCAGCCGGATGTAACTGTAATTGTCGTAGACTCTACCAGACTGGAGAGAAATCTTAATCTGGTGCTTCAGGTACTTGAGATAACCGATAGAGCAGTTCTATGTTTGAACCTTATCGATGAAGCAATACGGCATAAAATAGAAATAGACGACCGTACTCTCTCTAAAGAACTTGGTATCCCCGTAATTCCATGCGCAGCACGTCAGAATACTGGAATTCCTGAGTTATTAAAAAACATTTACATGGTTGCATCAGGGGAGTATACCTGCCGGCCTCATCGGATAAGTACAAAAATTAAAGGTGTTTCACATGCTGTTGAGGACCTCAGTAAAAAAATCTCCGGGAGATTCCCCGGATTACCAAATTCAAGGTGGATTGCCCTTAGGTTACTTGAGGGGGATCAGACAATAATTGATGCTGTCCGTTCCGGTGAGATCGGCCTGCTTACAATATCAAATCAGACTCAGGTAAATAGGTGAATTTTATGAATGAAATGGTGAACAATGATGCAATTCTGAAAAGCGCTAAAAAATACAGATGGGAGATAGGTGATCATTTCATTGATTCTGTTATGGAATCAATTTATAAGGATGCAGAAACAATTGCCGGTAAAGTTGTTTCTACTCCGGATAGTAAGTCGAACTATAGTATGGATAGGATGATTGATAAATTAGTGACAAGCAAATGGACCGGATTCCCGATTATGCTGCTGCTTTTATCTTTTGTCTTCTGGCTTACCATCGTTGGTTCAAATTATCCTTCCGGTCTTCTTGCTAGTCTGTTGGTTGAAACAATTCATCCGGTATTAAAAGAACTGTTAAATTCGGCAGGCATTCCATGGTACATAAATGGTTTATTAATTGACGGAGCTTACTTGTCAATGGCATGGGTTGTAAGTGTAATGCTTCCGCCAATGGCAATCTTTTTTCCGATGTTTACCCTTCTGGAAGATTTTGGATATCTCCCAAGAGTTGCTTTTAATATGGATAATCTATACAAGCGCGTTGGTGCTCACGGTAAACAGGCACTTACAATGACAATGGGATTCGGATGCAATGCTGCCGGAGTGATCGCCGCAAGAATTATCGATAGTCCCCGTGAAAGACTGATTGCAATAATCACCAATAACTTTTCACTTTGCAATGGACGTTGGCCCACTCAAATTTTGATTGCTACAATTTTCATCGGGAGCCTGGTTCCACCTCTGCTGGGTGGAATAGCTTCTGCTGCCGCTGTTGTAGCTGTTGCTATTCTGGGAATTCTATTTAGCCTGATTGTTTCATGGATGTTATCCAGAACAGTTCTTAAAGGGGAA
Source organism: uncultured Melioribacter sp. (assembly GCA_964532065.1). Classification (GTDB taxonomy): domain Bacteria; phylum Bacteroidota; class Ignavibacteria; order Ignavibacteriales; family Melioribacteraceae; genus DSXH01. Next base: position 83,579 of record CAZHHG010000004.1, read on the forward strand.
GCATCAGCATTCAGTCTTGAACTGCCACCATACAGGCCACCCAGAATATTACAAACTCTATACACATCATTAATAGATCGGACTATCTTTGTCTTATGGAGAGCCGTAGTTTTTGCAATTCCTGCGGGTATGGTTATATGGCTGGTCTCCAATATTTCAATTAATGATGTTAGTCTGGCAGAATACTTTGTACGGTTTGCCGATCCATTTGCAATCTTTATTGGATTAAACGGGATCATTATTCTCGCTTATATCATAGCAATTCCTGCAAATGAAATTGTTATTCCTACCATATTGATGTTGTCAGTTCTTGTCTATGGAATTACTGATTTCGGTTCCGGATCCGGTGTTCTGTTTGAGCTGGATAATGTTGGCGATGTTGCTTCCATATTGAAAACTAGCGGATGGACCGCCTTAACAGGTGTAAACCTGATGCTCTTCAGTTTATTACATAATCCCTGTTCAACAACTATTTATACAATTTATAAAGAGACCCGTAGTTTAAAATGGACTCTCTTTTCAGCATTGCTTCCGGTATTTCTCGGTTTAACAGTATGCTTTTTTGTTGCACAGTTATGGAGAATTTTCATCGGAAATTAAAATGGGCACAAGTGCAATTAAAAATATTTTTGTACTGTTACTAATTCCGTTTCTTCAGTTATTTGCTCAGGGTAGAATACCTCCGTTGACTACGGACAGGCCGGATCAAACAGAATCGGCACAGGTGGTTCCTCTTAATTCTATTCAGGTCGAAATCGGTTTCTTATTCCAAAAACAGTCATTTACAGAAAATAATGTCAAAATTGAAAATCAGAATTTAATATTAGGAAGTACGCTTGTAAGATACGGATTGAGTGAGTCTGTCGAATTGAGATTTGGCGCCGAGTATTTTTCCGGTAGATCGAAAATTAACGATGTTGAATCTTCGATCAAGGGAATTCAGGGAGTTTACTTTGGCAGTAAGTTCCAGTTCAGAAATGAACAGGAGTTATTAACAAATGCGGCATTAATTGTTAACATTAATCTGCCTCACGGTAATCAGAACTTAAGGCCGGATCGCCTGGAATCCGGTATATCTCTCAGTCTTGAACAGAAACTGACCAGCCGAATTGACCTCGGATTAAATCTTGGATTTGAAGATGACAGTCAAATTAACCGGGTTCTCTATTTCTATTCTGCTGCTCTGGGTTACGCTTTGAATGACAGAATCGGAATCTTTATTGAAATGTACGGTGATTTAAATGGACGGATTAATTCTTATTACAACCTAGATGCGGGAATTAAATTTTTACAAAAGGAAAATATTCAGATCGATTTTTCAGTCGGCACTCTATTATTCCATGATCAATCTGAATGGTTCGGCAGCCTCGGTTTTTCTATAAGGCTCCCGGAGTGATTAACGGTTTTTCAATTTCTGCTGCTTTGAAATACCTGACTTATTAATTGTATAGTCCATCATAAATTCCTGATGATTGAACGCCTCCTCATTAAACACACGCCGGTTGAATACATATTTTCCGGTTGGCAGTAACACACGTGCTTTAACGTTATCGGCCATACAGGTATTTAGTATCATCTCCTTTAAATAGCGTTTATGGTCGTCATCGTAAACAGGGAAAGTTGTTTCAACTCTTCGATCCAGATTTCTCTGCATAATATCAGCGCTGCTTAAATAAAACTCCTCTTTACCGTTATTATAAAAATAATAGATCCTGCTGTGCTCAAGGAATCTGCCGACAATGCTAATTACTCTGATATTCGAACTCAAACCCGGGACTGAAGGAATTAAACAACAAACGCCCCGCACAATCAAATCAACCTTAACACCCCGGTTCGATGCTTCGTATAATGCCGCAATAAGTAGAGGATCTACCAGCGAGTTCAACTTGAATATTATATGTCCCTTGCCGCCGGACTTTACATTTTTAATTTCTCTTTCAATCAATTCAAGAAAGCGTTGACGTTTATTAATTGGAGCAACACAAAGTTTACGGTAACTTTTTTGTTCGGAATAACCAGTGAGGTAATTAAAGATTTCCGAAACATCCGCACATATATCCTCATCGGTAGTAAATAATCCCAGGTCTGTATATAATTTTGCAGTAGACAGATTATAATTTCCAGTACTCAAATGAACATACCTCTGAACTCCGTCGGTCTCGCGCCTTACTACAAGCGACATCTTTGCGTGAGTTTTAAGTCCTAACAAACCGTAAACCACGTGTACACCAGCTTTTTCAAGCTCTCGTGCCCAGAATATGTTGTTCTCTTCATCAAACCTTGCTTTAAGTTCCACAAGTACCGCAACCTGTTTTTTTCTCTCTGCGGCTTCAATAAGGTATTTAATGATAGGGGAATTTAATCCGACTCTATATAGGGTCTGTTTAATTGCCAGAACGTCCGGATCGCGTGATGCTTCTTTTATGAAATCTTCAACCGGCGAGAATGAATCATACGGATGGTGAAGCAAAATTTCTTTTCTCTTTATAAGGGAAAAGATGTTCTCCTCCTCCATAAAAAGATCAGGAATAACCGGATGGAATGCTTTCTCTTTTAGATGCGGAAGAGGAAGATCGTACATTGTCATTAAGTCGCTCAATCCTAGATTTCCATCTATTATATGGAGATCGTTCCTGTCGATTTCAAGATTTTCTATTAACGTTTCGATCATATATTCCGGCATCTGTTTTTCCACTTCGAGCCGGACAACGGAACCGAATTTTCTCTGTTTTATATTTTCTTCAATCAATTGTAAAAGGTCGTCAGCTTCGTCCTCCTGTATTTCGAGATCCGTATCCCGTGTAATCCGGAACCTGTATGCTTCTACTATCTCCATTCCGGGAAAGAGGATGTTCAAATTTGATCGAATTAAATCGCCGATCCAGATATACTTAAAGCTGCCATTGGTTCCGCCGTTAGGATGTTTGGACTTGATCAGGGAATCTATCCTGAGCAGCCGAGGAAGAATACTCGGAACCTTAACCCTGGCGAAGTTCTTTTCTCCGTTTGGCCTTTTTACAAGTATTGCAAAGCTCAGGCTAAGATTCGAAATATATGGGAATGGCCTTCCGGGATCGAAAGCGAGAGGTGTAAGAATAGGGTAGACCTCTTTAAGAAAGTATTTATTAAGTGAATCCCTTTCCTCTTTTGAGAGCTGATTCAATTCGCAAATAAAAATTTTATTCTCGTTTAATTGAGGAATAATCTTCTCCCTCCAGTAATCGTAAATCTGCTTTAACATGGGCTGAAGAATTTTTTCGATCTGCCGGAGCTGTTCATGGGGAGTTAATCCGTCTATCGATACATCAAAAACGTTTGCTCTAATCTGTTCTTTCAGACCCGATACTCGTATCATATAAAATTCATCGAGGTTGGAAAAGAAGATCGATATAAATTTTATTTTATCCAGCAGGGGTAAATCCGGGTTAAGTGCTTCTTCAAGAACCCGGAGGTTGAATTCGAGCCAGCTTAAATCGCGGTTGAAAAAATTATCCGCGTTCATATATTTTTTTAAAAATTCCTTGGAGTGCTGCATAATGTTTTCTCTGAATGAGATTTTATTATTAATCCCGCATCAATTTGTAAATTATTATTTTATTTTTTTTGCAGATGTGAATGAATCCAGATCATAGTGAATTAAATTATCCGGCATCGGCAGTCTTTTAATTTCTACTTTTGCTTTCGAGAAAAATTCCTCGGCAAGTGTATCGTGATAATCCGAAAAAATAACAATCTGTTTTATTCCGGCAGTTATAAGTGCTTTGGAGCAATTTGTACACGGCATATTTGTAATATATGCTGTAGAACCCTCAGTGCTGATTCCGTGTGAAGAACACTGCAGAATAGCGTTCATTTCAGCATGGATAGTACGAATACAGTGATTGTCCACAACCATACAGCCAATATCCTCACAATGCTGATCGCCCGGGATCGAACCGTTATATCCGGTGGATAAAATCTGTTTATCTTTCACAAGCACACAGCCGCAATGCATACGCGGGCATGTAGCTCGCTCCGAGACCAGCATTGCAACTTTTAAAAAATACTCATCCCAGGATGGACGATTCTTTTTAGCCGACATCATAAATCCCTTCAATAAGATGGAGCTAAATTTAATAAATAATACCGATTATTTGGTGGTCATTTCTTGTGAAAGGTCTTTTGTGGACCGGGTATAAAAAAACTGCTGTGGTCGAGGGCGCTTCCACAGCAGTTAGATTTGTATACAGAGGGTGCTTATGTGTAGTCAAAAAGTTGACCGCTATATAAATAACAAAGATTATACCATGCGATTTCGCTTTCGATCAAATAAAACTCAAATGAAATAAGCTCGAAAACCAGCTAAAAAAGGAGAAAATAATCATAAGAATTATTGAATTTTAAGAATTGTGCGCTGAAAGCAGGGAGGTACCGGAAAAATCGTCAGGTAATATTTTCCGACTTCTTCAGTATTATCTTAAATGTTGTTCCTTCATTGATGATAGACTGCTTAACAAAAATTTTCCCTTTATGGTAATTCTCAATTATTCGCTTTGATAAACTAAGACCTAATCCCCAGCCTCGCCGTTTAGTTGAATACCCGGGTCTGAAAATTTCCCGGCGTCGCTTATGTTCTATTCCTTTACCGTTATCCGTTACCTCAATTTCAATCATGTCCCTATTTGTTGTTAAAATAAAATCAATCTTACCATGCTTATTCTCTATTGCGTCGAGAGAATTCTTTATTAAATTCTCTATCACCCACTCGAATAATTCGGAATTGAGTCTGGATTTTACCGAACGGTCACCCTCAATAGAAATAGTAACATTATTCCCAAGCTGGGGTAATCGTCTTTCAAAATATTTTATTACTCTTTCAATTGCCTCAAATGGTGAGTCTTCTGTTAAATCCGGTTTCGAACCGATTTTTGAAAACCTCATCGTAATTTTATTTAACCGGTTTAAGTCGCTTCCTATCTCTTCTACGCAGTCGAGAACTTTATCCGGGTTGTCGTAATTCATCCTTAAGATTTCGTTCCATCCCAGAAGACTTGATATGGGTGTCCCAAGCTGATGAGCTGTTTCTTTCGACATCCCGACCCATATATTACTTTGTTCACTCCGTTTTATATAACTGAAACTTGAGTAAGCAATCATTATAAATAACAAAGCGAAAAGGATCTGTAAGTAGGGGTAGTATTTTAATTGTCTTATTATGTCGGAGTCCCCGAAATAGATTTTTTGAATAACAGTACCATCGGGGATTTTTACATGAATCGGGGAATGAATTGCACTTAATTCTCTTAAAGTTTCATTAAGGATTTTTTGTATCTCGCTTTTATCTTTTTCATCGTCAATGATAATATTTTTATATCCTTTACCTTCCTCGTCGGATATAATGTTGTCATACCCATCAGTAACAATCATTGGGAAATCGATTCTTCGAATAATGTTTTCAAAAATAAAAGTGAAATCGCTGCTTATATTATCGGAGCTGGCCGCATATTCGAGGCTATTGGCATACAGTTGTACTATCTGGCGTTCTCTTTCCTGAAGCTTACTAACAAGGTTTTGCGTGTAGAAAAGTGTTCCTAAAGAAATTGTTACACCGATTACAAGAAGAATAATCTTGAGATTCATTGCGGCAGGACCGCTGCTCAACTTCATAAACACCTCAATGGAATTGCTTGGTCAATAGAAAATCAATAAATCAATCAGGCAGTAGAATTACATTAATTTGTACAAATTTCTACAATTCTATTGTCTGTTGTCTTCTGGGCCCGACTGATATAAAATTTATTTCAAATCCGCTTTGGTGAGAAATGAACGACAAATAATTCTTTGCTTGCTCGGGAAGTTCGTCGTATTCAGTTATAGAGGATATATCTTTTTTCCATCCCGGCAAAGTCTCATAGACCGGAGTTACCTGAATCATTTTATTTACATCGGTGGGATAGTGTTTTAACCTCTTTCCGTTTATCTCATATGCAATACAGACTTTTATTTCGTCAAGGTAACTAAGTACATCAAGCTTGGTAATTGCAACTCTCTCAATTCCGTTAATCATTCTTGAGTAGTTCAATAGGAAGGCATCGAACCAGCCGCATCTCCTCGGCCGTCCCGTTGTTGCTCCGAATTCAGCGCCAACCTCTCTCAATTTATCACCTTCCTTACCGAATAATTCTGTTGGGAATGGTCCAAGTCCCACTCTCGTAGTATAAGCTTTTACAATGCCGATAACGGAGGAAATTTTTGTGGGGGGAATCCCTGAGCCGGTAGAAGCACCTCCTGAAGTCGGGTTCGAAGAAGTGACGAATGGGTATGTCCCGTGGTCAACGTCTAATAGCGTTCCTTGTGCACCTTCCAGTAGAATTGATTTCCCCTCGCTGATAGCGTTGTTTAAATAGCTCGGTACATCCGTTATATATTGATCTATAATCTGATCAAACTCGACATACTCTTTAATAATTTCATTTACGTCCAGTTCCTCGTGATTATAAACTTTTCTTAGGATGTTGTTCTTTTCTTCGATATTAAATTTTATTTTTTCTTCGAGTACTTTTTTATCGAGCAAATCTACTATTCGAATTCCTTTCCTGGCATATTTATCAATATAACAGGGCCCTATCCCGCGGCCGGTTGTTCCGATCTTTGTCGATGTGTTTTCACTTATCGAATCGAGAAGCTTGTGGTAAGGCATAATCAAATGGGCATTCTGACTTATAAATAATCTTCCTTTAATATTTATACCGGATTTTTCCAGGATAGATATTTCATCAAGTAATGCTTTCGGATCAATAACGACTCCGTTTCCTATCACGCAGATTACGTTCTCTCTTAATATTCCCGATGGGATCAAGTGAAGAATATATTGTTTGTCGCCTATTTGAACAGTATGACCGGCATTCGCACCACCCTGATATCTTACAACAATTTCGAATCGCTCACTAAGAATATCGACGATTTTCCCTTTGCCTTCGTCACCCCACTGGCTTCCCACAATAATACTAACACTCATTTTAACCCCGATAAGTAAAAGAAATTTTGGTAGGATTTATCCGGAAATTACCCGAAAAGATTTTAGCAGAGGAAGGAGAATCTGACATAACAGTAAAAAACTTTGAATACTATCTATCTAAAATCTTTCCGAGATCATCTTCCGAACTCTTATTTAAAACTGCTTACTGCTTCATCAACCGAATTAAAGTGTTCAAATATTGTTATAAGTTTTGTGATTACAAGTAAACTTTCAATTTTTTCTGTCGCATTGGCCAGTTTTAACGAGCCTCCGCCGTTTTTGATAGTTGTATAACCGCTGATTAACATACCGAGTCCTGAGCTATTCATAAACTTGCAGTCGGCCAGATCAACCACAATATTCTTTTTACTTTCATCCAGTAATTTATGGAGCAGGGTGCTGAATTCCTGAGCTTCAGGTCCACCCATTACATTCCCCTTTAATTCGATTATTACTGCTCCGTATTTTTCTGATGTTTTGATTTTCATGTGTTCTCCCGAGAGTTTTCTAAAAAATGTTTTGTATTGTGCGCAAATTAATGTTTTTACTTTAAAAATGGTTATTGAATATTATTCTCAACAAATATTTATATTGGCAGATAAATTATTGAATCCTATGTTAAAAATAAAGTTTTTATTGGTACCCTTTCAGACAATTTGATTAATTTTACTTTTGGAACATAACCAAAAAAATATCGTCTAAAAGAATGGATTTACAAAAGGACAGGGAAAATCTAGAACCGAGAGAAAACTCTGCGGAAGCCGACGAAGACTTTGGGCTGATCAGAAACTTTATCAATGGAGACGAAAGTACTTTTAGAACTCTCGTTATCAAGCATAAAGAAAAGGTGAGAAACCTTGTATTTGTTACTCTGGGTGATACTGAATATGTAGATGATATTTCTCAGGATGTATTTATAAGTGTTTACCATAAGATCAGAGAATTCAGGTTTGAATCCAAATTTACAACCTGGTTATATAGAATTACTGTAAATAAATGCAGAGACTATCTGCGTAAGAAAAAAGTAAGGAGTATTTTTGTCCCTATCGGAGATTCCGACAGGGAGTATCCAACCGGTCCTACCGGTGAAAATTACGATATTCCACAACTTGTTCAGAACGCTATTGCAAGGTTGCCGGAAAAACTAAGAATTCCTTTAGTTCTTAGAGATATCGATGGATTAAGTTACAAGGAAATAGCCGATCAGCTGGGAACTGAGGTCGGAACGATAAAATCGAGGATTTTCCGGGCACGCGAAAGTCTGAAATTTCTATTGGAACCTTATCAAAAGGAATTAAGAGCTTGAGATGCAAGAAGTAAATGAAAATAAAAACCTGAAAGAATTCATTAAAAAATACCTCCCGGTTTCATCCCTCATTATTCTAACTCTATTCTTAATGATCTTTTTCAGATACAACAAGCGCGATATAAACAGATTAATTGAAGAGGGAAAGAATAACCTTGTTTCCTTCTATGCCCAGAACCTGAAACCTCTTTTTGCTACTACCGAAATATCCAACGAAGACGTCTTTAACTTTGCCTTATATCAGAGTCTTCCTATCGATAAGGAAAACAACAGGGTTCTTCTGGTCTCCGATGAAATTAGCGGTAACCAGGTCTATGAAATTAAACCTTCAACTTTTAATCCCAATACTTACAATTATAATAGTTATGCCGATTTCCTTGAACTTTCACCTGTGGATAAATTGAAAGCGGACTCAATTTTAAATACATATAAAAAAGAAATTTATCTTTCAGTACTCACAAACGAAAAGAATGCTCTTGCAATAAATCCGAAATTGGGTGATTTACAAAAGGCTGTCCTTGCGGATCTGATTGCCTTTTCGGAACAGGTCAATTATGAAAAAGCCAATAAGCTTTTCCAGATGCAGAATAAATTACTTAGCGGCAAAAACCTGACTACTTTTACTGCTTCTGCCAAAGAATTTCCTGGTAACGATTATATCTTTATCACACCCGATACTGTTCTTCAAACTGAATTTGAAATCGACACAAGAGAATTTGACAAATTAAAAGATTTGGAGCTGGAGCGTAAATTTGCGGAAGATAAACTGAAGCATATTAAAATTGAGTATGAACCTGAAAGACATGATAGTCGTTCGAAACGAAGTGTAAAAAAAGGAGAAAGAATATTTGTCCATCAGTTCGATTCCAATTTTGTTAAAGTCGTTATTCCTTTAGATGATTTAACCGCGTATAGTTCAGCCGTTTTAAACGATAGTATAAAAGCAAATCTGAAGAAAGCAGCCGATAAACTGAGAATGCTGACGGTTAATTGGGAGGATCATAAAAATAATTACACAGGCAGATCGCCAATTCCACCGCCAAAACCACCGAAAAATAAAGAATCCCTCGAATTTCAGTTTAATTTTAATCCTCAAGCTTTTGCCAGGCAGGCAATTGAAATGGTTTCAAAAGGTAATATTCAGGATTTGGAAAAATTCGGGGCAAAGATGGATTCGATGGCTAAAGCATTTGAAAAGCAATTATCGGATTCGGTTAAGAAACGTAAAGAACAATACCTGAATGAACCCTTGCCCAGAAAAATTAAAAGCAAAGTTTTACCGAAAGATTCATCCGGAAATAAATAGAGCTAATAAAAAAGAGTTGTCCCAGAATTAATGAGTAATAATAATTCTAAAAATCTGATGCGCGCAAAAGGTCTGGAAAATGCAATTCTAACTTCCATACTTCTTTTCCTCTTTAATCTTGTATTTCCATCTCACGGTACTCTTGTTCTCTCTGTAATTAATGAAATACTTATTTTCCTGGTACTGTTTTTTGTCCTTTCTTATATCCAGCCGTTTCTTAGTTCGAAAACGGATTCACCTTTAACGCTGGTTTTAAATGCCGGAATACTGGCCGCTTTAATATTTTTTATTATTTCTGTTTCGGACTCGATACTCGGGCCATTGGCGGAACCGGGTGCAAACCTGAATATTTTTAATTCTCTCTTTTCGATACTAATAATTTTTGTCTTTATTGCTACACTTGTTTATATACTTGCGTCATTCAGAGAACTCTTTTTTCTCAGGCAGAAAAAGGATCCGCGCACATATTTCAATACAATGCAGGTTTTTTTCGCGCTTACGTTTTTTTCCAACCTTTTGTTTAAAATAGACGAGAATTTCGACTATCCTTATAATGCTTTCTTTGTCGTATCGATTGTTCTGATAAGCCTGAATTCTCTCCGCGTAGCGTGGATTGCTTTCCTTGTTAAAAAACAGAAGCTCTACCTTTTGATTATCTCGATAATTTTATCAATTCTTTTTGCTCTCAACTTCGGATTGTTAAGCGACACCAATACTATTCGGCAGATTATCGTAAATTTTTCGCCCGGACTCTATTCAATACTAAGTCTTACCATGATTTACGGTATGATCTATTTCGGTGTAATCTTTTTTACAACACTTTTTCATCTTCCAACAGCGGAGGCCTTCGACCGGAAAGCCGAAGAAGTCTCCTCCCTTATGGATCTTACTAAACTGATTACACAGGTATTCGACTTTAAAGAACTGGCCGATACAGTTACCTCAATAACAACTAAGGTCTGTAATTCTTATGCTGCATGGCTTGTTACCAAAAATGAAAATGAAATGGAATTAAATTCCGTTAACAATATCGGTTATGTTGAAGCCGATAAGCTTACCAAAATCCTGTTAAATTCGGAGGATCAGGATCAGCAGCGGGTCCAGACAATTTACTTCGATTCCGTCAGCTCCGAACTTAAATCCGTTATGAAAGAATTCCGATCGATTGCTATAGCTCCTCTTAAGCTTCAAGGTCAGGTAAATGGATTCCTTATTACTGCCCGTCATAAGGATGTCAACTTTGACGAGGATGAGAAGAGATCACTACAGGCATTTGCCGACTATGCCGCAGTAGCTCTTGAAAATGCTAAACTTATTGCGGAGTCGATTGAGAAAGAAAGACTGGAAAAAGAACTCGATGTTGCAAGGGACATTCAGAGAAAGATTCTGCCGGATCATGTTCCTGTATCACGCGATTTTGAAGTTGCCGCTCTCTTTGTTCCCGCATTTGAAGTCGGCGGGGATTATTACGACTTTTTTAATATAGCGGATGATAAGCTTGCATTCGTTGTTGCTGATGTTTCCGGTAAGGGGATTTCCGCAGCTTTTATTATGGCGGAAGTTAAAGGAATATTTGAATCGCTCTCCAAATTAATTCTAAATCCCCGGGATCTGTTAATTAAAGTAAATGAAATTCTGAAAGAAAGTTTGGATAAGAAGAGTTTTGTAACTGTCGTTTATGGCATTCTAAATCAATCAACCGGCGAACTTGTTTTTGCACGGGCCGGTCATCCCCCTGTTTTTGTCTGTTCAGGCAACGGAGTAGAAAGGTTCCAACCGAACGGAATAGGAATTGGTCTCGACTATTCCAACGGATTTGCAAATACGTTAAAAGAAATGCAAATTGTATTGAAAAATGATGATATTGTTGCGTTTTATTCGGATGGTATTCCCGAAGCCAAGAATTCGAACGACGAGGACTTCGGATACGATCGATTCGAACAGATAATCTATCAGAATCGCGAAAAAAGCCTCGATGAAATTTCGAATATCCTTATGCATGATCTTACCATTTTTTCCAAAGATCATTCACAGCATGACGATATTACATTAGTTTTAATAAAGTGGAATAAAAAGAATTAAAAACAATCGGAGTATTTAATGGCGGATTTCAATGTCAACTTACGGGGTATTGGTTCCGTAAGTGTAATTGATGTAAATGGGTATCTTGATGCTCACACCGCGCCTGAACTGGAAAATGTATTCAACAAACTGCTTGATGAGAAAAATTTTAGAGTGGTGGTTAATTTTAACGATCTCAAATATATCAGCAGTGCAGGTTTGGGGGTTTTCATGGCCTATGTGGAAACTATGCGGGAAAATAAAGGGGATATTAAATTCTCCAATATGAAGGAGAGTGTCTATAATATTTTCGACCTGCTCGGTTTTCCTATTCTCTATGAATTCTATAAAGATGAAAATGAAGCCGTCAGAAAATTTAATGAGCAGAGCCTGTCTTGATTTACCCTAATAAAAAAATAGAAAAGGAGATTGTTGTTAAAAGCAGTACCGACAATCTTTCCCAGGTAAGGGACTTTACCAGGAAAGCAGCCGAAGAAAGCGGCTTTAACGAGGAAACTGTCGGCAAAATTATTCTTGCTGTTGACGAAGCATGCACAAATATTATTAAACACGCCTATAAATACTCACCGGATGGTAAAATAGAAATTTCTATAAAATTCGATTCAACCAGATTTTCAATTTCGATTATTGATGAAGGAATTCATTTTAATCCTAATTCCGTGCCCGAACCGAATATTGTTGAATATTATAAACAGAAAAAAGTCGGCGGACTTGGTATATTTCTGATGAAAAAACTGATGGATGAAGTGAATTATGCCACTATCAGCGGAAATAAAAATCAAGTTATTTTAGTTAAATATCTTACCCAATAGGGATGCAAACAACCGATCATAATGCAACCTTAAGGAATTTTTCAGCTCTTGTAGATTTCAGCAATCTGGTCAATTCCAGTCTCGATCTCAATTTTGCACTTAACAATATTCTGTTAACCTGTTTCGGTAAATTTCACGCTTCCAAAGGTCTAATCGCCTTATTCAACGATGATGGAATTCTTGAAATTAAATCCCACAAGGGAATTCTAAAAAAAGTTACAGACAATTTTCCAGCTATTTCACAGTGCGACATTAATACCAATCAGGAATTAAAAAGTTTTATTGAAATGAACGGCTTTCCAATCTGTCAGGAAATAAAATCTTCTGAAGGCACCAAAGGAATACTGCTCCTTGGTAACAGGCTGACAAACAGAAATTATGACAGCGAAGACATCGAATTCCTTAAGACCATTTTGAATGTCGGGGCTACGGCAATTGAAAATTCTCTTACTGTTGAAAAACTGAAAAAAGTAAATCGCGATCTCGACGGGAAAATTAACCAGCTCTATTCATTATTCGATCTTGGTAAAGAGTTCAGCGGAATTTTACAGGTTGAAAACATTGCCCGGCTCCTTGTTTATTCACTTATTGGTCAGATGCTCGTTTCCAAATATTCGATTTTAACATGCAGCGACGGCAGTTTCTCTATTCTCGAAAACCGTTTCGATGAGTCGCGTCTTTCAAAAGCGTTAAAAGATTGTCACGCAGGCAGATTCAGCGGACCACTGAATAGAGAGGATATGACGGGAGATCTTCGAGTTTTTGCGGAACTCGGTGTGGATCTTATCGTTCCTATGCAGATTAAAAATACAACTAAAGGACTTATCATTCTGGGAAAACGTAAGAACGATCTTGCTTACACTAAGTCCGACATAGAATTTGTATCTTCATTAGGAAGTCTTGCTATTATATCGATTGAGAACGCAAGATTATTCACAGAAGCACTTGAAAAGCAGAGGCTCGAAAAGGATCTCGAAACCGCCCGTAATATTCAGAAAAATCTTTTACCCAAGAAATTCCCGGTATTTTCCAATCTGGAAATTGATGCGTATAACGCCTCGGCCAAAATGGTTGGCGGCGATTATTATGATGTGGTAAAATTGGACAATAACCGTGTGCTTGTGGCTATTGCAGATGTGTCCGGTAAAGGAGTTCCTGCGGCTCTATTAATGGCTAATGTTCAGGCATTTCTTAAATCGATCTGCAAACAGAACCTTCCTCTTGCCGAAGCTACCAACCTGATGAATGACCTTGTTGCTGAAAATACAACTATGGGTAGCTTTATTACATTTTTCTGGGCCCTTTTCGAGAATGATACTAAAAAATTAACTTACGTTAATGCAGGGCATAATCCTCCTTTGCACGTCTATAATGGTAGAATTAATAAGTTTAAGAAAGGCGGTATGATTTTGGGAGTTTTACCTACGACAATACCATACGTCTCTGAAACCATTCAGCTCGAATCGGGGCAGGCTGTTGTGCTGTTTACAGACGGAATTACTGAAGCAATGAATAAAAACGGAGAGGAATTTTCTGATGAAAAACTAGAAAAAATTGTCTCTAGTATTTATAACGAATCTCCGAAATCTATTCTCGATAAAATAAAAGCTCAGGTTGAGGAATTTACCGTTGGAGCTGAACAGAGTGATGATATTACCTGTCTGGTTTTAAAGGTGAAATAATGTTTAATGAAACTCAAAAATTCCTGGCTAAACACCGGCTCAAATTTATTATAGCGATAACTCTTCTTTTTGCAATAATTAGTGCAATTAATTTCATATTTGTTTACAGTGTCACAGCTCAGTCCAATGATGAATGTCTCTGGATGCAGAAGAAGGAAAGCATCGACTCTGTAAAAATAATATTTGATCAGGTAAAGGAAGGGGGCGTCGCCTGGCAGGCGGGTATAAGAGACGGTGATATTCTTGTCGCTATCGACGGTAAAAAAGCGAAGGATACATTCATCGCTACCCAGATTCTGGATAAAGTTCAGAAAGGCGATTACGCAACTTATACCGTTAAAAGAGGGAATGAAGTCTTTAATACTCCGGTTCTAGTAAAAAAACTTATCAATATTCAGGGTCTCGCCTTTGTACTTCTTTCATCAATCTGGCTCATAGTCGGTTTCTTTGTTGTAATAGCAAAACCGAACGGAAGAACGCAATCTTTATTCTTCAGGATTGGGCTTGTACTGGTTCTCAACGCATCAGTCTCCATGCTTTACAGAGGTTATGTTGTTGATAATCCACTCTTCAGAAACAAATTCATTCCTTTAATAATTGATAATGTTTCGCAATTTGCGGCAATCTTTCTTCCCTTCATGCTGTTCAAATTCTTCTCGATCTTTCCGAAAGATTTCTTCTATGTAACTAAAAAATGGTTTTCCTCTCGAATCTATGTCATACCGGTTATAATTTCCTTATTCATTCTGATTATCAAAATAATCTTTTTATATCAGTATAGAATCGAATCGTTATATATGAAGATCAGTTTGTGGATTGGAATTTTCAGCGGATCGGGTTTTGTAGTCGGATTCATATTGTTGTTGATTGGTTATCTAAGACTTAAGACACGGCAGGAGCGTGTTCCGATCTTTTTTATACTCATTGCTTATCTGGTTGGAGTTCTCGCTCTTATCTATTCAAATTTTCTGGCACCTTCTATCGGAGGATTAATATTCAATAATCCGGCCTATTTCACACCTATCATTCTAATTGCCTTATTACCCGTGGCTTTCGGTTATTCTATTTTCCGATATTCCTTGATGGATGTAAGCGAGATTGTCAGAAATACAATTATTTATGGTACAGCTACGGTTTCTCTGGCAGGTATCTACTTCCTTATAATTTATATAGCAGGTCAGCAGATTGGAGCGGCAATAACTGACGAATACCAGGGAATTGTGGCGGGAGTGATTTTTGTCCTCTTTGCTATTGTTTTTCAATCGACAAAGGATCGATTCCAGGATCTTCTTACAGAAAAGTTTTACCCGGAGCAATTCGCGTTTCAGAAAAATCTGCTCAAGTTCAGTAATGAAATATCGGCTATTGTCGGAATGGAGAATATACTTAACTCAACCGAACAGCTGTTCGTTAAATCCCTCCGGCTTAACAATTTCGGAATAATGATCAATCACAACAATTCGGAAAAATTCTTTTCGCTTGTCCGGAACCAGGGTTTTTATAATACGCAGCTGAAGATTTATGACGAAAACTCTGCAATCGAGAAATTTTTCCTGGCCGAAATTGCATCAGGGAAAAAACCGATAATAGAGAGACAGGATTTTAAACATTCGGCGGACGGAAGATTCTCAGCCCTTCTGGATGAAGAAATTTTTACTATTGTTCCGCTTATAATAAAATCGAAAATAATCGGACTTCTCTTATTCGGTGTTAAGTATTCCGGATCTCAGTTTACTCTTAAAGAGGCGGAATTACTCATCGCTGCGGCGAGTCAGACCGCTATATCTATCGAAAGCGCCCGTCTCTATGAATCGGAACTCGATAAGCATAAAATAGAAAGAGATCTTGAGAATGCCAGAAGGATTCAGGAAAGCCTGCTACCTAAATCGTTTCCTAAAATTTCCGGATTGGATGTTTACGGAGCTATGATTCCTGCAATGCATGTTGGAGGAGATTATTACGACCTGATAAAGATATCCGACGACAAGCTCTTTATTGTGATTAGCGACGTTTCCGGTAAAGGATTAAGCGCATCGTTTTATATGTCCAAAATTCAAACTATGGTTAAGCTCTATTGCACAGAGGGAAGGACACCCAAGGATATTCTGACTGAAATTAATAAGAGAATTTACAACGAAATTGAAAAGAACTGGTTTATAACAATTTCACTCGCACTTATTGATTTCGGTAAAAGGGAAATGACTATAGCAAGAGCAGGGCATACTCCTCTTGTAAAAATCAATAGTAATATATATGAATTGTATCAGCCGGGCGGAGTTGGTGTAGGTCTTGATAAAGGGGAAATATTTTCCGAATCCCTTGAAGAAATAACCCTTTCAATAAATTCCGGTGACCTGCTATTCTTTTTCTCTGATGGCATTACCGAATTAATGAACAGCAGTGGCGAGTTATATGGAATAACGAGAATGAAAGAATTACTTAAGTTGAGTAAGGACTTAAGCTGTAGAGAGATTGGCAGGAAACTGGTTGAGGATCTGGAATCTTTCAGGGGAAACACTCACCAGTACGATGATATCACTTTTATTATTCTAAAAGTAGTTTAATTTTTTAATGGAATTTTCAGGACACAAAAAAACCGGCGGCTGCCGGTTTTTTTGTTTTCAAATGTTACTAGAACTGAATTTTCCGTTTTGTCCTGTTGGCAACTTCAAGAACAAGAGCGCTGGCTACGAAGATAGAAGAGTAAGTACCAACAATAATTCCCAGGAAGAGAGCGAATGCAAATCCTTTAAGAACCTCCCCGCCGAAAATCATAAGAATTAATACGGTTAACAGTGTAGTGATACCTGTAATAACCGTTCGGCTCATAGTTTTATTAACTGCCCTATTCATAGTTTCTTCCAGTGGAAGAGTCTTGTGAATTTTCAGGTTTTCTCTAACCCTGTCGAATACTACCACCGTGTCATTGATTGAATAACCGACAAGCGTTAGGAATGCTGCAACAACGCTTGTACTTATTTCCAGATTAAAACCCGGTATTACATCATAAAGAATTGCAAAGATACCAAGTGTAATTAGAACGTCGTGAAATAATGCAGCTACTGCGCCAACAGCGAATGTAAACTTAAATCTGAATCCAAGATATACCAGTATTACAATTAAGGAGAGAAAAACAGCAATAACGGCATCCTGTTTCAGCTCCGCTCCGATCTTCGGCCCTACTTTTTCTTCTTTCAGAACAGAAAAAGGATTGTCGGGATACTTCTCAATCAAATTTTCTTTTAACCAATCCGCAATACCAAGACGTACAACGACACCCGTATTGGATGGTTCTTCGGAAACATTTGTAGTCTGGAAGCCGGCCTGATAAAGCCTGTTACTAAGAACTTCGGCAACCGCTGAATCCGGGAATGAATATGTAATAGAATTCTGAGTCGAATCGATAACCGATCTCTGTAATCCCGGGTATGTGTTAGAAATAATCGATTCAATCTTTGCTTTTACCTGGGGCAGAACGTTTGCAGGAATCTCCTGTAATTCGGTTCTTAAAAGAATTCCTGTAGAACCGCCGAAGGTTTTTACTTCAACATTTCCTAAACCAATGTTTTCAACATGACTTCTTATTTCTCCTATTTCAATTGGCTTAGAAAACTCGATTGCAATTTCTGATCCGCCTTTAAAATCGATTCCGAATTGGAGTCCCCGCGTAAAAATACTAATCACTCCCAGAATGATGATAATGGACGAAGTAAGGTAGAAGAGATGTCTTTTACCCATGAAGTCAATATTTAAATTCTCGAATAATCGCATTTATTCAATTTCTCCTAAAATTAACCGACTTGAATTTTATAACCTTTGGACGTCATGTAGTCAAACAGAACCCTAACAACAACAAGCGCGCCGAATAAGCTCGATACAATTCCGATCATAAGCGTTAATGCAAATCCTTGAATAGGGCCGCTGCCGAATTGATAAAGAATGATTCCGGTAAAAAAAGTTGTAATGTTGGAATCGAAGATGGCGGAGAATGACTGTTTAAATCCGCTCTCCACCGCAGCTTTCGCGGTTTTACCGGTTTCAAGTTCCTCCCGGATTCTCTCATAGATCAGAACGTTGGCATCAACGGCCATACCCATAGTAAGAACAATTCCAGCTATACCCGGAAGTGTAAGAGTTCCCTGGAATCCTGCAAGTACTCCAAGTATTAAAAGGATGGTAACTATAACTCCGATATCTGCAAGAGAGCCGGCTACTTTATAATAAATAATCATAAATAAAGCTACGAGCAGATAACCCATCCACATTGAGTTGAATCCCTGGCTGATTGAATCCTGTCCGAGAGATGGACCAACTGTTCTCTCTTCAATAATATCTATAGGAGCCGGAAGCGCACCGGCTTTGAGAACAATTTCGAGAAGTTTTGCTTCGTCAAGATTTGGGATACCGCTTATCTGAGAACTGCCTGTTGGAATTTTGTTTTGAATTGTTGGAGCAGAATAGGCTTGTCCGTCCAGAACAATTGCGCATCTCTTACCAATGTTGGAACCGGTTATTCTTGCCCATTCACGAGCACCTTCGGAATTCATTTCCATTGTTACGATCGGGGCAGAAGTCATAGGATCTATATTTGCCAGCGCATTTA
>CAZHHG010000005.1:0-9064 GCA_964532065.1 uncultured Melioribacter sp.
TTATTCACTCATCGGAATTCAGACGTCTTCAGGGAAAGACTCAGGTCTTCCTGCCCGGTGAATACGATTTTTACAGAACCCGTCTTACACATTCTATTGAAGTTGCTCAGATCGGCCGGTCTATTTGCAATTATCTACGTTCCTCGTGTGCCGATTGCCTATCGGACGAATTCTACGTTGACCCCGATCTTGTAGAATCGGTCTGTCTTGCCCACGACCTCGGGCATCCCCCGTTCGGACATGCCGGCGAAAGAACTATTAATAAATTAATGAGTCCTTACGGAGGTTTCGAAGGAAACGCGCAGACGCTTAGACTCATAACAGAAACGTTTTACAGATCCGAGGATTCCAGGCGCGGAATGAATCCCACAAGGGCTTTTCTGGATGGAATTCTAAAATACAAAGCGCTATTTAATAATTTCAAAAATCCTGAAAATCATTTTATATACAACGATCAGAAAAAATATATTGAGTTTGTCTTCGGGAAGAAGAGTTACGGCGGTGAATTTTCCTCGCCCAAAGAATTGAATAAATTCAGAAGCATCGAGTGCCAGATAATGGATTGGGCAGATGATACCGCCTATGCAGTTAACGACCTGGTAGATAGTATCTCCGGCGGATTTATTACCATTGCAAAACTGGTTCAATGGCAACAGCAACACAAATTGACTGATTATCAGAACGAGATTGTAAATGAAATGGTTGAGTGGATTAAGTCCGGAAAATTCAAACCGAAATTCGGTATTCAAATCGGCGACTTTGTAAAAGCCTGCAGCCTTAGTAAAAGAAAGACCTTCCTTGATAAGCTGACCAACCGTTACAGTCTCGAACTAAAAATTTCAAAAAAAGTCTTCGAAAAGGCCGAGTTATATAAAAGAATTTCGGTTGAGCTGGTCTTCCGTTCTCCGCAGCTTCATCAGATGGAATACAAGGGAAAATATATGATCGGTAAAATGTTCAACCTGTTCAAAGAGAACTATATCGATTCTACCGGAAAAATGAAATTGCTGCCGGAATTTACAGACAGGATAATACGCGGAGAGAGAAATAAAGCTGAAAGAGCCCGCCTTGTGTGCGACCAGATAGCCGGAATGACCGACTCGTATGCGATGCGAACATACAGGCGCCTGTTTGATCCCGATTACTCTTCTATTGCGGATTTAGTATAACAGAAATTGGTTATTGTATTTGAATGATTTTACTGAAGACCGTGTAATACTTTTTTTACATCGGCGCTGTTTTCGAAAAATCCGATCAGTTTGTTCAGTACATCATCTACAATTGAATCCGGGCAGGAAGCACCGCTCGTTACGGCAATAACTACCGGCCGTTTTAGGGGGAGAAAGTTTTCGGTTAACACTTCCGAATGCTTGTGCAGATCATAATGTAAAATTCTCTGGCCGGAAATAATTTTTTCCGCTTTCGAGATAAAGTAGGTCGGGAATTTTTCTTCCAGCAATTCAACAAGGTGTGATGTGTTGGAACTGTTATATCCGCCAACAACAATCGCAAGGTCTGCTTTCTCCTCCATCAAACCCAGTGTAGCCGACTGATTGTCGTTAGTTGCGTAGCAGAGGGTATCCCGGGTGTCGGCAAAATGTTTTTTAATATTTTCCGGGCCAAATTTTTCTATCATTGTTTCCCGGATTAAATTAGCAATGGCCTCGGTTTCACTCGCAAGCATTGTGGTTTGATTTACAACTCCCACTTTCATCAGATCTTTTTCAACATTAAACTCACTTGAGTATTTCCCCCGGAAAAACTGGTAGAATTGATCTGGCGGAATTTCACCCGAAATAATTTTACATAAAAACCGGGTTTCGTCAATATCCCGAACTATCAAAGATGGTGAGTTCAATGTGCTGTGAGAAAAGGTTGCTCTGGTTTCTTCGTGTTTATGCTTGCCGTGAATAATAATCGTGTAATCTTCTTTACCAATAGCTTCGGCACGGTTCCAGACTTTTTCAACGAACGGACACGTCGTATTGTACTTAACGGTATCAATTCCTTTTTCTTTAAGGAGATTTTCTATTTCTATAGTAGTTCCGAATGCGGGAATAATAACAATATCTTCAGAGCTGATTTCGTCCCACCGGATAAATTGTTTGCCGTAATTATCCATAATAAATCTTATGCCCCTGCTGTTCAGGTCTTCATTCACATGCGGGTTATGAATCATTTCGCTAAGAAGAAAAATCCGCTTGCCGGGATTTTCGCTAATGGTTCTGTATGCAATCTCGATTGCGTTTTCGACGCCGTAGCAGAAGCCGAAGTGACGGGCAATCAAAAAGACCACCGAGCCAAAATCGAGCCGGGTCGGTTTAAAATCTTTTTTCCGCGGATCTTCTTTTTTACGAAGTTCCTTGATATGAGAAATAATCGAACTTTTGTAGTGTGATGGGATATCGAATTTTTTCATTTTCTAATATTTATTGACTTTAAAACAGAACACAATTAGCGTTGAAAAAATTCACATGCTGCTTTTTATCTGCTTTTCAAGGAAATCGACCTGAGAAAAAAATGAATCCCAGTTTTTATCGGTTCTTCCTACTTCGCGGCACTTTTCAATTGTTCTAAGAGCCTCTACATACTTTTTCAGTGCAAAAAGTATTTTTGCTTTAAAGAAATAAGAAACATATCCGCCCCCGTACAAAACAGCTTTATCGGCCCAGCCGATAGCTTCGTCGAGAAACACTTCCTTCTCGGCCGCAAATTTAACACATGCGTTATATACAGACGGATCCTGAGGACTTTTATTAATTGCTTCTTTCATTTTGAGATAGGCCTGGTTTGCTAAATCGGAAGTAACAACAAAAGAGATCTGAATATTTTCCCAGTTCATCAATACTAGGCACGAAGCATCGGAGACCTCCGAAAAACAGAACTGAAGCTGCTCAACAAATCGTGACTGGGCCGGTTTAACGGAGAATCTTATGTAATCGTGTTCTGGCTTATAACTTAATCCCCAAATTTTAGACTCGCTGTTTAAGATCAAAATCCAATCATTTTCTGCGGGAATTATAAAGAAGGAATAGATTCCGGCGGCAACTTTATTTCCCGCAATCGTGACGTCGGTATTAAACTGTATTGTGGTTGCTTCATTTGCGCCTGCTCTCCAGACTTTATCGTAAGGTACCAGAGCGCCCCAAATTTTTCTGCTGTGAACCGAAGGGCGGCTGTAATTTATTGTTATTGTTGTATATCCGAAGGTCTGAGAAACCGTTGCCTGGGGACTTACCCTGGGCGGTTCGAACTGTGCGTTCAATGTTAATACAAACAGAAAAAATAACGAGACCGTTAAATGCTTTTTCATTTCATTATCCCGACTAAACATATTGATTTGTGCTGTATATAAACCGCTGCTGAAAGTTAATGAAAGACGGCAAACAAATCTAATCATTAATATTTCTATAATTCGTCGAACCTTTTACTAAACATTTTGTGGGAGGTCAGAGTCAATTTGGCGAGATGCTGAAATAACTCTTTATCGGGCTCCTTAAAATTAAAACACGATTTCCCCTGCATTCTTTTTTTCAGAAGAGAAGGAATTTCCTTTACAAGTTCAGGATACATATAAACCGGCATTAGATGATAACTAACATAATTCTTCTTTATCTGAACGGAGGCGAACCAGAGCTCTTTCTTAAACTTTTCTGAATAAGGTCCGATTAAATGATAATTTTCCTTACCATCGTCTTTAACGGTCATCCCCTTTTCAAATTTTTTCAAAATCTTTTTCAACTCGGAATAAACGTTTAGGAATTCTTTACCTGAATTCATTGTGCTTCCCCTTTCCAATTTATAATAAGCAAAAAGGGCTGATAAAATCAGCCCCGATAAAGATTACTTCATTAGAATCATTTTTTTCACACTACTAAAGCCTCCGGAAGTCAGCCGGTAGAAATAAATTCCACTCGACAGATTCGATCCGTCAAATTCATAGGAATATTTTCCTGCTGCAAATTCGCTGTTTATAAGTTCTTTCACTTCTCTTCCGAGAGAGTCGAAAATTTTTAATGTTACATGCTGCAATTCAGGTATCGAAAACTCGATTTTAGTAACAGGATTAAATGGGTTGGGATAATTCTGATTAAGGAAATATTCCGATGGTAGTTCATCAATTTTGCTAACCGTCGCGGCTATCTGTACGGGTGTTTTATATAACCCGAAAGGAACTATACCGGCGGAAAAATGATAAAGGAACGCGTAAGATGAATTTACCGCCAGGTTGTAAGTTTCTACCTGATTACCGGGCGGAAGTCCGGATCCAACCTTCTGCCAGGAATCACCATTATTATCGGATTGATATATATCCTGGTTCCCGTCAGCAAGAACAATTGAAATAAATAAACTGTTGCCTCTACTTTGAATATCCCTTATGGTGGGTGGTTGGTTAGACATTAATGGAAGGCCTGTCTGAGTTTTTACCCAACCGCTTAAATTTACCGGCATTCTAACCAGACCTACGTTTGAGTAACCGAAGAAATACCCGTTGAAATAATATATACCCCGCAATTTTCCCGATACGGAAAGATCGGGATTCAACTGAGTCCATGATGTTTTCGCTTCGTTCGATACAAAAGCTCCGTCTATAGTACATGTATAAACCCACCTGCTTCCGGAAGATGCAACGTCTGTTCCGCCAAGAATTTTAACATTATCAACAACAATCTCTGTCCACGAATTACCTTTATCGGACGATTTAAAAAATGATGAGCGGTCCGTTACAGCAAACAACTCGTTGCTGTTATAAGTAAGGTTAATGATATTTGCGTTTGCCGGGGGTGTTATTTGAGAGGAAGTTTGCGCCCAGCTCGCTCCATTATCATTTGAAAAGTAGAAAGCATAGCGGTTGCTGCTTTGCAGATAGACCATAGCCACAATGCTTGTTCCCGCGCTCACCATATTTTTTACAGGAGCTTGAAATGAGGATGTTATCTCGGTCCAGGTGTCCCCGTTGTTTGAAGACCGGAATGTCTGCGTTCCATAATGAAATAAATAGTTTTCATGCATCAAGAGCTTTCCGGTATTACCAAGATTCCTTTCGAGTATTTTCTGCCACTGAGCGTTTACCGGCGAAATAATCAACATTAAGAGGACTGCGAGAATACTTAGTTTGTTTTTCATCTTAATACCAGCCCGTTTTTAAGTTAACATAAATAAAATTATTAAATTTTTTCGATAGATAATAATTCAATGCCATCATCAATCATCCTCGCAGTCATTTCTGCTGGAAATGCAGCTAATTCGGCTTTTCATTTATTACTTGATCAGTATCATTTTTTTTACATCGCTGAAATTTGCTGTATTCAGTCTGTAGAAATAAATTCCACTAGACAGATTCGATCCGTCAAATTCAAAACTGTAGCTACCCGCATTTAACTCCCGGTTTATCAGGGAGGATATTTCTCTTCCTGTTAGATCATATATTTTCAGTGAAACTAGTTGTGTTGCCGGTATTGAAAAGCTGATCTTTGTCGACGGATTAAACGGATTCGGATAGTTCTGTAAAAGAGAATATTGTGAGGGTAAATTATCCAGGCTTTTTATTGATGTTGGTGAGATTCCGGTTTTATAAAGTCCTGTTTTAGATTCATCAACCGTCGACCCGCTTTGAGTTTGATTGTAAAGAAATAAATCCGTTGAGGTTGCTGTTATTGAGCTAATCGAATTCCCGGGACTTACTGTCGCGGGCAAACCAGTAGAATTAAGTTTCGTCCAGCTTGAGCCTCCATCATTGGATGAGTACACCGAGCCCTGACCGGTTAGAAAACCCACATAATATACAAATAGTAGATTGCCGTATCCGGCCATTGATTTGGGAATTTCAAACGTAAGGACGTCGGGAAGCCCTGTTGTTGGGTCCCAGCTTTGGGTATTGTTGTTAAATTTAAATAATCCACCGCCAGAGGGTATACCGTAAATCGTTCCATTATAATAATAAACTGATGATATTGTAACAGAGGCTGGATTTTTTATTTCCCAACTTTGGCCGCCGTTTGTTGAAACGACAGCTCCAGTTCCTAATATAACCGAGACAAAATTATTTCCGCTTACGGCGAGTGAAATCAGATTACCGCTCGCTGAAGTGTTAATAATTTTTTCGGTCCAAGTAACGCCGTTATTAGTCGAAGTATAAAACGATTTACGGTTCGAAATTGCATATAATGTATTTCCATCGGCGGTCATAGAAAGTATAGCTCCGTTACCGGTAACAGACGGAATGTTTGATCGTTCAGTCCAGTTCACGCCATTATCACTGGAAACATAAAAACGATAAATGCCCGAGCCCAGCGTTGTTGTTACGGCAAAAACCTCTTCTTTATAACTGAAAACAGAAT
Source organism: uncultured Melioribacter sp. (assembly GCA_964532065.1). Lineage (GTDB taxonomy): Bacteria > Bacteroidota > Ignavibacteria > Ignavibacteriales > Melioribacteraceae > DSXH01. The sequence continues at coordinate 6,342 of CAZHHG010000005.1, forward strand.
AGACATCATAAGGAAATTTGTCCGCGATGCTCGTCCATGTTGTACCTCCGTTATCCGAACGATACATTTTAAACCCGTTGAAATTCCCTGTTAAAAATAGAGTGGATTTATGTGAAAACAGATTCCCCCCAACTCCAGCAGTTTGCCCGCTTACTTTTACCCATTGTGCTTTAACTTGTGAAACAAGAATAAACAAAACAACAAAGAATGATAACCATTTCGACATTCTTATTGACATGAACCGACTCCTTTAATTAATAAATATTGATTAGAACGTGAAAATATTATTAATCAACTCTTTATAGATTTAATTTGAATTGCGGTCGGCTGTGTTTAACCGGCAGAATATAAATTACCGGAGCGACCATTTACTGATTGAGCGTCGATAAAATACAAAAAGTCTTATTATTATCAATGGGGGGGGGTAATAAAAAAATAGAAGATATCAGGAGCCCTTTAGGTTGTCGAGAGCGCTTTGATAAAGTTGAACATACTTTTCTGCCGATCTCTTCCAGGAATAATCTTTATTCATTCCGTTAAGTTGAATTTTCCGCCAAACATCCTTGAGCTTAAAATCATTGACGGCTCTCTGAACAGAGTGAATCAGGGCGTTGGCTGTATAATCCTGAAAAGAATATCCAGTGCCTATCTCTTTACCTTTGGCCAGGAATTCATTCCAATCCTGAACTGTATCTGCCAGGCCTCCTGTTTTCCGGACGACAGGAACCGTTCCGTATTTGAGCGAATAGATCTGGTTAAGCCCGCATGGTTCGTAATAAGAAGGCATAAGAAAAATATCCGCACCGGCTTCTATCAGATGGGCAAGCTCGTTATTGAATCCGAAATAGACCGATACTCTATCGGGAAAATGATTTCTCGCGTGCTGAAACATTTCTTCATATTTGTATTCGCCGCTACCGAGTATGATCCATTGAGCATCCAGCTCCATCAGATGGTTTAATGCATGAGCAATTATATCCAATCCTTTCTGTGCAACGAGTCGGGATACTATACCGATAACCGGAACATTTACATCAAAACGAAGATGAAGATGATCTAAAAGAAATTTTTTGTTTTTTACTTTTCCCGAAAGGTCATTTATTGAATACTTATGCGGGATGAATTTATCGGTTTCCGGGTTCCAGATATTATAATCAACGCCGTTTAATATTCCGGAAAAGTCTCTTATCCTGAACGATAAAGGAACCTGCATACCATATCCAAAAGCGGGTGTAAGAAGTTCTCGGGCATAAGTTTCGCTTACCGTATTAATTGCATGAGCAGAATAGATGCCCGCTTTCAAAAAGTTTATACCCCCTTCATATTCCCCTATCCCGCCGTGTAAATAATATTTTTCTTTTATCTCCGCTTTAGCGAAAGAACTTTTTGCAAATTGTCCCTGATAGGCAACGTTATGTATTGTAAGAACCGAGGCGGTAGAGTCGAACATTCGATCCCACGAATAATTGTCTCTTAATAGCAGTGGAATTAATGCTGTCTGCCAGTCGTTGCAGTGAATTATATCCGGTGACCAACCGATGCGTTGTAAAACTTCTATTACTCCCTTTTGAAAAAGAATAAATCTTTCGTCTTCATCAATATCATTCGTGTAGATTCTGAACCGGTGAAAAAAATGAGGACAATCGATAAAATAGACTTCTACATTAGAACCGGGCAATAAAGCTTTGTGAACATGGGTCTGGTGAACTCTTCCGTCAACACGAACAGGTATTTCTCCGATATCCCATTGATAATGAAGGCCGTGTTCCGCCTCTCCGAAAGTATTGTATTTAGGCATGAATATTTTGACCTCGTGGCCAAGTAGAGCAATTTCTTTCGGAAGTGACCCGGCAACATCAGCAAGACCGCCCGTCTTTGCGTAGGGAAAAACTTCGCTCGATACAAATGCAATTTTCATCATCAACCGGAATTATTATTGAAACAAAAATAATTAAAGAAATTTGAAATTGTGGTTCTTGTTTAGAGAAACCCGATCAGGATGATTTAATTCTTACATCCACAGCATAGTAACGCCCGGACCCATCAAGTATCAGTGGATTGAAATCGAACTCAGTTATATTTCCGTTCTCTATCATCATAGCGGCCGACGATTTTATTATTTTCCTCAACGTGGGCAGGTCGGCTGGATCTTCCCCCCTTACGCCATTCAATATTTTTCCGATTCTTGTTTCGAAAATCATTTCGTCAATATCGGCCCCGGAAATATAACACGACCTGATAGACGTGTCATCAAAGACTTCAACATATTTTCCTCCCGAACCAAACATAATAACCGGCCCGAATGAAGAATCACGAAGACCACCGATCAACAACTCATGCTTTGTCTTTATAAAAGGTTGAATCAGAAACTCTTCAACAAAAAATCCTTTCGCCGAAAAACCGGATTTAATTTCTTCTGCTGCAATAATCAGTTCGCTGTGATTGCCGATGTTCAGTCTTACGGCATTAAGCTCTGTTTTGTGAATTACGTCGGGGCTAATCCCTTTAATAACAACCGGATAAAATTCTATAACCGTATTTTTAAGATCTTCGGGTTTTACAAGAAGGTTATTTACAAGAGGAATTTCATATTCCTCTGCAAGAAGAGTAATCTCTTTCTGGGACAAAAACCTTTCGCCCGCCGAATTCTTTTTCCTGTCTCCCCTGTTATACAATTCAAAATAGTCATTACCGTATCGATGAAATTTATCTTTACCTTTTTT
>CAZHHG010000005.1:9074-84651 GCA_964532065.1 uncultured Melioribacter sp.
TAAAAAAGCATATTGGATATTACCTCGGCAGGATCTTCCGGATTTCTGAATACAGGTAGCTTCGTCCCGGATTCCGTTCTATACTTATCCCAGAACTCAGGCAGCGGCATTACAACCTGCAGAACCGGTTTATCGCTTTTAACTGAATAGACACTTTCAATTACTTCGAGAGGTGAAACCATAACGGGCTCTACAAAGATCGAAATTACCGCATCAACGTTTTCGTCCGACGCAACAAGTTCGTTTACTCTTCTGTAGATTTCCGCTGTTCCTCCAGGCAACAGGTCAACCGGATTGGACACGCTTCCCTCGGGGTGGACAGCCTCTCTCAGTTTTTTTCGTGTCTCTTCTGAGAAGGTTGCGAGTTTTAATCCCTCTTTTTCAATTTTATCTACACAGAGGATTGCCGGTCCGCCGGCATTTGTAACAACCGCAATTGAATTCCCATGCGGAATCGGAAAGTTCTCAAATCCTTTTGCGGTATTAAAAAGTTCGTTCAGGTTTTCTGCGCGTATTATTCCGGACTGTTTAAGCAGTGCTTCCGTTATCTTATCATTGCTGCTTAGCGCGCCGGTATGCGAAGAAGCCGCTTTCATTCCGCTTTCGGTTCTTCCGGCTTTCAATACAATTGTCGGCTTTGATATCTTACCAAGCATAAACGGAAGAATGAATTCTTCACCGTTTCCAAAACTTTCCAGGTAGAATGTAAGAGTCTTGATGTTTTTGTCGTGCTGCCAGAACTCCAAAATATCATTCTCGTTTATATCTGCTTTGTTGCCAACACTTATAAAATGCGCAAACTTAATATCGGTTTCGCGCAAAGAATTAAGAACCGCGGCGCCGAGCGCCCCGCTTTGAGAAAGAAATCCGATCGCGCCCGTCTCCGGTTTTTCCGCCACAAAGGTTGCGTTAAGCTTTACATTGTCAAGAGTGTTAATCACTCCCATGCAGTTTGGTCCGACCATTCTTGCGCCATGAGATTTTATTTTAGCGATAAGTTTTTTTTCAAGTTCCTCACCTTCTTTACCGATCTCTTTGAAACCTGCGGTAATTAGAATTATTGAACCGGTGTTTTTCATAAGAAGAGCGTCAATCGTTTCCTCGGCAAATTGTTTCGGCACAACGACAATTCCAAGATCGATTGTATCTGTAATTTCATCAATCGAACGGTAACATTTAAATCCAAGTATCTCGTCGGCTTTCGGATTAACCGGAAATATTTTCCCCTTATACCCATAATTTTTAATTGTCTTCAACAATTCATAACCAATGCTTTTTTCTTTTGTCGAAGCACCGGCCACACAAATAGTTTCAGGATAAAAAAAACTTGAGATGTTTTTCATACAATTCCCGCTAATATTCTTGATGACCAAGCATAAAAATCTTTGATTCAAAAATAACTATTTATGAGCTTCGGAAGGAATTAATCGTTTGTATTTATAACCCAAGCCAGTTTCTTATTATTGATTCGCCAAGAGGGGTCATAATTGATTCGGGATGAAACTGAACACCATGAAGATCAAGCGTCCTGTGAGATAGAGCCATTATAACATCATCATCTGTTTCGGCGGTTATTTTAAGCTGTTGGGGGAAGTTCTCTTTCGATAGAAACCACGAATGATATAAGCCGACATTAATTATTTCCGGAAGCCCTTTGAAGAGGCGCCCGCTCCTGTCAATCACCCTTGCGGATTTTGAAATTCCGTGGACAACATTATTAAGATTTATAAGTCCTGCTCCGAAATACTCCCCTATCGCCTGATGACCGAGACAAACACCCAGAATGCTTTTGGTGCTGGAATATTTTTGAAGGATTTCAAACATCGAGGGAAAATCTTTCGGAAGCCCGGGTCCCGGCGTAAAGAGTATTTTGTCAAATCCGGCAACTTTTTCTATCCTAATCTCCCCGCTTTTTTCAACCTCGTAATCACCAACTCCAATTTTTCTAATAAGCTCTACGAGATTGAAAGTAAACGAGTCATAATTATCCAGGATCAGCAATTTCATTTGAGAGATTTTTATAAATTAGTTACAGCTAATATAAAATTAACAATGGAAAATAGAACCCCCGCCATAAATTTAATGAACAGTTTGGGAGCTTTAAAAACCCCATTCCTGTTTATTATAGATTTCGAGATGAAAAATCCGGTCATAATCGAACTCGACAAAGTGAATGAAAATAATATTAAGTACCGGCTTAATAATCTTTCGAACTATGGCGATGATCCTGTTTTAAAATCAAAACTCGATTTTATAATAAAACCGGTCTCGTATAATGATTACGTTGATTCTTTCAATATTGTAATGAAAAACATCCTTGCCGGCAATACATACCTTTGTAATCTTACTTTCCCTACACAAATAGAAACAAATTATTCCCTTAAAGAACTTTTCTTTAAAAGCAGAGCAAAGTATAAGCTGTTTGTCGAAGACCGGTTTATTGTTTTTTCGCCGGAGAGTTTTGTAAAAATTATTGATGGAAAGATCTATTCTTTTCCCATGAAAGGAACAATCGATGCGTCAATTCCCAACGCGGCCGAAAAAATCCTCGGCGACGGGAAAGAGCTGGCCGAACATAATACAATTGTTGATTTAATTAGAAACGATCTCAGTATAATATCGACAGATGTAATAGTTGAAAATTTCCGATACATCGACAAAATAATTACGAATAAGAAAAACCTGCTGCAGGTAAGCTCAAAAATCAGCGGCCGGCTTCCGGATGATTACAGTTCGCGAATAGGAGAAATTATTTTTAAGTTACTGCCCGCGGGTTCTATAAGCGGTGCGCCTAAGAAAAAAACAGTCGAAATTATAAAAGAGGCTGAGATCTATAACCGGGAATACTATACCGGTATCTTCGGAATCTTCGACGGCGCAAACCTCGATAGTGCTGTGATGATCCGGTTCATAGAGAAGACCGGCGAAGTTCTTAACTTTAAAAGCGGCGGGGGAATTACTTTCGCAAGCAAGCCGGAAAACGAATATCGGGAGTTAATCGATAAAGTATATGTCCCTATTATTTGAGACAATCAAAGTTAAAGATGGTGCTGTTCAGAACATCCGCTACCATAACGACCGGTTCAATTCATCGCGCGGGATCCTCTTCAATATTGATCGGGCGATATATCTTGAGGACATCATCAAAATTCCCGCAGATTACTCCTCCGGCATTTGCAAGTGTAAAGTTGTTTATGATTCTTCTATAAGAAGCATAAGCTTTTCGCGGTACATCATTAAACCGGTCAACCGATTAATACCGGTTGAATGCAACGATATTGATTACAGATATAAATATTCCGACAGATCCAGGCTGGAAGAGCTTATTGCCCGGGCAGACTGCTCGTTTGACGAGGAAATTCTTATAATAAAAAACGGACTGATCACCGATACATCATATTCAAATGTTGCGCTGTTTGACGGTCAAGATTGGATCACTCCATCAAAGCCGCTTCTATCAGGAACCCGGCGCGCAGATCTTTTGGAGAGAAAAATTATTAGAGAGGATGAAATTAAGATTACAGACCTAAAATATTTTGAGAAGATAAAACTCTTTAACGCAATGCTGGATTTTGATGAGTGCCCCGTTTTACCAACAATGTTTATTGACGGTATATGAGTCTGTATATGTCTTCTGTTTTATTTCTTCATGTATTTCCAGTTTCTCGGTTTTCCTCCGGCTATCCATTCTACCGCGGTTGATACTCTTTTACTGCGGGTTTCTTCGGTCTTTGCCTCGGTTATCCATTCAACATACTCTCTCTTATGAGACGGGCTAAAATCCCCGAAATTTTCTAATGCGGGTCTGTTTTTTTTAAGCGCTTTTGTAAAATAATCCGGTACAACAATTTCTTTTTTTGATTGAACGGACTTCCTGGAAAGAATCTTTACATTATCATCATTAAGTTTTTTTGCCTCTTTTATATACGATAGCAGAATTTTGTCCTTCGGCAAATCTTTCAGTGAGGTGATTCTACCCAGATGACCCATCGCCGATTCCGACTTAGCATTTTCAACTAGCTTTTTATCTTTCATTAATGCTGCTTTCCAGAAACTAAACGCGCAATGCTGCTTGAATGAAGCCATGCTGCACATCATTCCCTTATAATCGAAATGAGGAAAGCCCCATTTTACAGTCTCTTCAACTTCGGGACAGGCTTTATGTACGAGTTCTCTTAGATGTTCTAAAATCGGTGTTGCAAACTCCCGGGACTTTTTAATATAGGCATCAACTCGCGGATCGTACTTACCCATACTGTATTTCCTTTCTCTAAATTGTAATTTTAAGATATGGATCGTTATTTTAACTATCAAATAAATCAGGTTGGTTGATGATTTACCGGCTCTATAAAAAAACTTTTCTCATACTGATCTTAATTGGTGTCTCGGCTTCTTTTAATTATATCTTTTCAGGCGAACGGGCGGATATAATTGTTTCAAAGGACGGAAAAGGAAATTTCAGAACTATAACTGAGGCGCTGAACGCCGCTCCCTTTAAGAGCGGCAAAACTTTCGTCATTCTCGTAAGGAACGGAACCTATAACGAAAAATTGTACGTAACAAAAAGCAATATTGCTATTGTCGGCGAAGACCGGGACAGCACCAGAATTGTCTATGCTGAACTTCGAAGAAACTGGCTCTCCGGAAAGGATAAAACCGACTGGGGCTCGGGTACCATCAATATTGATTCTACAGTTACCGGATTCACTCTTGCAAACATTACTGTCCACAATAATTACGGATCGTTATACGGCGATCACGATCATCAGTTTGCCCTCCGCGGTTGGGGCACAAAAATAATTCTTCTCAACTGCAACATAATCGCCGACGGCGGAGATACGGTAGCTCTCTGGCATCCGAACGGAATGTATTATCACGGTAATTGCTACTTCGAAGGCTGGGTCGATTATGTTTGTCCGCAGGGCTGGTGTTATATAACCGACAGCCGATTTTACGGTCATAATTTATCGGCCTCGCTATGGCACAACGGTTCCGAAAACAAGGATCAGAAATTTGTTATCCGTTATTCATTCTTCGACGGCGTTTCCGGATTTCCACTCGGAAGGCATCACCGGGACGCTCAATTTTATCTGCTCGATTGTATCTTCTCCGCAAACATGGCCGATATTCCAATCTACTGGCCCGTCTCGCCGAATGCAAAGGTCTGGATTTGGGGAGCGCGTCATTATTTTTATAACTGCAGCCGTATTGGCGGTGACTATGATTGGTTCACGGACAATCTTCATGAAGCCGCGAGTCAGCCTGCACCCGAAAGTATCGACGCTAAATGGACATTTGATAATAAGTGGGATCCTGAAAACGAAATGACGCCGGTTCTTCCATTCGTTTCTTTGCCGGCGCCAAGAAACGGCTCGTATAAAATCGACTCGTCTGTAAAACTGAAGTGGCTTCCTTCCCGCAACTCCGCTACCTTTAATGTGCATTTCTGGAAATCTATTTACCCCCAGGCATTAAAGAGGGGGGAAAAATTAAAAACAGGAGCTCATGCGCACGGTGAACCTGTTTTTATCAGAAATCAAACGGAGAGTTTTTTTAATACTCCTATTCTTGAATCAAACTCCACTTATTACTGGAGAATCGACGAAGTATTAACAGACGGCTCTATTGTAACCGGTCCGCTCTGGCATTTTACAACTAAATAATTATGGCGCGATTTAAACTTTATATCGAATACGAAGGAACCCGCTATAGCGGGTGGCAGATGCAGAAAAATTCAAAATCCGTTCAGGGCAAACTCTATGAGGCGGCCGCAAATGTTTTTAAAGGGGAACGGATTGAAATCTACGGCTCGGGTCGAACCGACGCCGGCGTTCACGCGCTAAGGCAAGTCGCTCACCTCGACGTAAAAACAATGCTCGCCCCGGAAATAATCAGGATTAAAATAAATGATGAACTTCCTGCAGATATCAATTTGCTTGAGGTCGAAAAAACGGATCCTAAATTCCATGCCCGGTACGACGCTAAAAGCCGTATATACCTCTATCAGGTTGCCAGAAGAAGAACTTCGTTCGGTAAAAACTTTGTCTGGTGGATTAAAGATCAACTCAATTTTGAGAAGATGAACAATGCTTCTAAATTGTTCGTCGGGATGCATGATTTTGTTTCTTTTGCGGATAAGGACGACGACGAGAAATCAACAAAAGTCCTGATTGAAAACGTTCAGTTGAAAGAGGAGGGGGACTTAATATTGATCAGAATAACCGGTTCGCATTTTCTCTGGAAACAGGTCCGCAGAATGGTTGGTACTCTCGTAGAAGTTGGAAGGGGCAATCTTACACAGAACGACATAAAATATTATTTAGAACACAAATCGCCTGCTCCGGCACAATATACAGCTCCTCCGTCAGGGCTCTTTCTGGAAAGAATAATCTATGCTGGAGATTCGTATCCCGCCGATTTGATTCCTACGATAAATATTTCATCGGAAAAAAAGGTGGTGCTTAGAAAAAATGATAAGGGGAACAGGAGATAATCTCCTGCCGGTGTAATTAATTCGAAATTATTTTTCAACTGAATATATCAGACTTATAAATGTTTGATATAGCATCGTCTTCTTTTGTGCTGCCTTCCCTGATAATGACGCCATTGTGCCTGAACCTTTGTATTGGTTTCCAGTTCGGGGTTAGACTCCGCTTTAGAAATGTTGTTGGCAATGTAGATTTTGTTGATTTCATACATCATTATTGCGTTAACGCCTTTATCCTGATAATCCGGCCGGACTCCGGTTAAGTACAGATCAACACGATCGTTTTTTCTTAATGCTTTTAGGATGTAAAACAATCCGAGCGGAAACAATTTTCCTTTGGCTTTCTGAAATGCTTTCGACAGAGACGGCATCGTAATTCCGAATGCAACAACTTCATTCTTTTCGTTCACCACAACCGGTACAAATCCCGGTTTTATGAAACCGAAATATTGTTTTACGTAGAGATCGATCTGCTTTTCGGTTAGCGGAACGAATCCGTAAATATCTTTATAAGCATCATTAAGGACGTGGAATATTTCGTGGGCATAAGGAAGAAGATCTTTAGCCTTTTTTACTTCAAGCATTCGGAGACGGTACCTTTCAAGAACAGCTTTTGCAATTCTTTCAACCTTTTCGGGAATTTCTTTCGGTGGAACGAGTTCATACTCCATCCAGTCGATATCTTTCTGATAACCAAGTCGCTCTATGTGTGCCGGGTAATAGGGAAAATTATAAATGGTCGCGATTGTCGGAAGCTCTTCAAATCCTTCAATAAGCATTCCTTCCGGGTCCATGTCGGTAAATCCGAGCGGTCCGTGAATTGCTTCTGCGTTTTTACTCTTTGCCCACTCTTCGGCTGTTTTAAATAGTTGAGAGGAAACTTCACTGTCGTCAATAAACTCTACATAACCGAATCTTGCAATTTTTTTCCCGACTTTTTCGTTGTACCGGTTATTAATAATCCCGGCTATTCTGCCGGCAACGCGGCCGTCTTTTAATGCAAGCCAGTAGGATGCTTCACAGAAATCGAATGCCGGATTTTTATCGGCATCCAGATTTTTATTTTCATCCATTAAAAGTGGTGGCACCCAGAATTTATTGCTCGAATAGTGTTTATATGGGAATTTTATGAATTTTTTTAGATCTGATTTCGATTTAACTTCTTTTATTTCAACGCCCATCAGCAGGTTCCGCCCCGTTTTATAATATGAACTTTTTTTATGAATCAGGCCAAAGATAATTTTATTTTCATTCAGAAAGCAACTTAAAAAATCCCAATCGGTTTATTTCAAGTCTGCATCTGCTTTGAATGTTTAAGAAAGAAATTGTTAATTTTTGCCGTGAGTTTAGACAAACAAAAAACAAACCGAACCGCGAACGCCGGTTTTTTAATAGAATACTGGAAGCCGATTGTCTCGGTCATATTCTGGGGCGCTTCTTTTATTGCAACAAAACAGGCGCTTGAAGAACTCAAACCGATGCTTATTATATTTTTAAGACAGGTTCTTGCTATAAGCCTGCTGGTTTCGATCGCCATTCATCGGAAAAAAAGTTTTTCCGTTAATCTTAAAGATCACGGTTCGATATTCATACTTTCATTAATTGCCTCGTTTCATCTATGGATCCAGGTTACAGGACTTCAATATACATCCGCTTCCAATACCGGCTGGATTATCGGTATTACTCCTGTCTTTATGGTTATTCTGTCATTTTTATTTTTTAAGGAAAAAATCTCCGCTATTCAGATTTCCGGTATACTGGTGGCTTTCGGCGGACTTTTATTGCTTGTCGGCAAGGGGGATATTACCTCTATCGATCTGATATCGAACAAAGGGGATCTGCTCGTTCTGTTGAGTTCTTTTACATGGAGCGTCTATTCTCTTGTAGGAAAAAAAATAACTGTTGAATATTCTCCGATTATGACAATCCTGTTTCTGTTTATCCTGATGTCGGTAATGGTCGGGCCCTTTGCATTAACCCCAGGGAACATTTCCGATCTTATTAATCTGACTGTTGCCGGCTGGATTTCAATTCTGTTTCTCGGCCTTTTCTGTTCCGGTATTGCTTATGTTCTTTGGGCGGAATCGCTAAGCCAAATGACCGCTTCTAAAGTCGGGGCTTTTCTTTACCTGGAGCCGTTCGTAACTGTATTTACGGCGTGGATTTTTTTAAATGAAGAAATAAGTTTGTTAACTTTTGTGAGCGGATTGATAATTATCGGCGGCGTAATTCTTGTAAACAGAAAATAGATTGAAGGGGTTGAATGAAAAAAAGAACGATTGTTTTTTTGATAATCTTAAACCTGTTTGCCGCTTATTCTATTTCAGCACAGTCTGAAGAGAGCGGATCTGAGGATTTAATAAAAAAATTTTTTAACGATATAAAATTCTCCGGTCAATGGTTTATCTCTTATCAGAGCGGAAGATTCAACAACGTAACCGACAATGAGTTTCTTCTTAAACGGGGATATATAACTTTTCAGAAAAAATTCGACGACCGGTTCTCGGCAAGAATTACTCAGGATGTTGTGGTTGACCGTGAAGGAGATGGCGAGGGAGATATCGAGATTCGTCTTAAATACGGTTTCCTGCGCTACCAGTTTGAAGGCGGAGGTTTTTTTTATAAGCCATACGTGGAATTCGGGCTGGTCAGCCGTCCGTGGATCGACTTTGAGCAGTCGATCAACAGGTACCGTGTTCAGGGCACAATGTTTCTTGAACGATACGGATTACTAAGTTCGGCCGATTACGGAATCGGTTTTGTTTCGCTCCTCGGAGGAGAACTGAGCGAAGAATATCAAAAGAATGTAAGTAAAAGTCTTCCGGGCAGGTACGGGAGTATTGCTGTCGGTATCTATAACGGCGGCGGTTACCATGCTGTCGAAAAAAATGAGAACAAAACATTAGACGGCCGGTTATCGCTTCGCCCTGTTCCGGATTATCTGCCGGGCCTTCAAATAAGTTTTGCCGGAGCTTACGGAAAAGGAAACGTTGCTTCTTCTCCGGAACACAGTTTAGCCGCCGGGATAATCTCGTATGAAAGCAGAGTTTTTGATGCTACCGCGCTTTATTATTCGGGCAACGGGTTTGAAGACGGAAGCCGGCTCGATCAATCCGGTAAACCGCCTGCAAATAAAGGTTACTCATTGTTTGCCGATTTCAATATACCCGGGACAAAGCTCAGCCTGATCGGTCGGTACGATTATTTCTCCTCCGGTCCGCAAAATGCTTTGAGAGAATCCGAAAGATTTATTGCCGGAATTGCTTATCACTTTTTAGAGAATTCGAAAATTTTAATTGATTACGACCGGATTAAAAGAACGCCCGCTTCATCTCGGGACGATTATATCTTCGAAGTAGCTGTTGAATTCAGATATTAATAAATTGTTTAAGAAAAAATCGGGAATGTAATAATGAAATTACAAAGTCGGCTTTTTCCTGTTTTGGTTAGTATCGTTTTACCAATCTTTTTTCAAAGTTGCGGAGGAAAAGAAGTGAAAGAAGCTGCGGACCTTGTCCTTACAAACGGAATTATTGCGACCTTAGATGAATCTACTCCCGCTGCGGAAGCAATCGCGATTAAAAACGGAAGCATTTTATTTGTCGGATCATCCGACGGGGCCGAATACTACACGGGTGATTCAACCGAGGTGATTGATCTCGACGGAAAATTTGTAATGCCGGGTTTTATAGAAAGTCATGCGCATTTTCTGGGACTTGGGAAATCGAAACAGATACTGGATTTGAGGAATGCAAAGAACTGGGATGAAGTTATTGCAATTGTAGCAAAAGCCTGCGAGACCGCGCGACCCGGAGAATGGATACTGGGAAGAGGGTGGCACCAGGAAAAATTTGATCCCGTTCCTTTCCCGAACGTTCACGGATATCCGGTTCATGAACAATTAAGCAAAGCTTCACCGAATAATCCCGTTATGCTTTCTCACGCGAGCGGACACGCAATATTTGCCAACAAGAAGGCAATGGATCTCGCGGGAATTTCCAAATCGACGCAGGATCCGGTGGGGGGCACAATCATTCGTGATTCATTGGGGCTACCCGTCGGGGTTTTTGAAGAAAATGCCGAAAACCTGATCGCAAATCTTTACAACGATTATTTTAACAGCAGAACACCGGCGGAAATACGGAACGACTATATAAACCAGATCCGTCTTGCCTCGGAAGAATCTCTTCGCAAGGGAATTACATCTTTTCACGACGCCGGCGAAACCTTCGAGCTTATTGATCTGATTAAGGAGCAGGCCGATTCTAATAAACTTATGCTTCGGCTTAATGTTATGATAGGCGACTCATACGAAAACATGCAGGCAAAATTGAATAACTACAAATTGATCGGGTATGCAAATAATTTTTTAACCGTCCGTTCAATAAAACAATATATCGACGGGGCTCTCGGTTCCCGCGGCGCATGGATGATTGAACCATACACTGATCTGCCAACCCACTCGGGATCCAATGTAACGCCCATTGAAACACTTAAAAAGATTTCCGAGCTCGCTATTCAGAACGGTTTTCAAATGCGGATTCATGCTATTGGAGACCGGGGTAACCGCGAAGTTCTCAATATTTATGAAGAGGCTTTTTTAAAACATCCGGATAAAAAGGATTTGCGCTGGTGTATTGAACACGCACAGCATGTTTCGGAAGCCGATATTCCGAGATTTGCGGAGCTTGGGGTAATTCCGGCGATGCAGAGTGTTCACTGTACATCCGATGCAACCTTCGTTCCCGAAAGAATCGGCAATGCCCGCGCTACCGAGGGCGCTTATGTATGGAAAAAATTGATAAATAGTGGCGCGCTAATATGCAACGGGACCGACGCGCCAGTTGAAGATGTTGATCCCATAAAATGTTTTTATTCTGCCGTTACGAGAAAATCTTCCGATGGTAATGTGTTTTATCCTGATCAGAAAATGTCGCGCCTCGAAGCTTTGAGATCATACACAATAAATGGAGCGTTCGCATCTTTCGAAGAAAATATAAAAGGCTCTTTGTCTGTCGGCAAGCTCGCCGATATTGTTGTGCTTTCGAAAAATCTGCTTACCTGTTCCGATGCGGATATATTAAACGCAGAAGTATTATACACCATTGTTGGAGGAAAAATTTCATACAGTTCAAATTAATTCTAAAATAATAGAACTACTTAATATAAATCGGGGGGATATAGACAATGAATAAATTTCTATTCCTGTTTTTGCTTTTTTCTTTAACAACTGCCGGTCAGTCAAAAAAAATTGCCATTACCATTGACGACCTTCCTTTAAATCGCATCATTCATTACGACAAGAAGGAATACGAGGATTTAACAAACAGACTTGTAAATCAGCTTGTCCGGCAGGGGGCCCCTGTTATTGGATTTGTAAATGAGGATAAACTTTATACAGACGGCAGTCCCGACATCTCCAAGACCGGATTACTAACAAAATGGCTGGACGCCGGATTTGAGCTTGGCAACCACACATACGGTCATCAAAGCGCCAATCGGATTCCTCCGGAAGAATTCATTGAAAATATTAAGCGTGGTGAAATTGTAACGCGTAAGATGATGAATCAACGAGGTAAAACGCTCCGGTTTTTCAGGCATCCGTTTCTTCATACAGGCACATCCCTTGAAACAAAAAACCGGATCGAATCTTTCCTTAAAGAGAACGGATACACCGTAGCGCCGGTGTCGGTTGATAATTCCGAGTGGATTTTTGCCGCTGCTTACGAAAAAGTCCGGCTCGATAAAGATGCGGCGCTAATGAAATTTGTGGGTGAAGAATATATCCGGTATATGAAAGAAAAACTTTTATACTGGGAGGAACAGGCGCAATCCCTATTCGGCAGAGATATTTCACACATTCTTCTGATTCACGCAAATTCTCTTAATGCAGATTATTACGATGAGCTTTGCGATATGATGCGGTCCAGGAATTATATTTTTATCTCTCTGGAAGAAGCTCTTAAAGACTCCGCTTACGAAACCGACGACAGGTTTATTAAAAACAACGGCATCTCATGGATTCATAGATGGGCAATAACCGCCGGAAAGAAAAGAGATTTTTTTGGAAACGAACCGACAACGCCGCAGAGCATTTTAGACCTCGCTGGAATTGATTCAGAATAATCCCGCGCAAAATAATTGCGAACCTAAAAGGCGGCTGCGTTAGTTAATCCGGCCGCCAATATAAAATTTTTATCACCCGGTAACTTTTTTCCGGTTCCCCTCGTCTATAGTGTTGTAAAAAAAAATAAATCGGGGGGATAAATGAAAAAGCTCGTTTTGCTTCTAATCTTTACTACATCTCTTTATTCGTCAACGCTTTTGCCCGGCGGAGAAAAAATCGACACAAAAAAAGGGATTATAAAAGCAGTTATTGTGGACGGAAAAAACAATATTCCAGTTGAATATGCCAATGTTACCGTTCACAAATCTGCGGATTCAACTTTTATTACAGGAAGCGCCTCCGGTAAAAACGGCGAGCTGCTGATACCGAATATTCCGGAAGGGACCTATTATGTAAAAGTTAGTTTTATCGGTTACGACAAAACCATTATTCCGAATATCGCCATAACACCGGATAAAAAAGAAATCTCTCTCGGTGTTGTGAAAATAAATCCGACCGAAATTGCAATTGACGCGGTGAATGTTGTTGGAGAAAAACCGACCGAAGAATATCATCTCGACAAAAGGGTGATAAATGTAAGCAAAGATAATGCTTCGGCGGGCGGAACGGCTCTCGATGTATTGCAGAATCATCCGTCGATCCAGGTGGATCAGAACGGAAATGTTACTCTGCGCGGAAGCTCTAATTTTACAGTACTCGTAAACGGACGGCCCGGAGTGCTTCAGGGAGCAGACGCTTTGAGACAAATACCCGCAAATACAATCGACAATATTGAGTTAATTACAAATCCATCGGCTAAATATGACGCCGAGGGAGCCGCAGGTATCGTAAACATCGTAACCAAAGTATCTGCTTATGATAATATGTCGGGTGTTCTTAACGGCGGTATCGGTTCCCGGTCCAAGTACAACAGCGATGTTACTATAAATTATAAATCGGGTAACTGGGCTTTAACGGGAAACGGGGATTATAGATTATTTAATAATACAAACGAACAGGATTACGACCGTTTTACACCGACGGCAACCGATATGCTCTATCAGAGAGCTGAGATAAATCAGAGATTCCGCAGAGAGAACTACAGCGCAAAAATAGGAATCGACTACTCCTTGAGTCCGGTTACCGGAATCTCGTTTACAAATTCAATTGGAAGAGTTGCTTTCAACGGAACGTTCATATTAAACGGCGAAGATCAGCCGAGCACTGCTTCGAATACGACAAAATATACAACCAATCAGCAGCTATCCGAGGTTACCGCCCGGTATTATCAGTCTATTCTTTTCTTCAACCACCAGTTCACCCCAAAGGTTGATGAACTGATTTTTGAAGCGGTTTATTCAAACGTATCTCAGCCGAATCTACAGACAGCAAGGGAATACTTAACCGACATTAATCACGAAAACTGGTCGTTGAACCCCGTAACAATTCAGAACAATAACGATACAAAAAGAAACGACGGTAGATTCAAATTAAATTATTCCTATAAGATCAGCGATAAATCAAAGTTTGAAGCCGGGGTTCAGGCCAACCTCGCTTATAGAAATTTCGATTACCTTTTCAGAAGATTTGACTGGGCTGCCGACCAGTGGTCTGTTGATCCGGTCTATACAAATAAATTCGATTTCCGGAACAATATCTATTCGGCTTTCGCGACATACTCAAACAACCTGGAAGCAATAGGTCTCGATTATCAGATCGGGTTGAGAGCCGAACAGACTGATCGGCTGCTTAATCAGATAACACTTGATAAAGAATATTCTTACAACCAGATTCACTTTTTCCCTTCATTGAATCTTTTGAAAAAGATAGATCCGCTGCAGCAAGTGCAGATGAGTTACAGCCGCAGAATCAACAGGCCTTTCGAGAATTCGTTAAATCCTTTTCCGAATTACTCTGATTCGTATGCTCTGGTAATCGGAAATCCCGAACTGAAACCCGAACTGGTTAATTCATTTGAACTAAACTATCAGAACACAATCAGCGGTGTGTTTTTATCGGCACAAACATATTATAGAAATACGGTGAACACTATTCAACAGGTAGCCTTTATCGGCCAGGATGGAAGATTGAATTTGTCGTTCGGAAATATTGCCGAGACATATTCGATCGGCTCGGAATTATCGGCCGGAATTTCACTGGCGCAATGGTTCAGGATCGATCCATCAATCAATTTATACAAAACACATCTTGAGGGAACATTACAGAATGAATCGTATGAACAGAACGGATTTGTCTGGTCGTCCCGTCTCCGCTCAACAATTCATTTCTCGCCCGGCACCCGGTTCCAGGTTATGTTGTTCTATTCGGCAAAACAGAAGACTCTACAGGGAGAGATTGATCCGCTGGTTAATCTGACTCTTTCCCTGCGGCAGGAATTTTTTGAAAAGAGACTTGTTGTTACCGCTACAGCACAAAATCTTTTCAACACGGGACAATTTAAACTCTTCTCGAAAGCAGGCGGCGGAACGGATATGTATTTTTCGGCCCGTCCGGAAGCCCCGGTATTCAACATAACTCTTAGCTACAATTTTAATAATTTCCAGAACACTTCCAGAGTTAATGACCGGGTTGATATAAACGTAAACAACGGTTTATAATATTTTAAGAGAGCGGATTAACATCCGCTCTTTTTTTTGTTAGCCATTCTGATATATCATTTCTAATTTTGAACCATACGTTTACTTTTTCGGTTAATATGGTATGAAACTTCATCAGGCAATCATATTTTTTGGTATCGTATTCTCTGTCTACGGAATAGTTAATTACTATATCTTCCGGAGAGTCGTATCAATAATACCCGATCATTATAAAACTATATTCACTATAGTATTCGTTTTTGTAGTTCTTTCATATATAATCGGCCGCTTCCTGGAAAATTACTGGGTCTGGTATGTAAGCGATTTCCTGGTTTGGGTTGGTTCCTTCTGGATTGCAATTATGTTTTATTCATTACTGCTGCTGATAATTATCGATGTAATAAGAATAATAAATCATTTCCTTCCCGTTATTCCCGGTGCGTTAACATCCAATCCGGATAAATTAAGGCGGGTTCTTGCATTAATTGTTTCGGTTCTTGTGTTGATAATTGTTGCGGGCGGGTTTTTTAACTCACGACTTGTAGCAATAAAGAAGTATACGATTAATCTTAACAAGAAAGCGGGCGACCTGAAATCTCTCAATATTGTTATGGCCTCGGATCTGCATCTCGGAACCATTAACGGAAAAAATTTTACTTACAGAATTGTAGATAAGATCAACAAGCAGAATCCCGATATTATCCTACTCGCGGGAGATATAATCGACGAGGATATAAAGCCCGTTCTTAGGGATAATGTGGGCGAGGCTCTGCTTGAACTTAAAGCCAAATACGGAGTCTTCGGCATCACGGGTAATCATGAATATATCGGCGGTGTAAAAGATGCGGTAGACTATCTCACAGATCACAATATCAGGATGCTTATAGATTCATACATAAAAATCGACAGTTCGTTTTACCTTGTCGGCAGGGCGGATAGGGACAGCCGGCGATTCGCCGACTATACAAGAAAACCTTTAGAAGAAATTATTGAGGGTGCGGATAAGTCACTGCCTTTAATTCTTATGGACCATCAGCCGTTTCAATTAAGCGATGCGCGTAATAATGGGATTGATCTACAGCTCTCGGGCCATACACATAACGGCCAGCTCTGGCCAATAAATTATATTGTCCAAAAAATTTATGAACTTGCGTGGGGATACAGATTGATAGGCGGAACACACTATTTTGTTTCTTCCGGGGTCGGAACCTGGGGCCCGCCAATCAGAACCGGCAGCCGCCCGGAAATAATTAAAATAACTCTCAATTTTAAATAGCTCTCTATGAAAAGGCGAAACCTGATTTTATTCTTCTTTCTGTTTATATGCGCTTCAGTAATGCCTCAGAATAAAAAAATCTTAATTGTAACCGGCGGCAAGAGTGTTGATTCCGGAACCTTCTATTCCCTCTTCGAGAAATTTGATTACGACACAATTACAAAACCGGCGGCGTTCGATCTTTTTGATCAGGATAAAATGAATGAATACGGCGTTGTCGTTTTTTATGATTCTTATCAGCCGATAGACGAAAAACAGAAAAAATCTTTTTTAAATATTTTTGAGTCCGGAATCGGCGTTCTCTTTTTACACCACTCAATTGTTTCTCACCAGGAATGGGATGAATATGAAAAAATTGTCGGGGGACGTTATTTTCACAAAGCCTATGAAGACGGGGGAAAAAAATACGGGGCTTCAACTTATAAGCACGATCAGGATTTCACGGTGAAAATAATAGATAAGAATCATCCGGTTACAAAAGGGATGAGCGATTTCGAAATCCACGACGAAACCTATCTTAATTACCGGGTACAGAAAGATGTAACCCCTCTTCTGAAAACAGATTACCGTGAGAGCGGCGAGGTACTTGGCTGGACTCACACATACAGAAATTCAAAGGTGGTTTACATTATGCCCGGTCACGACAAACATGCCTACGGAAACAAAAGTTTTAAAACACTCGTCCTGAACTCAATTGCATATCTGATGAGTTTATAGTTCTATTTTATCAGAAGCATTTTCCCGGTGCCGGAATGATTCCCCGCAGTAAGTCGGTAATAGTAGATACCGCTCGTTAGAGAACCGGCGTTAAATATTTCCGAATAGATTCCTCTTTCCCTGAATTCGTTCACAAGTGTAGAGACTTCTTTACCGAGTGCATCATACACCTGTAGCCGGATCGGGCCGGGTTTATCTATTATAAATTGGATTGTTGTTGAGGGATTAAACGGATTCGGGTACGCGTCGTACAGTCTGAAAGATTCCGGTACATCAGCTTCTTTCAGGCCGGAGGTGGCCGCACTTGTAATTCCAAAGGAGATCTGAACATCATCCACAGACAATATACCCGGAACAATACCCGATTGAGATTGCGCCGATCCCCAGGCATAGAACCTGATAGAGGAAATAACCGGAATAAATGTTACGGGCAAATCCGTCACGAAAGATTTCCATTCCTGATCAGGAAGAAAGGCTTTTATCAGTAAGGTGCGATTACTTTCCCGGTCTACGTAATATACGGCAATCGTATCTGGGGCCTGTCCGTTTCTCATTGCTTTAAAGCTAAGCCGATCCTGTTTTCTTAAAACCATAATATGATCGACTGTAAGTGGACCGAGCATAAAATACAGGTATTTGTTCAGATTCAAAACACCGTTACCGCTCCAGTCCAGACTGCTGTAGTAATTGCCGATGCTGATGCAATTAACACCCTGCCTCGAAAATTCACTTATGTTTGCATTGTCCTTCCTTCCGGTGGAAGCATCATGCTCAAGAAGTCCGCACTGCCCGCCGCCCAGGGGGAAGTATGCAAAGCCGCTGGTTGTATCGGGAGTGCTGAAAATATTCGGCATCGGAAAAATTTTTGTGTTCGAAATTAGAGTTGCTGATAAAAAAATGATTTTTATGAACTTCATTTTTAATTCTCTTGATTATTAGATTAAATCTGAACGGGGAATTAATAAGTGTAAAGGAATAAATTTAAGAAACCGGATTTCTGCCGGTGAGAATTAGACTTATGTTTCTATTAAAAGTTGTAGCGAATAACCTGAAGTTGGTTCTAAAAATTATAGCGCCAGAAATTATCTGACGTCATTTAACAAGGACCATCTTGGCTGATTTAATATTGTTTCCCGTCTTCAGGATATAGAAATAAATTCCGCTGCTTAAATCCGAGCCGTTAAAATCAACTCTATATTTTCCCGGTTCCTGAACCTCGCTGACAAGCGTTTTAATTTCTCTGCCAAGTATATCATATACTTTTAAAGTCACAAATCCTTCCGAGGGTATTGAATATTCTATTTTAGTTGAAGGATTAAAAGGATTGGGAAAGTTCTGAGCAAGGTTGAAATCCGTTGGCCGCTCTTCAGTCTTTTCAACGCCGGTAGGGATGTTGTTCTTGTATTTTTCCCTGCTTCTTACGATTGAGCTTCTCAGCTCGCTTAATGTTGAAGCCGCTGCAATAGCAAATGCAACGCTCTCTGTTTGTCTCGATGCGATGCTGAACGGCCCCCCGCTTACAACATAAGAGATATCCCCGGAAACGGGAGAACCGTTTACCAAACCGCTTGAAAGAGTAATATATTTTTCGATATCGGTAAAACCGTTGCCGTCGAATAATATGACTTCGCCCGTAGAGGCGTCGTTTTTAATCGGGTAGAAACCAAAATTATTATGCGATATTAGAGCCGTTCCTACATAAACATTCGGATTGTTTACATTATAAGCATATGCGAAATTCCCTTCGGCATCGTAAAGAGTCCGGTTGTTTGCATAGTCTTCGGCGGGAATATCCCAGTCGATAAAAAATCCGGCATAAAGATTTTCTATGGTCTGATCAGTCGAATTATTGAGGGCCGTCCTCAAAATAATATAGTTTTCGTCGGGGGGTGTGTTATAACTGTACGAATAAAAATGTGTCGATATTCCTATTCTATTATTGTTTCCGCTGTCGTCAAAATTTGTATAGCCCTCCTGAAAAGCTGTAACGCCGGGACTCGCGAATTTGATCGGATAAACTGTTTTAAAATCCGCGCTCTGCCCCTGATCAATTCTGGCAGCATCCATTACTTTCGAAGAGGAGGTTCCGAACATAAAGGCTCCTTCAAACATAAGATTCCCCCCGTTCATGAAGCGGAATCCGACTCCTTCTTTATTTGTACTGTAATCGTTAAACCCCAGAGCGCCTTTACTTGTTATACTCATCTCTATTTTACTTGTTGAATGCGTCTCGAGCGGTATATTTATTTTTAACGATAACATCTGAAAATCCGAGTACCCTGTTGCAGAATATCTTAATACAAAGTTGACGGTATGATCAACCGGTGAATTTTCTTTTATAATAAATCTAAATCTGTTGCTGCTGTTGGAAACGGATTCCATTGTTCCGAGAGATGTATTAAAAACCGATTGAGTAATCTCAACTGCGGGATCATCGCTTCCCAGCGTAATGTAAATATTAGAAGCCGGCGAAAGATAATTGATAAATGTAAGATCAACTTCAACCGATTCCCCTGCCTGATAAATTCCGTTTCCGTTTCCAATTTCAATAAAACTCACATTTGCCCCGCGTACAGACGGGCTTCCGGTTTCGCTTAAAGCTCTTTGAGCGTTTATCCTGCCTCTCCCAAGCATCATTTCATAACCGGGATTCTGCCCATCAACATTATCCGCGGTAATCCTAATCTGCTCCGCAGCCTGCAGGGGAGAAATAAACTGGCCTCCAAATTTTGAAAAGACTAAACCCGCCAGGCCCGCCGCGAGAGGGGCGGCCATTGATGAACCCCCGGAATAACCGTAGTGCTGATTATTATTATTAGCATCGCGTTGCCACGTTGAAAGAATAGAGGTGCCCGGCGCCATAACATCAACCGTATTTCCGATGTTAGCCGCGATACTGCGCGTATCGTTATCGGTATTGAGCCATCCGACCGAGAGAACCCCTGCGTAACTCGCCGGATAAAAAGGAATCTCCTCGGCATCATTGCCGGCCGCGGCAACTACCAGCGCTCCTTTAGAAACCGCATAATTAATTACTTCCTGTTCAAACTCGGAGGAGCCGTATCCGCCCCAGCTGCAATTAATTACCTTAGCCCCTTTATCGGCAGCATATTGTATCCCTTCGTAGCCGTAGACTACAAAAGGATAATCATTGGCGTCACGGAGATCGCTGCGCGAAACTTTCACGGGCAGAATTCTGCAGTTGAATCCGATCGATGCAATTCCAATGGAGTTATCTGTTGAAGCGCCCGCAATTCCGGCCACGTGTGTTCCGTGATATGAGTTTCTCCACGAAGGATCTTCAACGGGATTATTATCGGGCGTACCGTTAAGTCCTCCGAAATCCCAGCCGTTAATATCATCGGGAAAGGCGCCGCCGTCATCCTCGTCTGTTCCGTTGCCGGGTATTTCGTTTCTGTTCTTAAAAATATTCGAAGCGAGATCCGGATGCGTCCAGTCAACACCTGTATCTATAATTGCTATAACAACATTCGTATCCCCTTTTGAAATACTCCAGGCGGAGTCTGCAAAAATCCTTTTTAAATTTTTCTGTTCGTTCGAATTGTAGCGGGTGTCATTCGGAGTATAAACCACACGATGGACATATTTCGGTTCGGCCCACAGAACACCTGAAATTTTCTTGATACGCGAAGCAACTTCTATCGGGTCTTCATCCGATAAATAATGGAGCTTGTAAATATTGCCGAGCGGAGAAACCGATTTATAAAGCGCCGCCGATTCGCCGGGAAACACATTTTCAAGTTTGGCCGGCGCTATGTCCTTAACAATTTTAGATTGCAGCACGTCCCCGCGGTAATCCTCTTTAATCTTAATCATAACGGTGTTGGACAAATAATAAGTGCCGTTCCTGCTGATAATTTCCTGCTGCGGCAAAACGGTTGCATTCCAAAGACAAAAGAGAAAAAATAATTTCTTCACCGGAAGACCTTTAACTTGGTTAAGCAATTTTATGAATATTGAAATTCAATAACAATGAAATTGAAGCGGGTATAAAAAAACAAAGAGCCACACATAACCGCGCGGCCCTATAAACCTGAAAAAGTATTATGATTTATTTAACCTCGTAATGATTGTTCCTCTTGTTAGAATCCGGGCCGAGGAGAGAGATTAATTCGATCTTTGAGAACTCTTTCCTTTTTCCCAATTCAAAGTTGTAGACATTATCCCCGCTTTTCCAAATGCTCGCCGGTTTATGCAGGATTTCGTTCGTTCCGTCTTTATATGTTATTTTCAAATCGATCGGCACCGGATAGCTTCCAAAATTTTTAATAACGGCGGTAATGTTTTTTTCCTTGTCAAAATTAACCCTCTCAACAGAAAGGTCTGCAAATCCGGTCTCAAAAAACCAGGGTTTCCAGAACCAGCTGAGGTCTTCGCCGGCAATCCGGTCGAACGTAAAAAAGAAATCATAAGGGATCGGATGCTTTCCGTTCCAATTATTCATGTACTCATGAAGAGCTTTTTTAAATAGATCCTCTCCCATAAAATCTCTTAGGATCATATATGCGAGGGCCGGCTGCTGATAAAAAAGAATTGCTGTTCCCTGTGTCTTGTTAGAATATGAAGGAGTTATAACGGGAATCATATAATCATTTCCGAGAAGCATGGAAAGCATAGAGACCGTTTGCGGAAACTCATCCTTCTCCGGCTCCATTCTCTTAACGAGGTCGAAAGTAAGGAATGTTGCCCAGCCTTCGTCCATAAAGGAATATTTCCTTTCGTTTATTCCCATGTAAAAAGGCATATAGGTGTGGGCGATCTCATGAATAGTAACACCGATCTGTCCGGCTCTGTTGGGATAAGCACCGTTGTTGCACATCATTGGGGTTTCCATTCCTCCGCCGTGTTTTTGCTCGCCGTTAAAAACCGTCATCTTGGGATACGGATAGGAAATACCGGGCCATTCATTAGAGAGATAATCTATTGATAAGCGAGCAAACAGAGCAACTTCATCCTGAAATTTTATTCCTTCTTCGTAACACGCATCAACAAAGACTCTCTTTCCTGTAACGGTTTTATCATCAACTTCTATTGACGAGCCGTCCCATAAATATTTATTGCTTGTTCCAAAAGAAAAATCGGGAACATTTTCTGCTTTAAAATGCCATGTGTTTTTATCTTTACCGTTGGTAACGGTTTTATTTTTGATATCGGCCGGCGTTACAATTCTAACAACTTCATCTGAATTGTGCGCCTGTTGATATCTTTCTAAAATGGTCGGGTGTAGAAGATCCTTTGCGTTTTGCAAAACTCCCGTTGCCCAAACTAAATTATCGCCCGGGACAGTCAGCTCAACATCAAAATTTCCGAAGTCGTTATAGAACTCCGTGTTGCCCGTGTATTCCTGCCGATCCCATCCGTCAACGTCATCATAGACCCCCATCTGCGGATACCAGTAAGCAACAAAAAAAGTCTGTGAATCATAAGCACCCATGCGGATGCGGGTTTCTTTTGGAATTACAACACTCCATTTAATCTCAATCTTTGCAAATGTTTTCGGCGGTAATTTGGTTGGATAATTGGTGACGACAAGATTTGTTCCTGTTCGAAAAACCCTGTATGATTTCGAATTGAAATCAATTCCATTATTGTTGATTATTAATGTATCGATCTTTATCCCGTCTGATAAATCAAGCGGATTTACTGAAAAGTCGCGCGGGTTTCCCTTTTTCATTATATCCTGATAAAGACGGAAAGCAAATGTATTGAGAGAGTCGGGACTGTTATTGTAAAAAGTAATCCATGCGTGGCCATTAACGGTTCTTGAATCCGGGATCAGCTCGGCTTTAATTGTATAGTCAGAACGATTGATCCAGTAATTCGGACCGGGTTTTCCGTCGAAAGAACGGGTTCCTTTACTATAAGCTTTTTGAATGTTTGCCGGTATATAAAGTTTGGTCTGTGCTGTAATTGAATTAAACAGGAAAGAGGTGATCGAAAGGATGATAAGGAGTGATTTAAAGGATTTCTGCATAAAGCCCCCGATTTGTTTGAAAATTAGACGTCAAAGCAACGGATAGGATTTATTGCCCGCCGTAAAACAATAAAGAAAATTAATTCCTTCGGAAAAAACTCACGCGGGCAATAGAGCATTAATGCTAAAAATAAAACCGGTCTTGGCGTAAAAAATTTCTTAGACTTTTGCCGTTGACTTTTCTTCAACTTTTTTAAGCGCCTGCTCAAGATCTTCAATAATATCCTGAACAGCTTCAATTCCAACCGAAAGCCGAACAAGGCCCTCTGTAATGCCGGCCGCTTTTCTTGCTTCGGCTCCCATTGTAAGATGCGTCATGCTCGCTGGATGCTGAACAAGAGTTTCTACGCCTCCGAGAGACACCGCGAGCTGACAAAGTTTAACGCTGTTCATCACGGTCTCTCCGGCTTTAAATCCCCCTTTTAGTTCAAAGGAGATCATTCCTCCGTGGCCTTTGTGCTGTTTTAATCCGACCTGATAATTCGGGTGACTTTTTAGACCAGGGTATTTAACCCATTTAACTTTCGGATGATTTTCAAGATACTCCGCAATCAACTGGGCGTTTTCGCCGTGACGCTGCATTCTAACCGAAAGAGTTTTTAATCCGCGATGAACCAGAAACGAATTAAATGGATCAATAACACCGCCAAGCTGGTTCAAAACTTTTCTCATATTCGAATACATCTTTTCATCTTTAGTAACAATTATCCCGGCAACTACGTCGGCGTGGCCGTTCAGGAATTTAGTCATGCTGTGAATTACAACATCAGCGCCCAGATTTAAGGGCTGCTGAAGCGCGGGACTCATAAATGTATTATCAACAACCAAAAGGGCATTGTTCTTGCTGGCAAGTTTTGAAGCCGCCTCAAGATCAGTAATTGAAATCATCGGGTTTGCGGGCGTTTCTATGTAGATCAGTTTTGTGTTCGGCTTGATTGCGCGCTCTATTTCTTCGGCTACATCAGAATCTACAAAAGTAGATTCAATATTGAATTTATTGAGAACTGCGCTTAACAACGTCATTGTCGGGCCATAAACGGATTTACTGCAGACAACGTGTTCGCCCGCCTGAAGCGTTGCAAGAAAGACGGTGCTTATGGCGGCCATACCGCTTGCGCAGCCGAGAGCTTTATAACCACCCTCCAGTTCGGCAACAGCGTTTTCCATCGCTTCAATAGTGGGATTCTTCATTCGGGTATAGATGTATCCGTCCGCCTCGCCTTTAAAGAGGGATGCGCCGTGTTCAGCAGACTCAAATTTAAATGTTGAGGTCTGATAGATCGGCGGCACAACCGGGCCGAATTCGTAATCGCTTATACCGCTGTGAACACATTTCGAATCGAACTTTAAATTTTTGCTGTGTGACATTTTTCAACTCTTAATTATTAATAAATTATTCTTCTCCGTTTCCTTCTTCCGGAACAACTCTTGCGATATCCGCAATATCATCTCCTTCGTTCAGGCGGATCAAACGGACGCCCTGCGTATTGCGGCCCATAACACGAATGTCGGCCACCGACTGGCGAATCACCATTCCCCCGGTTGTAATTATAACGAGTTCATCGCCGTCGTTTACTTCTTTCATTGCTATCAATTTACCGTTCTTATCCGAAGTTTTAACGGTAATCACGCCTTTTCCTCCGCGTTTTGTAAGTCTGTACTCTTCGATTTCCGAGCGCTTGCCAAATCCTTTTTCCGTAACAACCATTAGCGTTGAAGCATTCCGCACAACAATCATCCCGATCACAACATCGTTCTTTCCAAGTTTAACTCCCCGGACTCCGGTTGCAGTTCTTCCCATATCCCTAACATCTTTCTCGTTGAAGCGGATAGCCATTCCATTCCTTGTTCCAATTATAATGTCATTAATTCCCTCGCTTAATTTCGCTTCAATCAGCCGGTCGCCGGCAGCAAGATTTATTGCGTTTATTCCGCCGCGCCGGATATTTGAGTATGCGGAGAGGACTGTTTTTTTGACGGTGCCTTTTTCTGTTGCCATTACTATAAATTTATCGTCGGTAAATTCTTTAACTGTTACGAAAGCACTAATTTTTTCCTCTTTTTCTTTCTCGATTAAATTAAGAATGGATCTTCCCTTTGTGGCTCTTCCTCCTTCCGGAATTTCATGAACTTTGAGCCAGTAACATTTGCCTTTGTCGGTAAAGAACATAATGTAGTGGTGGGTAGAGGCAACGAACATATGTTCAATAAAATCCTCTTCCTTGGTTCCGGCGCCCGTTACGCCTTTGCCGCCGCGCGCCTGTCTGCGGTATCCGCTTACAGGGAAACGTTTAATAAATCCCTGGTGGGATATGGTTACAACAACATCCTCTTCGGCAATAATATCCTCAAGAGAGAACTCCTTATAGTCGCGGACTATTTCTGTTCTTCTTTCGTCGCCGAATTTTTCTTTCAGAATTACAAGTTCTTCAATAAGAATCTGTCTCTGTTTCTTTTCGCTTGCAAGTATGCTTTTAAGTCGCTCAATAAGTTTAATAGTTTCTTTGTATTCGTCTTCGATCTTCTTTCTTTCGAGACCGGTCAACCGCTGCAGGCGCATATCGAGGATCGATTTGGCCTGGATCTCGGAAAGTTTAAATTTCTTCATCAAATTATTTTTAGCGGTCTCAACATCTCTCGATTTTTTAATTGTCTCGATAACCGCATCAATATTATCGAGGGCGATGATGTATCCCTCCAGAATATGTGCGCGTCTCTCGGCCGCATCGAGATCGAATTTGGTTCTGCGTTTAAGAACATCGAACCGGTGAGCAATAAAATGCTCCATACATTCTTTCAGCGTGAGAACCTTAGGAACGCCGTTAACAAGAGCAAGCATAATAACGCCGAAGGTAACCTGCATCTGTGTATGTTTGAAGAGCTGGTTGAGCGTAACGGCGGGCTGGCCGTCCCGTTTCATCTCAATTACAACTCGAAGTCCGTCGCGGTCCGATTCATCTCTTATGTTTGAAATTCCGTCGATTTTCTGATCGCGGACAAGTTCAGCAATTTTTTCTATTAATGATGCTTTATTAACCTGATAAGGGATTTCCGTAATAACAATATTCTCCCTGTCGTTCTTCATTACTTCAATGTTAGCTTTTGCCCGGAGTATAATTCTACCGCGTCCGGTTAAGAAGGCTTCTTTAACGCCTTCATACCCGTAAATAATTCCGCCGGTCGGAAAATCTGGAGCTTTAACATGCTTCATAAGATCTTCCGGCTTCAGCTTTGGATTTTCTATAAGAGCTACCATTCCGTCCACAACCTCGTTGAGATTATGCGGGGGAATATTGGTTGCCATGCCTACCGCAATACCGCTGGCGCCATTTACAAGCAGGTTCGGAAGATATGAGGGAAGAACCGTTGGCTCCTGCAGGGTGTCATCGAAGTTGGCGGAGAATTCGGCTGTGTTTTTATCGAGGTCGCGCAACATCTCGTCGGCAACTCTTGCAAGCCGGGCTTCGGTATAACGCATTGCCGCCGGGCTGTCGCCGTCTATAGATCCGAAGTTACCCTGCCCGTCTACAAGCGGGTAGCGGAGCGAGAAATCCTGCACCATTCGAACCATGGAATCATAAACCGCGCTGTCGCCGTGCGGATGATATTTACCGAGGACCTCACCGACTATACGGGCTGATTTTTTATACGCTTTATTGTAAGCAACTCCGAGTTCGTGCATGCCAAAAAGAACGCGCCTGTGAACGGGTTTAAGACCGTCTCTTACATCGGGCAGGGCGCGCGCAACAATTACGCTCATTGCGTAATCGATGTAAGATGATTTCATTTCTTCTTCAAGAGATACCGGTACTACTTTTTCGAATATTGTTGTCATGTTGTGTAATTACTGTTGGTTGATTTATAAAATTGATTTATTGATGATTAAAAGTTTTTTTTCTTTAATCTGTTTTGTTGTTTTCATAAAAGTCTATATTAGAGCCGTAGCCATTCCCATATAAAACAGGATTGTAAAAACATCAGTAAGAGCAAGGGTAATGGGGCCGGCGGCAACTTTAAGATCAAGACGCGTGCTGTGAAGAAGAGCCGGTATACTTAGCCCCAGAACGGCGGCAACAAACTGAACAAGAATAATGCTTGCGCCGATAACCACCGAAGTAATAATTTCGCCCTTCCAAAGAAACGAGATTGCCGCTACAAGCAGACCACTGCTTCCGCCTATTAACAAAGCCGTCTGCGCTTCTTTTAAAAAACTTTTTAAATACCATTTAAGCGAGGGTTGAGCAGTATGAAGCGCCTGAATTGTAAGGGTCATAGATTGTATGCTCATGCTTTCGCCAAGCCCAAGAACGAGCGTAAGGAAAAACGCTATAACGAGACTTTCCGCTAGTGTTGCCTCAAAAAACCCCGCAAGTATTGCGCAGATTGTACCGCTTGTAATTGTTGCCAGAAGCCACGGAAACCTTATCTGCCATGCTTTAAGCGGTGTCGCGTTTTTCACCTCGGAAATAAGAAAGCCGATCGATTCAAATACGTCGCTTACTTTCTGCCTTTCGGAAAAATCGAGAAGCTCGTCGGTGAACATATTAACATCAACAATTCCCGCAATCCTGCCTTCCTCGTCCACAACCGGAAACGCAAGAAACTTATACATAACAAAGAATTCGCATGCGTCGTATACGGTTGCGCCGACGGGAATTGATGCCGCGTTTTTAACCATAATGTCCCGAAGTTTCGAATCGTGTTGAGCCGTTAATATTCTGCGTGTCGGCAAAACACCAACAAGCCGCATATTTTCATCTATTACGTAGAAGTAAATAATTCTTTCGCCAACACCCTCGGACCGGATTTTTTTCAAAGCTTCTTCAACCGTAAGATCTTTGTTGAGAGCGGAGAAATCCGACCGCATATAATCAGTAACCGGTTGTTGATATGTTGATTTGCTTTCCATCAATTAAATATCGAGGTTCGCATACTTGGCGTGTTTTTCAATAAACGCTCTTCTCGGCTCTACTGCATCGCCCATCAGCGTTTCAAAGATTTTATCGGCGGCTGCGGCGCTTTCAAGATTAACCTGCAGAACCGTTCTGGTTTCCGGATTCATTGTAGTAGACCAGAGTTGTTCGGGGTTCATTTCGCCAAGACCTTTATATCGCGATATAACAATTCCCTTGGAGACGCTTGTTGTCCCGGATGCTTCTTCAACTTCAACAACTTCTTCTTCCTCTTCTGCCTTTTTAACTTTAATGTCGCTTTTAAATCTTTTTAATATTTTATCGCGCTCATCGTCATCGAATGCGTAATGCTCTTCTTTGCCTTTCTTAATTTTATATAGTGGCGGTTGCGCAATATAAACCTTGCCCTCGGCAATCAATTCTTTCATATGACGGTAAAAAAATGTAAGAAGAAGGGTTCGGATATGGCTGCCGTCAACATCGGCGTCGGTCATAAGAATAATTTTACCGTAACGGGATTTTGAAGGATCGAAATCCTCTCCGATTCCCGCGCCGATTGCAGAGATCATTGCCTGGATTTCCTGGTTCTCAAGAACTTTATTGATCTTGGCTTTTTCAACATTCAAAATTTTTCCTTTAATCGGCAGGATTGCCTGAAACCTTCTATCGCGGCCCTGTTTTGCTGATCCGCCCGCAGAGTCTCCCTCAACAATGTATATCTCACAATGTTCGGGATCGTTAATAGAACAATCGGCAAGTTTACCCGGCAGATGCATTGAATCGAGAGCGTTTTTTCTGCGTACAAGTTCGCGCGCTTTACGGGCGGCTTCGCGTGCTTCTGCCGCGCGCATACATTTATCAATAATCTTCTTCGCGATGGAGCCATTTTCCTCCAGGAATTCCGCAAGTTTCTCGCCGACAATTGTTTCAACAATTGATTTAACTTCCCCGTTGCCCAGCTTTGTTTTTGTCTGGCCTTCAAACTGAGGCTCCATTACTTTAACGGAGATCACCGCGGTTAAGCCCTCCTTGAAGTCGTCGCCGGTAAGAGTAATTTTAGAGTTGTCTTTAATCAGACCGTTTTTATAAGCAAAATTATTGAAGGTTCTGGTAAGGGCTGTGCGGAATCCAACTAGGTGTGTTCCGCCTTCAATTGTGTTAATATTGTTAACATAGGTATGAATATTTTCGGAATATGATTCGCTGTATTCAAAAGCGATTTCAACGGGGGTGTTGTCCCTTTCCCCTTCTATGTAAACGGGTTTATGAAGAGGGCTTCTCTGTTCATCGAGATACTTAACAAAATCAATCAGCCCGCCTTTAAATTTGTAGGTCTCTTCCTGGTCTTCGGCTTCGTCCCGGAGTATCATTGTAACTTCTTTATTAAGGTATGCAAGTTCACGCATTCTCTCGGCAACGGTATCGAAGTTGAATTTAACGGTTTTAAAAATTTCCCTATCGGGTTTAAAAGTAATTTTTGTGCCGGTATTCTCGCTTTTATATGTACCAATCTGTTTTACGTTTGCTTTTGGAATGCCCCGATGATATTCCTGAAAATGGATTTTTCCGTCTCTTCGTACTTCAACCTTCATCCATTCCGACAGAGCGTTTACAACGGAGACTCCAACACCGTGCAGACCGCCGGAGACTTTATAGGAATTTTTATCGAACTTGCCTCCCGCGTGTAGAACGGTCATTACAACTTCGAGGGCCGATTTTTTCTCCTCCGGATGAATATCCACGGGAATTCCTCTCCCTTTGTCCTCAACCGTTACAGACTGGTCCTTGTGAATAGTCACTATAACGCGGTCGTTATAACCGGCAAGCGCCTCATCGATCGAATTATCAACTACTTCGTTGATAAGATGATGAAGGCCTCTGGAGCCGACATCTCCGATATACATTGCGGGTCTTTTGCGGACCGCTTCAAGACCTTTTAAAACGTTAATGCTTTTTGCTGTGTAATCCTGCGAACCGTTGTTTTTAATTTTTTCTTTCTCTTTAGCCATTTTATTCCGGTTGTTTTGCTGTTATAAAAATTTTATTGATTTAACTATCTGTTCATTAAAATATTTGTTTATCTTTTCTATCAACAACGACTTTTGAAAATTCAATTCGCTTTTCCAGACAGAGTTTTCAACCTTTAAAAAAAGAGTCTGTTTTTCCGTTTTAACAGCCCGGGCTATTTGGGATAACTCCGGAAAAATTTTAGGGAATTCTTCAACAACATCATAATTTTTTATTGTATCCCGTAACTTCTCGAAATCTCTTTCTTTACTGATTATCTCTGTGATGCTTTTAAATCCGCTAAATGTATGATGCCGTGCCATAGTCCACTTTAATCTTTTGGGAGCCGGTCAGAACATCCAGTTCTTCTACTTTTGTAAGATCGGTCATGGTTATAAACGCCTGTCCAACTTCCGCCAGGTAACGGCTTATTTTTCTCGCCCTGTATGCATCAAGTTCTCCGAATACGTCGTCCATTAAAAAGATCGGCGTCTTGCCAAGTTTTTCCTTAATAAAAAAGAACTGCGCAAACCGGAGAGCAATTTGAAAAGTTTTGTGCTGTCCCTGCGATCCGAAACGCTTTAACTCGTTTCCGTTTATATAGAAAATAAAGTCGTCCCTGTGAGGACCCGTTAAATTAATTCCTCTTCTTAATTCATCTTCTCTTGATGCATTAAGTTCCTGAGTAAACCTTTCCGCAGCATTCTCCGGGGTAAGTTCAGATATAGAGTCATAAACGATGTCCGGAATTTCATCTGATTCTATAATTCTGTTATAGGCGTCATTCACAAAAGTTTTAAATTCATCAATAAACCTAATTCTCTGAAGCAAAAGTTCTGCTCCGCTCTTAATTAGGGATTCTGTCCATGCATCGAGCTGTTCAAATAACTCCCTGCTGCGCATTTCTTTCAGCTGCGAAAGAAGTGAAGATCGCTGCCTTAATATTTTATTATAATCGAGAAGTATTTCCAGATACGCGTGGCTGGCCTGGGACATAACCGAATCAACAAATCGCCTTCGATCTGATGGTGCACCAAGAGTTATTGCGTGATCGGGCTGAATAAGCGTAACTATCGGAAACCGGCCTATAATATCGGCGGACTTAAAAATTTGTTTATCGTCAAGAAAAAAACTTTTTCTGTTTTTTGTTGAGTCGTAAAAGATCCGCGTCCTGTTTTCTGTTAAGTCTGAAAATTTTCCTTCGGCATTAAAATATTGCTCGCCGAACAAAACAACGTCGCCCTCTGAAGCAAGGTTAAGATTTTTTGTGGTACACAAGTAGTAGATTGCCTCTAAAATAGATGTTTTACCTTGACCGTTACCGCCGATGATGAGATTAAGGTTATCGGAAAAACCAATTGATGTGCTTCTATGAAGTCTGAAATTTTGCAAATCAATCTGTTTAAGAACCATCTTAAGTATTTAAGCGAACCGGCATCAAGAGCATCATAAGTTCCTGGTTATCTTTTTTCAGAACCGGTTCTATAATAACCGCCTTTGTAGGCGAGTGTAGTTTAAAAATTATTTCCTCGTTATCGCTCATATGGTTGAGCACATCGTTTACATATGTGGAATTAAATCCAATCTCAAGATCGTCTCCCGAATATTCGCAAACTACTTTTTCCTCTCCCGATGCACCGATATCAAGATCTTCGGCAGAAATTTCGAGTGAGTTTTTAGAGATGGAAAACTTCACTCGCCGTGTACTCGAAGTGGAAAACAACATCATTCTCCTAATCGAATTGTGGATGTCGTTTGTATTAACCTTTAAGAGAAACTCATTCTCAAGAGGAATAACGCTGTTATAGTCCGGGTACTTCTGTGCAATTAATCTGGTGATTAACTCAATGTCGTTCAGCTTAAAGGAAACATAGGATTTTGTCATATAAATCTTAACGTCCTTCTCATCAAGAACTTTAAGAAGAACGGAAACAGCTCTTTCCGGAATTACATACTGCTGACCGAAACTTGCCTTAATATTTTTCTTAAAAAGGTTTACAAGCCGGTGCCCGTCGGTTGTAACAAATCTCAATCCATCGTCTGTAAATTCGAAGAGGGTTCCCATCATAGCGGGCCTCATCTCCTCCTTGCTCATCGCAAAAGAGCTTTTTTCAAAAGCCTGCCTGAGTTCAACTCCGTTGATAACAACTTCATTAATTTCTTTTACATTTTTATCTTCCGTTACCGCCGGTATATCCGGAAATTCATCCGGATCGAGGTAGCTTATAACATATTTTCCTGTATCGGTAATGAGATTTATTTTTTTATTGGATGTCAACTTGAAGTGAATTGTGGTGTCTTTAAGAGACCGGACAATGTCGTTTAACAGTCGGGCGGGAACAACAAGCCTAACATTGTCTTCAGTAACGATATTCAAAGAGGACTTGAGAGATATCTCTAAATCAGTAGCATAAATGGTCAGCAGCCCGTCTTTTACTTCGAACAAAAAATTCTCGAGTATAGGCATTGGTGTTCTTGTGGGAACTGCTGGAATTATTTTACCGAGTAGTTTTTCTAACTCTTTGCTGTTTACTTTGAATTCCATAATAATTCTCCAAGTTGAGTCAAAAAATATCAAAAATAGGATAGATATTCAATTTTAGAATAACCGGCTGAAAACTTATCAACACCCTTATTTTTAAATAAGAGTATATATTTAAATAAAATATATAATAATAATTATGTGGATAAGTTGATAAACGAAAAATCCTTTTAATAGGGTTTAAAAACACAATAAATTAATAACAATGATTTATTAACATTTTGTTGATATCCCGAAGTAATCACCACATTTAAAGTTATACTTATAATATCAACAGGATTTTAAGAAGATATTAACATCAATCACGACACACTCAATTCAATCTTATTTTTAAGAGAAGAAACAATATCGTCGAAATTAGGGTCGTCCTTTATTAATTGTTCGATAGAAGATTGAGCATGAATAACCGTAGAATGATCCCTGCCCCCAAAGTGGAGACCGATCGTTTTGAGAGATGATTTAGTCAGCTGTTTTGCTAAATACATTGCAACCTGTCGTGCTAGAACAACTTCTTTCCTCCGGTTTTTTTCCCGCACTTTGTTTTCTTCAACACTAAAAAACTCACAAACAATTTTGGTTATATAATCTATTGAAATATTCACCTGTTTATTCGTTGAAACCTCGCGCACTGTTTTTCTTACGAGCTCAAAGTCGATCTCTTTAGAATTAAGAGAGGAATTAGCAAGAAGTTTAATTAAACAGCCTTCAAGTTCTCTAATATTGGATGTTATATTTGAGGCAATATATTCGAGAATGTCGTTTGATAATTTAATGCCGTATGTCTCGCTTTTATTCATTAGAATTGCGACGCGCGTTTCAAAGTCGGGAGGCTGAACGTCTGCCTGAAGTCCCCATAAAAACCTGGAAATTAATCGGTCGTTGAGACCCTTAAGATCCTTTGGCGCTTTATCGCTAGATAGAATTATTTGTTTACCGGTTTGATGCAGGGTATTAAAAATATGGAAGAACAGATCCTGGGTTTTTTCTTTTCCTACAAGAAATTGAATGTCGTCTATAATCAGCGCATCCATACTCTTATAAAAACTTGAAAACTCATTAACGGTATTATTCTGGATTGCCTCTACAAACTCTACCGTGAAAACATCGGATGATAAGTAGATAACCCGCTTTTCCGGATACCGATCCAGAATTTTATTCCCAATAGCCTGGATCAAGTGGGTTTTGCCTAAACCGACACCGCCATATATAAAAAGCGGATTAAAGGATGTTTGACCAGGGTTCTCTGAGACAGCATATGCAGCGGCGCGGGCCAGCTGGTTTCCTTCTCCTTTTATAAAATTTTCAAATACATACCGGGGATTCAGAAATGATTCAAACTCTTTTGGTTTTGCTGTAATGTTGTTTTGCGGCGTAACTGTTTTTGCTTGATTATCTGTTTTATCCGGGCTTACATCTTTTTCTTCCAAAATAATGTAAGCGAGCTTACCGTTGTTTCCTAACACCTGAGTAATGGTTTTGTTTATAAGAGTATTATAATGTTCTTCGATCCACTCTATAAAAAAGTTGCTTGGCACATAGATTTTTAATGTGTTGCCCTCAATTTCAAACGGCTTTATAGGTAAGAACCAGGTGTTATATGTTATGTTTGGAACGTTTTCTTTAATAATACCAAGGCACTCTTTCCAGATGTCTTTGGCGTCACGTTCAGTTTGTAACGAATCGGAAGAAATTATCATTTTATCCACAATAAGAAGTATTAAACAATGTGATTATAAGGTAATTATTACATCAGAAAATGTCATTAGACCATCAGCTTTCAACAAATTATTAACATTAAAACACCCGCACAAACCACTACCACAAAATCACTTATAAGAAAAAAGCACTTAATGCAAACAAACAAACCAAAATTACTAACAGAAAATTACGTCTAAATTAATCCGTGAAACGTTTCACAAGGGGTTGTTGTTAACAAGTTATCAACATGCTTTCCGGGCTTCGTTTCTGTTTCAAAATAGACTTTGAAACAGAAATCTGCAAATAAAATTTATATAAGTAATCATTATCCTTTCGAAAAAGTTTTTACAAGTCTAATTTTGTAATAGCGAAAGAAGAGGTTTGAATGAAAAATATTCTGGTTGTTTTTACGGGCGGGACTTTTTCAATGAAGATTGATGAGAGCACCGGCTCCGCCATTCCGTTTTACAGCGGCGAGGAACTGATAGAAATGATACCGGATGCGGGAAAGCTGGCCAACATCTCGGTGTTTGAATTTGGCAATTACCCGGGCCCCCACATGACGCCGGAACTTATGTTTGAACTATCTGCGAGGATAAATCAGTTTATTGATAAAGAGGAGATAGATGGAATTATTATTACTCACGGCACCGACACGCTTGAAGAAACCGCATACTTTCTGGATTTAACCGTTAAAACCGACAAACCAATTGTAGTTATTGGCGCAATGAAAACGAGCTCTGAACCGGACTGGGACGGACCTAAAAATCTTATTGATGCAATTCATATTTGTAATTGTGAAAACAGCAGAACCATGGGCGTACTCGTTTGTTTGAATGGCGAAGTAAACGCAGCAAGCGAAGTAACAAAAACACACACCGAGGATGTTGAAACTTTTAGAAGCCTTGATTTCGGATCTCTCGGATTCGTTGAAAAGGGGAGAGTGTTTTATAACAGGATGCCGAGAAAGCTCGAAACATTTCAGCCCCACAAGATCAATCCGAATGTTGATCTTATAAAAGCATATGCCGGGATGGATGATAAGTTCTTTAAATATTCTGCCGATAGCGGTGTAGAAGGAATTGTAGTAGAAGCGATGGGAGTAGGCAACGTTCCGCCCGCGGCTTTCAGCGGAATAAAGTATGCGGTTGATAAAAAAATTCCGGTTGTATTGGTTTCGAGGTGCCCCGCCGGAGAAACACTGGACATTTATGGATATCCCGGTGCCGGCAAATGGCTAAGAAAGGAAGGAGTAATTTTTTCAGATTATTTAAATGGACAGAAAGCAAGAATTAAAATGACCATATGTTTGGGTATTACAAAGGATCATTCGGAACTGAAGAAAATGTTCGAAGAGAACTGATTAATCGGGTTAATGGAATATTGAACGGATTAAATAAAATAAAGCCATGGATCGGGTCCGCACTATTAATCCCGCTTATTTATTTTTTAATTAAGAACGACGCCAGATTAATTATTATAGATTATGTTAATCTTCTTATTCATGAAGGGGGCCATGGAATACTTAAATTTTTCGGAAAGTATGTTCATGCTCTTGGTGGAACACTCGCACAAATATTGATTCCCGGGATGTTCGTTGTATATTATTTTATTAATAAAAAAAAGATCCCGGCTCAAGTCAGTTTGGTGTGGCTTGGACAAAATCTTATAAATATTTCAATATATGCTTCAGATGCCAGGGCTCAAAAACTTCCGCTTCTGGGAGGTAAAAAAGTTTATCACGACTGGACCTACCTGCTTGGGGAAATTGGATTATTGAATTATGATAAGGAGGCTGGAATCTTTTTTTATTCTTTAGCAATAATAACATTTATTATTGCCCTCTTAATTCCGCTATTAATTAAAAGCTATAAACCCTCAAAATTGAATTTGGACATAGAATAATTTCATCAAACTATGATAAGAACAGCAGCTGAATTAATATAAAGACGGGAAGAAGAATTATAAGAGAAAATTTGTAAACGTATTCAAAAAATCCGGGCATCTTAATGTTGTTTTCTTCAGCGACCGCCTTAACCATAAAGTTAGGACCGTTTCCTATATAAGTCATGCTTCCGAAATAAACAGCGCCAACCGAAATAGCCTTTAACAACTCTTCTGGAATTCCCGCTATCTGCACAGACGATTGAGCCCCCAATCCAAGGGCTAACGAGTGGAATGTAACTGCCGTTGGAGTATTATCGAGGAACGAACTCAATAACCCCGTGAAATAATAGAACTGTTGAGTCGATGCTACGCCAAGCTTTCCGGCATTTGATTCTAGATATAAAAGGCAGGGGACCATTGTAACGAATATACCCAGGAACAAATATGCAACTTCTTTAATCGGCTCCCATGTAAAGTTGTTCGAAACACGAGTCAGTTTTGGGGTGAATAGAATCGAAAGTATTGCCATCGACATAATTACACCCTCGCGTATGAACTTATAGTAATGATTGCTTTTTATGAATTCCAAATATTGCTCGTTTAAAAAAGCAACAGACAGAACTACGCCTATCAACCAATAGAAATTTGTTTTACCCTGGATCCTGATTGGCCGGACGGAAGATTTATCAATTGCTCTGTCCTCGGGCCTTTCTTTTTTATAGTAATAAGTATCAACCAGAAAATAAAGCGTTAGTAAAATGAAATTTGCAACAAACCATTCCGGAATAAGCGAGAAGAACCATTCAAATGGCGCACCCCGCAAATACATCATGAACAACGGAGGATCTCCGAGAGGAGTAAGTAGACCACCACAGTTTGCGATTATTCCTATGAAGAACAGAATTGTATGTACTTTGAACTTTCTCTGTTTGTTGGTTTGAATAACGGGTCGTATAAGAAGCATCGCCGCCCCGGTTGTTCCCATTATAGAGGCAAATACAGCCCCTATGCCGAGAAAAAGAGTGTTGATGGAGGGCTTTGCTTCAATATCGCCGGAAAGGAATATTCCTCCGGTAATTGTATAAAGAGAACCAAGCAGGATTATAAAAGGGACGTAATCAAAGACCATTGTCTCATACAGTCTTTCTCCGAGACTTGCACTTACAAGATAAATTATAATTGGAATGCTTAGCAGTATTGCCACCAACAACTTGTTAGAATTTTTTTCCCAGAAGTGATTCCAGAAAAGAGGAAAAAGAGCAATGGATAACAACATTAGAACAAAAGGAAGCAGACTTAAAAGCGGAATGTTAGAGGTTAATGATTCCAAAATATTTAACCCGATTATTTTAACCGGGCAAAAATATATCTAAATGTTCATGAACGCAATGGAATTTTTTCAACATAAAAAAAGGACCTGCTATGCAGATCCTTTGTCGCGGGAGT
Organism: uncultured Melioribacter sp.; assembly: GCA_964532065.1. Taxonomy (GTDB): domain Bacteria; phylum Bacteroidota; class Ignavibacteria; order Ignavibacteriales; family Melioribacteraceae; genus DSXH01. The sequence continues at coordinate 46,746 of CAZHHG010000005.1, forward strand.
TATTTCTTTTTTAAAAGATCTCTTATTTCAGTAAGCAGAACAATATCCTCGCTGGGGGCGGGGGGCGATGCCGGCTTCTCCTCCTCTTTTTTCTTGAGCGTATTCATTGCTTTTATAACCATGAATATAGCCCACGCTATAATTATAAAATCAATAATCGTATTTATAAAGACTCCGTATTTCAGAATTACAGCGGGAGCGGTATCTGTTGCTGCTTTAAGTGTTAATGCGAGTTCGCTGAAGTCGATGCCGCCCACAAGAAGTCCGATCGGAGGCATTATTACGTCATTAACAAACGAGGAAACAATCTTTCCGAATGCGGCGCCGATAATAATACCGACGGCCATATCAACAACGTTTCCCCTCATTGCGAACGACTTAAATTCATTGATTAGTTTCATTAATACTCCTCCTGATTAAGTTGAACGATTTAATTATTTAATAGATTAAAGAGCGCCTTGTTTGAGAAGATTCTGTATCTCTGTTTACCCGTTATCTCTTCCAGAATTTTTAGTTCAAGCAATCTTGAAACCGCGATATTGGCCGTCTGTTTAGTAAGATTCAAAACGGATGTAATGTGAGGAATCGCAATAACCGGCTGAATAAATATATAATTATAGAGCTTAATAATTGGTGATGAAACGACACCGCCCTCGACAATCTTTCTCATACCCGCAGTTTCTGCCCGCGCGATGTTTCCCGCCAGGCTTATAGACAGAAGAGATGAATCAGTAATTATATTAAGGAATAGCTTTAACCAATCGATCCACTCCCCCTTCTGGGCGATACCCTCTATGCTGGAATAATACTTTTTTTTATGATCATTTATGATTTTAGAAAGTTGAAGAGGAAAACTCTTGAATTTTCTTTTCCAAAACAGGTGAAGATCAATTAAAATTCTACCGGAAGGACTATTGTTGTCGGTAAAGGGTTTTATCGTTTCAAAATAACCATGAACAAGTCCCACATTAATCAGCAAGGGATAGGATACATCGGAGGAAATATATTTTTCGAGGGATCTCATCAATTCCGGAATCTGATCGGGTGGCGATTCAGCGCCGGCGAAGTCTCCGTTTTTAATCGAGAGCTCCTTTGTTCTATATATACCGATGTCGTCTTGTTGGTTATCAGACAACACTTTGTAAATAGATTTTAGTATATGGTCGGTACTCGCAACGTCTTTTAAAAGGCGTATCCCCAGATTACAGGCAGACAGATAATTATTAATTTCAGATAGACCGGAGGGATTTTCAACGCATTTATTAATGAAAAATTCTTCCAAAGTATATTGATAACCCTCGCTCCGGTAACTTTGAACGGCCTCATTAAACATCAGAAGATTAGTAATGTGGTGATTTTCTCCGAGGTGTCCCAACACCGCCTCGAATTTACAAAGCGATTGGTCGGCGGAATTGAGAAGCGAGAAAATTTCAGAATCTAATTTTAGTTTTGGTTCGGGTGGAAGCCGGTTTATCATTGTTTTGTTCCAAAATCAATAACAAAAATAGAAGAAAACAAATATAAGTCAAGCATTTTTGTCTTAAAAAACACTCACCCGTTGATAAGTCAGTGATTTTTAACTTAGATCAGATCGCTTTGTCTAAAAACTCTTTATTTAAAGGTGCGGAGTGTTTTTAAGTCAAATATTATGTTCTTAGAAAATCGAACGCTCAAATCGATAGTTGTTTTTTGCATCACGACAACAATTCTTCGTCTCTATATATAAGTAGAATTGCAGAATGATTAACAATAACAAATTTCTGTTTTTCAATTTCTACTTCAATCGCATCTTTTCTAAGAAACAGAGCAAAATCACCCTCTTTCGCCTGAAGAGGAATATACTTAGTTGTTCTATTTTCTTTCCACGGCTCTTCATCCTCCGATGGCATTCCAATCGGGTAGCCGGGGCCGGCTTTAATCACATAACCGCCCTGAACTTTTTCCTTTTCATAAACTCCCGGGGGAAGGTAAAGACCGCTGTTTGTTTTATTCAGATTTTCTTCCGGCTTTATTAAAACCCGGTCACCAACAATTATTATTTTATCCGTATTGATCATTGCTTTCTCAAATTAACTGTAAGTAAAATAACCAATGTTAAATTTATCATCAATTTGTTTTCATGATATTCTGCGTTCGCTTATTTTTGATTATTAAAAAGGGCCAATGATTTGAAAGAGGCATGGAATCAGAAATACTCTTCCGACGAATATAAATATGGCAAAGAGCCGAATCAATTTTTGAAATCCGAACTCCCCGGTCTTAAGCCGGGCAGAATATTATTTGTCGGCGAAGGAGAAGGGCGTAACGCAGTGTATGCCGCCACCCTGGGCTGGCATGTTGATGCAATCGATTTTTCGGAGGAAGGAAAACGCAAAGCAGAAAAACTGGCCGCAGAGTTTTCCGTAAACATCAATTATCAGGTTATCGATTTCACGGAATTTACTCCCGGGCTGAATTCTTATGATGCCGTCGGTTTATTCTTTGTTCATCCCGAAGAAGGGCAGCGGGATGAATTGTTCGAAAAACTAATTAACGCATTAGCTCCCGGCGGAAGAATAATTTTCGAATGCTTTGCCAAAGAACAGCTCGGCCATTCATCCGGAGGGCCCAAATGTGAAGAGCAGCTCTATTCGCTCGAAGAGGTTGTAAATTATTTTATAGATCTGGATTTTATTAAGCTCTCACGGGAGAAATTATTTCTCAATGAAGGAAAGGGCCACCGGGGAGAAGGTATAGTCATTCGCTTTTTAGCCGCTAAGTAAAAAAAACTAATCTTCAGCACGATAAAAACGACTGGGGAAACCGATACTTGACATTCGGGTTTCCTCTGTTTATATTGGAAACCAGAAAAACCAAATAAGTTTCTTAAAGGATATACTCGATGAAGGAAAAAATAATTGAATTCGGCGCTGAAAAGTTTTTTAAAGAAGGATTTCACAAGGTCACAATGGAGGAACTCTCTTCTGATTTACGCATGAGTAAAAAAACCATCTATAAATACTTTCAATCCAAGGAAGAGCTCGTTGATGAAATAACAAAACATTTTATGAACCACATGAGATCCATGATCCTTCCCGTGCTTAACAGCGATAAAAATGCGGTTGAAAAGCTTGAAGGTTTGTTGGGAGTTCTGGCAACGGCATCCCAGAAGGTGAGCTCTAAGATGATAGATGATATGAGACGCCACTTCCCCGCCCGGTGGAGTGAAATTGATAAGTTCAGAACAGAAATGATGTTTGGAAATTTAACCAGGGTAATTGAACAGGGAAAACGCGAAGGGCTGTTTCTCAATTATCCGACCGAAATTGTGATGACCACTTTTGTTGCCGCAATGAGATCCGTAGTCAATCCTGAATTTATACTCGACAACAATTTTTCTATTAAAGAGGCCGCCGTTACTGCGTTCCGGATAATTATAGGCGGGATTGTAACAGAAAAAGGGAAAAAAGTTTTAGCAAAAAAAGAAAAGGAATTAAAATGAAAAAGCGTAATGCTTTACTGCTGCTTGCAGCCGGAATTATTCTATCTGCTTGCGGAAATAATGAAAGCGACAGCTATATTGAAGCCACCGGCACTATTGAGTCTACCAATGTAACTGTCAGCTCAAAGAACTCAGGCGAAATTATCAACATGCTTGTTGATGAAGGAAGTTTAATTGCCGCCGGAGACACGATACTGCTTATCGACAACGAAGCTACCGGATATCAGCTGAAACAGGCAGAAGCCTCTGTTAAGATTGCCGAAGCACAGCTTGGTCTGATGCTTAAAGGCGCGAGGACGGAAGACATTAAACTCGCCGAGGAAAACACTAAACAAAGCCTGGCCACATATAATCTTGCTAAAGAAGATTATATCAGATATACAAAACTATGGGAAGCCGGAACGATTACTAAAAAACAATTTGACGAGATTAAAACCCGTTTTCAAATATCCGAAGCTCAACTCTCCGCAGCCAACGAGAATTACGAAAAGGTAAAAAAAATATTCCGGCCGGAAGAGATTGATCAGGCCGATGCGAACCTTCAAAAAGCAAAAGCCTCAACCGAACTGCTTAAGAAAAATATAAGGGATAGTTATGTTGTTTCACCCGTCGGCGGTACCGTTACCAAAAAGTTTGTTGAAAAAGGCGAGACAGTAACTCCAATGTCCTCCCTTGTTAAAATTTCCGATCTATCTAAAGTTTATCTTACTATATATGTACCCGAAACCGAACTCGGTAAAATTAAACCGGGACAGAGATCGGAAATAACAATAGATACTTTTCCGGATAGGACTTATGAAGGGAGAGTCTCTTTTATTTCACCCGAAGCTGAGTTCACACCTAAGAATATTCAGACAAAAGACGAACGAACAAAGCTCGTCTTCGCCGTTAAAATAGAAATTTCAAACAAAAATTTCGAATTAAAACCCGGCATGCCCGCAGACGCCAGGATAATTCTGTAAACCGGAATTGATATGGATGCGGTAATAAAAATAAACTCGCTTAGTAAAAGCTTTGGTGCTGTTTCTGCAGTTAAAAATGTCAGTTATCGGGTTAATAAGGGAGAAATGTTTGGACTTGTTGGACCGGACGGTTCCGGGAAAACAACAACGATAAGAATTCTTGTCGGGCTTCTTAATCCCGACAACGGATCTGTAGAGGTTCTTGGCCGTGACCTTAAATCCTCAAAAAAAATTATTAAAGACGAAATCGGCTACCTATCTCAAAAATTTTCTCTTTACGGAGATATGACCGTTGATGAGAATATAGAATTCTTCGCAGATATTCACGGAGTTAAGAAATTTTCAGATCGAAGAAATGAACTCCTGGAATTTACTCGACTTACTCCGTTCAGAGACAGGCTCGCGGATAAACTGTCTGGCGGAATGAAGCAGAAACTTGCCCTGGCCTGCACGCTTATTCACAGGCCGAAAATTATTTTTCTGGATGAACCGACCACGGGAGTTGATCCCGTTTCCAGAAGGGATTTCTGGAAAATTTTGTCCAATCTTTTAAAAGAGAGAATTACAATCTTTATGTCTACACCCTACCTTGACGAAGCCGAAAGATGTAATACCATTGCGATGATGGACAAAGGCGAAATTATAAGTTTTGACACACCGGCAAGAATAAAAGATTCAATGGATATGCAGATTCTGGAGATTGTATGTTACCCTGTGCGGGCTGCGTATAATCTGATTAAAACAAATACCGGCTATGAAGTACAAATGTTCGGCGACCGGCTTAATGTTGTGGTAAAAGATCCAGCCGCCGATTATGAAGAGATTAAGAAGATCTTTGCCGGACACTCAATAACCGAAATAGACAAAAGAAATATTGCCCCATCCCTGGAAAATGTATTTATCTCAAGAATGAGCGGGGGATCTGAGTATTTTAAGAAGGAAGTAATATGAAAAAATTGATGCTGATAATTTTTATCGCGGGAACCCTAATCGCACAGGAACGGTCATTAACTCTGGAAGAAAGCCTGCGCATCGGGATAACAAACAGCAAGGAACTGAAAATATCCCGGTCAAAACATAATTACACCGATTCAAAATTAACAGAAATTAAAAGCCAGTTTCTTCCTCAGTTCAAACTGACCGGAAACTACACTCGTTTAAGCGACAACATCCCCCCATTCGAGGTTAGTATGCCCTTTGCTCCGCTACCGATACGAATTTCCGACCCGATTCTCAATAATTACACGGTACGGTTTGGATTCAGTCAACCGATCTTTACAGGATTTAAACTATTATCCCTGAAGAATTCTGCCGATCTGAACCTCCGGGCCTCGGAATACGATTACTCTAAGGAAGAAATTGAAAAAGCGTTTAATATTTTTTCTGCTTTCTGGAATTATTATAAAACCGGCGAGATAAAGAAAGCTATTCAGCAAAATCTTGATCAGATGGAAAAACATCTGCGCGACACGAAAGTTTTTTACGATAACGGCCTTGTGTCAACAAACGACCTTCTTAAACTCGAGGTGCAACGCTCCAATACGAAACTGATGCTTCTCGAAGCCGAAAACAATTTCAATCTTGCGCGGATAATGTTTAACAAAGCTGTCGGATTGGAATTAACATCCCCCACAAGTGTAATTGTTGATAAAATAGTCTTTGTGGAATCAGATTTTAACCTTCCCGAGATAACGGAGGAAGCATTTGCTAGCCGAAATGAATTAAAATCTCTTTCATACAGAATTCAAGCAAGCGAAAAAGGAATTAACGCGGTAAAATCAAACTGGCTACCATCGGTTTATTTGAACGGGAATTACTACTACAGCAATCCGAATCCCCGGTTCCAGCCGGCAAAAAATAAGTTTAATTCAAATTGGGAGCTAAGTGTTAGTTTGAACTGGGATGTTTGGAACTGGGGATTTACTTCCTCGCAGGTATTACAAGCCGAGGAAACAAAAACACAGCTCGAAACAACATTCGAACAGATTAAAGAAAATATTCAGACAGAAGTTTATTCAAACTATTTAACTTTCATAAAAAGCAGCGAAAAACTGAACCTTAGCCGGCTTATGTTAACCCAGGCGGAGGAAAACTACAGGACTACTGTTGAAAAATATAACGTCCAGCTTGCTACCAGCACGGAACTGATTGACGCAGAGACACTTAAACTTCAAGCCGAAACCAACCTTAAAACATCTGAAGTTGATTATCAGGTTGCAAAAGTCAGTCTCGAAAAATCTATCGGGAGACGCATTGTAAGATGAACGCAATCGAAGTAAATAATCTTACAAAAGTTTTCGGGAAATTCACCGCGGTTGATCGCGTCACTTTTAATGTTAAAGAAGGGGAGATATTCGGTTTCCTGGGGGCGAATGGCGCAGGTAAATCGACAACTATTAGAATGCTGATTGGAATACTGAATCCGACTTCGGGCGATGCGGTTGTCGGAGGCTGCAGCGTAAAAAATAATCCCGATCAGGTTAAAAAAAATATAGGCTATATGTCACAGAAATTTTCTCTTTATAACGACCTTACGGTCTCGGAGAATATCCGTTTCTTTGCCGGTGTTTACGGTTTATTCGGAAAGAAATATGAAGAAAGAAAGAAGTGGGTTCTTAAAGTTGCCAATCTGGAAAACATGGAAAACGTCTTGACCGGATCGCTACCGGGAGGAATAAAACAGCGACTCGCGCTCGGAACCGCAGTTATTCACGAACCCAAAATCGTTTTTCTTGATGAACCGACAAGCGGCGTTGATCCTATCTCGAGAAGAAACTTCTGGGATCTGATTAACGATCTCTCCGGGAACGGTACAACGGTTCTTGTTACAACCCATTACCTCGAAGAAGCTGAATTCTGCAACGATATAATTCTTATTAACGCCGGAAAACTGATTGCACAGGGAAATTCCAAATCCCTTAAGACTAATTATATACACAATCCCATATTCGAGATTGAGAGCGAGAGAATAATCGACAGCCTCGAAATTCTTGAGAAGGAAAAGTGGGTCGGCGAGACCTCCATTTTCGGAAATTACATTCACCTTATTCTAAACAAAAACGCGGTGGATGAAAACATAATAACCGACCTGCTTCAGAACAAGAACGGAATAAAAGTAAAAAGAATTGAAAGGATAACGCCGACGCTCGAAGACGTCTTTATTCATTTGATCGAAAAGGATGCGCAGAAAAATGTTTAACAGGATCTATGCCATTGCAAAAAAGGAAACCAAGCAGCTTGGCCGCGACAGGCGGATGCTCTTTATTATTTTTTTCGTACCCGTTCTGTTGCTTGCAATCTTTGGTTATGCAATTAACTTCGATGTAAGGCATATTAAGATAGCGGTTTATGACAGGGAGCGAACAGACATCTCGAGAAATTTTATTAACGGACTTATCAGTTCGGAGTATTTTGACCTGACTAAAAATATTGAGAACGACAGCCAAATAAAGGAATTTCTTGATAAGAAAATCGTTCAGGCCGTAGTTGTTTTGCCGGAGGACCTTTCTGAAAAACTTTTCTCAAGACAGGAGGTAAAGATTCAGATTCTCGTTGACGGAGTAGACGGCAACACCGCAAATGTTATCCAGAATTATTTTAATGCCGCCACTTATAATTATTCTGCAAAACTTACAAGGGAATACCTCGCCGTTACAGGAAGAAGGGCTTTTGTCCCGATCGACCCGCAGCCCCGGTTCTGGTTTAATCCCGAACTTAAGTCGACAATTTTTTTAATTCCCGGACTGATGGGAATGATTCTGATTCTTACTGCGGTTGTATCAATATCGCTTTCAATCGTTAGGGAAAAAGAAAGGGGGACAATTGAACAAATAAATGTTTCTCCCCTATCCTCTTTTGAGTTTATTATCGGCAAGACAATTCCATACATTTTTATTTCGCTTATAAACGCCTCGATAGTTTTACTTGCCGGCTACATCCTGTTTGGAATTATAATTAAAGGCAACATTCTTCTGCTTCTTTTGGGAACTCTCTTTTTTCTTTTCGCCTCACTTGGGATGGGAATATTTATTTCTGCGGTGGCCGATTCTCAGCAGGTTGCGTTTCAGGCCGCCGCAGTAGCATCGCTTCTCCCCTCGATGATACTCTCCGGCTTCATTTTTCCTGTTGAGAGCATGCCGGAAGCCGTTCAGATATTAACGAATATAACGCCGGCAAAATTTTTTCTTGTTATTCTGCGGGCAATTCTTTTAAGAGGAGCGGGAATCCCGGCTTTCTGGGATCAATTAATTTTTCTAGGAATTTTCGGTACCGTCTTTATAGTACTTGCGGCACAGGTGGATAAAAGGTCTAAAAACAAGTGACATTATGAAAATAATATTTCAGTTTATTCTTAAAGAGCTTCTGCAGGTTAAACGGGATAAAAAAATGCTGGCCGTTATTTTCCTGGCGCCGATAATTCAATTAATTTTTCTCGGCTATGCCGCTAACATGGATGTTAATGTAATCCATACAACAGTTTTTGATATGGATAAATCCGCAACGAGCAGGGAGTTTATTAGAAAGTTTGAACAGTCCGGTTATTTTGTGATTGATAATTATGCCGGTAATTATGAAGAGGTAACGGAATTACTAAATAACGGGGAGACGCTTGTTGCGATGGTAATTCCGGGTGATTTTGAAAAAAGAATAGAGCGCCGGGAAACAGCCCCGCTTCAAATTCTGTTTGAGGGTTCCGACGGCAATAAATCCTCCATTGCCCTGGGATATATTCAGAAAGTTATAACGGGTTTTTCGAACTCAATTGTTTCCGATATAAGAAACAAGCTCGGAATGAAAATCGATTTGAGCGGTTCTCTAACGCCGGAAGTTCGGGTCTGGTACAACCCTGAAATGAAAACCAGATACTTTATGCTCCCCGGAATTCTTGCGCTTATTTTAATGATTACCACCATATCATTGATGTCGATGGCTGTAGTAAAAGAACGCGAGATTGGAACCTTTGAGCAATTGATTGTAACGCCCGTAAAACCCGGACAGTTAATAATCGGGAAACTTCTTCCTTTTACTATTATCGGTTTTGTTGTCCTTGTTACTGTAATGATTGTAATGACCCTCTGGTTTGGAATCGAGATCCGGGGGAGTAAGTTATTCCTTTTATTCAGCGCGCTTCTATTTGTTCTATCGAATCTAGGCCTGGGATTATTTGTATCCACAATTTCCAGAACACAGCAGCAGGCAATGATGGCTTCCATTTTTGTTGTAATGATGCCGATGATCTATTTATCTGGATTTGCGTTCCCGATCGAAAATATGCCCGAAGTCATTCAGTATATTACTTACGCAATACCGTTGCGGTATTTTATAACGATTATACGCGGAATAGTTTTAAAAGGAATCGGATTCTCCTCTCTCTGGGCGGAAATGCTAATTCTGTTTCTCATGGGCGCGGGGATTTTGTTTTTGAGCGCAATCAGATTCAGAAAACGACTTGAATAAAAAATCCGGTCTGTTAAACCGGATTTTCATTCATCCTCAAAATCGAAAACATTTTAGATGTCAAGCCAGTACGAGAATTTAACCATAAGTATATCGTCCCCCTCGGAATTCCACAATCTTTTAAAATCTCTTCCTAAACTGAAATCCCCGGCGTTATCAAAATTGGTCTGATTATGTGACCAGACAAAGTAGAAAATTGATCCGGGCAACACCTCCCACCTTAATACGGCCGTGCCGCGCAAAGATTTGTAATTGAAATCCGGATTAGAAAATACAAACGGATTGGCCGGACCGTTTCCATCAGGATCCACCGTATATTCTCCGCTGTTATTATCGTAGCTGATGGCAGAACCGTTCTCTCCATATTTATTAAATCTGCCGCTGCGGGGCGCCGCTAGCTCTTTGAATTCATTATAACTACCGACAGCTATAAAAGGCTGCATAAATAATTGCAGGCTAAGCGTAGGAGAGAAAGTCCAGTTCAAACGGATGTTGGCCGAGATAGTGTTCTGCTTTATTCTGCCGAATACATATCTGTTACTATATGTTGATGTTGCGTGCTGATCTTCAAAGCGACCGACCCACTGACGGTGCTCTGAGTTGTTTGAATAAGCAGGTCCAAAACTGAAATTGATTTGTGTACTCGGCTTCCATTCTATTCCTAAGTAGCTGTCAATATAAACTCCCCCGATCTCATCCTTTGCAAACATTGCATTTCCGCTGACAACCAGTTTCTCCCGGCTATCGCTGTTTGCAAATAGCCAGAGGTTCCATTCGGATGGAGTAACCGCGAGAGGGCCTCCGCGGGTTAAATTCCTCGTGTATGTTTCGAAGCTGTAATTTCCGCCGATTGTAAAACCGTAATAATTTGTAAAGGTGCCTCCCGCTCTGAACCACAGAAAATTACTAGTTACGTTTCCTTCAAAATCATATGTGCGCGCATGAGATACATAGATATTTTTAGACCTGAAAATTCCTTCCGGTTCAAACCAGCGGTAGCCCAGAACCATATGGCCGTTTATTCTATCAGCAGCAAATTGAAATCCCATATCATTGTGATCAAATCCGGGCGAAGCAAATCCCAGAGCGGTGTTTATATAAAAGTTGCCCTTCTGTTTGTTCAGCATAATTCTTCCGTAAGAACCCGATAGAGATGTTCTTTCCGGATCGAAAGTGGCGTACGTTGCGTCGGGTCTCTGAAAATATCTGAGAGAACTCTGCTGAAGCTGCTGAATATATTCTTTTGTTCCGGCCGAATAAGTGCCGACAAGCGCGCCGGCAAGCACGTATTCTTTATTCTCGTCAAGAGTTGCCCATCCGTCAACACCAAATGTATAAGCGTTCTGAGCGAGGGAGTTTTTCATCGGGCTGTTACTCAGGTCTCTGTTAACGGTTGTAAATATAAATCCAAGCGAATGATTTCCGTTGTTGAAGTCTTTCCTTCCCCGCAGAGAGCCGTAATGAGTAAAAGGCTCAACCTCTTCATTTGTTTGCATTCCGTTGTTGTAAAGAGTTGCGTATGTTCTTTCCGTTACCGCGCTTAATGCCGCTATCGAAGTTGATTCATTAAGTTTTCCTGTTAGTTTTGCAGCGCCGAGAATTCTTGTCTCTGTTGGATAATTGATGAAAGATGCGTCAGAAGTAGATCCCCGCGGCGAACGCCCGATTCTTCTTGAATAGAATAATTCCGGCCATCCGAAATTAAATCCCCAGTTATTATTTACTCCGCCGACTCCAAACCAGAAAAGATCGAATCCCTCGATAAAGAACGGCCGCCTTTCCTGAAAGTATGATTCAAATGCCGAAAGATTTAATACTGCCGGATCAACTTCCACCTGCCCGAAATCAGGATTGATTGTTGCGTCCAGATTTAAATTACTTCCGATTCCGATTTTAAAATCCGCGCCCATAGTAGTTTTATATTGATTCCCTTTATAGAAAGGATCGTTTGAATCGTGTAACAGATATTGAGCTTTCTGAACAATATAAGGACGGGCTTCAAGTCTTTGTTTCGGCTTAATTCCGTCCAGTCCTTCAAGAGTAGCGAATTTTGAAACGAACCCGCTTTCGTTTTTAGGCACCATTACAAAGTAGGATCTCTCATTTACTCTTTTAATCTGTCGGGAGAAGTTTACTCCCCATTTCATCTGATCAGCTTCGTTAAACCGTAGCTGTGAAAAAGGGATCTGGATTTCAACCGTCCACCCGTCTTCGTCCCGTTCTGTTTTTGCATGCCAGATACCGTCCCACGAATTATCATCCCAGCTATCGTTGAAAAGGACGCCGTCCGCCATTGTACCTCCGGCGTTAACGCCGAAATAGTATCCGCTTTTTTTATCGTTGTAAGGATCTACATAAAAGTAGAACCAGTCGGATTGAATATAAGCATCGCGGCGGGCAAGGCTTGCATCAATTTGATCGGGCTGGCTATCCATTAGTCTTGCAGCGATGTAAAGGTACGTTTCGTCGTAAGCGATCCAGACCCGGGTGTTTTCGGAAGAAGGAATTCCTTCGTTTGGATCCCTCTGGACAAACTCTTGAATCGGGACTTTTTGCCAGATCGGTTCAGCAAGTTTGCCGTCGAGGCTGATGTTAATATTATTTAGCTTGTATGCGAGCACAACTTTTTTTTCGCTGTTAGTTGCGCCGTTGGCGTATGAAAGGATCGGCAACAAAAGTAAAAATAGAAGTCGATGTAGTTTCATTTTTATCCCCCGGTTTCTTTAATGTTTATTGATCGACAAAAATTTAGACTCGTCACTATCTAATTTGGTTGTAAAGAATTTCGCTTTAGGGAAAAGAATTCTCTGATTCTTTATGAGATTTCAGGCTCGCCGGTATAAAGAATTATAACCATATAGTTTTTTATTACGGTTAAGCAATAAACGGATTGTTTTAATATTTCTTTACAAAACCCCCGGCCGCACATTAAAAACGCTTTTTAAAATTTAATTCTGCTTCAAAGAATTGACTCAAATCAGGATGCAAAAATCTTTTTGAAACATAATTGAGCAGGCTGCTCTTTGAAACGGATTCAAAATCAAATCTAAACCGACTCCTGCCCATGGCATTTTTATTGACCTATAACCCGTTGGTTAAAAGAGCAACTTTAAGGAGGGCTTTAAATATGAAAAGAAATCCCCGTCGGAAAATTCCATTCATTTGGATTTTCCTCGGACTACTTTGTTTAACAACTAATTCAACTGCTCAATTCAGTTGGAACAGTCAGGAGTGGGGTTTTAGAAGAGCGATAATGGTTGATAATGGATCCGGAAACACGTTAACGGATTATCAGGTTAAAGTAACATTATCATCATCGTTCAACTTTTCAAGATGTAAACCGGATGGAAGCGATATCCGTTTTACAAGCAGCGATTCCCAGACACTTATTCCATACTGGATTGAAGAATGGAATCCGCCGGGTTCTTCGGCAACTATTTGGGTTAAGGTCCCGAATATTCCCGCCGGCGGCACCACAATATATCTTTACTACGATAATCCATCGGCCGAATTTCCCTCACCTCTTCCGCCATCAACAACAAATCTTCCACCGACAGGACCATGGACTAATGTAGCGGGCCTTGTCATCAATGGAAGTCCCGGCTCTTTACTTGCCGAGAACATGGTGAAAGACGGAAGTACATACTGGCAGCTATTCACGGATCGATCAGCTTGTAACGGGCAGCTTGGATTTGCATATAATAATACAGGCAACCCCGCAAACAATACAGGGTGGAACTGGTCCGGCGATGTGACAATCGATTTTTCAATTCGTAATTCCACACCGATGTTTGCCGGCGATCCCAGGATGAATACCAATCCCGGAAATCTGTTAAATCCTTACCTCGATTGTCCTCATGTTGAAAAGGGTGACGACGGATACTGGTATTTGTTTTATCACTGGATTGTTGGTGGTGATCCGCATGGAGGTTATGGTACCCCCACAAGCGTAATGACAACTCAAACTCCGGATTCTGAATTCAACGACGGGCCATATGAACTTGGAATGAAATTCAAGTCGGCGCAATCCGGTAGAATTACTAAAATAAGATATTATAAAACGGCAGGAGAAACCGGATCCCATTCAGGTAAAATCTGGTCTTCAGACGGAACCCTGCTGGCAACGGTTAACTTTGTTTCCGAAACAGCAAGCGGATGGCAGGAAGCTGCTTTATCTGTTCCTCTATATATTCTGGAGAATACAACATACATTGTTTCTGTAAATTCGAATACCGCTTATGGCGCAACTAATTATGCTTTCGATTCTCCGATAGTAAACGGATCTCTTACTGGAGTTGCCGACGGGAATAACGGAGTATATTCATTAAGCCCGGGCGGTTATCCGGCCACTTCATTTAACAACAGCAATTACTTCCGCGATGTTGTTTTTGAATCCACAAGCGGATGCGGAGTTCACGGCGCTTGGAGCTGGACTCCCGATTCTTACGCGGCAATCGGCGTTGCAAGATCTCTTTCAATTACCGGACCGTATGTTGAAGTCGATCCGATTGTTCTGATGTCCTCCGAAATGGAAGGGGATTCGCACGCGTGGGATTGGGCAAGAGTTTCTGAACCGTATGTCTTTAAACGCGACGACGGAAAATGGGTAATGCTGTTTATGGGCGACAAAGGAAATTATGATAATCCCGGCGATCCAAGTCTTCTTTACATTGAACAGTGCAGTTATGCAGTTGCTGATAATATCCAGGGCCCGTATGTAAAATGGCACGGCGGAGCGGATCCATTTATTGCTTTCGGTCCTCCGGGCTCTCTTGATGCCGGCACTATCGCAGACGCTCATCCGGTTAAGTTCGGCGATACCTATTATATTTTTTATGCCGCATCACCAACTACATGGGGCTGGAACACAATGTATCTTACAACCTCCGATTGGGAGACCGTCACTAAGTCAACACACTATGTTTATACGAATGACGGCAACAGTCCTTTCAGAGGCGCTATATCAACATTCAACGACACATATTATTTTTCATATCTCGGAAGCAGTTCCAGCAGCCCCGGTCCTTTTATGATTGCGACTCAACCGTCAACCGGATTCATTCCGGGATTATCTCTCTATGGTTCGGACGCGGTTTTTAATTTTTATGATGGATTTGATGGAACTTCATTCGACCCGGCCAAATGGCACGGAGTAGATCCGGGTTACAGCGGATCCGTAGTTGTTGCCGGAGGTGAAATGCAAATCTGTAATTCCGGCGGCTTCCTTACACAGGTCACAGCTGATAAATCTTTCGGCATCGGCCATACGCTTGAAGTAAAAGCGAAACATAGTGTCTCGGGATTTGCAGGCGAAATCGGATTCGGGAGACAGGAGTCCGGCGGAAACTGGGGCGGACCTCCTTTCGGATTCAAGAATCAGAGAATCATGGATCTGAGAGTGATAAACGGATCCAACTTTGTTGTGGATGCTGATAATGCCGACCACGTTGAATCACCCGGAGACTATGTATCAACAACAACTCCGCTCGATTTTAATAATTATCTTGTTCATAAAGTAATGAGAGTCGATAATTCGACAACTCGTTTTCAGCTCGATAATTTTCCCGTTACAACAATTACAAACACTATCGATCGTCCTGCGCGCATTACCACCGATCTGTTATCACCATGGTTCTTTATTTTAGGCGGATCCTGTGTTAATGTAGATTGGGTGCGCGTTAGGAAATATGCCGAGCCCGAACCCGGCGCGTTTGTTGGCCCGGAGGAATTATATAACTGCTATGCTGATCTCAGCATCACCAAAACAGTTGATAATATAAATCCGGATAACGGCGATCAGATTACATTTACAATCACTGTTTCAAATGACGGACCCGGCAACTCTGCATGGGCACGTGTAGCGGATATACTTCCTAATGGACTTGAATATATCTCTCATTCCACTATTAACGGAACATACGATCCTCTCGCCGGCATTTGGGATATCGGATTTATTACGGTAGGAAGCTCAGCCGTATTATCGATAACGGTTGAAGTAGACATTTTTACCTCTGCGTTTGATTTTGGACCGGCGACTGGATTCAACCTGTTTGTTCTGGAGGATTTGAATCAGCCATCGTCCGACACTCAGGGGAAAGTAGCTGTCGGCAGAGACGCCTACTTTGCAAACTACAGCGTGGGCGATCAGCTTCCCAACTCCAATGGTACGGTTGATGTCCTTATCACTGGAAGGAATCTCACATACATAAGCGGCGGTATTTATGGCGGTAATGTGGTTTATGGAAACACGACCAATCTTCCAATCAGCGCAGTAAGTATATTGCACGGAACATTGCGCCAGGATTATCCGATCGATTTCGCGGCTGCAGGTACATTCCTGAATAATCTTTCTACACAGCTTTCATTATATGCCGTTAACGGAACAAGCACAATTCAGTGGGGCGGAATAACTTTGACAGGCAACGATCCTTTCCTGAATATATTCAGCATATCCGGTTCGGATCTTTCTTCAGCCAACAATGTAACCATTAATGTTCCTAACGGTTCTGTAGTTCTGGTTAACATCGACGGAACCACCGTTTCGTGGATGGGCGGTTTGACCGTTAACGGAACGGCAGTAACAAATGTTCTCTATAATTTCTATCAGGCCGCATCACTTACAATTCAGGGAATTGATGTACGCGGCTCTATTCTGGCTCCGTTAGCTACGGTCAATTTTACAAGCGGTGTTCAGAACGGACAGATGATTTGCAAAAATCTTTTTGGCCAGGGTCAGTTTAATCTTGCTCTCTTCAGCGGTAATATTCCGCTTCCTCCTGATATTACAAATATCGTGGAAATAACAGACGCCGATCAGGACGACCGCGATTCAACACCGGGCAACGGCGATCCGGATGAAGACGACTATGCCTCAATCACAATTCATGTCAATATTTCTACGACCCCGGGGGACGACTGGCATTACGTCGGTCAGTTTGCAAACGGCGAAATAGTTTATTCGCTCGCATACGACAATGGCGGAAATATTCTTGCCGGAACCTGGGGCGGAAAAATCTATCGTTCCTCCAATAACGGGCAATCATTCAGCCGTATCAACAACGATATGTATGTTGGTTTGATCTGGTCAATTGCTGTTAATTCGAGCGGGGATATTTTTGCTGGAACAGAACAGGGAATTTTCAGATCCACCGATAATGGCACCACCTGGAACTTAATCGGCCTGCAGTTTAAAGATGTCCGGTCAATTATCATCGACAATACGGGTGTAGTCTATGCCGGAACCTGGGGATTCGGAGTATTCAAATCCGCGGACAACGGTCTAACATGGACTTCCTGCAGCAGCGGATTAACAATTCCTACAGTTAATGCTCTCGCAGAAAATTCAGCATCACAACTTTTCGCGGCAACATTCGGAAACGGTGTTTTCAAATCAGTAAATAATGCCGACTCCTGGACCGACGTTAATGTTGGAAGTGCTTTAGTCTGGTCGCTTGCGGTCGCGTCGAACGATTATCTTTTTGCCGGAACTTATGGCGATGGATTATACAGATCCGAAGACAACGGATTTAGCTGGTCAAAGCTTACCAACGGGCTAAACGCACCGTTTATTTATTCAATCCAGATCGACCCGAACGACAAGATTTATGTAAGCTCCTGGACAAGCGGCGTTTTTGCTTCTTCAGATTATGGCGATACATGGACTTCGCTGGGAATGGGAGGTTTTGGAGTCAGCTCTATTCTCATCAATCCTAGCATGGACCAGGTATTTGTAGGCACCAAGGACGGAAAGATATACGCAAAATCAGGAGAACTTACTTCGGTAGACGACAACAGGAAAGAATTGCCTTCCGAATTTTCTCTGATGCAGAATTATCCGAATCCATTTAATCCGACAACTGTTATTGAATTCGGACTTCCCGAAAGCGGAAATTATATTGTTAAAGTATTTAACGTCCTCGGACAGACGGTTGCGGTTCTTGCCGACAGGGAATTTTCGGCGGGTTACCATAAGGTTATTTTTGATGCCAGCCGGCTCTCTTCGGGAATCTATTTTTATCAGTTAAACGGAAACCGCGTAAACATAATCAAGAAAATGCTTCTTGTTAAATAACCGGTTTCAAGTTGTTTGAAGGGCGGTTAATCACCGCCCTTTTTTTATTTACCACCGTCAAACTTTTACCAAATCATTTTTTTGTATCGATCAACTTACGCTGTTATTGATTTGAAAATTTAATAAGAGACCGACGCAACAAATTAAAAATCCCCTGCCTCATTTTATAAAATTATATCGTTATGGAACACCACGCCTGAAAACGCTCAACGAATTTTCGTTAAAAAACGATTGAAGTATTGGCACGGGCATTGTCTTATGCAAACGGGTAAAAAATCAATTCAAGAGAGGGCATCTCTGAATCGATTAAATAAATAATAATAAAGTCATTTTTGTTTTTAAAGGACGGTGTCCGCCTCGCGGCGATAGAGAAAAATCTTAGATAAAGAATTAAGAGTAAATCCAAAAAATAAATGCGGATGATCTATAGAGCGATTTAATTCTGATTGATTAATCAACGGTCAATCGGCTGAGTTATGGGGGCCCGATTCATTGGAGATTATTCCGGGGGAGCTGCCGCAAGGCGTCATAATAGAATTCTGTTTGCGGCCAGAACAATAGCGGTGAAATAAAATTTAAGCGCCGGAGTAATTATTAATCCGGACAATAAGCGGAGGGCTAATGCTGTTGATCGACGTTATCTACTCGTCTCTTGCTTTGTCGGCTGCACTGCTGACAGTATTAATTCTATTTTCATATATCGGCTTTGTTTTTAAAAAGCGAAGAAGAATCCAAGAAGAGGATTATTCTGATCGAACCAGAAACGAGAGTATATACTCGTTTTCAACACGAAGAGATACCTCTCAAAACGTTCGAACCGATATATCTTTAAATCGATTTCAACGGAGCGAAAACCATTCGCTTAAAGATGAAAGACATCATCAGTTTTACCACAGAAATCGTTATGAAATCCTGAACGAACCAGTAAACAGCAAATCCAATTATTCCGAAAACTTTATTTACAGAAAATATAAAGAAGTCGGTTGATATAAATATGAAGGGAAAAAAATAAAAAGGGCGCACATGAAAAACCATAAAACAATTTTAAGTTTTTTGCGCAAATTTATTACACGGGGCAAATCGATAATCGCATTAGCTTTATTCCTTTTTGCGTTTGTTACCCCTGTAACGAATTTTGCACAATCAACAAACCCGGTTCCGGTCCAGTTTTTTTATGTTCCGATTCCGGAGAACGATCTTTTAACAACGCTGCAAACGGTTAACGCGGGTAATTCAACCCAGGCGGTTAATCCGATTCAGACATATATCTCAATTGCAGCCATCGCAAATAATACGGTGATCTACTACGATCACTGGGAAAACGGGTACGATGCGGATATATCTAATCCGCTTAACCTGTATAGCGCAGGCAACCCGGGCGGCACTCAAATCTGGGGTGACGGAAATCCCGCTAACGGAGCTCCTCCCGGATTCCCCGGCGACATTATCAATGCGGGTAATGTAATTATTCTAAACAATCCGGTATTCACATCTAATCTTCTTGCAATTGATTATGACGGAAGAGATAAAATTGCAGCATCAAAAACAATTGCTGTCGTACGCTCCGGATGGGCCACCGGTCCGAACACCTTGCTTGCCGCGGCAAACGAAACCTCAGATACCGACAACTGGGGAACAAATTTTGTTGTTCCTGTCGGCGAGAACATGCCGACTTCTTTCGACAATAGATTATTTGTTTATACCGGCCTTTCAATTATGGCGGGACCAGGCGGATCTAATGTTCAGGTTGATGCAGACGCGAACGGTTCTTATGAAACTTCGTTTTCTCTTTCCGAAGGTCAGGCTCGTTTAATAAACGGCGGGGTTAATGTAGGAGCGAAAATACTTGCAAGCAGGCCTGTTCAGGTTGATCTTTTAACAGGGGATGTCGGCGAAGAATACGAAACAAGATTTTTTAATCTTACTCCAACAAATTTGTTATATAATGAATATTATACTCCGGTATCGACAGCAAGCAATGTTGGTACGGTTGTATTTCTTTATAACCCGAACTCCAGTAGTATGACGGTTAACTATACTACAAGAACCGGATCGGGTGGAAACACTTTAAGTACATCGGGCATAACTCTTAGCGCTGGCGGGTATGCCAAACAGTTGATTCCGGAAGGCTACGGAGCCAAGTTTGCTTCTACGAACGGCGCAACATTTCACGCCCTATCTGCAACAGACGCAACGGGAACAAGTACCAATAACGGCGATAACCGTACTTGGGACTGGGGATTTACACTTGTTGGCCAGGGCGCATTAACCCCGCAGGTTCTGATTGGTCTGGGACTTGGACGCGATCCAACATCAAACACTAATCTGAACGAAAACGGAAATCCCGTTTGGGTTACTCCGGTAGGAAACGGCAACTCAGCGGTAACTGTATATGCAGATTTTGATGGCGATCCATCCACCGGACCAAACGTTGATCCAAACGGAAACAGATACAACGTTTCGGTTTCGTTGAGAGAATTGGACCGCGCGTTTATTTACGATAATATAGACCGCGACCAGACGGGTATGCTTGTATATACTCTAACATCAGGAGTTAAACTTGCCGCAGCATGGGGACAGGATCCGGATGTTGCAAGCGCAGCAGCGCCCGGCTTCGATATGGGTACCGGCGTACCTCCGCTTCCATTATTTGATGCGGGCAAAAACGGAACTCTATTTCAGGATAACGACGGCGACGGATTTATTAGCCCCGGCGATATAATTCTCTATAAGATAGTAATAAATAATATTAGCAGAGCTCCGGTTCCTGATGTTCTGCTGTTTGATAATCTGCCGGCAAATACAATTTATGTTCCGAACAGCACATTCTTCAAAAATGCTCAGGGAGTTACAAGTCAGATTTTTGATGACGGTTCGGGAACCGCCTTCCCGTTAGACGGAAGCGGTAAGTATCTTGATGTATCCGCCCTTCCCGTCGGCAAGTCTTATGAAGTAACATTTAAAGTAACAATAAAAGATTTTGAAGATCTTCAACCGGGAACAACACACATTATAAACACCGGTTATGTGTCTGCGGTTGATTCACAGATTGATATAAACGCAGAAACTCCGATCTATGGAAGAATTGGCGACTATATTTGGAATGATGTTGATAAAGACGGAATACAGGATCCATCCGAAACCGGAATACAGGGCGTTACTGTTAATTTGTATGACGGCGACGGAAACTTAATTGCTACTAAAGTTACAGACGCTAACGGAAAATATCTCTTTGTGGGATTGCTTCCGGGTAATTATGTCGTTGAAGTTGTAAAACCATCTACATATGATTTTACAATTCAAAACGCGGATTCGCAGGGATTGAACGGTTCCCTTAATTCCGACGCAAATGTATCGACCGGAAGAACCGGAACAATTACGCTTGCAGGCGGAGAACCGAATAAGAATATTGACGCCGGTTTAATTCCAAACGGATCGATTGGCGACAAAGTTTGGGACGATACAAACAACAACGGAATTCAGGATCCGGGTGAAAACGGAATTCCCGGAGTTACTGTAAAACTTTATGATTGCAACGATAACCTAATTGCCCAGACAACAACAAACTCTAACGGAATTTACAAGTTCAGCAATCTTGCACCCGGAAGTTATTATGTTCAGTTTGAATTGCCGGCCGGATATGCTTTTACATCTCCCGACCAGGGAACAGACGACAATCTTGATTCCGACGCAAACATAACCGACGGCAAGACAATTTGCACAACCCTTGCCCTCGGCCAGACGATCACAAATCTTGATGCCGGTCTTGTTCCAAGCGGATCAATAGGCGATAAAGTATGGAACGATGCCAACAACAACGGCATTCAGGATCCGGGCGAAGCAGGCATTGAAGGAGTTGTAATTAGACTTTATGACTGCAATGGTAATTTCATAAAAGAAACCACAACCGACTCAAACGGAAATTATACTTTCGCAAATCTTCCCGCGGGAAGCTATTCGGTTCAGTTTGTAAAACCGACGGGTTACAACTTTGCGTTACCAGATCAGGGCGCGGACGACAATCTTGATTCCGATGCTAACACAACCGACGGCAAAACAATTTGTACAACTCTTGCTCTCGGACAGACAATCACAAACCTAGACGCAGGTCTTGTTCCTAACGGATCAATTGGTGATAAAGTATGGAACGACCTCGACAAAGACGGAATACAGGACCCGGGCGAAACAGGAATTCCGGGAGTTGTTGTTAATCTTTATGATTGCAACGACACCCTGATTGCAACTACAACAACAGATGCAAACGGAAATTATACATTCAGCAATCTTGCGCCCGGAAGCTATTATGTTCAATTTGTTAAACCGGCAGGTTATGATTTTGTATTACCGGATCAAGGCGGCGACGATAATCTTGATTCAGATGCAAACGTAACCGACGGTAAAACAATTTGCACAACGCTTGCTCTCGGACAGACAATCACAAACCTAGACGCAGGTCTTGTTCCGAACGGATCAATTGGCGATAAGGTTTGGAACGATACAAATAATAACGGCATTCAGGACCCGGGAGAAAATGGAATTCCCGGTGTTACTGTAAATCTTTATGATTGCAACGACAACCCGATTGCAGCTACAATAACTGATGCTAACGGAAATTATGCTTTTGCAAATCTTCCGGCGGGCAGTTATTATGTTCAGTTTGTTAAACCGGCAGGATACAACTTTGCGTTGTTGAATCAGGGTTCAAATGATGATCTTGATTCGGACGCTAATGTTTCAACCGGAAAAACAGATTGCACAACACTTGCTCTCGGTCAGACCATCACAAATCTTGACGCGGGTTTAGTTCCGAACGGATCGATAGGCGATAGAGTGTGGAACGATCTCGACAAGGATGGAATTCAGGATCCGGGAGAAGGCGGCTTATCAGGAATAGTTATCAAGCTTTATAATTGTGATAATACATTTGTTACTCAAACCACAACCGACGCAAACGGAAATTATTCATTCAGTAATTTAGTTCCGGGAAGCTACTATGTTGTGTTTATGTTGCCTAACGGATTCACTTTTGCACCGGTTAATCAGGGGCTAAACGATAATCTTGATTCGGACTCCAATGTTTCAACCGGAAAAACAGACTGTATTACACTTTCACCCGGGGATCAAATTACAAATCTAGACGCGGGTATGTACGAAGAGAAAATGGCTGATGTCCGAATTGAAAAATCTGTAAGCGATAATACACCGAACTGCGGCGATAATATTATTTATACAATTAAAGTAACGAATGACGGCCCCGACAAAGCCAGAGGAATAGAAGCAACAGATCTTCTGCCGCAGGGCCTTGTATATGTTTCATCAACTACATCCCAGGGCACTTACGATTCCAATACGGGCAAATGGATTGTGGGAGATATTAATTCCGGTTCATTTGCAACACTTACAATTACTGTTGAGGTTGATTGCGATCAGATAAGCGGCGCCTACTATGATCTTGGCCCGGCAAAAGATTTCAACCTGTTCGTAATTGAAGACATTAATCAGCCTTCGTCGGATACTCAGGGCAGACTCGCTGTTGGAGGAAACGCATATCTTGCAAATTACAGTGTGGGAGACCAGCTCCCTCCGAATAGCGGCGACGTATTGATAGTCGGCGGAACACTTACTTATATAAGCGGAGCGGTTTACAACGGCAACGTGGTATACGGTGTAAGCACAAATCTGCCGCAGAATTCTGTTAGCATTACAGGCGGAACATTGCGCCAGGATAATCCGATCGACTTTGCCGCTGCGAAAGCATATCTTGAAAACCTCTCAACAACGCTGGGCGGTTTTACAGCCAACGGAACCGTTGCCATGCAGTGGGGCGGATTGAATCTTACGGGTACAGACCCTTACCTCAATGTTTTTGCTGTTAACGGTTCGGATTTATCAAATGCCAACAATGTTTCAATCAACGCGCCTAACGGTTCGGTCGTACTTGTAAATATTAGCGGTACAAACGTTAGCTGGAGCGGAGGATTATCTGTAAACGGAACAGCTAAAGAAAATGTGCTATTCAATTTTTATCAAGCAACCAATTTAACCCTGCAGGGCATTGATGTAACAGGAT
Source organism: uncultured Melioribacter sp. (assembly GCA_964532065.1). Taxonomy (GTDB): domain Bacteria; phylum Bacteroidota; class Ignavibacteria; order Ignavibacteriales; family Melioribacteraceae; genus DSXH01. Next base: position 70,787 of record CAZHHG010000005.1, read on the forward strand.
CAATACTTGCGCCGTTTGCAGCACTACACTTCCCGTCGGGAGTAGTAAACGGACAGGTTATTGTTAAGTCGATGGCCGGCTCGGGTCAGTTTAATGCGGGGCAGTTCAATCAATGCAAGTTCATCGGATACATTCCTTACGAAAAGGAAGTTACCAATGTAGCGTCGATAACGTTTACATTAACCGACGATCCGAATTCAAACAACAATTCTTCAAGCGTTAAAATAAAAATAGCTTATACATCCCCGGATCCGGGCGATGGCAACGGCGGCAATAACGGCGGCGGTAACTGGCAGTATGTAAACGGTTTTGCGGCCGGTGAGATTGTCTATACAATGGCATACAGCAACAGCGCAATCTATGCCGGAACCTGGGGCGGTAAGATTTACAAATCTACCGATCAGGGTCAGACATGGACGCGTATAAACAACAACATGTTTGTAGGATTTATATGGTCGCTTGCCGTAGATAGCGACAACCTGATCTTTGCAGCAACCGAACAGGGCGTGTATAAATACGACGGTACCAACTGGACACTTACTTCGCTTGTTGGTAAAGACGTTCACTCTGTTTCGATCGGAAAGACGCTCGCAACAAAAGTCCTTTATGCTGCAACCTGGGGAGACGGTTTATATAAATCGACAAACCTTGGTATAACATGGACTCAGATCAACAACGGATTAGGCGGTTATCTTGCAATTCAATCGGTTGTTGCAACGTCCGCTAATATTGCATATGCTGCTTCTTTCGGAGGCGGAGTATATGTTACGATTAACGGAGGAGGACTCTGGACAAAACTGAATGTCGGTTATGATTTTGTCTGGTCGGTTGCGGCAATTCCGGCAATTAATCCTTTCAACACCAAAATCTTCGCCGGTACTTACGGAGACGGATTGTACCGTTCCTTGAATGGCGGAACAACATGGAGTAAAGTAACAAATCTGAATGCTCCTTTCATTTACTCTGTTGTAGTTGATAAAACCGGAAAGATTTATGTTGCATCCTGGACCACAGGAGTCTTTACATCCAGCGATAACGGAGATACATGGACTTCGCTCGGAATGGGAGGATTGGGTGTTAGCGCAATTCTTATAAATCCCGAAACCAATGATGTTTATCTCGGAACGAAAGAAGGAAAAATCTTCTTCTCGAAATCCGGCGGACTTACAGATGTAGCAGATAATGAAACTTCGGTTCCGACTAAATATGAATTGAATCAGAATTATCCGAACCCATTCAATCCGTCAACTGTAATTCAGTTTGCACTTCCTGAAGCGGGCAGGTTCACGCTTAGAGTATATAACATACTTGGTCAGGAGATAGCAACACTTGTCGATGGTGAATTGAATTCAGGAATTCATAAAATCGGATTTGACGCGAGCAGGTTATCTTCGGGTGTCTATATCTATAAATTGACTGGCAATAAAGTGAATATCAGCAGGAAAATGATTCTTACTAAATAACTGTTTGGTATGTGTCGGGACGGTTAATTCCGTCCCGACATTAATAAATTCGATTCAGATTGAGATAAATACTCTTTAATTGGGAAAATATGAATCAATAGCATTCTATCCTTTTAATTTCATTTTCAGATTGTTTTATTTTTATTGACCGGCCATTTATCTACATTAGCTGTGATAGCCTCTTTTCGGCCGGATGTGATAGCTGTCGCGACGAAAACCTCAAAAAAACGATGACTCAATAATCCCGGAATTATCATTTTGAAACATTAGGGTATTTTTTTCTCCACAAAACCCCTCATTTTCGACCAAAAACGCGGTTTTTTCTGGCATTCAGCTTGCCTTTATATCTCCATTAAAAATCAACACAACTAAAGGAGTAACAATGGTAGGTCAGCCGAAACTGTTTTTAAGAGTGATTTTAGTTCTTTCACTCATTATTAGTTTTTCTTCCTCTGCTTTTGCCCAGGGTAAAAACGGAGTAAAGAGCGTAACGGATTATACCAGCATTGCAAAGATCTCTTCTACTTCAGTCGGAAAGAATATTACTTTCTTCAATCCTCCGATGAACAACACGGCAACATATTTTGCCGGCACATTCAAGGGAACTCTAAACGGAGAGACAAAATATTTTTATTGCATCGATCTCGGTCATAATCTTGTTTATAATGAAGATTACTGGGACGAAGGATCAACACAGTCAGAAATTACCTATATACTAAACAATTACTATCCTTACAAAAACGGTTATCCCGGACAGATTGATAATTCAAAGGAAGCCGCGGCTATTCAGTTTGCAATCTGGCATTTCAGTGACGGCGCGGATCCTGCAACTATCAGCAACGATGCGGATGTTAAGGCAAGAGCAACAGCAATCATCAATGACGCAACGGCAAATCATAATAATGTAAAACCGGTTGAAACACTTTTAATTGTACCATCCTCCGCAACTTATGTACAGGGAATGCCGGCACAGTTTTTTGTTTTTGCGTTTGATATCGACGGAAATCCTGTTTCCAACGTAACCATTCAGCTAACAACAACACTTGGTTCTTTAAGCGCTTCTTCGGTTGTAACTGATGCCGATGGAAAAGGCGGACCGGTAACCCTATCATATTCCGGAATCGGAACCGCAACTATCAAAGCAAAAGCAGACGTTGTTATTCCTCAGGGAACAAGATATGTTCACAAATCAAGTCCTTCTCTTAAACAGAAATTAGTACTTGCTACTCCGGGCTTCGACACCAAAGAAGTTACAGGCAGAGTTGAATGGTATGTCCCGGAAGAATGCGATCTTAACGGATACGCAACGTATACTCAGGGCGGATGGGGAAGTCCTTCTAACAGCGGCCCGGGAAAAATCCGCGATATGTATTTCGATAATGTGTTCCCCGCCGGACTTGTAGTTGGCTCAACATATAAAATTACGCTTACATCAGCTCAGGCAGTTGAAGATTTTCTACCGCAGGGCGGAACTGCGGGCAAGTTAACACAGAATTATACTAATCCGTCAAACACAAGCGCTGGCGTTTTAGCAGGCCAGGTTGTTGCGCTAAAATTAAACGTCAGTTATGATGCGGCCGGTTATATTGGAAGCAACACAACACCTCTTGGAAATCTGCAAATTGTTAGCGGACCGTTCACCGGTTATACCGTTATACAATTTCTCGCATTCGCAGAACAGGTTTTAGGCGGCGGATCTCTGAACGGATTTACATACAGCGAGGTTAACGACGCAGCAACAAAAATCAATGAGAATTTTAACGAAGGCGCTAATAAAGGATTTTTAGATTGTTATTTTGAATCAAAAGCATCCTTAGGCGATAAAGTATGGGAAGATCTGGACAAAGACGGAATTCAGGACGCAGGCGAACCGGGTGTTTCCGGAGTTATGGTAAAACTCTATGACTGCAACAATAATCTTATTTCTACAACCACAACAGATTCAAACGGAAATTATCTTTTCGATAATCTGGTTCCCGGCGATTATTATGTTGTATTCATTCTTCCTTCGGGATATACATTCACAACAGCAGATGCCGGTAGTGACGATACAAAAGACTCCGACGCTAATGCTTCGACAGGCAAAACAATCTGTACAACTTTAACACCCGGCGAAAATGATTTAACATGGGATGCAGGATTGATTAAAGAAGAATGCAAAAACAAAATAGGCGATTTTGTATGGCACGATGAAGATACAGACGGAATCCAGGATGCTAACGAACCGGGATTACCTGGAATTAAAGTTGAATTACTCGATTCACAGAATAATTTACTTCAAACAACAACAACAGACGCTAACGGTTATTATGAATTTACTAATGTTCTGAACGGAACATATAAAGTACGAATTGCTTCGAGTAACTTTACCGGCACCGGTGTTCTTGCCGGAACTCAGAGCGAAAAGTGGTTCTTAACATTTAAGGATAAAGGTTCGAACGATGCTAAGGATAGTGATGGCGACAATAATAAGACAGCAACAGTTACAGTTAACTGCGCAGATAATTTAACAATCGATTTCGGCTTCTTTAAGGTATGCGTCGGTTTAGAAAAGAGCGGTCCAACTTCCATTAACGTGGGAGAAAAAATTGTTTACACCTTTACAGTTACAAATTGCGGCGACGTTCTCCTTTCCGGCGGAGCCAATGTATATGATCCGATGCTTATGCCTTCTGGCGATCATAAGATCAAATACCTCAAGCTTTACCCGGGACAGAGCGAATCGTTTACATATGAATATACTACAGACGAAAACGATTGCGGTCAGTTGATTAATAACGCTTGGGTTATCGGTCATCCGGATTTAAGCGGTTACAACTTCGGAACCTCTACTGTACGCGACGACGATAGCCATACAATCAATGTTATCTGTCAGCCAAAACAGGCGGATATTGAAGTTAAAAAGACCGCCAGCAAGACTCCGGTTCAGTGTGACGAAGCGTTCTTCTATACAATTACCGTAAAGAATAACGGACCGGACAAATCGGAAGGTATTGTAATCAGCGACATTCTCCCGGTTGGCGCAATATATCAGTCACACTCAACATCCCAGGGCTCTTACAATCAGTTAACAGGCTTCTGGAATGTCGGCGATCTTAATAACGGCTCAACAGCTACATTAACAATAAATGTTAAAGCTGATTGCGACGAAGTAAACAATGGAACATTTGATCTCGGAATTGCAAAAGATTATAACCTCTTTGTACTGAACGATCTTAACCAGCCATCCTCCGATACACAGGGCAAGGCTGCAATTGGCGGAAACGCAACCCTGGCAAACTACAGTGTTGGCGACCAGCTGCCGGATAACAGCGGCGACGTATTAATCGTTGGCGGACACCTCCAGTATACAAGCGGCGCTGTCTATAACGGTAATGTAGTTTACGGAAATACAACCAACCTGCCGATACCGGCTGTAAGTGTTGAAGGTACAATTGAACAGGGCAATCCGATTGATTTCATAGCCGCAAAAGCTTTCCTCGAAAATCTCTCTGCTACGCTCAGCGGATACGCAGCTAACGGATCAACAACAATGCAGTGGGGCGGATTGGTTCTTAACGGAACAGATCCTTTCCTTAACGTATTTGCTGTAAACGGTTCGGACCTTTCCAGTGCAAATAACGTAAGTATATCGGTTCCTAACGGTTCTGTTGTTCTTGTAAATGTAAACGGGACAACAATTAACTGGACCGGCGGATTAACAGTAAACGGCACAGCAATCGGAAATGTGCTTTATAACTTCTATGAAGCAACATCGATGACAATTCAGGGTATTGATATCCGCGGTTCTCTGCTTGCACCAAAAGCTCATATCAACTTTGCTGCCGGCGTTATTAACGGTCAGATGATCTGCAAATCTCTCGAGGGTATGGGCCAGATGAATCTGGCGCCGTTTATCGGAAATATTCCTTATGAAAAAGAAGTAATTAATATAGCCTCTGTACACTCAGTTCTTACAATCGACCCTGTTCAGAACAATAACTCATCAAGCGTAACGGTTCTGTTCAGCAATACCGGCACAGGTAACAATAACGGCGGCGGTAACGGAAACGAATGGGAAGAGGTTAACGGTTTTGGAAACAGCGAAATTGTCTACTCACTCATTTACAGCGGCGGAAAAATATACGCCGGTACATGGGGCGGAAAAATCTATATGTCTTCTGATGACGGTCAGACCTGGACAATAATTAACAGCAATATGTCGGTTGGATTTATCTGGTCGCTTCAGGTAAGCGGAGGATTCATCTTCGCAGCAACCGAACAGGGTGTTTATAAATATGACGGCTCTACATGGACACTTACATCGCTTAACGGTATGGACGTTCACGCTCTTACAGTAAGCGGCGGAGTGATTTATGCCGGAACATGGGGATTCGGAGTCTATAAATCGGTTGATAACGGATCTACATGGACTGCAGTTAATAATGGTTTGGGATACTTTACAACAATTCAGTCATTAACAGTTAAAGGAACAACATTATTCTGCGGTACAGTCGGCGGCGGAGTATTCAAATCAATTAACGGCGGAGCCAATTGGATTCAGGTAACAGTTGGAAACAATATTATCTGGGCTCTCGGCTCAACATCAACAGCGGTTTTTGCTTCTTCGTACGGAGACGGCCTCTATCGTTCGCTTGACGGCGGTTCATCATGGACAAAGCTCGATCTTGGTGTTCAGTTCGTATACTCAATCGCTGTTGACGGTTCCGGAAAAATATATGTAGCATCCTGGGCAAGCGGTGTCTTTGTATCCGAAGACAACGGCTCAACATGGACTTCTATGGGAATGGGCGGTTTCGGTGTAAGCGCGGTTCTTGCGGACAATAATTCCGAAAACGTAATTCTCGGTACAAAAGACGGCAAGATTTATATGTCCAAAGGCCAGGGATTAACAAGTGTCGGCGACGATTCAACATTGCCAACAACAGTTGAACTGAGCCAGAACTATCCTAACCCGTTCAACCCGACAACAACAATTCAGTTTGCTCTTCCGGAATCCGGTAAGTTCAATCTGAAAGTTTATAACATTCTCGGCCAGGAAGTTGCAACACTTATCGATGGCGAAATGAATTCCGGTATTCACAAAGTAAACTTCGATGCCAGCAGAATCGCTTCCGGTGTCTACATCTACAAATTGGTCGGCAACAATGTAAACATTAGCAAGAAAATGATCTTGATGAAGTAAAAGAATAAAGGCGAGGGTGTGTGTGAGCCCCGGCATTATTGCCGGGGCTTTTTTTTGAAACAGTTATATATATAGAGGAGAAAGATTTTTTTAAGGTTTTTTATGAAATCAGCATTGACTCATTTCAATAAATCAATTCATAATGAAACAGTTCATTAATAGAATAATTATTAAAACAGGTCAAATTCCCGGTATTTATTCCGGCACAATGATTGAATCTTTTAGATCAAATAAGCACTCTCTTTGGAAAGCTAAGCCCCTCAAAAAAGCTTTCTGGATGGCGGCGGTTATTTTGGTGAACAGCACTCGGCTGGGTTGTTCGCTGAGATTTCCGCCCTTCTCTTTTAAAACCCCTTATTTTCTTAATTTTTCAGCCGTTTCAATAATTCCCGTTATTGGTTCTTACCCATATTTTAATTAATTTTGCGCACTTTCATATGAAAAAGGATAAATAATGAAGAGAACATTTCAACCAAGCAATAAGAAGAGAAAAAGTAAACACGGATTCCGTGAAAGAATGGCTACCAAAAACGGACGCAAAGTTCTTGCCAGCAGAAGATCAAAAGGTAGAAAAAAACTGACTGTCAGCGACGAGAAGTAAGCAAATCATAGATTGTTAAGTTCTTAGTCTTTCATTAAATGTTGTCTGTTTTTACCTCGCAATTAATGGCGAGGAGGATTATTTGAAACAGTTTGGTCTTTCTGCTTTTGAAAGAATCAAAAATAAAAAGGAATTCGAGCTCGTTTATACAAGAGGAGAAGTTTTATTCTCCTCTTCTAATAGATTGAAGGCAGTCTTTTTTATTGATAGAAATCCCGATACTATCGGAATTAAAACCGCGTTTGCTGTCTCTAAGAAATCCGGTAATGCTGTCTGGAGAAACAGAATTAAACGGCTCTTCCGCGAATCCTATCGACTCAATAAAAATGAAATTAAGTCGGATTGTGAGAATAAAAAATTAAAACTATTCCTTATTTTTTCTCCCAACACAATAAACCGGACAAACAGCAAAAAGATTTATTTGAAAGATGTTGTGGACGATGTTATAGAACTTTTGATTAAGATAAGATCGAAGCTTTAAAATGCGTTCAATTTTTATTTACTTGATAAAATTTTATCAGAAGGCTATTTCGCCTATGTTTCCCCCCTCATGCCGCTTTTATCCAACATGTTCGGAATATGCGGCTCAGTCAATTAGTAAGTACGGCGTTATAAAAGGGGGAATTAAATCAGTATGGAGAATTTTAAGATGTAATCCCTTTAATAAAGGGGGTTACGATCCGGTTGAATAACTTATAGGAATGTGAATGGACAAAAGAACAACTTCTGCGTTTATACTTATCGGTATTATTCTTGTAGTGTGGCTCTACATCAACTCCCCCACTCCCCCGCCCCAGCAGCCGAAACAGACCGATACAACCCTTGTTAAAACAGATACGGTTAAGGAAAAAGTAGTTAAGGAAATTGAACCGCTTAAAACCGAAGTAACCGAATCAGCTCCTTTCGGCGAGGTTGAAACCCGGGCGGAAAAGATAATTACTATCGAAACCGATCTCGTAAAAATTGAAATGACTACCAAGGGCGCCCGGATAAGGAAATACTATCTGAAAAATTACGGAACCTGGTATAAGTACGATATTGAAGATTCGACAAACTTCTACGACAGGCACGCTCAGCTCGTAAATCCCGGTCAGGGAGGCGACTTTAATATTATTTTTGTTACAAAGGAAGGAAAGCTTGTTAACACCGCCGCGCTCGATTTCAGCTCTAACGTCTATCAGCATTATTATAGATTAAGCGGGACGGATTCTCTCGTTGCCAACTATGAATTTAAAACACCCGATAACAGATATATCAGAAAGAATTTTGTTTTTTATGCCAACGATTACGCGTCCAGGATTGATGTAGAACTAGAAAACATGAACGACATAATAAGCAGTTTCAGGTACGATGTTGTCTGGTCGAACGGAATTAATTTTACCGAGAAAAACTCTGTTGACGAAGCAAACTTCTCCAATACCAGCGCGTTTGCGGGAGACGAGCAGGTTATTGTTGATGCGGGTACAAGCGGAGAAAAAGTAACAAAAGATTTAAATGGAAAAGTTGACTGGGTTGCCGTTAGAAATAAATATTTTGCGGTCATCATAGCACCTGACCAGCCGAGCAATGAGGGCGGAGCTTACTTTGAAGGAACCGGGTCTCAGGAAAAACTCGGCGTTCGCGAAACCTACAGCGCAAGCATTAAGATTCCATTTAAGAATGAATCCTTACAGAAGGACTCGTTCAGACTTTTTATCGGCCCGATCGATTACGATCTTTTAAAGACCTACGGTAAAAATTTTGAAGCCGTGGTGGATTTCGGAAGTTTCTTCGGACTCAAGTTCGTGATCCGTCCGATCTCGGAGTATGTTCTGCTTCCCCTGCTTCAGTTCCTTCACAGTTTTATTCCGAACTACGGACTGGTCATTATAATATTCTCTATAATAATTAAGATCGCACTTCATCCTTTAACCAAGCAGAGCTTAAAATCGATGAAGAAGATGCAGCTTCTTCAACCGAAGATAACCGAGCTCAAGGAAAAATTCAAAGACGATCCGCAGAAGGTTCAAAAAGAAACAATGAAGCTCTATTCTACTTACGGTATCAATCCGATGGGCGGATGCCTTCCGATGCTTCTGCAGATGCCGATTTTGATTGCTCTCTGGAGTTTATTCAACGTTGCTATCGATATTCGTCAGCAGCCCTTTATGCTCTGGATCAATAATCTTTCTGCACCGGATGTTATCTACCGCCTGCCGTTCAAAATTCCCCTGTTCGGAATTGATGTTGTAAGCGGCCTTGCGATACTGCTTGGCGTAACAATGTTTCTGCAGCAGAAAATGAGCATAAAGGATCCTTCTCAAAAAGCTCTGGTATATCTTATGCCCATTATGTTTACCGCGCTCTTTATGACTTTTCCGTCGGGTCTGAACCTTTACTACTTTATGTTCAACCTCCTTTCGATAGCGCAGCAGTATTATGTTAATCATAAAAAAGGTGATGGCGAACTTGTTCCTGTTGAAAATCCGAAACAGAAGAAAGGATTCATGGCCAGAATGATGGAAGCCGCCGAAAAGCAGGCACAGACACAGAAAAAAGCCGCACAAAAGAAAAGATAATTTTATCTTCCCCTGTCAACTTTCTCTTAGTAAGTTGACGGGGGAATTTTATTTTATACAGAATGCTTCGACCAACTCAAATATTGTTATTACTTCTTCTAACATCCTCAATTATCCTTTCGCAGAAAATTGATACGCTCAAACTAAAACTCGAAACAAAAAAACTTCCGTTTGAACTATCCGAAGAGGTTCCGGTTAATCTTCCAAAGATCGGACTCGCATTGAGCGGCGGCGGCGCAAGAGCGTTGTCCCAGATTGGAATCCTGCGCAGATTAGAAGAGGAGCAGATCCCGATCGATATAATTGTTGGAACCAGTATGGGCAGTATAGTGGGCGGACTCTACTCTTCGGGATATTCCTTAATCGAACTCGACTCGATAATTAAAAATACCAACTGGAATGATTTATTTTCTGTTGAGCAGACAAACAGAAACGAATTGTTTGTTGATCAGAAGATAACCGAGGACCGCGCAATTCTTTCTTTCAGGATCGACGGCTTTAAGCCTATTATACCGATGTCCCTCAGCTCGGGTCAGCGCGGCGCAAATTTTCTTAATCTACTTTCTTTAAACGCCCCGATTCAGGCGGATGATTATAATAATTTATTGTACAGGTACAGGGCGATTGCTACGGATCTGGTAAATGGTAGAAAATTTGTTTTCGATCAGGGTCCTCTGGGAATCGCAATGCAAGCGAGCTCGAGCGTTACTCTTTTACTTCCTCCGGTTAAAAAAGACACTCTTACTCTGGTTGACGGCGGACTTGTTGCCAATATCCCGGTAAAGGAAACCCGAAAACTCGGAGCCGATATAGTAATCGCGGGGAATGCCGTTAGCCCTCTTTATGAAGAGAGCGAATTGAATTATCCGTGGGTAATTGCCGATCAGCTTGTTAGTATTCCGATGCAGATCCTCAACGAGCAGCAGCTTGAAGAAGCCGATTTTATTATTCAACCGGATCTCGGAAACCTGAAAAATTCTGATTTTACAAACATCGACTCCTCTGTACACAGGGGATATGAAAGTACGGACAGACAGATCAGTTCAATTAGGGAGGAAGTCGAAAACCAGTTCATCAAAAATCTTGGCGTTGTTGAAAAGAAATATTACAATGTTATGATTATAGATATTCCGGCTGAGATCGCAGGGGATTTCTTTGAGGGTGCGGAAAAACTTGACTCAGTCTCAAATCTCCAGGTCTATTATCAGCTTTATAATATTCACCGCCGCGGGGATTTTAAAAATTTATATGCACGTATTGAACAAAGCGGCAACACGGCTTTGCTGAATCTGGTCGCTGAAAAAAACAGGGATGTTTCTTTTTATGAAATAACCGGGGTCTCTATATTTGATAGGGAGAACCTGGCCGGAAAACTTTCTCATCTTATTAATAAACCCTATAACTCGCGCAAGACACTCAATGCCGCACTTGATATACTGAAAGAGTATAAGAAGAACGGATATATTCTTGCAAGAATTGAAAAAATTGAATTCGAAGAAAAATCCGGAATCCTTCATATAAAAATTAATGAAGGGCAGCTCTCTAAACTTAATGTAGTCGGAAATACAAAGACTCAGCAAAGAATTATCTCGCGCGAGTTTGCAGTTAAACCGGGCGAATATGTAAGATTCGATGAGGCACGCAGAGGACTTACAAATTTGAGAAGCACAAATCTTTTTGAACAGATAGAACTTGTTGCCGGCAATTCCGATGAGGGAAACGAATTGAATGTTGTTGTTAATGAAAAACCGTCAAGCATTCTCCGTTTCGGTATGCGGATCGATAACGAAAACGCTACTCAGGTTTCATTCGATGTGCGGGATGAAAATATTCTCGGAACAGGAACCGAGCTTGGGACTATTCTTTCCGGCGGTTTAAGGAACAGGTCCTACATTCTTGAACACCGGGCCAACAGAGTATTTGAGTCCTACTTTACTTACCGGATCCGCGCTTATTACGATTTCAACGACGTTAATGTTTATACCGACGATCCGCAGAAATCGCACAACAGATTTTCGCGCAGCAAGACCGGCGAATACCGGCAGATCTTCTATGGAGGATCATTCAGCATCGGTTCGCAGGTCGGCCGGTTCGGACATATATCTGCGGAAGCAAAATACCAGCGGGATCAAATCAAATCGAAATATGATTATTCCGGACCAACTTACAAACTTGATATCGCGAGTCTCCGGTTTTCACTTACGATTGATTCCCAGGATAGGTATCCATATCCCACCGATGGGTTTCTGATTAAGTCGTATTACGAAACGGCGCAGACGGCTCTTGGCGGCGATATCAGTTATTCAAAATTCCTTTTCGACTATAAGAGTATACTCGGATTGAATGCGCCGAACGCTTTCATTTTTCACGGCATGATAGGGATTTCCGACAAGACTATTCCGCTTAGTCAGCATTTTTCATTCGGCGGACAGAATATGTTCATGGGACTTCGGGATAATGAATTCCGGGGCAGGCAGATTTTTACAGCTTCCCTCGAATATATGCAAAAGCTTCCGTTTCAGATTTTCTTCGAAACGTATCTTAAAATTCGCTATGATCTCGGATCTGCGTGGGCCGAGCAGGAACAGATCAGGTATAAAGACCTTCGTCACGGTATCGGCGCTACTATTTCCTTTAACACTCCAATTGGCCCGGCGGATTTCTCCGTCGGCAAAAGTTTCTACCTAACCGACGCACTTCCTAAAAGTAAAGCCGTATGGGGGCCGACTTTCTTTTATTTCACAATCGGCTATTATTATTAGTTTAAGAATCTAAATTATCTTCTTCCCTCCCTTTCAGAGGCGATATTTGCCAGCGCCAGATATTTTGAAGCGGCCTCCAGCTCGTTTTTCTTTTTATAGATATCGGACAGAGAAAAATAAATTTTACTTTTCAGATTAACTGCCGGAACAAACCGGTCTATCAATTCTAAAATTGTTTTGTTATACGGAAGATCAAACTCGGAATTATATAGCCGCAGCATTTCAAGAAGCGGTTCATGTGCGTCGGGGAGCGCTTCCGCGGCAATCTTATAATGATGGAGGGCATTATCAATAAATTCATATCCGCTCTGCCGGTTTTCAAAAATCTTTGCTGCCCACATGCTTATATGAAACTGTTCGGCGGGCATCTCTTTTAAAAGTTTTCCGGAGAACATTTTAATCTCGTCAATTGAAAGGGCCGGATTGGCTAAAAAGATTCTGTAAAGAGTCAGATCGTCAATCTTCAGTTTCATTGCGTCGCTGAAACTGTCGAACAGTTCATCCGGTGAATTTGAATTGCGGAAAACGGACTCTATCTTTTTATATAGATCGTTTTGCATAAATACGTTACTTCTTCTTTTCGAACAGAGCCGCAACCGCACCGGCGGGATCGCGTATAATACAGTATCTTCCGTAATCCCCGCTCGTTTTCGGCCCCAGAATTACCGAACCCCCGAGTGAATTGCAGCTTTCTATACTCTTATCAAGGTTCTCAACTATTATATAGATCATCCATTGCGAAGGGATCTCTGCGTTGCCGCCCCTCTTGTGGCAGATTCCGGCTACGGGTGCGCCGCTTCCCGGACTGATCATATTAAAATCGTTATAATTCCCCATAGAGACCGGTTCGTGTGACCATCCAGTTACAGCCGAATAAAAATTTTTTAGTTCTTCGGCATTCTCTACCGTAAGGTCGAGCCAGCCTATTGTGCCTGTATCGTTTATTGCGTCCGGCATTTTGTTTCCTTTCTCTTTTTATTCTTATTTATTATTGTAAGGAGAAACGGGTAGTAATTGTAACAATTATTTGTTTTGATTCGTCTTTAATATGGTAAAAAAAATGCTTAAGCAACAGAGATATCGTTTCCTGATTCAGCAGTATAAAAATAAGATTTATTCATATTCAAAATACATGCTTAGGAACAGAATGGACGCCGACGACGTAACCCAGGAGGTTATGATCCGGATCTGGGAAAATATGGACCGGTTTAATCTGTTTGCCGCAAAGACATGGATAATGAAGACAACCAATAATCTCTGTATCGATTACCTGAGGCGGAGAGCGGTTGCGTTTAA
>CAZHHG010000006.1:0-80709 GCA_964532065.1 uncultured Melioribacter sp.
GTATAAAACGGCCCGCGAAATGTTAAACAAGGCATTAACTATAGCCAATTCACACCAGGATGATGAAAAACGGAAAGCCGAGGCAAGACAGATCCTTGATGATATAAAGGACGAATAATTAATTTTTAACAGCCTCTCCTAAAAAGGGAGAGGCTTTTTAATATGGAATTCAGAAAAGAGTTTTCGGATAAACTGGAAAAGGCAAAGAAGCTGGTTTTCTTTACCGGTGCGGGAATTTCGGCCGAGAGCGGGATCTCTACTTTCCGCGGCAAAGACGGAATTTGGAATAAAATGAAACCGGAAGAGCTTGCTAATTTTAATGCCTTTATGAAAAATCCAGATCTGGTCTGGCAATGGTATCAGCATCGCAGAGATATTGTTCACAACACAGAACCGAATGCAGGACACTATTCAATTGCAGCGCTTGAAAAATTCTACGAGGTTTCTGTCGTAACTCAGAATATCGATAACCTCCACAGAAGAGCCGGTTCCACAAAAATTTACGAGCTCCACGGAAACATCGAAAGAAATTTCTGTATCGATTGTAAAACATTTTTCGATCTGAATGAACTTGAGCAATCTGACGGAGTACCCCATTGCAATAAGTGCGGCGGACTAATCCGGCCTGACGTAGTCTGGTTCGGCGAATATCTTCCTCAGGATCAATTCAGCGGCGGAGAGACTGCGGCAGAATGGAGCGATATCTGTTTCGTTGTTGGAACTTCGGCGGTTGTATATCCGGCAGCTTATATTCCGATGAGCGCTAAGAGAGCGGGTGCTTTCCTTGTTGAAATTAATATCGAGCCGACTGAATTATCCGCTCACGCAGATTATTCATTATTCGGTAAATCCGGTGAAATACTTCCAGAAGTTCTAAAGCTGGTTAATAAAATAAAATCCGGCGGGAATTTATAAACGGTACTCCTCTTCGGCGTAAGTATTTTCTGTTTCAAGAACCCTCACCTTAATACCTTCAATATTAGCCGGTAAAGTATTTTTTTTAAGTTGATCGAGGAGATAAATGCAGATATTCTCGGCAGTCGATTCAAATGGTACAACAAGTTTGTTCGATCCGAGTTTATCGAGCATTTCTATCAGTTCGGAATCATTTTCATTCACCATAAATGAATGATCCATCTTATCAATCAACGGGTCGACAATTTTTTTAAGATCATAATAATCGAGAAGGATTCCGTTCCGATCCGGTTTACCGGAGAGTTCAATCATACATGTATATGAATGACCGTGCAGGTTTTTACATTTCCCTGTATGGAATGCAAGACGGTGACCCATTTCCCATTTAAACTCTTTTGCAATTTTCATTACACACCTTTTGTTTCGGGATGCCAAATAATTTTATGCATCTGCAGTTGATATCTTACTTTCAGTTTATCTTCCAGTATCCAGTTAACCAGCTGAACCGGTTCAAGTTCTCCAAATACAACAGAAAAGAGAACTCCGCATTTATTAATAAGATCATACTTTTTAAGAATTTCCCTGGACCACTCGTAATCCTCGCGCGTTCCTATAACAAACTTAACCTCGTCCGCAAGTTTGAGATGCTCAATATTCTCATATAAATTTTTCTTCATCATTTTACTGGAAGGACATTTAAGGTCGAGAATTATCATTACTCTCTTATCGACCTGTTTTACCGGCAGGCTTCCTCCGGTTTCGAGCATTACTTCGAATCCTTCATCGCACAATCTTTTCATCAATTCGATCGATTCAGGCTGTACCAGCGGTTCTCCCCCTGTTATTTCCACAAGTCTGCAATCAAATTTTTTTACTTCATCAATTATCTGATCTATAGTTTTATCCGTCCCTTCGTAAAATGCGTATTCGGTATCGCAATAGACGCATCTCAGGTTGCAATAAGTAAGCCGGACAAAGACGCATGGCAGGCCCGCTTTCGAGCTTTCCCCCTGAATTGAATAGTATATTTCATTTACTTTAAGCAATTGAATTCCTTTAAAGCCGGGTGCAAAGATAATAATCATTTGAACAATCAACCAACAAAGGGTCTTTTGCGACTTTTTTGGAGGGAGCATTCTCCTATTCAGATCCCCTGATAATTTAAAAAACGGAATTTATCAGCAGAATTCACATTATTTACATCATTTCCCAATTTGATTCGGATGTTTCAGAATACTATATTTACGCACGTTTTTTAACAATTATAAGGTATTTTGAATGGCGCATCACAAGTCGGCGAAAAAGAGAATTAAACAGAGCAAAAAGAGAAGCGAAAGAAACAAAGCCGCTTTATCAAAAGTTAAGACACTTGTTAAAAAGGTCTATTCAACCGAAGACAAGACTCAGGCCGAAACATTATTGAAAGCCGCGGTTGCAACATTAGATAAACAGACAGCTAAAGGAAGAATTCATAAGAATACGGCTGCAAGAAAAAAATCGACATTAACAAAACACGTTAATAAATTAGCCGCTGCAAAATAATTTTCTCTTAAAATCACTTACGGCAACTTAAATTATTTTAGGTTGCCTTTTATTTTTTTAAATCCTCGATTGCATCAACCCCTTCAGCTTCCGGGATAAAATACCGGACTTTGAATTTTTCCTGACGCGCGTTCCCGGGTTTCCTGATTTTTTTTCTGACAATTACAGAATGTTCAATCATCATACTGCTTTCCACTATTGAACCGAAAATATATGTAACGCCTTTTACAGTAACGTTATTGCCTATTATTACAGGGTATTCATCGTTTCCCGTAATTCTTACACCCGACTCTATAACGGAGTCCTCTCCTATGGATATATTCCCTTTCAGAATATTGCCTGAGAATATTTCCACATTATCCCTAAGCTCAATCTTCTGACCGTAGTAGCAGGATATCTGTACATTCTCTTTTATTGTAACATTTTTCCCGAGGTGAATATCGCCGCTGAGGTATGAATTTCTCATAAGGGAAGTATTGTAATTCAGTTTAACACCTCTTCCGACGAATGCTCCCTTGCCGATTTTTATATCGAGAGGATTACCCGCAAGATCCATTTCCAGGATTTCATTTACTACGCTTTCATCTATAAAGAAATCATCCGGATCATCAATCGAAACTATGTCTTTGATTTTTTCATATACAAGCCGGCGTGCGACTGCATCCATTTCTTTGAGGACCGATTTGTTATTGAATCCCATCAGAACGTATTGTTCCGCCGGGCTGACGGCAGAAACCCGGTGGCCGTGTGTATTAAAGAGATAGATTAAATCCGTCAGATAAATTTCTTTCTGAACATTCTCGCTTTTAATCTCTTTTATAAGTCTGTTCAGAATTTTAAAATCAAATGCATAAACACCCGAATTGAATTCCCTGTTCTCAATAAGATCCTTTTTTCTGAACGAAATCATTTTATTCTTGTACTTGACCTTGTACGGTTTATTATCCGGCAGATTAGTAATATCCTTATACTCAATTATTTCAATCACATTTCCGTTATTGCTCACTTTCTTGCCGGACTTTCCGGATAATGGAGTTCTTACAACCCGGCCGTAATAATTCTCTTCGGTTTTCCCTTCGAACATACCGGTAAGCACAAGCATATCAGTGCCGGAATTCAAAAAATGATTTTTAAAGCCGTTCATTGTGGCCGCATCAATAAGTCCCATATCGCCGGGCAGAACGTAGATTGTTCCTTCATATTTTTGAGGATCTATATTTTCAAGAGCAACCTGAACCGCATGACCGGTGCCGTTCTGAACTTCCTGGTAAGCATAAAGAACAGAATTACGTTTGCCTACAGTTTTAATCACTTCTTCTGCTTTAATTCCGACCACTATAATTATATTCGCGTCACCAAGGGACTCGAGACACGCATTGCAAACCCGTTCTACCGTCGGCACTTCCCATATCCGGTGAAGCATTTTGGAAGTATTAGATTTAATTCTTTTACCGTGTCCGGCTGCAAGAATTATAGCTGTTTCTTTTTTATTATAGTCGAACACAGTAGAGTAGGATTTAATAAGATCATTTATTTGGTCTCGATTCATAAATTCCCTTTAAAATGATTGGCACAAAATTAAGCATTATTGAAAAATAAATATTGATTTGAACCATCATTCGAGAGTTAAAACTAACTTTTTTTTAAGGTCTTTTTTTCGTTAATTCGGAGCGGTTTTTAATTTTTTATAGGGATTTGATGAAAAGAATATCATTAGCCATAGTAATTCTTATTATAATCTTCTCCGCGTCGGGATTAAGGGCTCAGGAGAGCGGATTTGGACTGGGAATAATGGTAGGTGAACCGACCGGTTTCAGTGCAAAATACTGGGTAGACGAAGACAATGCATTCGATTTCGGTCTGGCTTATTCATTCGTTAGAAAGTTCAGCGCATTATCAATACATGCGGATTATCTTTATCATGCATTTGATGTTGTAAAATCAGAATACCGGCTGCCGGTTTATTACGGTTTTGGAGGCCGTTTACGATTCGTAAACAACTCCGACAATGCTCTCGGAGCGCGTGGAGTAATCGGTATTGCCTGGTTAAATGATCAAGCCCCTTTGGATGTTTTTTTGGAACTGGTACCTGTATTCAACCTGCTGCCTAAAACATCGCTCGATCTCGACATCGCACTTGGTGCACGATACTACTTTAAATAGGAACGGAGATGATTCCGGAGACTCAATTCGATACTCCCGAGCGATCGGAACCTGAAGAAATTATAGACGACTATTTACTCTTCAAGGTAAATCCACTTATCAGCGAAATACTGGAAGGTTTTCCTGAATTTGTAGTTGTACTGAACCGTAACCGGCAGATAGTTGCGTTTAACAACAAAGCATACGACGCATTCAACGTAAAAGTACCAGAACAGATTCTGGGTAAGCGGATTGGCGAAGCATTGAATTGCATACATACCAATCTAATGCCGGGCGGGTGCGGAACCGCATCATTCTGCAGGGAATGCGGTGCCGGTAAAGCCGTTAAGCTTACCCGTGAAACTAATTCAAAGCAGGAAGAAGAGTGTAAGATAACCGCTCTTAGGACGGGCAAGGAAATTTCGTACGAGTTTTCAGTATTCACGCAGCCAATTCGTTTTAAGAACAATTCATATACTCTCTTTTCTGTCAAAGATATTTCAAGCGAGAAAAGAAAAGAGGCGCTGGAGAGAATCTTTTTTCACGACATACTCAACACTTCAAGCGCCATCAACGGGCTGGCTCAGCTCCTCATAAAAGAGAAAGAGAGTGAAGAAAAAGAACACCTCACAAATTCGCTGGTTGTTTCATCGGAACAATTGCTGAACGAAATATTATTACAGCGCGAGATAAGGCATGCTGAGGAGGGTAATCTTCAAATAAGTATAAAAGGTTATTCCGTCAACGACCTGCTTCAATCGGCTTTTGAAGTTTATCAGAATCATGAGCTCACAATCGGAAAGAATTTCTATGTGGAATTCCTTGATAACGATGTTAACGTTCAGACCGATAAAGTACTTGTAGTTAGATCTCTCGGTAATCTGATAAAGAATGCTCTCGAAGCTTCATTAAATAATGACGAGGTTAAACTCTACGCTTATTCAGCAGACGACACGGTATATTTCAATGTTTACAACACACAGCTTATCCCCCAAAATGTACAGCTTCAACTCTTCAAAAGATCTTTCAGCACAAAACAGAAAAAGGGGCGGGGTATCGGACTCTACAGCGTAAAACTGATAATAGAGCAGAACCTCCAAGGTAAAGTTTCATTTGTTTCGAGCGATCAGCTCGGTACCGTCTTTACAATTGAAATACCGCTCAGTTTCTCCGTAGAATCTACTTAGTCTTATAAAGTTGCCACCATGGAGTATGCGGTGAATCGTGATGCTCGAAATGGTATCCGAAAAAATAACACGAAAGCATTGCCCAGAGATGATTCTTCTTTTGAGTCCTTGCCTTATGAGGTTCCATATCGTGCTGATGAGGTTTACGGTGCGGGAGATACGTCCCGAAGAAAAAAAGCTGAAGAGAACTTAAAATTGCCGGTATCACCCAGAAAAACCAGAGTGATATTTCATCCACCCATATCTTAAGAACATTAAACGCTACTGCCATTATAATTAACTGAGTAATCGTTGCATACCGGTACATAAAAGATCCCCACCAGACAAAAAAGTTCTGCGACTTTATATTAAAATCGGGATCATCGGCCGTTCCGGGATTCTTGTGATGCCTGAAATGATTCACGATTAATCTTTTATAAGAGAGACCCGCATATAAAAACGCGGCTGCTGTTCCAATAGCACGATTGATACTCTTATTCCTGCTAACAGTTTGATGCATGGCATCATGACCCGTAATGAACAGTCCGGTATAAAAATAGGTCTGGAGTAAAAGATGCATATAAAATATTGGTGATAAAAAATCTACGTCAACAGAAGTCAATATATAAATCAGGTGACACAGCCAGATAAGAATGACAGATAGGGCAATTAATATTCCCATTTAAACCTCATAAAAATAGAAATAGTGAAATGAAAAAAACGAATTGAACGATAAGGTAAATTTTCGGAAGATCTGTTTTTATGTGCAGATTAAATCTTGAGAATAACCAGCTTACAATAAAAGCGATTACAAACCAGGCCGCATAATTCTGCACAGGTATTTCTCCATTTAACCAGTTCCAGTAATCAAGTTTCATTGCAACGGGTTCAAGAAAGAGATCAAATACTACGGCAATTAGTCCGGTAATAACAGCAATGAGATTTTTATCGCTTGTTATTTCCTTCGCTATTATTATCCCTCCAAGAATAACAAAAACCCAATTGAGACCTATTATCAAGGGTACATCAAAGATTTTCGCTCCAAGTGTCTTGCCGTAGGAATATTGACCGAATATCAAGCCGGTCTTTACACCGGCAATTTCTATTGCGAGCGTAAATAAATATGTTGCTGCCAGCCAGTAGATTAATTTTCTGTTTGACTCGAGCAAAAGCGAGTAAAACACCACACCAATTGTCATAACAAGAGTAAACGGAGTAAGAAGAAGCATTAATTCTCTTGTATCTGGCAGAAGATGCCCGGCAATTCCGACAGTAAAAATTATATAGAGGAATTGTGGTGCGTACCTGATTACTATATTTTTCTTCCCTTCCATGTTCTCCTGCCAAAGATTGATTGATAGACCGAATTAAATCCCACAAAAAGAAGGACGGGAATCTGGATAAAATGAAAAAGACAGTTGATCAGAACATTCTGCCGGCTCATTATCGAAATAAAAAATCTGCTGATCAGAATAACTGAAACCACTATAAAAAATTCCGGACCGGCAGCCAGAAGTAAAAGAGGGGTGAAAAATAGAAAAAATATAAAGATCAGAAGAGCAGTAAATACAAATAGATTAGTATTAAAACCTGCAAAAAAATTTTTAGAGAATCCTTTAATTGAATCGCTAAATGAGTTATACATTTCGCATGATACTGCATCATCCCCAAGAGCGGTCATCATCCTCATTTTTCTTCTCTTAATTCTTCGTGCCAGCTCCATATCTTCAACAACCTGGTCTCTTACGGCGCTGTGCCCTCCGGTATCTTCATAGGTTTTTCTGTCAATCAGAATAAACTGGCCGTTCGCTGCAACAAAAGATTTGTTGGGGGAAGAATATACTTTTATAAGAGGCAGAAACGTTAATAGAATCCAGTTCATTAACGGAACAACAAGTTGAGCTCCAATGCCTGAAATATTTTGTGTAGGAAAAACACTCAATAGATTCAACCGATTGTCTGCGAACAATCCGGCGGCATTGGAAACAGAGTGCCTGTTCAACTTTACATCGGCATCGATAAAAAGAAAAAGATCCCCGGAAGCTTTTCTTGCGAGTTGAAAGCATGCCCAATTCTTACCGACCCATCCCTCAGGCAGATCTTTCCCCTTTTCAAGTCTTACGCGTTTATCCTTGGATTCATACTCGTTAACGATTGATGAGGTTTTATCGGCCGATTGATCATCAAGAACTAATACCTCCATATTCATATATGACTGGTCAAGGACAGATTCAAGGCAGGCAGAGATGTTATTCTCCTCGTTTCTGGCAGGTATAAGGACCGATACTTTGAGTTCAGGATTCTCTACACGATTAATATTTTTAATCCTCGGCGCTGTAAAGAAATTGTAAATGACTATACCCGAAAAAAAAATATTTATAGCAAGCAACGATATAAATAATAATTCCCAGATCATCTTTCAAAAAGATCCCCTACAAAGTTCATATTCTCAGCGGCATCGGCAAGCTGATCGAGATTATTGGTAAAGTCTCTTTCGAAAGCATCGTAATCATCAAAAATTTTTGTGCCTTTAATTGGATTACCGTACCTTGCAATTACCGCAGGATGTTTTTCATTATAGTAATGAATCTTGAATCCCACAGGCAGAATTAAGAAATCCCCATTAATATCCCTTGTGAATATTCGCAGGCCTTCCTTCAACTTGAGCGGCCTTTTTTCGAACGATTGAATTTCACCCTGAGGATAAGTAATAACAAAATTAGCGGGATTGGAAACCAGTTCACTTGTATAGCGTGAAGTTTCGAATACGCTTCTGATATTACCCGGATCAATTGAATACGCACCCAGCTTGCTGAAGAATCGGTATTTACGTAATTGAACTTCGAGCATCATAATATGGAATTTCCGGTCTATATCCCTCGTAAAAAGATACTTTGCAAAGAATCCGTCCCACCAACTGATATGATTAGGAGTAACAACGATGCCGGCATTAACCGGAATTTCAGGAATTTTATTGACAAGATAAAAATGGCTGAAATTTTTTTTAAGTATCCGGTTCATATAAGGAATAAAGATCCATTCAGCATATTTTTTATGATTGGCCTTAATCATTATTAAATTCTGCCACCTTCTATAATTAAAGTTTCCGGATAATAAAAACAACCGATGTAAGTTAAGAATTAAAAATTGACTCTGCAGCCATTTTGCCCGAAAGGATAACAAGAGGAATTCCACCGCCCGGATGTGAGCTTCCACCGCAAAAATAGAGGCCCGAATACTCTTTGGATCTGTTTTTCTGCCGGACAAACGCAGCGCTTTTACCGTTTGACGAAATGCCGTAAAGACTTCCGAGTGTGCTTCCTGTTTGTTTCTCAATCATTCCCGGAGTCAGGATTTTCTCGAATACAATTTTGTTTTCAATATTTATATCAAGCCGGTTCTTAATTTTTTCAAAAATATTCTTCCGGCTCTTTTCAATTTCTCTCTCCCAATTCTGATTACCAATATACGGGGCATTAATCATAACAAACCAGTTCTCGTACCCGGCCGGGGCATCGTCCTCTTTGAATCGGGATGAGATGTAAATATAGACAGTCGGATCATCGGGGCAGATTTTTCTATCGAAGAGATCGCTAAATTCTTTTTTGTAACCGGAAGAGAATAGAATATTATGAATTTCCAGATCCTTGTGATTTCCCTGCACACCCCAATAAAAAACTAATGCAGATGTGGAAGGTTCGAGTCCCGCGTAACGTTTGGCAGAAGGCGTAAAAGTATCTTTTAATAATTGTTTATATGTGTGGTTTGCGTCGGCGTTCGAAACAATTGTATCATAATTCTTCTTTTCAACAATTCCGTTGCGGTTAATTGTAATTCCGGTAATTGAAAAATCGTCGTGATGTATTTGAGTTACTCTACTATCGAAGAAAAAATTAACTCCTTTTTTACGTGCCAACTGATATAGTGCAGAAACAAGCGAATAGATTCCGCCGCTGAGAATATACCCTCCCAGATTATATTCGACATGCTGAATAATATTCAGGGTTGCGGGAGCTTTATAAGGATTTGAACCATTGTAAGTAGCATACCGGTCGAAAAGCTGAACTGTTTTTTTGTCCTTGA
This sequence comes from uncultured Melioribacter sp., assembly GCA_964532065.1. Lineage (GTDB taxonomy): Bacteria > Bacteroidota > Ignavibacteria > Ignavibacteriales > Melioribacteraceae > DSXH01. Next base: position 9,849 of record CAZHHG010000006.1, read on the forward strand.
AAAAAGCTCTATTGGCTTTATGCATTGTTCTGAACGGATCTATACTGTTAATATTTATTAAGGTTTTTAAGGCCTTCTTTGTCAGGAAATTTTTCCGGTTGGAGAAATCATTAAAGAGGAATAGATCGGCCGTTAACTGGTAGATCTTCTCGGAGTATTTTAAATATTTTTTTACGGATCCGGCAGTGTCATTTGTCTTATCAGATATTTCCCGGGCAAATTTTTCAATATCAGCATAAGCGTTTATTACAGTACCGTCATCATAAAAGTATTTACATAGGTTGCTAAGGGGAATTAGTTTAAGATAATCGCCGATATTCTCCGAAACACTTTCGAATAATTCTTTTATTACAAACGGCATTGTAAGCAGGGAAGGTCCTGTATCGAACCGGAAGCCATTTTCGGAAATCTGATTAGCTTTACCGCCGGGATTACTATTCTGCTCGTACAGATCAACCTGGTAACCGGATCCTGCAAGCCTGATTGCAGCGCTCAGTCCTCCCAGCCCTGCACCTATAACCGCTATTTTTCTTTTTTTAGACATTTATCTTTTGCAATCAAATAGACAAGCAGATAAAACGAAAGCATGGAAAAGGAATAAAAGAAGTCCTCCATTGGAATTGTCGTTATTCTGATACCCCATATTGCCGCCGGTGAGTAAGTAACGATTGGAAGCGAAGTAAGAAAATAATTGACGATTAAAAACGGAAGATACATGAAGAGAATCCAGAGCCAGTAGATAGATGAATTAAGAATGTTTAAGCGCGAGTTTATTAATTGAGCTATCAGCAGAAACAATCCGCTGAATATCAGCACTGTAAGAGTGTAATACTGATCAATAAACAGGAAACCAGAGATAATTAAAAATGCTGAAAAAAAATAAACGGTTTTCTTTCCGATCCGAATTTTCTTTTCGCTTAAATAATATTTTCCTGTTTCATAAAGAAAGATACCTGAATACGGAACGGTTATAAAAAATAGAATTTCCTCTAACGGAAGATTAATAATTTTAAAACCTGTGATATAGTCTGGATTAAATCCCCAGTCTCCACGGTAAGTTGCAATTACATCCCAGACAATATAGGTTCCGCCGACAATAATGAAAGAAACGAGGAGGGGCAATAAATTCCTGTAGAACCTTAGCTTTTTTTCGAACGAAAGCAGCAGAGGGAAAATTATAGTGAGAATATTAATAAGCAGGTATTCGCTAATCATTTAGATTCAGAACAAAATTATCTTTTAACATTTTTTCCTTTTCAGGTTCAAGCCGCTCGCTTCTTACAAGAAATTCTGCAATTCCAATCTGGATTTCTTCTGTAATACTGGAATAGTCTCTTTTAAAAAGCAGTTTGAAAATTTCATTCGCATCATCCTGTCTTTCTGCTGAATGACCAAGAATTCCGGGTACATGATGAAGAATAGCAAAACGTAAAAATCGGATCTCCAGGCTGTTCGGTTCTCTGCTTACTACTCTGGAAAAGAGTTCCATAGACTCATTGAAATATTCGAGCTTTGTCAGAGGCCAGAATGCGTGCTTCGATTTAACCGACTGCAAGGCGGCGATATAAGCCAGAATAAGGTTCGGATACTTCTCCTTATCAGAAGAGAATTTTTTTTCAATGTATTTCTCAATAACCTCTACAAGATCCTCATTTTCCACAGATGCATAATAGTTAGTCCTTATATACTCAAGTACTTCGAGTTCGATCTCATGATTACCCGATTTCACCTTCCCATTGGCGTAAACCGGCAAATGAAATAAAAACAGTATTAAAAGAATTATTTTCATCAGTCAAACCTGATCTTAGCAACTTTAATTTCCCAGAAGGATTTAAGGAAGAGGAAAAACTTTGTATAATTTGAAACACGGACCCGTCTCTTAAGAAGTTCTTCCACTCCCAGCCGCTGAATTTTTTTAAAGAGAACAAAGTAATAGAGATATGCAGTATATACTCCGAGCCGTACTCCTATAGGAAGTCCGGCTATTCCTTTAAGCGAAATTTTAAATTCCTCTTCAACCTCATTCTCGAGCCGTGTTTTATTTTCATTATCTATACTATCGGTATCATGCACATCCGGCAGATAGATTCTTCCTCTTTCGTGAATATCACTTTTTATATCCCTGAGAAAATTCACCTTTTGAAAGGCGGAGCCGAGCATTTTAGCGGAATATAAAAGTTCGTCGTAACGTTTCTGATCACCGTTTACAAAAACTTTAAGACACATAAGTCCCACAACCTCAGCAGATCCATAGATGTACTTATCATAGACTTCGCGATGGTATGAGGATTTATCGAGATCCATTTCCATACTGAAAAGAAAGGCATCGATAAGCTCTTTATCGATTTTGTATTTATTAACTACAATCTGAAACGCATGCAGAACCGGATTTGTTGAAATTCCTTTTTCAATTGCTTCGAAAGTATCTTCCCTGAATTTTTTCGAAAGTCCGGATTTATCGTGTTCGTGGAAGGAATCAACAATTTCGTCTGCAAGTCGTACAAATCCGTAGATCGCATAAATCGGGTCGCGATATTCTTTTGCGAAAGCTCTAATGCCAAGACTGAACGAAGTGCTGTAAGCATTCGTAAGAACTTTACTCATTGCAAATGAAGTATTATGATAGAGCTGTATCATTGAGAATTCTCTCCATTACTAATCGTGAACTGATAACAACCATAGGCAATCCTGTGCCCGGCGTAGTTGAAGCCCCCACATAATATAAATTGCTGAAATGTTCGTCTTTGTTCTTCGGACGGAATGCTCCAACCTGATTAATATCGTGTGCAAGTCCTAATCCCGAACCTTTGTAAAGATTGAGCATTTGCGCCCAATCATCCGGTGCAAGAATTTTCTTAACAATTGTATTCGCATCAATATCAAAGCCGACTCTTTTCGACAAGTCATCAATTATAGTTTTTGCAAGCTCCTCTTTATCGCTCCAGTCTTTTTTATAACGCAGGTCAGGAACGGGACAGAGTATAAAGATATTTTCGCATCCATCGGGAGCGCAAGAAGGATCGGACTTAGAAAGAACATTTACATAATAGTAAGGTTTCTGCGGAGAAATTGAGGAAGTGAAGATTGTATCTGCATAGCCTTTAAAATTACTGCCGAGGAAATAATTATGATGTTCGAGATTTTTAACCTTCCCTTTAACACCGAGGTAAATTGTAAAAGGGGCAAGTGTCCAGTGCATCTTATCAAGCTTCCGTTCTTTGAATTTATTGCGGCCTAAAATCTGTCCGCGGAACGAAGCGGCGTCGGCATTAGATATGAAGAGATCGGCCTGCCATTTTTTTCCATTACCGTCAATCACTTCATAAAGTTTGCCGTTGTTCGATCCAATACTTACAACCTCAGTATTAAAATGAAATTCAACTCCTCTTTCCTTCAGAATTTTGACAAGTTCTTCAATCAGACGGTACATACCGCCTTTAATGCGCCAGTATCCGTTATGACGCATCTCGGTATAATTAAGAAGGGAATAAATTGCCGGGGTCTGGAAAGGAGTCGCGCCTAAAAAGAATGCCACAAGCGAGAAAATAATTTTAACTTCTTCCGATTTAAATTGTTTTTCCACCTCGCTCCACATAGTTCGGTACAAATAAGGAATATGCTTCCAGGGAACTGTGGAGAGTTTGAGTAGATATTTAATCATACTGTCGAAATTCGATTTTACTACTTTATCTTCGGTATCATGCCAGAATTGAGCAGCGCGAGTGAGGTATTGATCTGCTTTAAGTGCAAGTCCGGGTTCTACGTCGCTGAATTCCTTTTCAAGTTTTTCAAGGTCTTTAAATATTCTTCGGGGTTTTTCCTTTCCTTCGAAGTAGACCTGGTATAATGGCTCCAGTTCTTCAAACTCAACAGGATTTTTAATACCAACCGATTCAAAAAGCTCGTCGAATTCGTAAGTCATGCTCATAAATGATGGCCCCATATCAAAACGGAAACCATTCATTTCAATTATGTTCATACGGCCGCCGGGGGTTGAGTGTTTTTCAAGTATCACTACCTGATATCCCCTGGATGTAAGGCGCAATGCCGTAGAAAGACCGCCTAGTCCCGAACCAATTATTATTGCTTTTTTCTTCATTTTATTTTACCAATCTATGCATGAATAACCTGTAATTCTGATTTTAAGTTCCAATTGATATTCTTAAATAAGGTTGACGTCACTTGATAAATTAATAAATTTTAACACATAAAAAGATGATGATGACCAGAGAGCCGAATAGATTAAATCAATTTAAAATTTTTCGAATTGATTGAATTAATAAAGAACGATTCCCCTTCCTTCATAACGATTAAAAAATTAATTTGTAACCGAAATTTTCTGATTTTACAATAACTGGAGTTGAGATGAGAAAAAGAGTATTACTAAAGCCGGTCAGAATTACCGTTCTATTTATTGTACTAGCGTTTATTCTGGGGATGATCCCGGCATCCCCTGAAGAGGGGATGTATCCCTTAAGCGAAATTGATAAAGTTGATCTGGTTAAAGCCGGATTAAAAATTGACCCTAAAGAAGTATATAATCCGGACGGAATAAGCCTGATCGACGCTCTCGTGAATGTTGGCGGTTGTACCGGTTCATTCATTTCGGATAAAGGTTTGATTATTACAAATCATCACTGTGCATACGGATCAATTGCGAGGGCCAGCACGGTTGAAAAAAATTACCTTGAGAACGGATTTCATGCGGCCTCACTCGAAGAAGAGATTCCCGCTCTTGGCAATTCGTGCAGAATACTTGAATCGTATCAGGATGTTTCTGCCGAAATTCTGGATGCAGTAAAAAATATTACTGATCCGTCTTTAAGAGCTCAGACAATTGCTAAGAAATCAAGAGAGATAGCCAGTGCCGCTTCTAATGAGGAAGAATCGATAGTTGCCGATGTTTCAGAAATGTTTGCGGGTAAAACATATGTATTGTTCAAATACAGAATAATCAGGGATGTACGGTTGGTATACGCACCGCCTCAATCGATCGGTAATTTCGGAGGTGAAACGGACAACTGGGTATGGCCGCGTCATACGGGTGATTTTTCGCTGTTGAGAGCTTATGTGGCTCCCGATGGAAAAGCTGCGACTTATTCAAAGGAAAACGTTCCATTCAAACCGAAAAAGTTCTTAAAAGTAAATCCTGAAGGCGTGGAGGAGAATGATTTTGTGTTTATTCTGGGATACCCGGGCAGAACATTCAGACACCGCCCTTCGCAATACATAAAATACCAGCAGGATTATCTCCTGCCTTATATTTCCGAGACTTACGACTTCGCAATAAAAACTCTTCAGGATATAAGCAAAGGAGACAAAGAGCTTGAACTGGCGGTTGCCAGCAGGATTAAAGGCCTGGCAAATACAATGAAAAACTATAAAGGAAAACTTAAAGGCCTTAAGAAAATAAATCTGGTAGCGCAGAAAGAAGCAGAGGACAAACTTTTAAATGACTTTATAAACTCCAATCCGGAATTGAAAAAAACATACGGTAATCTGCTCGACCAGATTAATCAAGTGTTTGTAAGTGTGAACGACAACGCAGAGGCCGATTTATGGTTCCGCCAGACAATAAGTATGTCCCCGACAATCTCGCTCGGTAACTTTATATTCAATCATGCTGAAGAGATGCAGAAACCTGAAAATGAGCGAAGTCCTCAATACCAGGAAAAGAATCTAAAACAGACTATTAACCGTGCGGTTGGTTCGTTCATAAGTCAGAATGCGAAATTCGAACAGATTATGCTTGCCAAACTGATTAAAGACGCCGGAGCATTTAAGAGTACATCCAGGATTATGGCTCTCGATCAAATATTCGCTTCTTCGAACTATAGTTCACAAGCAATATCTGATTTTATAAATAATACAATTCTGGCTTCAAAAATAAGGGATACAGAATATTTCAACTCCCTTCTTACAAGAACTCCTGATGAACTTAAAGCTCTCAATGATCCGTTTATCAGTTTCGTTTATGAATTAAGAAATCAGAATCTGGCGCTTTTAAAACTTAATGAACGGAATGAAGGACAATTGAATAAACTTTACGGTGATCTTGTTGATGTAAAGATGATCTGGAAAAAAACAAACTTCATACCCGATGCCAATAGTACTCTCAGACTGACATACGGTTATATAAAAGGATATTCGCCTGCAGACGCAACGTACATGGAACCGTTTACAACCATAGACGGAATAATCGAGAAGAACGCAACAGGCGGCGAGGAATTTGCAATTCCTGATAAGCTGAAATCGTTGTACGAAAGCAAAGATTTCGGGAAATATCTCAGTAAGAAAAGAAACAACTTACCTATCGCAATGCTCTATAATATGGATACCACCGGCGGAAACTCCGGTTCGCCGATACTTGATGCTTACGGCAGACTGATTGGTGTAAATTTCGACCGTGCTTTCGAGGCTACGATTAATGATTTCGCGTGGAATGAATCCTACAGCCGATCGATCGGGGTCGATATCCGTTATGTACTCTGGGTACTCGATAAATTTTCGGGTGCGAAGAATATTTTAACAGAAATCGGAATCTAACAGATTTGAAGAGGGGCGTTAATTATTAACGTCCCTCTCAATTTTAAGGAGCTAAAAATTCCACTTCTCTATTAAGTACACTCAATTTTAAAGGAAGTTTTCCAGCTATCTCGCCGTCGGTTTCAATCATAAGGTTATCTTCAACAGGTTCAATAGTACACGATTCAACTTCCTGGTAGAGAATACCGGGATGGTTTATTAATTCCTTATTACGGATACGTGAAAGATTCCGGAGATAATCGAACAAACTTATTTCGCCCGCTATAACAACCGCCATCTTGCCGTCGTCAACACGGGCATGAGGAGCGATACCGAGCCCGCTTCCGAAGTAATTCGCATTTGCCAGACAGAGAATAAGAACGGCGCCTTCCCAGCTGAAATGAGACGAGGTAAATCTGACCCTTTTTTTCCTGTAAGTAAAAAACGCTTCTACCGAAGATTTGAGATACCTGAAGGTGGGGCTGAACAATTTGCTGCTTTTATTTACTTTTACAACAACCTCTCCGCCGAGACCTACATCTGCAATATTATTGAAATACCTTACCGTATCGTTTCCCAGATTATCCTTGCATTCTATTCTGCCGATATCGATTGCAACCGACTGATTTTTTTCGATAAGATTTCTTAGTGTTGATACATGATCGTCGAGGTTCATGCTTTTAGCAAAGTCATTTCCGGAACCCGTGGGGAGTAATCCGACTTTTACATTTTTTCTTTTGGATTTTTCAGTGAGCATTATTCCATTAATAACTTCATTAAGAGTCCCGTCGCCTCCAATGCCTATAATGTAATCAGTCCCCTCTTCGATGCATTTGCGTGACAGCGAAATAGAATCCGCGCTCTTCTGCGAGATGTGGTAGGAAATATTAAAATCCCTTCCTAGCAGGAGCTCTATTTCTTTTGTCCGGGAGTTTATGTTTCTAAGGAGGCCGTTAATTACAAATGAGATCTTTTTCATCCGGGAATCATCTAAAAATTGACAGATAGAAAATATTCATTTGGGTATTATCTCGAAAGATTTTTTTATTCATACCATTAATATCAAATAAGTAAATCCCTATAATTAAAATTCCACGAAGAATGCGAGAATACCAACAAGCAGAAGGATTACACCGCTGATCATCTTTTCGTGATGTTCCAGAAAATTCCACTTAAGTTTCTGAAATCCGCGGGAGGCCAGATAAACCAGCAACACAATACCTAATACCGTAACAAAAAAGTATACGGTTGAAACAATTCCAATGCCCGTCCAGCCAAGCCGGCTTGCAGTAAAGTAATAAACTTCAATTTCGAGACATGGTGAAAAGAACATTGCTATGCTCAACGTTAAAATGATTGACCGTTTTGACTTCTTCTTTTCAACTATTCCGTCTACATCAACATGGTGGTGTGAGTGTGCTGATTTAATCTTGCTGTGACGGTACTCCAGATAAAGATAGATTAAACCCAGTATTATCAATATTGTCGGGGCGATATAATGAGTAATATAATGATAAGTTTCCGAGAGTTTATAACCGACAAGCCCCACCACAATACCAATAACAACTGTGCTGAAGGTATGAGCGACAGCCGTAATAGCCGCAACTGTTGTAGTTTCCGGAGTTGTCCATTTTTCCGCTTTTCCTATTGCAACCAGAGGGAGCCAATGGCTCGGAATTAATGCGTGAACAATACTCAACAGGAAACTTCCAATAAAAATTTGAATATGGGGATCCAATTCATTCCTGAGTTTGTTTTTGACCGGAAGCAATTTACAATTTTATTAATCATCAATGAAATAATTTTTATTTTTAAGGGAGGTAATAAATGGAAAAACTTAAAAAGAATCTTGACCTTATAATTAATGCTGCCATCGACTCTGTAAAACCATCTGAATTAATAAGCCGGATGGTTATGATTGAAGGAAATCAGCTTGTTATTAAGAATTACAAGTTTCCTATCGACTCATACAAAAACATTTATGTTCTGGGAGCCGGTAAAGCATCTGCCGCTATGGCATACGAGTTTGAAAAACTGCTCGGTTCCAAAATCAGGGCAGGTATAGTTTCCACCAAGTACGGACACTCATTCCCCTGTTCGAGGATTAGTGTTATTGAATCCGGCCATCCTGTTCTTGATGAAAACGGTCTGAGAGCCGGCAATGAGATACTGGAACTGGCCGAAAGATCGGGAGAGGATGATCTTGTTATTTGTCTTCTTTCCGGAGGAGGTTCTTCGTTAGTTGAATCGCTACCGGCGGAATTTTCACTTACAGAGCTTCAGGAAGTATTCAGAATTCTTCTCGGCTGCGGAGCTAACATAGAAGAAATGAATATTGTAAGAAGGCACCTTTCGAAAATAAAAGGAGGGATACTGGCAGAAAAAATCTATCCCGCAACGTGTGTGAGTCTTATTTTATCCGATGTGATAAACGATCCTCTTGAAGCAATATCGGGTGGAGTAACTTCACCCGATCCTTCAACATTCGAAGACGCATTTAATGTATTGAATAAATACGATGTGACTAAATTAATTCCGGAAAGAATACTTGCTTACATTACCAATGGAATGAAAGGATTGATTCCTGAAACTATTAAACCGGGTAACTTAATTTTTAAAAATGTAACAAATATAATTTTGGGCAATAACAAAGAAGCATTAAAGAATGCCAGGGAAAAGGCCGTATCATTGGGATATAATACTCAAATCTATTCGGAAAATCTTCAGGGAGAAGCCCGGGAAATCGGGAAATTATTTGCTTCAATTGCAAAAGAGATTCACGGCAATGGAAATCCGGTTCATGTACCGGCATGCGTACTTATCGGCGGAGAAACAACCGTTATACTCCGCGGGAGAGGATCCGGAGGAAGAAATCAGGAAGTAGTGCTTGCGGCACTTATGGAAATGAAAAATCATAAGTTCGATTATATAATCGCCAGCTGCGGGACCGACGGAACAGACGGACCTACGGATGCCGCCGGTGCTTTTGTATCAAATTCAATTATCAGTAAATGTGATGATTTGAAACTCGATCCTGCCGGGTATTTGAATAATAATGATTCTTATAACTTCTTCGCGGAAACCGGTGGATTGATAATTACAGGTCCGACCGGAACCAATGTAATGGATATTGCAGTTATTTTAATTGAGTGAAGGAGCGACATAGTATCGCCCCTTCATAAGTATTACATCCGGTTATCAAGAAATAGCTCGTAAGCACCCAGATCCAGGAATCCATGTCCCGATAGATTGAATAGAATGGTTTTTGAAATTCCCTCACGTTTACAATCAAGTGCCTGTTCAATTGCCTCTTTAACAGCGTGTGAGCTTTCAGGCGCTGGTACAATTCCCTCGGTTTGTGCAAATATTCTGGCAGCGTTAAAAACATCGGTCTGATTGTATGATTTTGCCTCGAGCAGACCAAGATTATACAGATGTGAAATAGCGGGAGCCGCTCCGTGATATCTTAGTCCGCCGGCATGAATACTTGGCGGAATAAAATTATGGCCCAGCGTATACATTTTAAGCAGAGGAGTCATCCCTGCTTCATCCCCGAAATCATATTCGAATTTCCCTTTAGTAAGAGTAGGGCATGACTCAGGTTCAACAGCGACAATTTTAAGGTTTTTTCTCTGACCGGAAATTTTATCGCGTAAAAAAGGAAATGCGATTCCTCCGAAGTTACTTCCACCGCCAACACATCCTATTACAACATCAGGATACTCATCAATCAGTTCAAACTGAGCGCGCGATTCTTCGCCGATAATAGTTTGATGAAGCAGAACATGATTCAAAACGCTTCCGAGGCTGTAGTTAGTATCGTCCCGTTGAAGGGCCTGTTCAATCGCCTCGCTGATTGCAATTCCGAGAGATCCGGGGGAATCAGGATCGCTTTCGAGAACTTTTCTGCCTGCGCTGGTCAGATTAGAAGGGCTTGCGTATACATTAGCCCCAAACAGATTCATAAGAGTTTTCCGATAAGGCTTCTGCTGATAACTCACATTTACCATATATACTTCGCACTCCAGTTCAAAGTGGCTGCATGCCATTGCAAGTGAACTTCCCCACTGTCCCGCACCTGTTTCAGTCACAAGCCTTTTAATTCCTGCTTTCTTGTTATAATATGCCTGCGCATAGGAAGTGTTGGTCTTATGGCTTCCGGTAGGATTTGCGCCTTCATATTTAAAAAATATTCTGGCAGGGGTATCAAGAGATTTTTCAAGATTAGATGCACGGATTAATGGAGTGGGACGGCTAATTTTGTAAAGGTCGAATACCTGGTCGGGAATCTCAATATACCTTTCAGTCGAGACCTCCTGCAGTATCAGATCCATAGGAAAGATTGCCGAAAGATCTTCGGGTCCAACCGGATTCCCTGTTCCCGGGTGAAGAGGCGGAGCCATCGGCTCGGGCATATCTGCCAGAATATTATAATAGTACCTGGGCATTTTTGACTGGTCGAGAAAAACAATTTTACTGCTTGACATTGTGAACCTCCTTTGATTTAAAAAAATAAAGCCGTCGAATGGAAGTTCACGGCAGGATACAAAAAAGCCGTGAACAGTCTACCATCCACGGCTTTTGATTAAAAATTATTTAAATAGCATCAGGACGGTAGAGAATTAATTCTCCACCACCAGCTGAAGTTTAATATATGGTTGATACTTGTCATAAAATTGTGAGCGCGGGTGGGATCGAACCACCGACCCTATGCTTAAAAGGCATATGCTCTACCCCTGAGCTACGCGCCCTCCGTCAAAATTTAGAGCACAAATATAAACCATCCCCTTAATAATTCCAAACATGCGGTAATAATTTAGATGGTTGTGATTAATTCGCCAGAAATTCCAAAATCATTTTAACCGTATTAAGGATTTATCATTAAAATTCTTTATTTTTCGCAAAAATTAATGATAAAAGTTCTATGAAAAACTCAAAAATCCTAATAGCCGACGACGACGAAACCCTATGCTATCTTCTAAAAGAGGAACTAGTAAACGAAGGCCACAATGTGGATACGGTATACGACGGAAAAGATGCTATCGAAAATTTTAAAAAGAAAACTTACGATGTACTTCTGCTTGATCTTGAAATGCGTGAAGTACACGGCGAAAAAGTCCTCGGTTTTGTAAAAGAGAATCACCCTTCAACACAAGTAATAGTTCTGACAGCAAAGACAGATGTCCGAACAGCTATCGAATGTATAAAGCAGGGCGCGTATGATTTTATTACCAAGCCGTATGAATTCGGTCAACTCTGCCTAACAATCGACAGAGCACTTGAGCATCGCGACCTGATAATAAAAAACAAAATACTTACATCGAAGATCGATCAGGTAATTCCCAACTTTATAATCGGTGAAAGCGAGAGCATTAAAAATGTTATCAATCTCGCAGAAAGGGCAGCAAAATCGGAATCGAATATACTTCTTGAGGGAGAAACCGGTACCGGCAAAGAGTTGTTTGCAGAATACATTCATAAAAACTCCGAGAGAAATAACAAACCGTTTGTAGCAATCAATTGCGCGTCGCTTCCCGATCAGTTAATGGAAAGCGAACTGTTCGGATATGAAAAAGGAGCATTCACAGACGCAAAGACCTCGAAACAGGGATTGGTAGAAATTGCAAACGGCGGAACTTTATTCCTGGACGAGATTGGCGAAATGAGCCTGTCGCTACAGCCGAAACTTCTCAGATTTCTCGAAAACGGCGAATTCAGAAGAGTCGGCGGTATTACAAATCTTTCATCCTCTGTCCGGGTCATCGGCGCAACTAACAAGAATCTTATGCAGGAGGCAGAGAATAAAACCTTCCGGAGGGATCTTCTCTTCAGATTAAACGTAATTACATTAACTATACCGCCACTAAGGGATCGTCAGGGGGATGTACTTCACCTGGCTGAATATTTTCTTCAGAAAAAATCGCCGGTAAGATCAGTTAAAAAATTATCCGAAGAAGCCAAAAAAGAGTTGATGAGATATAATTTTCCCGGGAACGTAAGAGAACTTGAGCATATAATCGAAAGAGCAGTTATTTTTTCCGACGGCGAGTTCATAGTTCCGAAGGATCTTAACATTCCAAAAGATGATTTTGATTTTTCGAATTTCACAAACAGCGACGGCTCCCTGGTTTCTCTCGAAGAACTGGAAAAGATTCATATAAAAAGAGCTCTCGAACACAATAACTGGAACAGGGAAAATACGTCACGAATACTCGGGATAAGTCAAAAAACTCTCTATTCAAAAATCATTAAGTATAATTTGAAATAAGATGCAGTCTAAAGAACAACCGGCACCTGTAAGCCACGCTGCTCACGATCTTAACAATATACTCACAAGAATACTGAACAGCGTTGAATTACTAAAGAAAAAGGTTACAAATCCCGAAGAGGTTAATCCCCTCTTAAGCAGTATTGAAAACGGTACTTACATGGCGGCAGAAATTATTGAAGATCTTCTTTCCGAATCCTCGTCACGCACCGTAAAAAAGAAAAGGATCAATCTTAACACTCTGATAAACGACCTCATCAACACAATTTCAATCCATCTCAAAGAGAAAATTACTTTTAACCTTCGACTCGATTCCGAGATCTCTTTTGTTGAAGGACGGTATTCCGACTTTTACAGGGTCTTTATGAACCTGATAATCAATGCATCCGAGGCAATCAAGGAAAAAGGGACAATAACAATTACCACCTCCAATCCGAAACTGCAGAGCAGCGATCCGGGTTTATTTGAAAGGGGTTCGTTTGTTCAGGTACGAATTGCCGACAACGGCGAAGGAATTGATCCTTCAATAATGCCTTCAATCTTTGATATCAATTTTACTACAAAGGCCAGGAAGAAAAACAGCGGTGTTGGATTATCAATAGTAAAAAAAATAATTGATGATTACGGCGGAGTAATAAAAGTTTCGAGTGAAAAGAATAAGGGAACCGAGTTCACTTTAAAACTGCCTGCTATACTACACGTAAAAGAAAAACCGGAACACAAACAGAAATCCATATTAATCGCGGAAGATGAAGATATACTGAGGGAATTACTGGCCGAACTTCTTATCTCATACGATTTCACCGTAATAACCTCTTCAAACGGCGAAGATGTATTGAAGGAATTAGAAGCGGGATTAAAGCCCGATCTTTTTATTATTGATCAAAAAATGCCGGATATGGACGGCGTGACATGCATCCGGAAAATAAAAGAAATGAAACTGAAGATACCGATAATACTCGCCTCCGGTTCTCAAAGCGATACCTATTGCGAGGAGGAAATTAATTTGCTCGTAGATAAGACCATAAGCAAGCCCTACAACTTTGAAGAAATGTTATCGGTAATAAGAGAGCTTGTTAGTTAGATTTATCCGTATCTGAATTCAGATCAATAATATTGAGGTTATTTACATACGGAGTAATAACAGGTTTTTTTATAGATCCCATCTTTTCAAGAACTTTAATTATTTCTTTAGCCGCATTTTCAATAAATTCAACGCGTTTCAAAACAACATCGATGGATGAATTCTCTTTCGCAAGTTCTCTCCGTATTGCTGTTGTAGAAAGATTGATCAGTGTAAGCGGCTGTTTAATTTCATGGTTTGCCGTAACAACCGTAGCTGCAAAAGTTTTAATCTTCTCGATTTCGATAAGGAATTTATTAGTCTCGCTGAACCTCAAAGCCGAATTTATCCGCGCAACAAGCTCTGTTTTATTGAAAGGTTTTTTAATATAGTCGAACGCACCGGCTTGAAGTCCGGCTTTTAAATTATCCGCTTCGGTAAGGGCAGTCAGGAGAATGATTGGAATCAGTTTAGTCTCCTCTTTCATCGAAAGGGATTTACAAACATCATACCCTGAGACACCGGGCATCATAATATCGAGCAGTATAAGGTCGGGCTGTTCATTAATAGCTTTATGTATTCCCATTTCGCCGTCGTAGGCTTTTATAACTTCAAATCCTTCATGTTCAAGCCGGTCTTGAAGCAGAAACACATTATCGGGATAATCATCAATAACAAGAATTTTTTTCATTTTACATCAATCCTGGAATTTATGTACATAGTTATTTTTGAAGCAAGAAGCGTAGAATTTATCGGCTTGGTTACCAGATCATTAAAACCATTCCTGGTAACCACTTCTTTATTATCTAACATGGCATACGCGGTAAGGGCAATAACCGGAATAGATGAAACGCGATTATCGCTCCGTATTCTTTTTACAGTTTCAAATCCGTCCATCTGAGGCATCATAATGTCGAGCAGTATAAGGTCGGGATTAATATGATTGAGCATCAGGAGGCATTCTGTACCATTGTGTGCAAAGACTGTTTCATAGTTAAGCTCTTTAACGAATTCACCGATTGTAAAGAGGGTATCCGGGTCGTCATCAACTATCAGAATTGTCTGTTTCGGTTCCGATAATCCATTATCGCCTTCTACCGGAATGTTATCGCTGATTTTTTCTTCAATTAAATTATTATTACGGCTCGATAATTCAGAATCAATCATCAATCTCTCTTTGAGGCTTTTTAAAACATCGAGGGGATGATTCTTGCTTCGCAGAGTCAATTCTTTAATAGAGGAATTAATCCACTCGAAATCCTTTTCCAAATTTTCTTTACTTACATTAAGAACTGTAAAGAGATTCCTGTTCAGTTTGTACTCTTCAATTTTAAGCAGGAATTCTAGGGTGTCGGATTTGAAGGAATCAAAATCAATAACCACCAGATATCTGGAATCTTTTGCGGGATTAGTAATTAAAGAATTTAGATCGTCAATGAATTTTATTCTCCTTTCCGGTGGATTTTCATTCGAGAACAAACTTTTGAACTTCAGTTGATCCCTGGATGCAAAAATAATTTCCTGTATTCTGCTTTGAGAGAAAAACTCCAGGTTCTTAACTATTCTTTCAAAATCTTTAAGGGTAGCAGGTTCAACAATAAAATCGAATATAGCCGGAAGCCATCCAACTTTTTCATTCTCTAGTATTGAAATCAGAATTGTAATTACGTCCCGGCTGTAAGGATTCGACTTAATTTCGGCCACTTCGCGTATCAAATTATCTTTGACATCATCGCAGCAGAAAATAAATGCTTCCGGCACCGGACGACCGGTATTGCTAAAATTATTTTTCCCGATATGATAAGGGATAAGCTCATAGTCATATGAGTGGAGATAATCCGTAATAAATTTTGAAGTATCGGAGTTTTTACATGATATATAAGCACTCTTTTTAATAGCATCCTTACCGGTATCTTCATGGATTGCAAGAAAATCCCTGATGGGAAGATCGAAGACATCCAGAACAATATCGTGCAGTGCAAAAGCGAACTCGGAACCTTTGTGTAATTGGCTCTTAAGAGAAAGAGTTCCGCCCAGTAATTCAACATAACGTTTGGTAATCGTAAGGCCGAGCCCGGCGCCTCCGTATTTTCTTGACGATCCTGAATCAATCTGTCTGAACTCGGAGAAAATTATTTTCTGATTCTCCTCTGAAATTCCAATTCCTGTATCGGCAACCGAGAAATTCAGATCAAGATTATTTTCTAGTGTAATAGAGAGTTTAACTTCACCGGAATCCGTAAACTTAACGGCATTAGTTATAAGATTATTAAGGATCTGTTCCAGTTTACTCTTATCGGTATTAAGAAGGAGGTTTTTACCCGGAGGGGATTCAATAAGGAACTTCAGGTTTTTATCCGAAGCAATCTGTTGAATGTTGGTATTAATGTCTTCAAGAAGGTCGCTGAGCAGAAAATTATCTTTTTTGATTTCTATTCTGCCGGATTCAAATTTCGAGAACTCAAGAATATTGGTAATCATGCCAAGGAGTTTTTTACCATTACGGTATACAATGCCCATTCTTTCTTTAGATTTCTGGGGAGTAACGTCGTCTTTCAATATTAGTTCTGTGAGGCCCAGGATGGAAATAAGCGGGGTGCGAAGCTCATGCGACATACTTGCAAGAAACTGTGATTTTACTTTTGTTAGCTCAACTGCTTTGGCTCTCTGCTTATCAAGCTCAAGAGCTTTTTCATTTATCTGTCTGTGAAGTTCTTTCAGCTCATCATTCTGTTCGATTATCTGTTTATTCTGTTTCTGGTATTCCTCGTTAAGCCTTCTGAGTTCAACTACATAGTTTTCGAGTTGCTCGAGTGAGCGAGCGTTTACAAGTCCGATTGCAAGCTGTTCCTGTATATTGTCGATGTAGTTTCTAACACTGCCGCCGGGTTCCGAATCCGAAGCAAGTTCAAGAATTGCGATTGTCTCCCTGTTGTAGATGATAGGGTAGATTAGAATATATTTTATTTTAATGGAAGTAAGACCTGTTTTTATTTCCGGGAAATTCTCGCTGAAGTTGAATTCGACCACTTCTTTTTTATCAATGGCATTACTATAGAGATCGGGTTCCTGAGTCGGTTTAATAATATTTTTACCGATTCCGGATGAAGAGATAAGCCGGAGATTCTTTTCGTCTACCATGTAAAGAACGCCGAACACGATGTTTGTGGATTTAATAATCTTATTGAGAGATGCTTCGGAAACCTCTTTGAGCGTGGAGCTTTGGTTTATAAGAGAAATAAAGTCGGTATACTCCTTTTCGGCATCATCCTTCTTTTTAAGTTCATTCAGCATTTGGTTAAAGGCTTCGCCTAATCTTCCGAGTTCGTCATTCGAAACTATCTGAACCCTATGATCCAGATTCCCTTTCCTTGTTATTTCAGCGCCTTCGCTTAATAGTCCGATCTGTTTCCGTAATTTAGTAGTGAAAAGTAGAATGAGAATAAAAGCAAGCGAGCTTCCGGAGATAAGTATTATAAGCATTACATCGCGTAACGTGTTTTTAAGCCCGACTCCCTCCTGATAGGTTTTAAATACAACAAAGCTGATTCTTGCACCCGGTGTAAGGATCTGGTGAGGTGAAATAGCTGCCGCTTCAAAATCGGCATTATCAATCTCCTCCTTATAAAGGTCGAAATTATTCCTGAATTTAAGTTCGCGGATGGCATTGATAATATTCAGGAGGTAAGTCTGGTTTTTACCGGCGTTGGAAAATTCAACCGGTGAATCGTTGATCACCAGAGCTATGTCGGCTCTGATTTTCTCGCTTATTTTATCCAGGAATCCGGATGTTATATGAACACCGTAATAGAAAATCTGATCGTCATTCAATTTTGCGTAGCGGAGAATTAAGTTCGGATTATCAACAAATAATTGTTTAAATGACCGGGAACGGAAATTTATATAGGAATTGGACTTAACTTTAAATTCAGTATTACTGATAAGTGAGTCGTTAACCAGCGTAAAAATAAAATCGATCCCTGTTGAGTCCAGATTTATTTTTTCAATATCGGGAATGGATGAAAAGATTCTCGAAAAATCATCATCTGTCTGTTCAATACGATTTTGAAAAGTAAAAATAAAATCATTGGTGGAATTAAGAATGTCTTTGGACTGATAATTTGATATAAGCTGGCCGGTTAGATTATAATAGATTACAGCTGTCGCAAAGGAAGCAATTAAAATAATTACAAATGTAATCAGTATTAAACGGACCTGAAGAGTCATAACAAAAGTGCTTCATTTTTATTATTTCAGAATTCTTTGTTTTCAGAAACAGTGTTGAAAAAAATAAGACAGATAAGGAGTACGCAAAGAGATCTATTTTTCTTCTTCATTCTTTTTCAAGTTTGCTTTTATTTTTTCCAGAGCTTCTGCATTATCCTGAAGTTCTTTTTTAAGTACCTGAGTTTCCTTCTGTTTCGAAACCCTTTCCTTCAATGAGGGGAGTATCTCGGCCTTGATGAGCATAATTATCTCCTTCTTGGCCATTTCTTTGGAGTCGTATCCTGTAAGATACCTGATTCCCAGAACCCACCATGGTAAATCTCTAAGGAACGGAATTCCTCTTCGGACTGTAGTTTCTTCGTATACAATTAAACCGCCAATTGCAGTTTCCTCTCCATCCAGAAGCATAACGGAGGTAGTAGCTTGAGTTTTTCTAATTTCAGTGCTGATAACATCCGGTATAGCAGTACTTCTTTCTACCTTAAGTTGAAGCAGGATGTAATCGATTCCGTCTTCATTATAAATATGAGGAGTTACTTCCAGAATTGTACCGGTAGAATAGAATTTATCGATCAGGTTACCGGCGAAGTCTCTCTCTTTAATTGAGAAATCCGAGCCGACCTGTGCTCTTCCCTGAATATTATTTCTAACAGTTACGTTTGGTCTTGCAAAAATTTCACCAAGGTTTTCGGTTTCAAAAAATCTAAAGAGTGCAGTGGCGTTGCCTTTAAAAGGTCCCATCTCAAAAGTAGAAGCGCTCGATAGATCGAAAGCCGGCGGTTTCTGCTGAACCTGCTGGGTGGTCGAAGAACTGCTCTGCTGTTCCTCCTGAACACTTACAAAATCTCCGCCGATAGAAAGGCCGCTTCTCGAAAGCAGAAATTGCCAGTTAATTCCTCTTTCCTGCATTTCCGATACATTCGCTTCGAACATAAGAGCGGTTATTTTAACCTCCCTATCATCAACTGAAGCATAAACTTCCGGTGTGAGTTGTTCCTTACCCGCATCCTTCTTTTTAACAACTATGACAGATTCAGTCTCCTCAACAATAAGATTATGATACTGGGCAATTATGAAAAGGGCTTTCTTATATTGAATCTTATCCAGTTCTACTCCGATAGGGACATTAATTCCTGCGGTAGAGACGACCCGTTTACCGGAGATTTTTTCACTGACAGTACTGAGAACCTGGATTGCCTGCTCGAAAGTTATAGTTTCGGAAAGGGTAACAAGTTCAGCAGGATTTACGTAACCCTGCAGTTTCTGTTTAAGATCAACCTGAGCATAATTTACAAAGACGAAAGAGAGGAACAGCCAGGATGTAATTAGCTTTTTCATTTTATTTACTCTGCTTTTTTTCTTTATCGAGTTTCAGTGTTACTGATTCAATTATTCCGCCCTTGTTAAGGACAAAATTCACTTCGTTGGTCTGGTAATTTATATTCGTCAGATAACCGAGATAAACTCTGTCTCCCTCCCAGAGTAGATAAGTATTCCCGTTAGCATCAGCCAGGAAAGCACCGTCGGGTATTAACGCCAGCAATACCGCAGACTGTACGTCGAGCAATGAATCTGTATTCGGAGGAATTTCATTTCTGATCAACGGATAGAAAATATCGTAAAGAGGATTTGGTATAAGCGAGTTCTCTGTATAGTTGGCAACATAGAATCTGTCGTCGTTCGAGAAGTAAACCGAAACCTTGAATTTAAAACTCACCAGATAATGGGGAGTGCCGTCCTGATCAACTTTTACATTATTCGTAAGATCCAGACCGGATATTTTCTTTAATAATTTACTCTCTTCTATTGCATAAATCAGATTATTAAGATCATTAAACTCGGCAATCCCGTTCAAAGTATAGTTATAAATATTGAAATTCACCCCCGCTTCAGTATCTTCATATTCAATATTTACATAGGAATCCGGCGAGAATGAATAACTGGTTTTGTTAATGAAATCGAAAAAGTCCGACTGGGGAAGATTGAACGGTATATTATATTTTCTGTTAGCAAGAATTGAATCGAGCTGAGCAACTCTGTTTTTTAATTTCTGAAGCTGATCTTCAAGGTCTTTAGTATCGAGCTGATAAAGCCGGAGGTCCTTTACTTTTTTCTCCCTGTCGTCAATCTTCCCTTTAAGAAAAACATAATTAAAGAGGCCGCCGGCCAGTATAATGGCAATCAGAATTAAAACAATAATGATAGTATTTTTTACTTTGCTGCTCATTTCGTAGTTAACGAATCTTCAGAGAGTTTAAAATTAATTGTATAAGCGAATGCACTTTTCTCGCGGAGCGGTTCATAATTAATAAATTTCAATAAAGCTGTATTACTGTATTGAGCAAACTCTGTAAGAACGCTTCTTGATAAAGCATACCCGTTAATTTTTACTTCTTCGGGGCTAACGGTTTCGAGTTTGGTAAGCCAGAAATTTCTGCGTCTTTCTATAAAGTCCGATACTTTTGTTAAGTTTTTATTCCAGATACCCGAGCCTGTTGTAGCTGAATCCAGAATTGCCTGTGTCTTATCGAAGTTATTAATTCGTGCGTCCAGTGGAGTAATCTCATCAACGAGAGCCTGATTCTGCTGTTGTAAAACCGTCAGACGTTCAATCTCAAAATCGAGGTCTTTAATTTCCCTGTAACTCGATAGGATTTGAAAAGTGAAAAAAAATGTTGCGCCGAAGAGGAGTGGCAGAATAGCATAGCTATGCCATCCGAATTGTAAAAACTTCTGATGTTCCTGGATATACTTGGGAAGGAAATTCACACCAACATGAGTTTTATTCAATTCATCAAAATATTCGACAGCCGAAGCAATCGGAATTGCATAGAGAGCCAGATTTTTTGCATCTTCATCAGTAATAAGCGAATTA
This sequence comes from uncultured Melioribacter sp., assembly GCA_964532065.1. Taxonomy (GTDB): domain Bacteria; phylum Bacteroidota; class Ignavibacteria; order Ignavibacteriales; family Melioribacteraceae; genus DSXH01. Next base: position 30,807 of record CAZHHG010000006.1, read on the forward strand.
TTAAAGTCCTCAAACTTTAGTTCACTCACATTAGCTTCAGGAAATGTACCGAAGAAAGAGAGTATCAGGTTTTCAGAACGGTCTTCGCCGCAGAGAATAATATTATCGAGTTTTGGAATTCCTCCGTTCTCCATTTCAAGCAGAATTTTGGAGAAATATACGTCGTAAGTATGAAGATTCTTTGTTCCAATATCGAGAGTAGCACCGATATGTTTTAATTTCTGTCCTTCCAGAAAAATCAGTTTGCTGTATTCTTTACCTATATAAATAATAAGTGTGTTGTCTTCAGGGAAGAATTTATTTGTTTTGCAGACATAATAAGCGAGCGACAGTTCGGCGGTTTTAACAGTAGGAATTTTAAAATATCTTCTGTTGTTTAAATTAGCGAGCAGATTAACAAGATGGACACAAGGAATCTCACCTTCTATAAAAACGCTCAGCATCGCTTTATCATTTAATTCCGTCACATCAACCGAATCCAGATCAACAGAAATCCCTTTTACATTCCTGATATCATTGGCAACCAGCTGAAGCAGTTTCTTTTTATTTTCATCCCTCGGACCTTCGTAGTTATGGTAATTTACGACAGGTTCAGTAATTATCGGAATAAACTGGCAATGATTCAGCTTTAATCCGAACAGTGACGATTGAAGCTGACCAACATCCGAAGTATCCTTTTCCGGTTCCGACGCGGGGACTGCTTCATCAAGACTTTCGAATGAGAAGTTACTACCGGTATCGGCCGTTTCAATCTCATCAAGAGAAGCCTGACGTGAAAGCTGCTGAAGGGACTGGGACATTGTCAATGAAGCGACTCTTAAAACTTTTACAGTGTCTTTCTCCTTTGTAAGAACCGCAACTTTAGTGTCCGTTCCCTCACAATATATGCATACAACCGGTTTCAAATCGACTAAACACCCTTCATCAATTGAAGAATTCTATTTTTATTATTCGAGTAAGCGACTGCATTTTCTTTAGAAATCTTTTTATCTGTAAAGAGGCGTAACAAATCCTGTTCCATAGTAACCATTCCCTGCTGTCCACCCTGATTAATCATCATATAAATTTCGCTTGTATTGTTGTTCTTAATAGCCGCCTTAACGCTTGGAGTAACAATCAGAACTTCCTTAGCAAGAACACGTTTTCCATCGAGGCTCGGCACAAGTTTTTGCGACACTACAGATATCAAAACGTCTGCCAAACGATTCCGGACTCTTTCCTGTTCTTCGGGGCTAACTTCTGCAATTATACGGTCTATCGACTCCACAGCTGAAGAAGTGTGTAAGGTAGAAAATACCTTATGACCTGTATCTGTTACCTCTAAAGCTGCTAAAATAGTGTCCGGGTCCCTCATTTCACCAATAACAATAATATCAGGATCCTGGCGAAGGGCCTGAACCACACCATCTTTAAAGGAAAGGACATCACGGCCAACTTCCCTATGCTTAATTATCGAAATTTTTGATGAATGTACATATTCAACTGGAGAGGCAATGATTACGATGTGACATGGATCAAATTGATTATGAAAGTCTATTATTGCGTCGAGCGTGGAAGATTTACCGCTACCGGTAATTCCGGTTATAAGTGAGAGCCCGAACTTAATGTAATTGTGACTCATTGTTTTAACTGCATACGGATGAAAATCGAGTGACTCGATCGGCCGAACCGCAGCTTGAATAGCTCTCATATTAAGAGCCAGGGCATCCAGATCAAAATAAGCATCTGCTCTGAATCTTACATAACGCGAAATCTTATCGAGTTTGTATGTATGACTGAAATCCAGATTTCTGTTTTGAAGAAGGAACTGGCACTGATTTTTATTTAGGAGCGAAACAATTAATGCAGAGGATTCATCCACAGTGAACTGAGGCAACTCTTTTACACGTTCTTTTTTTCCATAGATTCTGAACCAGATAAAATTTTGAGCACCGAAACCGCCTATTTCAACATCCGATGCATTTCTTTCGAGCATTACGGTTAGAATATAGTTTGCAAGGTTAAGAACCTGGATTTTTTCCTCCTGTGTCATCCTGTCAATATTCTCGATTATATAACGAACTCTTTCAGGACCGAGAACTGTAGGAGGGATTTGCTTCGCAAATTCAGAGAGGATTTTTTTTGCCTGTTCTACCATCAGCAAGTACCGAATTTCTGGTTAAATAGTGTTTTCTTCGATTTCTTTTAAGCAATATAAGAAAACTTAGTCACGATTAAAGCAGTTTTTTAGTCTTCCATTGTTGCGCCAATTACCTCCTGAATTGACGTTAGACCTAATTTCACTTTCTCAAAACCAGAATCTCTAAGACTCATCGTTCCGTCTTTTCTGGCCTGTTCGCGGATTGCTTCTTCATCAACTTCCTCGCCCGATCGAACAATCTGTCTTCTGATTTCCCGAGTAAAATAGAGAGCTTCGTGTATAGCCATTCTTCCTTTAAATCCGGTTTGGTTACATTTATCGCATCCTGCCGCCTCGAAAATTTCGCTGCCGGACCAATCCTTTATATCAAGTCCCGCAAGTGCAATGTGCTCTTCAAGATTCTCAACTTTCTTTTTACAAACCGTGCAAAGTTTTCTGATAAGTCGCTGTGCAACAATAATGTTGATTGCATAAGCAATCAGGAACGGTTCAACACCCATTTTGAAAAGACGCGCAACCGCACTGGGCGCATCATTAGTATGAAGCGTGGAAAATGTAAGGTGACCTGTATTAGCAAGTTTAATAGCCGTTTCGGCGGTCTCCTTATCACGCATCTCACCTACAAGTACAATATCCGGATCGTGGCGGAGTATTGATCTGATTGCCTGTTCAAAATTCATTTTATGACCAATCTTAAGCTGCCGGGCACCTTCAATGACATATTCAACGGGATCTTCAACGGTCAAAACGTTTTTTGTAGGATTTATAACCTGGTAGAGCGCAGCAATCAGCGTAGTACTTTTACCCGAACCTGTCGGACCGGTTAATATGATCATTCCCTGAGGCTGACTGATAGCTTTTACAAACGCCTTATTAGAATATCCTGTTAAACCTAGCTTTCCTAAATCCCTTATAACTTTTCTATCGTCAAGAATTCTTATTACAATACTTTCAAATTTGTTTTTAAGTTCTGTTCCTACAGTTGGAAGGACGGAAACTCTGAAACGGATTATATGGCCGTCGATTTCCCTCTGGATAAAACCATCCTGGGCTCTTTCTCTTTCGAATCTGTCGAGGCCTTTAGAGCGGTCTTTAACAACCGCCATAACAGCTTCGGGCATTGTTCCCTCCTGAACATGCCAGAGCTGAAGTTTACCATCGAGACGGAAATGAATTTCTGTTTTGTTTCCGCTCTTAGGAATAATATGAATATCACTAACTCCTTTGCGTACCCCCTCAACCAGAGCCGCCTCAATAAGATTTATAAGAGCACTTTTATTTATTTCAGCATCAAGTTCATCTTCATTGATCGAAACCTCTTCCTGAACAACCTGCATCTCTTCGGCAGCTTCTTCGATCATTTTAAGATATTCATTCTCGGAAGTAACCAGCAGATTTATTAGCCGGTCGTAATCCTTTTTCCTCAGATAGTTGATTTCATATTTTTTTGCGTTAAGCGTATAGGCAATTTTTGCAAGTGTCCTATCGGTCGGATCAACAGCGGCAAAAACAAGTTTATCTTTTATTTTATCGTCATACCTGTAAGGAATTACACGGTGTTCGAGGAGCATTTTACGGACTTCCGGCCCCTGTTTATTCATCAGGCTTTTTATCTCGCCGATTCTCTCTTCCGAAAGTTCCTCGGGATGAATGTTCAATTCTTTAAATGCGTAGAGTACAGCAACTTCGCGGAATATAACATCGTGTTCAAATCCAAATTCTTCAACAAGGATCTGTGCCAGATTCCTTTTTTGTTTTAGTTGATCGGCATCCTTGATTTTAAGTGATTGTTCTAAAATTTTAGAATCGATTATTCCCTTCTTGAGTAAAAGGTAACCGATTTTATCAGTCATTTCTAGATGAGCATCAATCATAGGGCTTCCTTATTTTTTTACATCACCGGTGATTTCGGACTGATAGTAGCAGTCTCAGCCGATATTAGTGTTAATGCGATCATTACTATCATAATCACCATAGCAATTCCAACCTGAATTAATTCAATTACGTTTTTAAGTCTGAACACAGTTTCGCTTTCGTAGTAATTTGCAAGCTGCAGGGCAGTGTTCTTGATTGTACCGGTCTCTTCACCTGAATGGAATCTTGAAAGAGCGGTTTCAGTAAAAACATCGCTTGCCTGGAAAGCTTCGGTAATTCCAATACCTTTTTTGATCATAAGAGGGATTGCAACTGATTTAATCTGGTTTTCAAAATGGGCGTTGCCGGTTGCTTCGGCCGCTATACGAATCGGTTCAATGCTTTCAGCCGATCCGCTGTAAAGCGTATAAAATACACGGCAGAAAACTTCAATTGTTGTCTTGTGAATAAGCGAGCCCATTATCGGTATCTTGAACATCATTCTGTCGAGTAAAAGTTTTCCCTTTTTTGTTTTTGCAAATTGCCAGATGGCAATAACAGGGATAAACATCCCGATTGTAATTAATAACATGTTACCCATCAGGAAATCACTAATTTGAAGAGTTGCCGCAGTTAAAGGGGGCAGATCAATTTTAAATTTAACAAACAGTTTTGCGGTTTCAGGGAAAATGTAACCGATATAAAATATGACGGCAAGAAAGAGAACAAATAAAGTAACAAGAGGAGTAATGAGCGCGCTTCTCAGATTTTTCTTAAACTCCTGCTGTCTCTCAAGAAACTTTGCGGTTGCTTTATAAATTTCCGACATATTACCGCTCTTAGATGCCAGTCCCAACATATAAGCCGTAAACTTTCCGAAAATTCCCTGATACCTTAAGAAAGTTGCTTCGCTATCGGCTCCTTTTTTCAATTCATTATTAATCTGTTTTAATGTCTCTTTGAGGGTTTTGTTTTCAATATCATTAATAAGTAAGGTTAAAATTTCACTATACGGTAATTTCTGATCCAGAAGTTCAGCGCTAATTTTTACAAATGAAACAATGTCCTGCTGAGGCGGTTTAAAATTAAAATCGAGCAGCTTTTTGTTGACCGATAAAACCTCATAACCGAGTTTACGGAGTGCATTGGAGACTTCTTCTTTAGAATAAGCTCTTTGTTCGCCGATAATCGGTTTTTCTTTACCACGCCTTATTTTATAGAGGTAGGAACTTTTCTTTTCAATCGAATTGATTTTAAGCTGGTGTTTTTCGGCAAGCTTATGAATCTTCTTTTTTGCTTCTTTATAGGTAGGTTCGCTCAAGTTGCCGGAAATAGCTTGTCCATTAATTTTTTGCGCGTTGAATCGAACTTCAATCATATTAATCGTCCTTAACTAAAAAAGAAGGCGGTTAAATTCGATTTAACCGCCTCCAATTTAAGAAAATTCAAACAAAAAATTAATTATCTATGACAGTTGATTCGATTCGATTCGGACCAACCACCATTGTAGCTTGAACCGGACTGGCTCCGTCATTTCCTGTTTCATTGCCGATACCGACAAGTGTTACAGATTGAGCAGCTACAGTTGCAGCATACGTTCCATTACCGGTTGTATCGAGTGTACCTGGAACTGTCCAGCCTGTAAATGTATTACCGCCGCCGCCGAGAGCTTCCGGTTTTCTGTAGAACTGCTGAGCTAAAGATGCAAGGTTTGTCATATCCGCAATAACAGCATCTCTGTTAGCCTGTGTACTGCTTGCTGTGAAAACATTAATACCAACTACAACAGCGATACCAACAATGATAACGCCTAATACGATTAAGAGAAGTTGTTGCTGACCCATAATTTACTCCTGTTATTTAGTTACGAATGAATTAATTAATTAGAATAAAAGAATATTTCCTGTTGTTATTTCAATAAATTATTACTGTCCTATATGAAGTAGGTCTTACAGTTAATTCAACTTGTATTGAGTCATTATTTGTAACCACCTCATTTCCAATGCCAACCAGAACCACGCTATCGGCAAAAACTGTGGCGGAAAAACGTCCGTTGGCAGTAACCTCAAGTTCATCGGGGACACGCCAGCCTGTAAATGATCTTGATCCGCCGCCAAGGGAGAGAGGTTTCATATAGTACTGTTGAGCTAAGGAGGCAAGATTGACAAGTTCATTGGTTACATTACTTCTTTTGGCTTCGATGGCATTAGCGCGGAAGAGGTTTATTCCAACAAAAATTGCAACACCCACAATCAGAATGCCTAATAAGATCAATAGAAGTTGCTGCTGTCCCACTTAAATTTCCTCAATAATTGTTTTCAAGTAAAAATTTCCGATTCATCAATTCAAACTCACCTTAACATCCGCGACTTCACTAAAACAAATATCAAACCAATTGGGAAAGTGGAAAATTTTTCATCTTACGGAATGGAATATAGCAAAGGAAAGAATTAATCCAAAGAATTTTTTTTAAGAAACTAGAAATTTTGAGGTGTGTCAGGTAAATGTTACCTGTAACCGGAAGGGTAGGCTGGATCACCTACCCAATAGTAATTTTCATTTAATACGAATATGGAGTTCGGTAAGTTGAGCTTCGTCGACGTGCGAAGGAGAATCATCCATTAATGAAAGTCCGCTCGAGGTTTTAGGAAACGCAATAACATCCCGGATCGAGGATTTACCGGCAAACAACATAACAAGCCGATCGAATCCGAATGCTATCCCCCCGTGAGGCGGGGCCCCATATTTGAATGCGTTCATCAGGAATCCGAATTTCTCTTTTGCCTCTTCCTCACCGATTCCGAGAGCTTTGAACATTAAAGCCTGAAGTCCGGAATCATGAATTCTTATACTTCCTCCCGCTATTTCATTACCGTTAAGTACCAGGTCGTATGCGCGTGCTTTTACTTTTCCGGGATCTGTTTCCATTAAAGGAATGTCTTCAATTCTCGGAGACGTGAACGGATGATGCATAGCATAGTAACGCTTTGTCTCATCATCCCACTCGAACAATGGAAATTCAGTTACCCAGATTAAAGCCGGTTTTGAGTCCGGCTGAATCAGATTCATTCTCTTTGCCATCTCGAGACGGAGATTACCCATCACGGATAATGTCTTCAGTCTCTGACCGGTAAGGATAAACAACAGATCGCCGGGTTCGGCATTCATTTGAGCGATCAGATTTTTCTTTTCGTCATCGGTTAAAAATTTTGCAATTGGTGCATCAAGATCATTTTCTTTTACACGCATCCATATAAGTCCGCCAGCACCAAGCTTTTTTACAAAATCGGTTAGAACATCGAGCTGATTTCGTGTATAATCCCCGCAACCTTTAGCGAGCAATCCGGTGATTATTCCGTTCTGGGAGATTGAATCTTTGAACACACGGAATTCTGATTTTTCAAATACATTATTCAGCGTTACCATATCGAGACCGAAGCGAAGATCAGGTTTATCGCTTCCGTATTTTTCCATTGCTTCGTCAAAACTGAGTCTGGGTATCGGTGTTTCCAGATTATAGTTCCAGATCTCCTTGAAGAATATTTTCATTAATCCTTCAACTACTTCAAAAATGTCTTCAACATCAACAAAGGACATTTCAACGTCGATCTGAGTAAACTCGGGTTGACGGTCGGCTCTCATATCCTCATCGCGGAAACACTTTACAATCTGGAAATAACGGTCGAACCCCGAAACCATAAGTATCTGTTTATAAGTCTGCGGAGACTGTGGCAATGCATAAAACTTTCCTTTATGAAGCCGGCTCGGCACAAGAAAATCCCGAGCACCTTCCGGTGTGCTTTTCATTAGCACAGGAGTTTCTATTTCAACAAATCCATTCGAATCGAAATATTTTCTGGTAATCTGCGACATTCTATGACGCAGTAGGAGATTTTTCTGAACCTCTCCTCTCCTCAGATCCAGATAACGGTATTTAAGCCGAAGGTCTTCGCTAGCATCGACATTATTGTCAATCGGAAACGGCGGTGTCTCTGCCTGATTCAAGATAATTAACTTATCCACCATTACATCAATTTGACCTGTCGGGAGATCCGGATTCTCTGTTCCTTCCGGACGTTTGCGGACCTTTCCCTCAATCGAAATTACGAATTCAGATCTAAGTTTTTTCGCAAGTTCGTGCGAAGCGGAATTATATGAAGGTTCAAAAACAATTTGTGTAATTCCGAATCGATCCCTCAGCTCAATAAAGATTACGCCACCGAGGTCTCTTCTGTTGGCAACCCATCCGTTAAGCACCACATTTTCCCGGATATTTACTTCACGCAAGTCGCCGCATGTATGTGTTCTTCTATTGAATTTCATTGAATAAACTATACTCCTTTTTCAAAGTCAGGCGCAAAAATAAACATTTAATAAAGTGATTACAAATTGAGGCAGGTTGACTAAGTTTAACGTCATTGAGTTATATTTGCTTATCAGAATCGGGAAGACAATGAACATTTTAGCAGACGAGAACATTCCGCAGGTTAAAGAGGCTTTTTCAAATTTCGGCGAAGTCCGGCTCTCCCACGGCCGTCATATCACCGGAGAGATGCTGAGAGATACGGATGTTCTGATTGTCCGTTCAATAACGGATGTAAACAGGAATTTACTGGATGGAAGTAATGTAAAGTTCGTTGGGACGGCAACAATCGGCACGGATCATATCGACAAAGAGTATTTACGATCCAGGAATATTTATTTTGCGGACGCTGCAGGGTGTAACTCTTATTCGGTTGCTGAATATGTTATAACGGCTGTTGCAAAAATTTTATATGGAGAGAAAAAAAGTTTTGCAGGAAAAACTTTCGGTATAATCGGTTACGGAAACATCGGAACCAAAGTAGCAAGATTTGCCCGGGCTCTCGGATTCGAAACTGTAATCAACGATCCCCCTCTTGAGAGGAAACTCGGAAAAGAGAATTTCCGGAGTCTGTCTGATGCACTTCAATGCGACGTTGTAACTTTCCATGTCCCGCTTAACAAAACCGGAATTGACAAGACTGTCCACCTTTTAAATGAAGAGAATATCGGTGAGATAAAAGCAGGTGCCCTTTTAATAAATACGTCGCGCGGACCGGTTATTAAGAATTCAGCACTTAAAAAGAAACTTCTCGAAAACCGGAATATAAGGACGGTACTCGACGTCTGGGAAAACGAGCCGGCTATAGACACAGAACTGCTCGGTCTTGTTGACATTGCTTCGGCTCATATTGCAGGTTACTCGCTCGAAGGAAAACTGAACGGAACGTTATTCATCTATAATAAATTCTGTGAGTTTATTGATTGCAAACCGGAATGGAAACCCGCTTACCCTCAAATTGACAACCCGGATATTGCTCCTACCAAATTTGATGGAATTGAAGAGTTGATTGAAGAGATTACCGGAAAGGTGTATGACATTACTCTGGATACGGATCTGATAAAGAATATAATTGAAATTATCCCGGAAGAACGGGGCAGGCAGTTCGATCAGCTGAGAAAAACTTACAGGATAAGGCGCGAATTCAATAATTACTCGGTAAGCTTGAAAGATATGAAAAACACAACGGCAAACATACTTAATACGCTCAGGTTCAAGATTACTTAAGGTAAAGCATTTTCCTGGAAATTGTATAATTACCCGAGTACATAGAATAGAAATAGAGACCGCTCGACAATCCGCCCCGGACAAGTGACGCATCAAAGTTTACGCTGTATGAGGCAGGCGGTTTAACTTCATCTACGAGAACCGCTAATTCCCTTCCTATAAGATCATGGACTACGATTTTAACCGGCATCTCTTTATCAATAGAATAATTGATAACCGTGGTAGAATTAAACGGGTTGGGATAATTCTGAGAAAGAGTATATGATGAAGGCAACGGTGAATGAACATATGTGGGATTCTGAACTCCGGCATACAGTGCCAGCGTGCCTATAGCAACTTTCGAACACTTTTCGAAATAGGATTTATTTATGTATTCAATTCTATCATTAGCCGTATGATAATAGGGATGAAAATCTCTTAAACCATTTGTAGTATAATAATCTTCTATTAATAGTACAGCCGGATAATTGTTATACCAAAATGATGCGTGATCACTTGCAGACGTTCCCGGATTAATATATTGAAGCACTAATCCTATGCTATAATCGCTATTTACCTTTGCCATATTTTCTGCTATCAAATAAGAAGTACTGTAATCCCGCGCATGAATTTCTGCAATATTGTCGTTATTGCCATCCCATCCGATCATATCCATATTAATAACGGCAATAATTTTATCATTTCTCAATCGGGCCTGTTGTGCATAATAACTGCTTCCCTGTAGACCTAGCTCTTCGTTATCCCACAGAGCATAAATAATTGTGTAATCAGTCGGATACTTCGAAAGAATCCGCGCCGCTTCAAGGACTGCCGAGGTTCCGCTTCCGTTATCATCTGCGCCAGGAGCGATATATGAACGGGGCATGCTATCTAAGTGGGCACAAATAATAATCTGTTGTTCGGGATATGTAATCCCGTGCTGTATTGCGTAAATATTGCCTATACCGTTGTCGTGATTCTGCTGATAAGTCTCGAGTCCGTATGCTTCGAGCCGTTGTTTCAGATATTCTTCCGCGATGAGATTAGTATATTCGTATGCGTGCCGCGATAGGATTTGAAAAGTGCCGCTGGGAACCGTTACCTCCTTTACGCCGGTCAGGTATTCCAGGTTTTCCATTAAACGGTCGGGATCAACCTGGTTGATAACCGATGATATTATAGGATTTGTCTGCGGCCGGATAATCCCCGAAAATAAGAACAGGATTACCGCAACGGCGTAATTTACCCTCTGTAACAAAAGCCCTCCAAATCTGGAATACTAATCTAAAAAAGAAACCGGTTCCGGCAATGCAATAAAAGAAGAACTTTTTTAATTTGTTTATTATTTCTATATACCTTATTTTTTCAGTCAATTAAATGAAATTACCTAAATAATTAAGTGAATGTATGCTGGATAACTTAGATATAATTATACTGAAAAAACTGCAGGAAAATGGCAGGACCAAACGGAATGAACTGGCCGACGCAGCGGGCCTCTCCCTTCCTTCTCTTAGCGAACGGCTCAGAAAACTGGAAGAGAACGGAATAATCGAGGGATATTACACAAAGCTTGACCGCCACAAATTTAATCTCGACATAATGGCTTTCATAGTTGTGATAATGGATTCCTCAAAGAATTATGAAAAGCTGACCGATCACGTAAAAAAAACCCCCGAGATACTAGAGTGCCACGCTATACTTGGGGAAGGTTCGCATATTATGAAAGCACTGGTTAAGGATACAAATTCTCTTGAACAGCTTTTAAGTAAAATACAATCCTGGCCGGGGGTAAACCGGACCATTACAAATTTTGTACTTTCAACAATTAAAGAGACTTCAAACATTAACATATAACTCAGGAGAAAATATGGGTAAATCTGCATCAAAGGTTCAGGAAATTCTCTCATATATTAAGAGTAATAAAATTCAGTTTGTCGATTTCAAGTTCATGGACTTCCCGGGACAGTGGCAGCACTTTACGGTACCGGCGGGTGAATTGAAATCCGATTCGTTCGAAGACGGATTCGGATTCGACGGATCTTCAATCCGCGGATGGAAAAGCATTCACGAAAGCGATATGCTTCTCATACCGGATCCGGAAACAATGTTTTTTGATCCGTTCATCGAAGCTCCTACTGTGTCGTTAATATGCGACGTGTACGAACCGGCAACGAGAGAAAAGTACGACCGCTGTCCGCGCAACATTGCTCAGAAAGCCGAAGCATATTTAAAATCAACCGGGCTAGCCGATACATCGTATTTCGGTCCCGAAGCGGAGTTCTTCGTATTCGACGATGTCCGTTTCGATTCCGGACCAAATTTTTCATTCTACACTGTCGATTCGATAGAAGGTAAATGGAATTCCGGCCGGGAGGAGAATCCGAATCTCGGATATAAACCACGCTTTAAAGAGGGGTATTTCCCTGTTCCGCCTACAGATCAGCTTATGGATCTCCGTAACGAAATGGTTATGAACCTGATCAATATGGGAATAGAGATTGAAGCCCAGCATCACGAGGTTGCAAGCGGAGGTCAGTGCGAAATTGATATGAAGTTCAAACCATTACTAAGAGCAGCGGATCAGTTATTAATGTTCAAATACGTTATTAAGAATACAGCAAAGAAACGAGGTAAGACCGTTACATATATGCCCAAACCGATCTTCGGTGATAACGGAAGCGGAATGCATGTTCATACAAGTTTATGGCTGAAAGGCAAACCACTATTTGCGGGGGGCGGATATGCCGGCCTGAGCGATATGGCTCTCTACTTTATCGGAGGACTATTAAAACATGCGCCGTCGCTACTCGCTTTTACAAATCCAATTACAAATTCCTACAAACGGCTGGTACCAGGATTCGAAGCGCCCGTGAATCTCGCATACTCTCAAAGAAACCGGAGCGCTTCCATCAGAATTCCGATGTATTCAAATTCTCCCAAGTCTAAGAGAGTAGAATTCCGCTGCCCGGATCCGGCTGCAAATCCGTATCTCGCGTTTTCGGCAATTATGATGGCGGGTCTCGATGGAATCATGAACCGTATCGATCCGGGTGAACCGCTCGAAAAGGATATTTACGATATGTCTCCCGAAGAATTAAAAGATGTTCCTTCAACACCCGAATCGCTCGGCCAGGCATTGAAAGCACTCTCCGAAGATCATGAGTACCTGCTTAAAGGGAATGTGTTTACAGAGGATGTTATCCGTGCGTGGATAAATTATAAAATCGAAAAAGAGATAAAGCCGATGGCATTGAGGCCTCATCCCTACGAATTCGAAATGTACTTTGATGTATAATAACCGTTTAGAAAATAAGAGCGGCTCTATACGAGCCGCTTTGTTTATTTTATAAATATCATCTTCCTGGTTTGAGAAAAACCTTCCGTCTGCAGTCGGTATAAATAGATGCCGCTTGAAAGATCTCGTGCTTCATATTCAATCTCATAATTACCCGGTTCAATTCTCCCGTTAATCAATGTTGCTATCTCTTTTCCGAGAAGATCGTATATTTTTAGTGTGGCCGTTTGAGTTACAGGAATCGACACTTTAATCACCGTCGAAGGATTGAACGGATTGGGATAATTCTGAGACAGTCCGAATTGAGCAGGTATAATCCCCTGCTTATCATTCAGGTTGGTAATTGTTATTGTTCCTTTGGAGAAATAGACCCCATCGTTACTGCTTCTATTATCAGACCAAACAGTATAAATCAGATCGTTTGCATCAACAAAGAGAGATGGATTCTTGGAATCCGCGTTTGTGCTGTTTACAAAAGAAGTTTTCGGGAAAGATACGCCGCCATCAATCGACTTTGCACAGAAGAGACCGTTCATACCCCCGGAAAAATTAGGATACGCAATATAAATCTCGCCTTTACTGCTAACAGTCATGGACGGGGATCCGAATCCGCCGGAAGCAATTTCATATTCCTGACTGAAATTTGATCCGCCGTCGGTAGATTTTATAAAATAGATTTTCCGGTTGCTTCCGTTATTATCGTCTTCTTCTCTCCAGACGACATAAAGATTAGAGCCGGAAGCCGAAATGCTTGGAGCTGTCCGTTTTTTATCAACACTTCCTGATACGCTGTTTACCATTTTGTTCTGGCCGAAACTTACACCGTTATTAGCAGATTTCGCATAGTAGATATCAGTGCCGCTTCCGCCTCTTCTGCCATCATTCCAAATACAGAATATATTCCCCTGTGCATCAACGGAGATCGAATTAGGAGAATCAAATTTAACCGAATTGCTTCCGATTACTGCATCTGTAACTTCATAGGGAGTTTCGAAATTAGCCCCTCCATTTGTAGATCTTGCAAAGAAGAGACCGGTTTTATTATCGGCTTTCGGTTTAAAGAAACAGACATAAACATTATCGCCATTTACTGCTATCTGGGGTAAATTCCCGTCGGTTGAAATCGTTACCTTCGTACTGAATGTTGCTGCCTGATCGGTTGATCTGGAAAAGTAAACGCCGGCCAGATTATCATTAACAACTCCACTCCAAACGGTGAAAAGAGTGCCGGAATTATTAGCTGCCATTGCACCGAACAGATGCGGATCACTTCCTCCAATCTTAATTCCGTTACCAAAACTTGTTCCCCCGTCCGTCGATTTTGATATATAAGAAGAAAAAGTAGTATTAAGATCCTGCCATAAGACATAGACATTATTGCCGTTCACAACAATTGAATTTCCTCCATCCGTATTCTGATCACCCTGTGTTAAATGATTGATTTTAAGATTTGAAGAAAAATCCTGACCGGCAATAGAAATTTGGAAAAGAAATAATAGTGCAACCGGGTAAATAGAAAGTCTGGCAATGCTTTTTTTAAGAAGAATATCAGAACTCATTTTGCCCTCCTAAACAAGGTTTCTAAATTGTTCGATACCTTTAACAAGAATAGATTCTTACTTAATTAATAGATTTATCTGTCGAACTGCAGTATCTACTTTAACAAATAATTTTTATTTAGGAGAGAATTTTTTTTGATTTCGTACTTATTGTAAACAATTAGACCTAAAATAGCAACAGAGTATTAAGGAAATCATCCGGCCATCATTATTTCAAAAGAGATAATAAGCCATAGATTTTACAAAAAAAATTTTTAAAATAAGAAGCAGACGTTTTTAAAACCCTTACTACTTGATCATAATTTCCTGAGTGCGTAAAGCCCGCGGGAACTGACTCTTCAAACCGTCTTTGGATAAAGAAGCGGTACCGATAATCATATCATCCCATTTAACAATTTTCTGTCCCGTTGTTCCGAATTCTTTCTTAATTGTTCCGCCGTTGAGATAAATTTCCAGGTCTTTTATTTCATTAAACTCAACTACGTTCCTGGTGAAATTTTCCCCAAATGTTTGAGCCGCAAGAGTATGAAGCTGAATAAACTGCTTTTTATCAATCAGTCCGAGCTTGGAACCGACGCGAATAAATATTTCCGGATTATCTATTTCCAGCCCTTCGTCCGCAAAATAAATATCACCGTTTTTTATCAGGTATTTGTACTGCTCTAAATGTTTACTCTCTATTCCGAAATATTCGCATAAAACATCGATCAATTTTCTTAACTGAACATTCCGGGAATTCACAAAACTATTTTTACTCCTGAAACTAACTTCCGGTGAATTTTCTATCTCTTCAATTTTCCGGAGTTTCGCTACAAAAAAACCTTCCGAACCGATCTCCCACGGAACAATCCTTCGTGCCTTACCTATCGACTTATCAAGAGGCTGATCCTTGTAATTAGTAAAAGCATCGCGGCTTTTTACCGGTAATTCAATATCCACAAGTTCTACCGGATACTTCTTCAGAATTTTATCCAGGACCAGTTCATTCTCTTCGAGAGCAAGAGTGCAGGTTGAATAGACAATTTCGCCACCGACTTTACACGACTTTATCGCGCTCAGAAGAAGTTTGAATTGAATTTCAGCAAGTCCGGATGCTTTTTTCTCATTCCACCAGCTGCTCACCTCATTTTTTTTCTGAAGAATTCCTAACGCGCTGCAGGGCGCGTCAACAAGAATTTTATCAAAATAATTCTGATAGATTTTACTGAGTAATTCCCCTTTCCCCTGAAGTACGCCGACATTAACAAGATTCATTTTATCGATGTTGAAAACCAGGCTTTTCAATCTCTCCAGCGAAATTTCATTTGCAATCAATGTCCCCTTGTTTCCCATCATGTCGGCCAGCTGGGTGGTTTTAGAACCGGGCGCGGAGCATAGGTCGAGAACTTTATCATTAGGTGCAGGATTCAGAACTAATGCGGGGATCATCGAAGAGAGACTCTGGATATAGTAAGCTCCTAAAATAAAATCGAGGGTCTTTCCGGCAACAGACTGCCCAGCCGATACCTTGAATGCATTGGCAACATTATTTACAGGTTCAAGCTGAAGATCGTATCCGTTCAACCGATTTAGAATTTTATCACGGGAAAATTTGGATGAAAAGCGGAGATAGGTATTCTGACTACTGTTAATAAAATCGAGATAATTCTTCAGATATTCTGTACCGAAATGAGTAGTGATGTAGGAACTGATATTATCGCCTAGATGAATCACCTTATGTTCTGGTAAGATTTAATGAACTGAAAATCTGAGAAGAAATTATTTTGAATCCTTTCGTCTTCTGGAAGATCTGCTTAAAATCTTTCTCCATCTCTTTCAGGAATCCGTCGAGGTATCTTTCATAGTCGCGCACCGCTTCATATGTCTGAAGCTGATCTACAGGAATCTTAATCCGGTCAGGTTTAATCCTGTTGGCGTAGTAGACATATTTTGCCCGGAACATGTCGTCTGTGGAATAGAAAGTATCGCCTGCCTCATCACTCAGCTGATAGCTTCCGAACAAGGGTGGATTGAGAAAAAGAATTTTCCCGGGAAGGGATATCTCCTCAAGCTTATCGGAATGGACAAAATCATCCGGAAAGTTCTTCAACTCCGCTTTAATCTTTTCAATCCACTTCTGAGAGAATTCTTTTTCTGTCATATAATTAATTTATTTTTCGGGTTCTTCAACCCAGTCAGCAATAAAAACGTTTGTATCCCTTGAGGGTTTTCTTTCAGCATTTCTGTTTGAACAGAAGACAAGTTTTTTGCCGTCGTAAGAGAACATAGGGAAAGCATCGAATATACCGGAGTTGGTTATTTGTTTAAGCCCGGTACCGTCAGTATTAATCATAAATATATCGAAGCGCCTGCCGCCTTCGTTGAGAGAATGATGATTGGAACAGAAGAGCACTTTTTTGCCGTCCGGATGAAAAAACGGCGCCCAGTTTGCACCGGGAAGATCAGTAACCTGTTGAATGTTTTTACCGTCGATATCAGCTATAAAAATATTTAATTCTTTCGGCTCTACGAGTCCTTCGGATA
The DNA here is from genome assembly GCA_964532065.1 of uncultured Melioribacter sp. GTDB lineage: Bacteria > Bacteroidota > Ignavibacteria > Ignavibacteriales > Melioribacteraceae > DSXH01. The sequence continues at coordinate 47,747 of CAZHHG010000006.1, forward strand.
AAAGCTTCTTATAATTTACGGCTTCTTCGCCTTGGGGTCTGCTTGCCCGCCAGATAATCTTTTTAGCATCTCTTGAGAAGAAAGCGCCTCCGTCGTAACCAGGTTCGTTTGTAAGCTGTAAATATTCTTTGGTTTGAATATCGTAACGCCACAATTCCAGATCGCCGGAACGTGTGGAAGTAAAAATAATGTATCGGCCGTCCGGCGAAACAGTAGCTTCGGCGTCATAACCCTCACCGCCTATCAATACCTCCGCGCCGGTGCCGTCGGAGTTGGTTATATAAATATCATAAGAATTATAGATAGGCCAGACGTATCTTCCGCCGGAGAACATAACCGATTCGGGGCATTTGGCATCGGCTTCGTGTGTTGAAGCGTAAATTATTCTTCCGTCACTTAAAAAATAGCTGCACGTAGTGCGTCCCTTTCCGGTGGAAGCGAGATTATATTTCTTTCCGCCGGGAAGATCGGATCCGTCGGCATTCATTATAAAAATCTGATCGCAGCCCTGCTGATTTATTTTGTCCCAGTCGCTCTGAAAGACGAGTTGTTTATCATCAAAACTCCAGTATGCCTCGGCATTGTTTCCGCCGAATGTAAGCTGACGGATATTTCTAATGTGTACTTCACCTTCATAACGCAAAGTGTCTTTTGAAGGATCGTAAGATTCGGATTTAGTACAACCGGTAAACGAATTTGAAATAGTAATTAATAGAACCGTGATGAGAGAGATGTATGTTTTTCTAATCATTAAATAAGTCGCTTTCCATTTATAGTTTTATAATTTTTTTGTCTTTATGAAAGACCAGATAAACTCCGAGAAGTATAAACGGGATACTGAGCAGCTGGCCCATATTTAATAGCCAGCCTTTTTCAAAATATGTCTGATCCTCCTTTACAAACTCAACCAGGAATCTGAACGCAAAAACAGAAATTAGGAACAATCCGAGAAGCAGGCCGTTTTTAAATTTCCCCGATTTTTTGAAATAGTAAAAGAGGAGAAAAAAGAAAATTGCCAGGTAGGCAAGGGCTTCATAAAACTGAGCAGGATGACGCGGTACTCCGTCTACAGCAGGAAAAACAAATGCCCACGGCAGATCGGTCGGTTTACCGATTATCTCCGAATTGAACAGGTTTCCCATCCTGATAAAGAAACCCCCGAGCGCTACAGTTATTACAATCCTATCAAGTATCCATAGATAGGAAAATTCTTTGTGCTTCTTTACAAAAATGTATATCGCCAGCAGAATACCCAATGCGGCTCCATGACTTGCCAGTCCCCCTTTCCACACCTGCAGAATTTCGAGCGGGTTAGCCAGGTAATAGGCTGGATTGTAGAAAAAACAGTGACCCAGACGGGCCCCGAGGACGGTTCCAAGAATCATATACCAGATGAGATCATTCAAAATAGCATCCGGGCGGGATTCCTTTTTGAATATCACATAAAAAATCTGATAACCGATTATAAATGACAGCGCAAATAAGAGACCATACCAGCGGATTACGAAGGGGCCTATAGAAAAAATGTCCGGACTGACATCCCAATAGATCACAGGCAACCTGAAATTTTTGAATAATTAACTAAACCCTGGCTAAATTTAGTAATTGAAGGGGTATTTAACAACGGTCAAAATCAGTAAAAAATCACTCTTTCCAGATAAAATCGAATAAAAGATAGGAAGCCGTAAGCATTATTACATCATAACAGACAAGGACAAGGATCTCAACAAGCGAATCATTCAATGAATTTCCATCCATCGAAAATTTTGTAAGCTCGAGAAGTGTGAGAATCAACGGGAGAAGAATCGGGAATGAAAGGACCGGATAGAGAGTTCCTTTTGAGGAGGCCTTCGAAATAATAGCGGCAATTATTGTTGATGAAATCGCAATACCGATATTCCCCAGAAAAAAAGTAACGGTGAAGAGAAGAAAGTTTTTAATGATAAACGATTCGAACAGAATCAGAAAGAGAATTGTAATTGCAAAATTCATCAGGAAAACAAGCAGCAGGTTGAAAATCAGTTTACCGGAAAAAATTGTTGATGGTGATGCGATTAAGTGAAGAGTCATTGTTGTTCCCCGCTCTTCCTCCGAGACAAACGCACGCGACAATCCAGACATTGCAGAGAAGAAGATAACCACCCATAGAAGACCGCCGGTAAGATATGACGTAATCTTCTCGCTCCCTATCGAGAACATTATTACGCTTATTGTAACAAGAATAAACATAGCAAGAGCATTAATCGCATAACGTGTGCGAAGTTCCGATTGCCAGTCTTTCTTGAATAGTGAATATGATTTCATCTAATTTTTCCTTTGCGATCTCTGCGTAAAATTCTTTAAAGATTAACACGCAAAGTACGCCGAGTAAATCGCAGAGAACGCAGAGTCCTATCTTTTATTCCGGTTATAATTCTCTATATTAATTGTCTCTTTACACAACTGCAAATCTGAATCTTCATTCGAAGCAATTATAACGATATCCGATTTAGCTTCTTCTTTTATTAACTCATAAACTTTTTCTTTACCGTCGTTGTCAAGATTGGACGTCGGTTCATCAAGAATTATCAGCTGCGGATTATGGAGCAGCGCAAAAATAAATTTTAAACGCTGTTTCATTCCGGAGGAATACCCCCGGACAAGATCCTCCCGTCTTTCATAAAGATTCAATTTACTGAGCAGAAAACTGGAGCGGTCTCTGTCGAATTTGATCCCCCTGATATTTGCAAAGTGCACAAGGTTTTCTTCTGCCGTGAATTCATCATATAGAAACAGGTAGGGTGAAACAAAACCGATATAATTATGGAGATTATCGGGCTCAATTATTTTTCCGCTCGATTCGTGAATTACTTTTCCGCGGGTAGGAGAGATAATATTCGACATTATCTTTACAAGCGTTGATTTGCCTGAGCCATTCGGACCCGAGATACCATAGATAGTTCCGGCTTTGAATGAGAAATTCAAATCGTTAAAGACGAGCCGCCTTCCGAAGTATTTTACAAGATTTTCGAGTGTTACTTTATAATCAGTCATTATAGATTACAAACTTGCCCTTTTTTATAATATCGCCGCTTTTTACAATGTAAATATAAACACCGGATTTCAATTTACTTCCATTATGGTATTTAGGATTCCATAAAAGAACTTTCTTATCGGAAGCGACTATCCTCTCCTCGCCGCTGAAAACAAGATCCATATCCGGTGAATAGACGTTGAGTAGAGCATATGCGTCATCAGTATCCCCGGCGGGGAAATAAATAAAAGAATCTTTAGAATATCTGAACGGCTGCGGGAATGCATAATCGATTTCGGTTGTTGAAATAAAATCAATTGGTGAATTATTAAAAATATTTATCTCCGAGAGGAGAAATGAGTTGTCGCTTTCGAGATTTGAAAAGTAGCCGTCCCGTATCTTCCTGAAACCGGACCCCGCCTGATTCGACAGGCTGTATTTAAAGGGGAGTGTTTTTGTAATATCATTTACTCCGTTCACCAAATCGGAATTGGCGATTATTGCATAAAATGTGTCGGCTGCCGAGGAATTATCATAGAACATTAGGTAATTGAGTGAGACAGGATTTGTAGAAATATTAACCTGTGATACCGGTTTGGTGAAAGGCATCGTCATAAATGGATTAATCCCCGGATAGTTTTGAGCCTCTTCAAAATATTTGCCGGGCACAGCTTTGCTTCCTGTAAAATAGAGCCACTGACCGAAGAGGCTGAATTCATTTTTAAACATCGAGCCGGATTCGGCTATTGCCTCGGCAATTGCATTGAGTGCTCTCTTATCTTTCATCAACTCCCAGATTCTTCTAAGAATTCCGAAACCAAATCTTTCTTTGACGAAAATATTCCAGACTGCCAGGTCGTATCCGTCGGTTACCCATTTTCTTCCAAAAGATCTTTGAGGATTATCAGTATACGAGTGAATATAATAGTAATAATCATTGATCGAATCGAAAACAAATTCCTCCATCGCCGTAGAAGCTAGTTCATTATAGAAACTATCTGAAGAACGGTAAATGTAATTTCCGGCATGGATGGCATGATGCATTTCATGCGCGACGGTCACCCGGGCACCGTTGATCCCTTTAGTATAAACGGAAGAAAAATCGTTATCTATCACCATAAAGCTGGTCCATCTTCCATTTCCTAATTCAGTTTCTGTTTCAGTATAACCATAAACGCCACTACCGGGATTGCCGACTATATAAATATCGTAAAGATCATCTCCCCCGGCTCCTGAATCCGTAGGCGGTGCCGGATAACCTAATTTAAGAACCTGAAAATTATACGAGGAATCTACTGCTTTAGCCAGATCGCTTAAGCTGTATACCGGCGATTCCGGTCCGCTTTTTCTAAAATGAATTCTGAATTTACCGGAGGGAGTAACAAAGCTTGTATCGGAACCGGGACGGTTTAAAAACCCTGCTAGCACTTCCTGCTGTTTTTGAGTGAATCTGTTGAAGTGGGTCTTTACTTCGTTAACTAATCCGAATCCGCATTTAACAGGAATCTTGTCAACTGTTGTATGATACTTATCTTTACCCGTAAGAGAAGAAGTTCTGATACTCATGAATTCATTGTAAAGCGAATCCAGATTCTGAGCTTTCAAAGTAATGGTTGCAAATAATATGAGTATTAATCCGGAAAATTTTATCATTTAATCTGTTCTATTTTAATAAGATTGTCGGAATTATCGGTGTAAATAAAAAAATCATTCCTGTTATTTAATTTATCGACAATATAACTATTGATAGTCTTTGATTCAAAAACATCCCCTGAACTTAATTCCCGGCTTTGAATATTAATATTTACCCTTCTTACTTTTCCTTTCCTGCGGTCGTAAAGAAAGAGACTATTCTGATCGTCATCATCCAGGTAGATCATTGAACCTGGCGAGGGCTGAAAGTCACCCAGTTTAATTCTACCGCTCCATCTTAAAGTGAATAGACTGAGTTCAGTGTTGTTTTCAATACTCATAAAAGCCGCTACAGTATTTTCTGTGCGGATTCTGTCGTCAAAACTTTTTACTTCCAAAAGAGGATTAAATCCTTCCGGGATTCTTCTGTTTGAAAGGATTTCCTTACCAAGTACTTTTCTATTATAAACTGTTTTAAATAGAGTAAGATTTTCTTTTTCCCTACTGAAATGAAAAATCTCTTTATATAAATTGAATGCAAGGGTTGCATTAAAGACATTCTCCGCAACCTCATCCACACCGGCGTTCAAATATCTGAAATCCCTGAATTCAAATTGTTCTATAAAGAGTTTACGATCCTTTCCTGAAAGGAGAAAAATAGTCTGCCTGTCTTTTACCCTGTCGCTCGTAATCTTAAGATCGTATATCGGTCCTGTTGCGTATAAAAATCTTTTTGAGAATTGCAGTTTCGGGTAACTGATTCTGAGCAATTCAATAAGGTTTGACCCCTCCGAATAGAAATAAAATGTTTTGTGATCTTTGCTGGTCTCATCAACTACTACATTTTTATAATCCTGCGCTACCGGAATTGAAAAATATGTATCGTAAGGTCTTTTCCTGGATTCTAAAAAATTTATTTTCAGATCATCTTTATCGAGAAAGAAAATTCCTTTGCTCTTATAAACAGGAAGATTGTAAGTTCCGATGATTGTCGGACTAGTACCAAGAGCAATTGAAGCATTACCAGTTTCAGTAATCCGTTCCAGTTGATAAATTCTACCCTCAGAGTTAAGCAAAGCCAGTTTTCTACCGTCCCGATCGATATAACCGGACAAATCCACGAGGCCTTTTCTTTGGAAGTAGGTAACCGGCGGGAAGAATTCCTCCGAACTTTTCGCATAGGAAATAAAAAGTTTTCCTGTTCCAATATTTATGTAGGCAACATCGTTGAATCCGTCACCGTTAAAATCGAGTATTGTAAACCGGTCCGGGGGCAGAGGTGTTTTTAATACAAATCTCTTTTCGAATGACGAGACTGAATCGCCAAGCAACACTTCGAAACCATCTTTGGTAGTAAAGACAAGATCATTAAAACCATTGCTGTTAAAATCCGCCACCCTGAATTCATTTAGTCCGCTTTGTAATCCGATTGACCGTGAAGGACGGAAGTTACCCGACCTATCGTTGTAGAAAAGAATCAATGAATTTTTAAGCAGGTTTAATGCCACAATATCCTGATAGCCGTCGAAATCGAGATCAAAAAACTTTGAACACGAATAGATCTGCTCGTTATCAACAGAGGTTTCAGTTAATTTATTTTTTTCTTCTTTTAATAATGATATTCCTTTAAAACTACTTCCCGAGACCAGTATCTGGAATTTCCTGTTATTCTGCGGGTCCGCAACATCCATGCTCGAAGGGTACGATTCAAATTTTATCTTCAATTGGACCGAAGGTACACCGGAACGATTGATAATTACAAATCCGGCTTCTCTATCTTTTCTTGAAATGAATGCGAATTTTCTGCTCCTTACCTGTTCCGGGCCCGCGGGGATCAGATCATAAAATGAAACCGAAGTAAACCTTCCGCCGGGAGAGGAAAATTCATTTTTATTACGTGTTTGAACCGAGAATTTTTTATTAACCTGATCCGATAAGATAAAATCGCGCCATCCGTCGGAGTTGATATCGAACGGAAAAATTCTGGTCTGATTTTTTGAAGTCGCAAACTCCTGATATCCGCAGAAACCGTTCAACGGAATTTGCGCGGACAATTCTGAGGTTATTAGAAATATTAATAAGAATGAAATGCTAAATATTCGGCCTGCTTTCAAGTCGGGCTTTTCTTCTATTAAGTGCATCTTCAAACCGGCGTTTCTCTTCGTCTGATTCCGGCACAATTTCGAATGTATCAACTGGTTTTCCATTTTCATCAACACTTACAAAAGTCAAATATGCAGAATTTGAGTGAATTTTTTTCCCTTCTACATACGACTCGGTAAAAACTTTAACCCCGACCTCCATAGAAGTTTTGAAGGCTCTATTAACCGAGGCGATCAAAGTTACAACATTTCCAAGTTTAATTGGATGATGAAAGTCAATCCTGTCTACCGACGCCGTAACACAAACGCGCTGGGAGTGTTTAGCAGAAGCGAGAGCGGCGCATATATCAATCCAGTGCATCAGCTGCCCGCCCAGAAGATTGCCGAGCTGATTTGTATGGTTGGGCAGAACAAGTTCTGTCATCGTAACAACCGATTCGTTTACAAACTTACTTCTTCTTTTCTGAGTTGTACTCATTTATTCGTCAATCCTGTTTCAATGCTTTGCAGTTCACCTGCATTCGGATGATCGGGATACCGGCTCAGAAAGAGGGCAATATCGGCAAGCGCTTCATTATTCATCCCTTTCTTAACTTCGATCTTTATCTTGTTGTATAACGCAACCGGGGCATACTTAGTATCGTGAAACGACTCTGTTACATAAGTATAATATTTCAAAGCCGCGTATTCATATTCCATTTTCTCGTAAATCAATCCGCTCTGGTATTCCTTTTCTGCAAGACGTTCATTCATCTCTTTTATTTTCATTTCAGCCTGTTCAACTTTCGGACTGGCCGGGAAGAAATCTATGAATGCCTGAAATTCTTCGATTGCTTTTTTTGTATATGCCTGATCGAGAGGATAACCCGGAGCCAACTGGTAATAGGACTCGCCCAGCATAAACTGTGCGTCGGGTACGAATGAGCTTGCAGGAGTATTGCGAATCAGCTTGCTGAATTCATATGCGGCAAGTAGAAACTGTTCCCTGTTGAAATACGTCATTCCAAGATAATACTGTGCATCATCACTTACCGAGCTGCCGGGATACTGAAGTATTATATTCTGAAACTCCGCGATTGCCACTTCATAATCTTCATCGTTATATAATTCCATCACATAATTAAAATAATCTTCCGGAGTCATTTGTGAAGTATCTACAGTGGAAGAACATGCCGCAAATAATAATAGAATAAAGGTTATGGAAAAGTACTTTATTTGATTTCTCAAAAACTGCTCCCAATTAAAAATTCGAGTTGTAAAAATAAGTAAAAATGAATAGCCGTGAAATACTGCAATCTGAATACTGGAGGGATTTCAACGAAATATTCATTTACTTCTGACTGTGAAAAATAAAATAATTGTAACGATTAAAGTCCCAACCACGATAATTGGTTCCAGAAGGTTCGAAAAAAGGGGAATTTCGGGGATTGTCCCCCTTGTGAAAGGTATAGATTGGTCCTCTATTTCCGCAATCCTGTCCAATTCAACATTATCACTTAAAGATTCATTCAGCGGGATCGAAACTACTCCATCCGGACCGGTTAGCAGAACAATTCCTTCAAAAAAAACATTTCTTTTTACCATCAGATCCCCGAAAAAACCGTCTTTAAAAGGATCGGCATATTCAACTTTGATGTTCTGAATCGAATACTCAAGGGAGACTTTACTTCCGGATCCATCGAACTTATACCCGGCTCTTATAAGATTATCTGCAATTCTGGATTTTAGGAAATCATAGGAATCGGGTGAGGTGTAAGAAAAATCCGAAATCTTTTCTCTGTCTGAAACCATTGAATCGATTTTAGAAATTGAATTTGCGATTAGCTGATAAACAACATCAAGATTGGTCTTATGCTGGGGAAGGACCGTTGAATTACTTAAGATAAGCGCAAAGAAAATTAAAAAAATTCTTTTCAAACAATTCCATCGTCAATTTGTAATGGTTCAAATTATAGAATCATTCGTGGAATATCAAACGAAAGATGATTAAAAGAAATCCGCCGCCCGGTACATGGACGGCGGATAAAAAGATTACCTTCTACCCGCAGCAATTTCCTTCAAACGTTCAATTCTTTCCTCAATCGGAGGATGAGTTGAAAAGAGTTTCATCATAGAACGGGCGCTGAGCGGATTAACTATAAACATATGAGCGGAAGATGCGCCTGCGTGAGCCATCGGAAGCATTTCATTAGCCTGATTCAGTTTACTCAACGCATTGGCCAGCCCCATCGGTTTACCGGATATTTTAGCGCCGCCTTCATCAGCCATATATTCCCTCGATCTTGAAATCGCCATCTGAATCAACACGGCCGCAATAGGTGCAACTATTAGAAGAGCTAATTCATAGAAAATATTTCCGCCGCGGTCGTTGTCGTCTCTGCTGCTGCCGCCGAACATAGCTGCGTAACCGGCCATACGGGCAAGAAAAGTAATAGTGCCTACGAGAGTTGCGGCTATAGTACCGACCAGAATATCCCTGTTGCGTATGTGAGAAAGCTCGTGAGCAATAACTCCTTCGAGTTCCTCCCTGTTAAGAATTTTCATAATTCCGGTAGTAACGGCAACAGCTCCGTTTTGAGGATTCCTTCCGGTAGCAAATGCGTTTGGCGTAGGATTCTCCATAATATATACTTTTGGCATCGGGAGTTCGGCTCTGGATGCAAGTTTTTCAACCATATCATATAATTGAGGCTGATCTTCACGGGTTACCTGCCGGGCGCGGTACATCGTAAGGACGATCTTGTCAGAAAACCAGTAAGCCCCGAAATTCATTACAAGAGAAATTACGAAAGCCATCATCAGACCCTGCTGGCCGCCGAGTACGCTTCCAACGAAGAGGAAGAGTACCATCATAATTGTCATAAGAATAACGGTTTTAAATCCGTTCATATTCACTCCTTTTTTTTCCGTTTCAAATTTATCTAAACTTTGACAAATGTAACAGAAACCGGATAATAAATGTTCCTCGGATTAACTTATCCGATAGAAGGATCGCACGGGTCTAAAATCAGTACCTTGCCTTTATAATCAATAATCTTTAAAATCGTGCGTCAATTTGGAAGAAATATGAAAAAACTCTGGTTTTTATTCTTTTTTATTACGGCATCTATATATCCGCAAAGCACATATAAATTTCTTAATCTGGATACTTCCCCCCGCGCTGCCGCATTAGCCGGGAGTTTTGTATCGAATAATGACGATCCTAACGTAATTTTTTATAACCCGGCGGGCATCAACTTTCTGACAGAGTCGCCAATCTCATTCTCTTTTCTTAAACACCTGATGGATATTAATTCGGCTTCGATAGTCTATTCACGTGAGTTCGAGAATATCGGCCGGTTCTCTGCGGCTGTTCAATACATTAATTACGGTGAATTTACTAAAGCAGATGCGAACGGAATGACATACGGCAATTTCGGCGCGGGTGATGTTGCTTTTATTCTGGGATACGGAAATAAACTTGATCAGGATTTTTATTACGGTGCGAATATTAAATTTATTTATTCCGGTATTGAAGATTACTCATCTTCGGCCGTCGCGTTCGATTTGGGATTGCATTACGAGCTAGCGGAATCAAAATGGAATTTCGGTTTTTCAATATTGAATTTAGGAGGACAGCTATCTTCCTACTTCGATAGTAAAGAGGAATTACCGCTTGATATCCGTCTCGGATTTTCCAAGCAGCTCGAAAATCTCCCTTTCAGATTCTACTGGTCGTTCAATAAACTGAATGAAAACCAGGAGACTTTTTTCGACCGATTTAAGCAGATAACGATCGGGGGAGAATTTAAATTGGGTACCAGTTTCCGGCTCCGATTCGGTTATGATAATGAAAAGAGGAAGGAATTCAAGATCGGCTCCACACCGGGTTTAGCCGGATTCAGCCTTGGAATCGGTTTTAATGTAAGCTCTTACGTAATCGATTATGCTTTTTCCTCGATGGGTTACATCGGCTCACTTCACAGATTCGGAATCTCCACTAAACTTTGAGAAACGCAGAGCGTAAACTCTTATCTCCCTATTTTCGATAGGGAGTTTTAAGATACTGCCTGGCGATGTCGTGAGAATTATTCCGCTCCTTCAGTCGCAGAACCTCATTATAATATTTTACAGCTTTATCCCTATTACCCAGAAGATCGTATAACTGGCCAAGGTATAACACCGTATTGATTAAAAATCCGGATTCGTTTTCTTTATCGAGTTCACGGGAAAGTTTTTCGGATATTTCAAAAAAGAAGGCTGCCGAATCCGCAACATTCCTGTTTTTAAACTCCTGGCCGATATAATAGGAAGCTTCTCTTTTATAACGTTTATTATATCCCGGCAAACCTTTTTCAGCTTTATTAAAAATATCCCGGAAAGTCTTCACAGCTTCAGAGTAGTTATTCTCTTTTACAAATGTAAGTCCGTAATACTTCTGAAAGTTCGGATTGTTAGGGAAATCGCGCAGCAAGGCCCTGCCCCATCTTCTCGATTCTTCCATATTCTCTTCGAACTGGAAGTAGAGCTTTTGTAAAAAGTGCCTCGATTCTACAAGTGTGTACCGACCATTAAGTGCAACGTATTCCAGTTCCTTAAGGCCTTTCTCCTTATCGCCTTTAGGAAAGAAAATCATAAACGGTTTTACAACCGGATATTTTTTTGGTATAACGTCGGCATAATAGTGATATATTCCGAAGCCGAGCTGAACATCAACATTCTTAGGATCGACTTCGTACGATTTGAAAACAAGACTTAAACCGTCCTTACCATCCAGAGCGGCTTTGAACCAGCTCTCTCGAATCGCAAGAAGCTGACCTCTGAATCCGAGCGATCCACCTTTGAAAAACATTGCATCCACATTTCTTTCGTTCTTATCCAGGATATCATCACACATATCGATGCAATCCTCAAGCTGATCATAGAATTTATCGTCCATGCTTTCGTTGTCGAGGTCGAGAAGAATTCGCCACCAGGTTGTCATTGCTTTAAAGAATTTTCCTGAAGGATGCGTCGGATACTCTTTTTCAATTTTATCGAAAGTCCGGTCGGCTTTATCAAACTCGATGCTGTAGATCTGGTTTATACCGGCTTTTACAAGGGAATCGTGTTTAACCCAATTGTAATTTTGGGAAAAGACAAGTGATGCATTAATAAGAATTATGGTTAAGAAATATCCAGTTTTCAAGCTTCTTTCTCTGTAAATTTTGAAAAGTCCAATTCGAACCTAAAGACTTAAGAAGTTAATTTCCAATGAAAAAGGAATCACTTACTTGAAATAATTGCTCCTGGTTAATTAATAACTTAAAGAATAGAAATCATTAATTAAACTATCTCAATTTTCTCAATAAATTTTGTAAAAAGAATCGTTGCTTAAATTAATTACGTTTGCTAAGTTTCTTCCGGCTATAAGGGTATACTCTTCACACTTTTTCAATTGAAAATAGTTAGCCCGTCTCAATTTCTCATTTCCGGATCGGCATATTAAATACCGAAAAGATATATGTCATTGCACCTTTGTGGTAAAATGACTTTTTCCTTTGGCCAATCATTTAAAAACGACCTCATAAGCCAATCCATATTATCATGCCTAATTTTAAAATCGAAGACTAACATAAATTTTTTAGCTGATTATTCATTACACGGAAGTCAATTTACCGTTTAACAGTAAGTATTAAGTGGACTTGTTATGTACTTCGTGGTAGTTAAGGAAATTTCAACAGGTAGAATTGTTGATAAAATGGAGCTATCATCAACAGGAAACATGGTTGAAAGTTTATCACAGTCTGCTCTGCTTACAAAAAGAAATTTTGAGCGGCAATACCCTCCGGAAAACTACTCGATCACTTTTGAAAAAGCGGAAAGCTGGGAGGAATTAGAGTCGAAAAATGCCCTGGCTGCCAATGATATTTTTAGAATGACCGGCTCCAGAACCTATCAGCTCATTGTCAATATTGCCGCTATAATCGGCGGAACATTTCTAATGTTCATTTTAATGACAGCACGATTAATTTTCACACCAGTCCTTTTTATCACCGGTATATTCATTCTTTTTATTTACCTGGCTGTGGATTACAGCATCTGGTTTAGCAGAGGAATCCACATGGTTGAAATCGATAATAACGGATTTACAGTTTATTACGGAAAAGAAATGATACCGGCCAGAATTGATAAGAAACAAATAACGGGAATAAATTACTTTAAAAAATTTAACAGACGAATCGTAAACGTTTTGCTTGGAGGCAATTCTGATAATTCGATTCCCGGAGTTACGCTGTTTTCCGGACCACGAATTAGAATTACTGATGAAGCATTTAACGAAGCGGAGTTCAGAGTCTTTGTAAAACTAATTTACAATTTGAAACCGGACATATATTTCATAAAATAAAAGGTGAAAGATGGATAGAATTATTAAAGCAATAATATTTATATCTATTCTTACAATTTCATTCCCAATTATAAATTTATCACAAATAGAACTTACAATAACGAGAGAATGGAAGTTCGGTAATAACATCAATTCTGTTTTATTCAGTCCTGACGGGAAGGTTCTTGTCGCAGCGGATAATGTTATTACAATCTACTATCCTTTGCCGGATTTCGTAAATTATAAAAAACTTAATATCCCGACACCATCTATAATCCGCAAGTTAACCTTTAGTGCAGATGGTAAATACCTGGCCGGCGGTTGTGATGACGGCAATATTTATATCTGGGATGCGTTAAAATTTGAATCTGCAGACCCTTCAAGCAGTAATAGCTACAAAAAATTATCGGGACCCTCAGAGGAAATCACTTCTCTTGCCTTTAGTCCTGATGGAAAATGCTTAGTAGCCGGAACCTTAGAGGGTAAAATTAATATTTGGGAGACTTCATCCTGGGAAAGTATGAAGAATATTATCATCCATAAGGGTAGAGTTACAGACTTAGCATTCTGCCCGGACGGGTCGTATTTAGCAAGCTCAAGTTCTGGCGAGAAATTTATTCGAGTTTGGAATGTTTCAACCTGGAATGAGAAGAATAAATTTTTCAATGAGGATAACGGATATGATGAATATGATTTAACAGATTTCAGAAATCTTTGCTTTAGTCCGGATGGGAAATATCTAGCATGTGCTACTTTTAACGGATTCAGCGATATAATTTCCATCTGGAATATGTTCTGGGAGGGAAGCATTAAAAGTATTCATTCCATCTATATTACATCTGCTAGTGATCTTAAATTCAGTCCGGATGGAGAGTATTTATTCATTGCAGGTACAAATAGTGTGATAGCTATTTTCAATACATCGAGCTGGGAAAAAGTTAATGCAATTAAATTGGAAAATGACAATCCTATAAGATCAATTTCGTTTAGTCCCGATGGTAATTTTATTTCTTTTGCTCATGGGGACAAATTATTCATTTGCAGTATTGATCCACCAATGACACCCAATAAAGAAAAAATTTCTAAACCTCAGCCAAAGCGAAGGTGATAATGAAAAGTATTTTAATAACTTTTTGGAGATAATATGAAAACAATAATTAGATTTTTAATCTGTCAATTATTTATCGCGACTATATTTAATGTATTTCTGGAAAACTCTATGCTTAATGCTCAGCCTAAATACTTTAATATCTCGATTTGCAAAGTGCACAAAGAATTGCAAGACAAGGGTTATGGGAAATGTGTTTCGTGTAATAAAAGTGTTTCCTCAAGAAGTAAAAGAGCAAAAATTTGTGAAGAGTGCTGGGTAAAGGAAGGCGGCTTATGGAGCACTGGATGTTACTTCTGTAATGAGAATATTGTCGGAGGCGACTATGCAAGAGTTTGCAGCGATTGTGCCGCTAAAGATGAATGTGTAGTGTGCAAGAAAAAACTCCACAGCGGCGATGATTCCAATGAAGACGGACGACGAATTGTTGATAAATACTCGATACAAATTACAGTCCCGGGTCAAAAAGAAAAGTTTCAAGAATATCTGAAATCCGCAAGCATAGCTATGGAAAAGGAAGAGTTTGAACAAGCCATCACCTATTTTAAAAAATGTGAAGAAATTATTCCCAACAGTATGGCCTGCAATATTGGAGTTGCTTTAAGAGAATTGAATAAAAATGAGGATGCTCTAAATTATTTTGATGCCGCGATTAAGGAAGAACCCGATTGGGGAGATCCATATGGCGAGAAAGCAATTACACTTGCTTATCTGGGACGCTGGAATGATGCCGGTCCCTTGTTTAAAAAATCCATTGATCTGAAATATGACTCTCCGACGGTTTACTGGATGTACGGAAAGTATCTTGAAGAAATTCTAAAAAAACCTTCTGAAGCAATTCCATTTTATGAAATGGTGATTGCAAAAAATCCCAATAGTTATAAACTTTACAACAACATTGGCGATATTTACTTTAATGAGGAAAAATATGACGATGCTGAAAGAGCATACAAAAAAGTTCTTGAATTTGATAATAATAATTTTAATGCATTAGCATTTACCGGAGAGATCAAATTCAAAAAGCATAATTTTGAAGAAGCTCTGAAATATTATTTACTAAGTCATAAGATAAAACCCGATAACCTTGAATTGAATTTTCATATCGGAATTTGTTATTGGTATCTAAACCAACTGGGAAATGCTGAAAAACATTTCAAACACGCTTTATCAATAAATCCAAATCTTGCAGATGTATCCTTGGAACTTGCGAGACTTTATACTTCCCAAGGTAGATATAATGAAGCAAGTCCGATTTATGAAAAACTAATTTCGGATGACGCTGTTACCCATCATGCTTTTTTGGATCTTGCGTTATGCCAGTATATGAACAAACAATATAAAAACGTTATTGAGAGCTGTAAAAAGTTTATCGAAAAAGACACAGGTAATTATCCGGATCCATATAAATGGATGGCGGTAGCAGCTGCAAGATTAAACGATACGCTGGACGCGGAAAAATATTGCAACAAAGCCATCGAGCTTAATGTGGAGAATCAAAGTGAGATATTCTATTTCGTTGCTGCTGCTTATTCCTTAATGAATGATTCTGAAAAGGCCTTGCTATATCTGGAAAAAGCAATTAAGGGAGGAATGCCAAAAGAAAGTTCAGAAAATGATTCAGAATTTGATAACATAAGAAACTTACAGGGGTACAAGAACTTAATAGGCAAATAGTAATTCTTAAATAAAAATATTTGTCTACTAAAAGAAAGTGAGACTCTCAGTCCAGCAAGTGCTGAGCACAGAATCATTATTTCCTTTTTGGTCTATACATATCCGTTGCATGACCGTAAAAGAGTTCTGCCGCAAACATCATAGTTTCTGATAATGTCGGATGCGGATGAATTGTCAATTCCAGATCTTTAACAACCGCACCCATTTCGATAGCTAGTGTTCCTTCGGCAATCATATCGCCGGCACCAACACCAACTATGGCAACACCGAGAATTCTTTCTGTTTCCGGCTCAATAATTAGTTTTGTCATACCGTCGTTTCTATCTAATGTAGTAGCCCGGCCGCTTGCACCCCACGGAAATTTTGAGACTTCAACTTTAATTCCTTTCTCGCGCGCTTCGGTTTCTGTAAGTCCTGCCCATGCAAGTTCCGGATCCGTGAACACAACAGCAGGGATTGCGTTCGGTTCGAATGCAACTTTATGGCCGAGAATTGATTCAACAGCAACTTTGCCTTCAGCAGCCGCTTTGTGCGCAAGCATTGCGCCGCCGACTATATCCCCAATAGCATAGATACTAGCATCATCGGTTTTTAATTGTTTATCAACAACAACAAATCCGCGCTGATTAACTTTTACATTTGTGTTTTCCAGTCCCAGCCCTGCTGTTACTGGTTTCCTCCCGATAGAAACAAGAACTTTATCAAATGTCTGTTCCGGTTCAGAAACATTCTTTCCTTCCAGTTTCACAGCGACAGAGTTTCCTGTGTCTTTCAATTCAATAACTTTTGTTTCTGTATAGACTTTATCAAGAATTGTTTTTAATCTTTTTTCAAGCACGGCTACCATATCGCGGTCTGCGCCTGGAAGCAATCCGGGCAACATTTCAACAACAGTCACTTTACATCCGAGGGAAGCGTAGACGGTGCTTAATTCCAGACCGATATATCCGCCGCCAATCACCAACAATCTTTTAGGAACGTCAGTAATTTCAAGTGCCGAAGTTGAGTCCATTATCCTCTGCGAATCCGTCGGAAAACCAGGTACGGTCGCGGGTATAGATCCGGTTGCAAGAATTGCTTTGTCGTAAGTTACTTCTTCAGTTGTTCCATCAACTTTTGCTACAGACAAAGAATTAGAATTAATAAAGGATGCCCTTCCATTTATATAATTCACTTTTCTCTGTTTGCAAAGCTGTCCTAATCCGCCGGTTAATTTATTCACTACTCCGTCTTTAAAATCGCGCAATTTATTTATATCTATTTTCGGTTCACCGAATTCCACACCCCACTTTTTAGCTTCTTCGGCTTCGTGAATAAGTTTAGCAACATGAAGCAATGCTTTCGAAGGGATACATCCTCTATAAAGACAAACACCGCCGGGATTTTTCTCAAGATCTATTAGTGTAACGTTCATTCCGAGATCCGCTGCAAGGAACGCGGCGGCGTAACCGCCCGGCCCTCCGCCAATTACTGCTAACTGAGTCGTTATCGCCATATAACCTTTCCAAGTTTTAAATTTTCAATGATGCAAAAATAGTAAAAAGTAAAGAGAGTTTTTTCTGCCTGGTAAGCTGCCACTATCAGTTTTTATTGTAATTAGATAACAGGTAACCGAGGTAATTCGATTTCAATTGCTGACTTGCGAGTACCTGTTTTAAGGGCGGCAGTTTAAGAATAACGCCTAGTATTGCAGCCATTGCTCTATGATTCCATAATGCCTGGTTATCAAAAATTAAATTCTGAAGCTGTCCCCTTTCAATTGCCATCATCACTGCCCGATGCGCGGAATTAACCGGTGTAATAACTTTTTTATCCCTCGCACGCATTGAAATATATTCTTTACTGCATACACGGACACAAACTCCGCATCCAAGACAAATTTCTTCATTCAATTTTGCAAACTTCTTTTTCTTTTTGTGGGGATCGTTCGCAGATACAAGAGTCATTGCTTCAACAGGGCATACCTCAACGCATTTCCCGCAGCCGTTGCATTCAGCTTCACTTATTACAGGTAGAAAATTTGTCGTGTGAATTGGATTTAATGAAGCAAACCGTTTTGCCGCGAGCATTGCTTCGCAGCAGCATCCGCAACAGTTGCAGATAAAGCTGACACTGTTTTGAACATTCTCGCCGAATTGAACAAGGTTGTGTTCATAGGCTTGATGAAGCAGATCCATCCCTTCTTTAATATCGGCCCGGCGCGCAATATTATGCCTTATCAATGAATCGGCAACTCCATTGAACGTCATACAGATTTCCATTGGTGCATTACAGGCTTTTCCAAGATGCTCCATCTTATGACGGCAATAGCAGATCCCGACACCTATGTGTGTTGCGGTCTTTATTACTTCAGATGCTTTTTCATAGTCCAGTACTTCCAATTTTGTGTTGTCGATTGCCTCCTCATTTACAAAGGTCCTGCCGAGTTGTGTCTCTCCGTTTGTAAACAATTCCCTTATAAAATCCTCTTCCACATTCAGATACTGATAGAATAATTCAGCCAGGACTTTTTGGTCAATATCGGTGCGCAATCTCATCATAGAAAATTCGAAGAAGCCGGCCATAGGTGGCGGAAGCGTGTATTGCTTATTCCCTTTTACTTCAGCATCAAGTAAAATTCCCCGAGAAGATAATTCATCCAGAATTTTTTCAGTTTCTGAAAGAGATTTTTTAGTAAGCCTTGATGCAAGTTTTGAATCGAATGGTTTTATCGGCAGCAATGAAACAAACTGAGCTTCATTTTCTGAAAAGAGCATTTTTAAGATTTTATATAACGATTCGGACGGCGGGGCCCCCTGCGGAAAACGATTCAATCTTTCCTCAAGACTTTTATAAGCTGATCTAAGAGTTATATGGGCCATAAATAATAAACCGCCGCTTGTTTATCCTTCCTCTGAATTTGTCTCTTTAACATTAGGGGGATTCCATCCGATTACAGAGCCGCTTTTAACTACTGAGAAGTAAGGCGACAGTGTTGTACCGGGGAGAGTTCTTACGTTATCCTCAATTTTTATGGGGCCCATTCCCGTTCCGGCGCCCAGCAGACAGTTATTGCCGATCTCAATTATTCCATATCGGAATTTTCCCGAGCCTTCATATGCATGAACCGTAAGCCGCGTGAAAGCGCCTAATAATGAATTATCGCCTATAAAAATCAATTCCGGCCGGAAATGATCGAGCCAGACCATCTGCATTATTTCAGTCCCTTTTCCAATATGAATGCCCATCCACCTGTAAAACCTGTTCTTAAACTTATTCCCTTTCAGAAAAAACGAGAGGGCAACCTGAAAAGTATGAAGTGTTCGCCGCCTGAACGGAAGGTTCAACACGCGCCAGTTAATCGCATCCGGTTCTTCAATTGATCCTAATCCCGAAAAAGTATAGTGCCGTCTAACAGGTGAAAAGAACTTCTCAAGATTTGCCTTGCCTTCTTCAGTCCCGGGATTCAGCTGATTTACATTTGTACCTTTTCCACCGGAAGTTTTGCTTATAAAGATCTGCCGGTTCTTTTTGCGGCCGAGTTTAATTGCGCGAAGGATAATTTCTGTGGTTACAATTCGAATTACATCCTCTGGGGATTTGCCTCTGTATTTGTTCAAATCAAACACCTGCGGAAATTCAATTACAAAAAACGAATAATTAAATTATCAGTCAAGAGATGTCTTAAGCGTGATATAAAGTTCAAGGTGTTGGAGAGACAAAAATAAACGAGACGTTCAATCCTGAACGTCCCCCAAATTATTATCCTTCCAAACTTAGTAAGAATGGATTTTCCAGTGCATTAATAACCCAGCGCAAAAACCTAATTGCGTCTGCGCCATCAATTATTCTGTGATCGTAAGAAAGTGATAGCGGCATCATCAGTCTTGGTTTAAATTCTCCATCTATATATACAGGTTCGAAAGAGGATTTCGAAACACCGAGAATCGCAACTTCGGGTGAATTAACAATCGG
Source organism: uncultured Melioribacter sp. (assembly GCA_964532065.1). Lineage (GTDB taxonomy): Bacteria > Bacteroidota > Ignavibacteria > Ignavibacteriales > Melioribacteraceae > DSXH01. The sequence goes on from CAZHHG010000006.1 coordinate 67,576, forward strand.
TGTAAAATAGGTTCCTCCGATTCCGCCCAGGTTCGAAATTGTGAAGCATCCTCCCTGCATTTCCTCAAGAGAGAGTTTTTTGTCGCGGGCTTTCCGGCTTATTTCATTAAGTTCAACAGAAATCTGAGTTATGTTCTTTTTATCAACATCGCGGATTACCGGGACAAGCAATCCCCTGTCCGTATCAACCGCAATACCGATGTTGAAATATTTCTTATATACAACTTCATTCTTTTCCATATCAACGCTGGAATTGAATTGCGGAAAAACTTTCATTGCAGAAGCAATTACTTTAAGCAGAATTCCTGTAACTGTAAGCTTTCCGCCGGCCTCTTCAACTTTTTTACCGAATTGTTTACGGAGTTTTTCAAGTTCGGTGATATCGGCTTTATCGAATTGTGTAACGTGTGGTATAGTTGCCCAGGCATAGCTTAAATGCTCGGCAGTCTTGCGGCGAATATTGCTCATTGGCTGACGGTCAATCTCTCCCCACTTACTGAAATCGGGTAATGTTTCTTTTGTAATTGAAACACCGCCGCCAACTATTCCTCCTTTCTGAATCTGCTGATTCAGATTTTTCGCATACGCTTTAACATCTTCAATCGATATTCTGCCACCGGGTCCGCCTCCTCTAACGCCGGTAATTTCAACACCGATTTCGCGTGCAAATCTTCTAACGGAAGGCGCAGCGGGGACTACAACTTTAGAAATGTCTTTGGGAACAGTTATAACCTGCGGCATATGTGAATGTTCTTTAGCTGCCGCCGGTTCTTTGCCCTCCGTTTTCTTACCGCTTGAAGATGAAACCGGTGGAACCTGTGCGGCAGGAATACCTGATTCCGGTTTTGATGTAGTTTCGCTTGAAAGTTCAGAGCCTTCAATTATCAATGCCACTGATCCAACGGGTACTTTATCACCCTCTTTAATCTTAACTTCTTTCACAACACCTGCAGATTCAGAAGGAACTTCTACCGTAGCTTTATCAGTTTCAATTTCAAAAACGATTTGTTCATTCTTAATCCTGTCCCCCGGCTTTACAAGTACTTTTACTATCTGGGCTGATGAGATATTTTCTCCGAGAGCCGGAATCTTAAACTCATAAGTTGATACGGAATTGTTAATTGCCGGTTTTGGTTTGTCCGCCGCAATTTTTGTTTCGGCTGGTTCAGATTTTTTAACCAACGCCGTTTTATCAGATTCTGATTCTACTATCCGGGTTTCCGATTTTTTACCTGGCGCCTCACTTTCTGCAACCTCAATAGATAATACCGGTTCACCAACATTGGCTTTACTACCTTCTTTTACAAATACCTCTTTAACTATACCGGCTATTTCGGACGGGACTTCGACTGTTGCCTTGTCCGTTTCAATTTCTACAACCACCTGGTCTATTTCAATTTTGTCGCCCGGTTTAACAGGTATTTTAATAACATCAGCGGAATTTATTCCATCGCCAAGAAACGGCATTCTAAAATCTACTATCATTTTATCCTCAATTAAATTCTTCTTATTAAATGAAGAATCCTTTCAAAATTATTTTTAAATCTTCATCCCGAAAACTTTAGGATGACAAATTTACAATTAGCTTTTAGCCGGATTAGGTTTATCCGGATTTATACCCAAATCTTTCTGTGCCTTCTTAACGGTTTCGGTTTTTATTTTACCTTCTTTGGCAAGTGAATGGAGTGACGCATACACAATATGTTTTGTATCCACTTCGAAGAAATCTCTAAGAGATGCACGGCCTTCGCTTCTTCCGAATCCGAAAGTTCCGAGAGAATGAAGCGGTCCGGGGAGCCATTTAGCAATAGCATCGCTGGAGAGCTGAACAAAATCCGACGCGGCAATAAAAACTCCATTCTCACCTTTCGTGATTTCAGAAACATAAGGAGTTCTTGGATCTTTACCGGGATTCAGCATATTCCATCTTTCTGTTTCCTGCGCATCAAGATGAAGATTCTTATAACTTGTTACACTCCAGATATCGGCAGCAACATTGTAATCCTTTTCAAGTTTTTCCGCTGCTTTTATAACTTCATTAAGAATTGTACCGCTTCCGAGAAGATGTACTTTTCCCTTAGCATTTTTCAGTTCACTTTTTTTGAATCGGTACATTCCTTTCAGAATACCTTCCTTTGATCCTTGGGGCATTTCGGGCTGAGCATAGTTTTCGTTCATCACGGTTATATAGTAGAATATATTCTCCTGTTTTTCATACATCCTGTAAATTCCATCGCGGATTATCACCGCAAGTTCATATGCAAAAGCAGGATCGTATGCCATAAGATTAGGCAGAGTATAGGAGAGGAGAAGGCTGTTTCCGTCCTGATGCTGAAGTCCCTCACCAGCAAGCGTGGTTCGTCCTGCTGTAGCGCCAAGTAGAAATCCTTTACAACGCATATCACCCGCAGCCCAGGCAAGATCTCCGAATCTCTGAAATCCGAACATTGAATAATAGATAAAGAATGGAATAGTATTAATTCCATGTGTGGCATAAGCGGTTCCCGCGGCAATAAATGAAGACATAGATCCGGCCTCGGTAATTCCTTCTTCAAGGATCTGACCGTTCTTTGCCTCTTTATAATAGAGCAGACTGTCCTTATCAACCGGTTCATAGAGCTGGCCGGCATGTGAGTAGATACCGATCTGGCGGAAGAGGGCTTCCATTCCGAATGTACGCGCTTCATCGGGAACGATTGGTACAACAAGGTGACCAAGTTCTTTATCCCGCAGCAGTTTCGACAGGATTCTTACGAACACCATAGTTGTTGAAACTTCGCGACCCTCAGTGCCCTGATAGAATTCCTCGAACAATTCCTCGGACGGTGTCTTAACCGGTGTTGCTTTTACAACTCTCTTAGGTACGTAACCGCCGAGCTGTTTTCTTCTCTCCTTCAAATAAGTAATCTCAGGACTATCCTCGGCTGGGCGATAGAAAGGAGCTTTAACAACTTCATCGTCACTGATCGGTATGCCGAAACGTGTTCTAAATTCTTTCAACTCATCTTCATTAAGCTTTTTCTGCTGATGCGTTATATTCTTTCCCTCGCCCGCTTCTCCCAGTCCGTATCCCTTAACGGTTTTGGCAAGAATAACCGTCGGTGCGTCTTTATGTTCAACAGCGGCTTTATATGCAGCATATACTTTTTCAGGATCGTGGCCGCCGCGTTTCATTTTCTCTAGTGTTTCATCCGAATATTTCTCAACCAGTTTAGCTACTTCAGGATATTTTCCGAAGAAGTGATCGCGTATAAATTTTCCGCCGCGAACAATATAATTCTGGGATTCTCCGTCAATAATTTCATTCATTCTTTTAATAAGAAGTCCGTTTTTATCTTCATCGAGCAACGGATCCCAATCGCTGCCCCAGATTACTTTAATCACATTCCAGCCGGCTCCCCGGAAACTGGCTTCAAGTTCCTGAATAATATTTCCGTTTCCGCGAACGGGGCCATCGAGGCGTTGTAAATTACAATTGATTACAAAAATAAGGTTATCAAGTTTTTCACGTGCAGCAAGAGAGATTGCGCCGAGAGCTTCAGGTTCATCGGTCTCGCCGTCACCAAGGAAAGCCCAGACTTTCTGATCGCTTGGCTGTTTCAATCCTCTGTCTTCGAGATACCCTGCAAATCGGGCCTGATAAATTGCCTGAATCGGACCAAGACCCATCGATACGGTCGGGAATTCCCAGAACTCCGGCATCAGCCAGGGATGAGGGTAGGAAGAAAGTCCTCCGCCGGGTTTTAACTCCCTTCTAAAATTCTGCAGCAGCTCTTTAGAAAGTCTTCCTTCCAGGAATGCGCGCGCATAAAAGCCGGGTGCGGCATGGCCCTGAAAATAAATTATATCGCCCGGATGATTCCCATCTTTCCCTCTGAAGAAATGATTGAAGCCGACTTCGTACAAGGTTGCAGCCGATGCGTAGGTTGAAATATGCCCGCCGATTCCCGATTCCTCTTTATTGGCGCGGACAACCATAGCCATTGCATTCCAACGTATCAAACTTTTTATGCGGCGTTCAATTTCTCTTCCGCCCGGGAAAGGAGGCTGACTCTCTTTTGGAATTGTATTTATATAAGGGGTATTTGCAGTAAACGGGATTTCTACACCGGATTCCTGTGAGTAAACACTCAAATTGTGCAAAAGCTCTTTTACTTTTTCCGGCCCACCTGATTGAAGAACATACTCAAGGGATTCGAGCCATTCCCGTAACTCAACTTCATCGAGAACTGACTGACCATTGTTTTTAATATCGTTCATTTATATTTCCTTTGTATTTCATTATCTGCAGAAAAATGGTAGAATTTATTAAATGCGAAAGCAAATTTAATAATTAATAGAACCGATTTCTATATTATAGAGTTTTATATGAAGGACAACGATGTCTTGGATGGATTAGTTCAAAAAAAACGGGATACTGAATATCCCGCTACCGATTGAATTATTTTCAGTCGCCGGTTTCTACTTCAAGATTCTTTTCTTCCCTATTGAATTTTGCGAATGCCGGTTTATTAACAGCCGGTTTCATACCAAAAAGTATTCGCAGAATTCTGATCCGTTTAACCAGTAATTCATATATCATTAAACTTCCGCCGAATGTTAATATGACAAGGAGAATAAACTTAGGCATAATTCCCCAGTTCCATTGAATTATGTAATATCCGAAGAAGATCATAACAGTTTGATGAAGTATATAAAGAGGGTAGACAGATTCATTTGCATAAGCAAGCACTCTGCTTGATTTGTTTAACAATATTTTTCCGAATCCTATAAAAGTAAAGAGCCAGCAAGGAATCAGCACCCATTTGAGAATTCTATAGATAAAAGCGAATTCCTCTGTGCGGTCGTTGAATATCTCAAATGTCGGACCCCATACAAAAAGTATCAGGAACAGAGATGGAACTAACGCTAATATTAAAGACTGTTTCCGTTTCGCGGTAATAACTTCTGACAGGCCATCAATTGCAGAAATAAAGAATCCATATACAAACAACGTAAACGAGATGCTGTGGTTATACCAATCGTCGAAAAAACCAAGTGTTGTTGGAAAGTGACCTGCAAGAACCAGACTTAACAAATATAGAGGCAGAGAAATAAGATAGATAGAGTTGGGATGCTTCTTAACAAAATCATTTATTCCTTTTCTCAAGGATTCAGATTTGAAATTTTTAAGGAATAGAAACAATGGCAAAGCAACTATCGAATAGAAAAATACATAGAGCACATACCAAAGGTGGTGCCAGCTTAAACTTCCGCCGAGCGGATACGGTACAAAATTGAAAACGGTCTTCCAGAATTCCCAGTAGTTTGCAAAATGAACTCCATTGGAAATTCTTTCAAAATATATTTGAGGCGGGACAATAACCATCATACCAAAAACAAGTGGAATAAAAAGCCGTCTGGTTCTTTCAAGTAAAAATTTACCGCCGGAACGTTTTCCTAATGAATGATAAACCACAATTCCTGAAATCATGAATAATAATGGAAGTCGCCACTGGTTTAAAAATACCATCCATGTTTCGAACCACTCAGCTGTTGTATTGTTTTTAATATGAAAATCCCAGGGGACGAATATCATGCCGACATGATAGAGAATCAGCAGGTAGAAAGCTATTACTCTTAACCAGTCAATATCGTAGCGCCGTTCTTTTATATCCATAGAAATTTATTTTCTTCTGTAATTTTGACGTCAAAAAAATATGATAGTTATATATTCATTTAACGATTTTAAGTAATCTGGAAAAGTATGCCGGAATAAATCACTCTTAAATAAAAGTATCGACCAGGTTCATAAAATGCAATCTGGTTCGCCTGGCAATTACACTGTTACTATGAAGAACAGTGATAAGCTCCGGATGAGCAGAAGTTTTTAAGACGGTTCTTTCACGATTAAATAGATCAATTCAAGAATCCATTGCCGGTAGCCCACTGTTTAATCAGATTCTTCTGTGTAAAATCGAGCTTGGCTTCCGGGTGCGTATATGTATAAATTGTCATAGGCATATTATCATCCCGGACTTCCTCCCAGATCTCTTTTTTCAGTTCCTCTTTTTTTCTGCCGGGCAGCTTTTCCCAGTCGGAAAAGTTAAGGTGTTTTCTACCTTCAGCAACATCATTTGCGACGAGCCATGAAACAGGGGCAACATAACTGTACCAAGGCCATTCGGTTTGATTCGAATGGCAATCGTAACATGATTTTACTAAAAGCTCTTTAATTGCAACCGGAGCTTTAAGGTCTGCAGTTACAACAGGATTGGTTCTATCTACATTTATAAATTGAATTCCGATGAGCGCGATCAGAATCAGAACAAAAAACACTTTAAATATTCTACCCATTACTACTCCTCAATTGTGGAAGGAAAAATTTCTTTTGATTAATTAATCTTTCTAACCATTACTTTATCGACCCGTTTACCATCCATATCAACCACTTTAAAAAGGTAATTGAATTTTTCAAAGCTGTCGCCTGTAGCAGGGATCCGGTTAAGATAATACATCATAAATCCACCGAGTGTATTGTATTTATCCTTCTCTTCCAGCTCTATATTTAATTTTTCTTCCAGCTCATCAACAAGGTAGGAACCATCTATAAGCATCGATCCGTCTTTTTCATAATAGATTTCCTGCTCGCTCTTTTCAAAAAACTCGGGAAGGTCGCCGAAAATGTTTTCAACAAGATCGTGCAGAGTAATCATTCCCTTTACGTCGCCGTATTCATCAATCACAATGGCGGTATAAATTTTTGTCTCTCTGAATTTATCCAGAATTTTTAGCGAACTTGTAAACTCGGTTACAATAACAGGTTGAAACAGAATTGAACGGAGATTTACATCATCAATCGTAAAATAATTTTCGAGAAAATCCCTTATGGTCATTATACCGAGCAGTTTATCCAGCGAACCGTCGCAGACAGGGTATTTGGAAAATTTATGCTTAACAATAAAGTCTCTTACTTTATCGGGTGAATCGTTAACATTTATCCAGACAATATCTTTTCTGATAGTCATAATCGAATCCGCATTTCTATCACCGAGTCTGAAAATACTCCTGATCATATCAGCTTCTTTGGTTTCAACTGTTCCATATTTGGATCCCTGTTCCAAAAGAATTTTTAACTCCTCTTCCGTTACGGGAGGTTGAATATTCTGCTTTATACGAAATACTTTTAAAAAGAGTTTTGTAGAAATACTAAGAAACCAGATTACCGGTGAAACTAATACCGATAATATTTTCATGGAAGGAGCAACAATAACAGCAATAGATTCAGGATTGTTGAATGCAATGGTTTTAGGAACAAGTTCTCCAACAACAAGTGAAAGGTATGTAATTGCAGAAACAACCAGTACAATTGAAATCTCACCGGCTGCCTCTTTAATAAAATCGATCTTTTGCAATACAGGAGTAATATCCTCCGATATGGCAATGCCTCCGTAAGCACCGGCAACAACCCCGATTAATGTTATTCCAACCTGAACAGTAGAAAGAAACTTCTCCGGTTCATGCATAAGGCCTAAAGCAATTGCGGCACCTTTTTTACCTTTTTTTGCAAAATCTTCCAGTCTCGCTTTTTTAGAGGATACTATTGCAATTTCAGACAGTGCAAAAAAACCGTTCAGCATTACCAGAAACAGTATTATAATAGCTTCAATCATCCGGATCAGTCATTGATAATGTTATTTAAGCTCTGCATAAAGTTAATCAAGAATATTAAATTTTGCTCGGGTGATTCAAATCTTTTAGTAATTTCAAGTTTAAGCAGATCCCTGTTTTGAGTAAACCTGACCTCTTTAGAATAGTTTTTATTTATAAAGTCGAGCATCGGGACAAATTTAGTTTTATAAAACTCTTCGCGTTCACCCTTAGGAAGAATTACAGAAGTTTTTTCTTTCTGAATTACAATTCTCTCAATCAATGCATATGATGAATAGTACCTGATAAGGGCAGCTGAAATTAATCTTTCTACAATGACAGGAGGCTTACCGAACCGGTCGAACATCTCCTCTTTTATCTCATCGAGTTCTTCAATCTTAATCATTGAAAACAACGCGGTATAAAAACTTAACCTGTCCGACTGATCCGGCATATAATGCTTGGGAATACCGATTTCAAAATATGTGTCAATCGTAGGTTCAGAGCGCTCTGCAATTTTGGGAAGATCCTTAAATACATCCTTGAATTCATCCTGTTTCAGTTCTTCAACCGCTTCATCAAGCAATTTCATATAGAGCTCAAAGCCAACCGAATCAATAAATCCGCTCTGCTCGGTTCCTAATAAATTACCTGCGCCGCGGATTTCAAGATCGCGCATTGAAAGATTGAACCCTTCCCCGAGATCGGTGTATTCTTCAATCGACTGAAGACGGCGGACCGCTTTCTTGGTTACCGAATTTAATGATGGAACAAGAAAATATGCATATGCCTGACGGTCACTTCTTCCAACCCGGCCCCTCAATTGATGAAGCTCGGCTAGTCCGAACCGGTCGGCACGATTAACAATTATTGTATTAACATTTGGAATATCGATACCCGATTCAATAATCTTGGTTGAAATAAGCATATGGTACTTCTTGTTCAGAAATTCATAAATCACTTTTTCAAGCTGCGCCGGTTTCATCTGACCGTGGGCAACACATATATTGATCTCGGGAATATGTTTCTGAATATAAGCGGAAATCTTTTCGATCGATTGAATCCTGTCATGAACAAAATAAATCTGGCCGTTTCTTTTAACTTCGTTGAGTATCCATTCTCTAACTTTGAAAATATCAAACTTATCCACCCTTGTATAGATCGGCTGGCGGTTGGGCGGAGGTGTGGCAATAATCGATAGATCCCTGGCTCCAAGAAGCGAGAGGTTTAAGGTTCGCGGTATAGGAGTTGCCGTTAATGTGAGAGTATCTACATTTGCTCTCAGCGAACGGAGTTTCTCTTTAGCCAACACACCGAAACGGTGTTCTTCATCTATAATAAGAAGTCCGAGATCCTTAAACCGGATATCTTTAGACAATAAGCGGTGAGTCCCGATAACCAGATCAATCTCCCCTCTTGAAAGCTTATCGGTTATAATAGATTGTTCGGATTTAGTCTGAAACCTTGAAAGAGCTTCTATCTTAACCGGATATTGAGAAAGACGGTCTTTAAATGTGTTGTAATGCTGCTCTGCAAGAATTGTTGTAGGTACAAGAAGAGCAACCTGTTTACTGTCGTTAATGGCTTTAAACGCGGCACGCACGGCTATCTCGGTTTTACCGAAACCAACGTCTCCGCAGACTAATCTGTCCATCGGATTCCCGTTCTCCATATCCCGCTTTACATCCTCTGTAACTTTGATCTGATCCGGGGTATCCTCATAAAAGAAGGATGCTTCGAGTTCGCGCTGCCAAATTGAATCTGGGCTGAAAGAGATTCCGGTTGATGCTTTCCGTTTCGCATATAATGTAATAAGCTCGCGGGCCGCTTCTTTTATTTTCGACTTTACTTTCTTCTTTGTCGATTTCCATTCTGTACCGCCGAGAACCGAGAGCTTCGGTTCTGCATTTTCTTTTGAAGAGAATTTCTTTACGAGAGAGAGGTAATTAAGATTTACATATACAACTCCACCTTCGGCGTATAAAATTTTTATTGATTCCTGTTCAATCTGACCGATCTTAATTGTTTCCAATCCCGCATACTGCCCTATACCAAAATTTTCGTGAACGACGAAATCCCCTTTCTTTATTGATGCAAAATCTTTTACCCGGGATTTTTTGATTTTGTAAGCTCTGCTGATTTTCGTACGGTATGGTTTATTAAATATCTGATAGTCGGTTAATAATAAGAGCGAACTTCCTTTAGAGATAAAACCCGACTTAACCGGAAGTACAATTATTTTAATAACTCCTTTTTCTATTAGCTCCGTAATGGTTTTATTAAATTCGACAAGAAGTTCAAGCAGCCTTTTGCTCTGCAGTTCATTCTCAACTGCAATAAATATCTGAAAGTGTTTGCCGGAGTATTCTTTAAGTAAACCGGTTAACACTTCGAGATTGGAATTGATAGGCGGTGGTTCTGTAAGTTCGAGATTTATTCTGTCATCACTTTGATTCAAAATATCTTCAATTATCCATCTTGCGTTTTTTTCCAAAGTATCTTCTAACGATCCGTTCCAGCCGGTATTTTTTTCCTGAAGTTCAACTTGAACGATTTCGCCGGCCGGTTCTTCATAGAGTTCTTCGGCTAATTTCTGATCTATTTCAAATGGAAATATTTCTGGTTCTCGTGAATCTCTGGTTGTGAAAAGATTTTCAAGTTCATAATTATCTGCAATAATCAGCGGATTATCGAGATAATCGAAAATAGTATCATTAAAATTCTCCTCTAAGTTTTCTATAGAGGAGGCGAGCGAAACAGAAGAGATCTTATCGAGCGACCTTTGATTTTCAGGGTCAAAATGCCTGATCGATTCGATGAAGTCGCCGTCGTATTCGAGCCTAACAGGCTGCTTTTCACTGTATGACCAGAAATCGATTATTGAACCCCTCACGGAAAACGTTCCTGGCGAATCAACAAATTTATCGCTGTCGTAATTGAGCGAATTAAGATACTCGATTAAATCGTCATACGAGAGATTACCCCCCAGTTCAATGTTTGTAATACTTCTATACAATAAATTCCGGGAAGGGAGTCTAAGTTTAAGAATGCTGTATGTTGCTAAAAGTATAAAATGTTCTTTCTTGGTAATATCGGTCAGGCGCTCCTGAAGATTCTCGGCGTTAAATTCATCTGCTGAGATGAGGAGTTCTTCGAGGCCGAGAATTGTTAATTCAACTTTTACTTCGTTAACAATCTGAACTGATGGGCATAGCAGTAAAATTTGTTTTTCATTTTTTACCAGTCTGTTAATTAACAACTGCCTGGTGCATCCGGCCAGGTGAGAGACATGAAATATCCCGGAATCAGTTTCTTTAGCCCTGATTTTCTTATAAAAATCCTGGAGGGAATCTATTTTATCAAATAATTCGTGTTCTGTTCTATTCATATCTACATTGTTTTAAAATATAATAACCCCCTTCCGGAAACCTTCGGGGATTCTAATTGAGAAAAACCGACGGATAAAATTACTATCTTTATTTATAAACTGCAGAGATTATAATTAAGGGAAGATATAGTTGTCTGTTTCAATAAGCTTATTTTTATCTTATTTTTGAAAAAGAATTGACTCGAACCTCAATCAGGAAGCATAAATATGGCACTTCAGAAAGCAAGAAAGCCCGTCGAATTAAAACCGGAAGATTTAAGATGGATATGCGACCCGGAGATTTTTGATTTCGATACAACTAAAACGGTAAAACCGATTGAAGGAATAATCGGCCAGGAAAGAGCCCTTAAAGCGTTAAGGGTTGGTGTTGAACTGAAAAGTCCTGGTTATAACATTTTTGTAACCGGACTATCGGGCACCGGAAAATTTACTACAATCAAAATGGTTCTGGAATCGATCAGCCCCAACCACACTAAACTTTTCGATTACGCATATGTAAATAATTTCAAGGATGAAGACCGTCCCACTCTGTTAATTTTTGACGCCGGTAAAGCTATTCATTTTAAAAAAGATCTTAGCCGGGCTATAAGGTTCCTGCAGGAAAAAATTCCGCAGGTCCTTTCTACAGATCCATACTCATCCAGGAAAAAACAGATGCTCGCAGAGTACGGAAAGATTCAGCAGAAAATGATGACGGAGTTTGAAGATAAATTACGCAAGGACGGTTTTACACTTGGACAGATAAAAGTAGGAGAGCTGACGCGTCCGGAAATTTTAATCGTGATGGATAATCAACCCTATTTCATTCACCAGCTCGATGAGTTGATCCGGGGAGAAAAGATAACGAAAGAAAATGCTGAAACCATTACGACCAAATACGCAGAGTATCAGGAGGAATTGCAGCAGTTATTCAAAGAAAGCCTTAAGCTTACTCAAGAATTTCAGGAAAAGGTTATTCAGTTAGAAACTCAGTATACCTCCGATATTACCTCCGTTGCAATTGAAAACCTTAAGAAAAAATATAAAGATTCTAAAGTGCGCGACTATCTCGACCAGGTTCATCTGAATATTCTTCAGAACCTCGACGTGTTTAAAGGACAAAAACCGTTTCAGGAGGAAACCTCTGCCGGAATTGTAATTGACTACCTGAAAGAATATGAAGTGAATATAATTCTTGATAATTCAGAGACGAAGGAGCAGCCGGTAATTGTAGAAACATCTCCAACCTACAGCAACCTGTTCGGAACAATTGAAAAATATAGTGACGGCCGGGGAGGATGGTATGCGGATTTTACTAAAATAAAATCGGGCTCTCTTCTTCGCGCGAACGGCGGCTACCTTGTAATTAATGCTATGGATGCGTTCAGTGAACCGGGTGTCTGGAAATCTCTTAAACGTGTTCTGTTATTCGGACAGCTTGAGATTCAGGAGCTTGCGAATCTTTATCAGTTTTCACCGAGCGTTTTGAAACCGGAACCGATAAGCATCGATACAAAAGTTATTATGATTGGGAATAATTATATCTACTCTATACTATCAGGTTATGAGGACGATTTCAATAAAATTTTCAAGATAAAAGCCGATTTCGATTATGAAATGAAAAAATCCGAAAAGTCTTTAAACGAATATTCGATGGTCATCAAAAAAATAATTGAATCTGAAAAGATGCTTGAATTCGACCGCTCGGCTATCGCAAAACTTGTTGAGTACGGCGCCAGATATGCCGGGGAAAAGAATAAACTGACTACACGTTTTGCTTTCATCGCGGACCTTACAAGGGAGTCATGTTTCTGGGCAAAGGACAGCGGGGATAAAAATGTTACAGGCTATCATGTTGATGAAGCATATAAGGCATGGAAAGAGAGACACGGACTTTATGAATCCAAGTTATCCGAAATGATTAAGGAAGGAACAATTCTCATTGATACAGGCGGTGAACGAGTTGGAACAATTAATGGTCTTGCTGTATATGAAAGTGGTTTGTTCGGATTCGGGAAGCCTTCCAGGATAACGGCAAGTGTTTCACTCGGCAGCGGAAATATCATAAACGTTGAACGGGAATCCGGATTAAGCGGCAATACACATAACAAAGGAGTGCTTATAATCTCCGGTTACTT